>NZ_LMUS01000006.1:1364437-1964437 GCF_009765835.1 Granulicella sp. L56 | reverse complement strand
GGCGAGAACTTCCAGTTTCTGCTCCTCGCTGAGGGAGACGCCCTGCGGCATGATGGCCTCGGCGCGGCGCAGCACAGCGTCCAGCTCGCGCTTGTAGACGATGTTCACCGCGCCTTCCGGCCCCATCACCGCGATCTCCGCCGTCGGCCACGCAAGGTTCAGATCGGTGCGAAGATGCTTGGAGCTCATCACGCAATACGCCCCGCCATAGGCCTTGCGCGTGATCACCGTCAGCTTGGGCACCGTCGCCTCGGCAAAAGCGTAGAGCAGCTTCGCGCCATGGCGAATGATGCCGCCATGCTCCTGCTGAATGCCCGGCATGAAGCCCGGCACATCTTCAAACGTAATCAGCGGAATGTTGAAGGCATCGCAGAATCGCACAAAGCGCGCGCCTTTCACGCTGGCGTTGATGTCGAGCACACCGGCAAGAAACGCAGGTTGATTGGCGACAATGCCTACTGGCCGCCCAGCCATGCGAGCGAAGCCGACGACGATGTTTCGCGCAAAGTGCTCCTGCACCTGAAAGAAGTAGCCATCATCGACCACGCGCGAGATGACATCGACCATGTCATAAGGCTGATTGCTTTCCTCCGGAATAATGCTGTCGAGCGCAGCATCGGCGCGTGCAGGATCGTCCTGCGTGGCTTTGCGCGGGGGATCGTCGAGATTGTTCGACGGCAGAAAACCCAGCAACTCGCGCACCATCGCGAGGCACTCCTGATCGTCGTGCGCCATGAAGTGCGCCACGCCCGAAATCTCATTGTGCGTCACCGCGCCACCCAGCGCGTCTTTGGTCACGTCTTCATGGGTTACGGTCTTGATGACGTCCGGCCCGGTGACGAACATGTAGCTCGTCTTCTCCGTCATCAAGGTGAAGTCCGTGATCGCAGGCGAATACACCGCTCCCCCTGCGCACGGCCCGAGGATGGCTGAGATCTGCGGCACCACACCGCTCGCCAGCGTATTGCGCAGAAAGATGTCCGTGTAGCCTGCCAGCGAGACGACTCCTTCCTGAATGCGCGCGCCGCCGGAGTCGTTCAGCCCCACAATCGGCGCGCCTACCTTCATGGCCATGTCCATGATCTTGACGATCTTCGCGGCGTTCGCCTCCGACAGCGAGCCACCAAAGACGGTGAAGTCCTGCGCGAAGACGAACACCACGCGCCCCTGCACCCGTCCATAGCCAGTGATGAAGCCGTCGCCGGGAACGCGCTGCGTATCCATGCCAAAGTCGGTCGCACGATGGGTGACGAACTTGTCGGTCTCTTCGAACGTGCCCTCGTCTAAAAGAAACTCCACACGCTCCCGCGCAGAGAGCTTGCCTGACTTGCGTTCGCGCTCGCGTCGCTCCGGCCCTCCGCCCTCTTCGGCAATAGCATGGCGCACCGCTAGTTCAGCCAGTTTTGACTGGTGCAGCGCAGGTTTGGCAACAGGTACGACAGACTGATCGGGAAGGCCCATAGAAGAGCGATTCTAGCAGCGGCTCGGCCCAATGAGTAGCGCTGGCGAGTCGTCGAACCAGCCATTCTCCGATTGAAGCAAACTTAATTCATAGCGAAGATATAGCGAATATAATTGAGATGAATTCGCCTATGTCGCTCCCTACCCAACCCGATCGGTTCACCTTCCTGCACATCGATCTCAACAGCTTCTTCGCGTCGGTCGAGCAGCAGTTGCATCCCGAATATCGCGGCCGCCCGTTGGCAGTCGTACCTACCATGGCGGACACGACCTGCTGCATTGCCGCGAGTTACGAGGCGAAGGAACTTAAGATCAAGACCGGAACTCAGGTCGGCGAAGCCAAGCGAATCTGCCCGGACATTGTGCTGATCGAAGGCGATCACGCGGTCTATGCCGACTACTCGGCACGCATCTCCAAGGCAGTGGAGTTGGTCTGTCCCGTGGCACACACACCCTCGATTGATGAGATGTCCTGCGAGTTAATGGGGCGCGAGCAGGAGCCGCCGCGAGCGAGAAAGATCGCCCTCGAAATCAAGCAATCGATCTACAAAAATGTGGGCGAAGCCCTGCGCTGCTCCATCGGCATGGCTCCCAACCGCTACCTCGCCAAGATCGCAAGCGACATGCAGAAACCCGACGGCCTCATCGGCCTGCTGCCCTCGCAACTGCCCCGCGCCATCGCGCATCTCGAGCTGCGCGACCTGCCCGGCGTCGGTGCAAGGACCGAAGTGCGTCTCAACACCAAGGGCATCCACACCATGGAGCAGTTGCTCGCGCTCGACCGCAACGGCATGCACAAGCTCTGGGACAGCATATGGGGCGATCGCCTCTACCACTGGCTGCGCGGAGCAGAGAGCGGCGACGACGGCGCTCCCGTCTCCACCGGCGTGCAGAAATCGCTGGGTCACTCACACGTCATGGCGCCAGAGTTTCGCTCACAGGAAGGCGCATGGGCCGTCGCCCACAAGCTGCTGCACAAGGCCGCAATGCGCCTCCGCATGGAGAACTTCTACACCGGCTCCATGGCTGTGACGATACGCTTTGCCATGACGAAGGAGCAAGCCGCACGCATGAAGACGAAACGCCACTTCAGCGGCCTCACTCACTCCGGCTGGGGTATGGAGGCACGCTTCCGCGACTGCCGCGACACGCTGACGCTGCTCGAAGTGCTGCGCGGCATCTGGAGCCAGCGTCCACAGGGAGAAGATTTTCAAAGGCCATTCTTCGTCGGGGTCACGCTGCGCAATCTCATTCCCGAGAGCGAATATCAGGCAGAACTCTTCACCGATCCCAACAACCGCGCCGAGCTCTCCGCCACCATGGACAAGCTCAACCTCAAGTACGGTCACACCACGCTGCACTTCGCGGGGATGCTTCCCGCCCGCGAATCCGCGCCGACGCGCATCGCCTTTACGCAGATTCCCGTGCAGTACGGCGTCGATTATATGTAAGAAATATCGGCCTTCTTATCTAAGAAACTGCCAGTCCTCAGGCAACCC
The DNA here is from genome assembly GCF_009765835.1 of Granulicella sp. L56. NCBI lineage: Bacteria > Pseudomonadati > Acidobacteriota > Terriglobia > Terriglobales > Acidobacteriaceae > Granulicella > Granulicella sp. L56. Next base: position 1,961,477 of record NZ_LMUS01000006.1, on the reverse strand, counting down.
CAGAGACATAAGACCCACAACCGCTCTTCTGCATCCCACATAGAGAAACGAAGCCCAAGAAGTAGGGACAAGAGGAGACTGTTCAATGAATTTGCGCACCATTCGATCCACGATGCACACTGCAGCCCTGTGCGGCGCAGTTGCTTTGCTGGCCACCGGCTGCAACAAGAAAGCCGATAACACCATGAACTTCAAGAACGCCGTCGACACCTACTACAGTGCGCACCCCGCCTGTCTGTGGCCCGATTCGGTGAAGTTCCCCGTCCAGGCCGACACCTCCGACACCAGCAAGACCACAGGCTACGACGCCCTCGTCGATCAGGGCCTGCTCACGCGCACCACGGTTGAAAAGCCCAAGCTCATTATCTCGAGCAAGCAGGTCAACAACTACGATCTCTCCAGTAATGGCCGCTCCGTTTGGACTGTGGATGTAACGCAACCCGGCTTCGGCAACTTCTGCTATGGCCATCGCAAGGTGACCAGCATCGATAGCTCGACACCCACCACCTCTGCTGTCGGCGCCACCACCCAGATCACGTATCACTACGCGCTGGCCGACGCACCCGCCTGGGCCACTGCCGCCGAGACCCAGAACGCCTACCCGCAACTCCACGCCGATGTGAGCGGCCCACAAACCGGACACACCACCCTGACCAACACCAGCAACGGCTGGCAGGTAACAGGCGCGGAGCCGAATCCTTCGAATCCGGCGACTCCTGCCGATGGCAAGATTGTTGAATAAATAAATCAGATTACCCGGCAGAGAACGTTTCGTCCGTACTCTGCCGGGCCTTGGTTCTCTCGCGTCACTGCCCAAGGGCAAGCGCCGCCTGCGCCGCAACATATGGCTTCATCTCGTACTCATGCGGCGGAATATCGCCTGCAAGATAGCGCACAAAATAATCCCACCGCCGCCGCGTCATATAAAGATTAGCCGTGTCATAGGCGTGCGCCACATTCGGAATCAACAGCAGATCGAAATCCTTGTTCGCCTTGATGAGCGCATCGACCACTAGCAGCGTGTTATTCATCGGCACATTGTTGTCCATCGTTCCATGCACCAGCAGCAGATGCCCCTTCAGATTCTTCGCATAGTTCTGATTGGCCTGACTGTCGTAGTTGCTGCTTCCATCGCTGTGCTTTACCTCAAGCCCCGCCCACTTCTCTGCCCAGTCATCTTCATAGTCGCGATTGTCATGGTTGCCACTCTCTGCGATGCCTACCTTGAAGAAATCAGGATAGTGAAACATCGCAGAGACCGTCGCATTGCCGCCGCCCGAGTGGCCATAGATGCCCGCGCGGTCGATATCGATGAACGAGTATCTAGTCGCAAGCTCCTTCATCCCCGCGATCTGATCGGGAATCGTGTCGTCGCCAAGATTGTCGTCATAGAAATCGTGAAACGCCTTCGACCGCCACGGCGTTCCCATGCCGTCGATACACACCACCACAAACCCAAGCTCTGCCAATGACTCGTTGTCGTGGTGCGCCGCAGCGAAGCTACGGCTGCCGCACGAGCCGGTCTGCGGCCCCGGATAGACATGATTCACAATCGGATATTTTTTTGCTGCATCGAAGTTCGTCGGCTTGAACATCAAGCCATAAAGATCGGCCTTGCCATCGCGTGCCTTCACCGTAATCGGCGTTGGTGGAGCCCAACCCGCAGCCAGTAGTTGCGAAATATCCTGCTTGGCTACTTCGCTAATGATCTTGCCATTGCTGTCTCGAACTACCGCTGTCTGCGGCTTTGTTGGCGTCGAATACACATCGACAAAATAGCGGCCATCGGGCGATGAAGTCACCGCATGGTCTGCATCCTCCGGCGCCAATAGCTTCTGTCCTGTGCCATCAAAGTTGATGCTGTAGTAGCTCGAAAAATAAGGATCGCGTCCTGTCTCTTTGCCGACCGCGAGAAAATAAATCTTCCGCGCCTTCTCATCCACATGCAGCACCTGCGTTACGTTGCCGTCGCCATGCGTGATCTGGTTCTTCAGCTTGCCGGTCGTCAGGTCGTACAGATACATCTGGCCCCAGTTGTCGCGTTCGCTGAACCACAGCACCTCATTCGACTGTGGCAGATACTTCCAGTTGACCTTGCCGTTGCCGCTCTCGAAGTAGGTCGCCACGGTCTCCTGCATCACATCGCGCACATCGCCGTTCTCTGCATCGGCCACGCGCAGCCACTCCTGCTTATGATCGCGCGAGGTCGAGACAAACGCGAGATGCTTTCCGTCCTGGCTCCACTGCACATCATCCCAGGTCTTTGTAGGCTCGCAGCTCACGTCATCGCACAAGGTAGAACGGTGTTGGTCCGGCGGCATCTTCAACCGGATCACCTTGCGCTTGCCCACATCGATAATCACGCGCTCGATCATCGTCACATCGGCGTCGCCCACCAGCGGATACTTCCACGCCCTCAACACCGGGTGCCCATTCGTCACCGGCACCAGATACATCTCGCCGTCCTTGCGCTGGTCCTGCTGAAACGTCGCAATCTTCTTCGAGTCCGGCGACCACGCCACGATAGCGCTATCGGTCTGCTGCCATCCCGCATTATCCGTCGCGTAGCCAAAGTCCTTCACGCCGTCCCTGGTCAACTGTGTCTCTTTGCCCGTGGTCATATCGCGGACCCACAGGTTGTAGTCGCGAATAAACGCAATCTTCTCTCCATCCGGAGAGATATCGGCCTCGGCTACACCATGCCCTTCCGAAAACAATCTTGCCGCCACAGCATCCTTCACCGGCACTGTAACTACTTCACACTTGTCCGTATCACCCAACTCGCAGCGCATCGTCTCGCCATCGATATTCACAACCGCGACGCGTCCACCCTCCTCCAATGCGAGATCAGTAATCGTCAGAGCGCGTGCATCGAGCACCATCTTTCCCTGCATCGCAGCCGACATCGCTGCTGCAAGCTTTTCGCGATCGAATGCTGCAACCTTCGTCCCATGTGCCGGATCGACCACTTCAAACTCCGCACCCTCCACCCCGCGATCCCGATACCAGAAGCGGCCATCCGCCATAAACTTCACATGCTCCACCGTGTGGAGCACCAGCGGATTGACGTTGTAGTCCATGAATTTTTCCGCGCGCGCATAGTCTTCCGTCGTAAGCTGTCTCCCCTGCGCCGCCGCACTCAGCGACAGACAGCATCCAACCACGACTACCAGCCAACCCTTGCCAGTCAACATCAAACAACCTCCCAACCTATTCCTTGCCTGCCTCAGCACCGCGCGCCTTCCACAATACCTGCCGCAGAATCCCCATCCACACCGGCACATCGTTCGCCGACACACCCATGCGCAAAACCAGCCGTCTTATCTGTGCCTCATCGCAATTCGCAGGATGCCTCCGCGTATAGCCCGTCTGCTCGAGCACCTCGGTCAGCAACGCCGTCAGCCGCTCTACTTCCCCGGCCTCGGCCACAACCGAAACGCCCACTCCACGATGTACTCCCGTCTCGCGCACCAGCTCATACAGGCAGACTGCTGCGGCGTGGCCCAAATTCATAGAGGGGTGCCGCACGTCCTCATGTTCTTTCATGGGAATGGTCAACAGCCAGTGACAATGGCTCAACTCGTCGTTGCTCAACCCTGTCTTCTCTGAGCCGAACAACAGCGCCACCCGTCCCTCGCTCGCCAGCGCATTACCAATCTCCACAGCGGCCTCAGGCGGCGCATGGAGCGGATGCAGCAAGGCCCGCTCACCCACCGCCGTCGTTCCCACCACCAGCGTGCAGTCGGCAACTGCCTCGGCTACGCTGCCAAACTCTTTCGCGCCAGCCAGCACTTCGGAGGCATCGATGGCGGAACGCGCTGTGGCAAACGGCACAGCGTACTCGTTCACCACGCGCAGATGGCGAAATCCAAAGTCGTGCATCGCTCGCGCCACCGCTCCAATGTTATTTGGATTGCGCGCCCGCACCAGCACCACGCATACCTGGTCGAGTTGTTGTTGGCTCAGCACCTCTCATCATTCTAGGTGCAACTCCACCCTGCCGTGAGCCCAGACGCATCGCAGCCTCTTCCTGCGCCGAGGCCCGTGCCTGATCGCTACTTATGAAGCGTCTTTTCCACTCGCGGCTTTCTTCCCTGACTTTTTCATCGATTGCACCAGCTCATGCCAGTCCTTCTCTGTCTGATTCGCATAGGCCTCTGCAAACTTTACGACGGCCTCATCGAACCGCGAAGACTTGCCAAGATATCCTCCCAGCATCAGGCAGTCGCCCGACCGCGCATGGCCCCGCGCCAGCAGCTCTCCACACACGTTCGCATACTCCAGCAGCCCGGCCTTCAAATCCACTACCTGAATCGATGCCTTGTGATCGTTGAGCTGACGCACCATATACTCGCGCCCATCGATCGTCGTCCATCCCAGAAAAGGATCGGACTGCATCTGCATCGCGCGCTGACCCTCCACCGCGCGACGGCCCTGGTGATATTTCCCCCTATGGTTCGATAGCCCCTTGCCCCCATTCACCTTCCCGATGTAAGGCGCATAGGCCGATGCCACCTCTTCCTTGATCTGGATGAACAGTGGATCTTTCGCGCCATTGCCCTCCATGTAAACGCAGTAGTCGCGCAGCCCCACCGATCCCGTCCCCACCACCTTGAACGCCACATCGACCGGCCTGTACTGCGAGAAGAGATGCCGCCGCTCGCGCAGCAGACTCTCCGCATACAGCTCCAGCGAAGCTACAACTCGTTCCGCCTCTCGTCCCTTCACTCGCGTCAGCACTGGAGCGATGGTCTTGAACACGCGGCTCTTCTGCTGACCAGCAGCCTTCACCACCTCCGTCAACTCAGACAGCGTATGCATCGGCGTCGCCCTCTCCGCCAGCCGCAGAATCCCCTCCACCGGAGACACGTTCTTCAGCCGATGCACCTGATAACGTGCCACCTCCAGCAACGGCATCCGTACAAACGCCGTGATGCAATACCGGTAGCGCTCCAGAAAGACCGCCGCCGCATCACGGCAATGCACGCCCTTCACTCCCGCCTCGCGTCCCGCCAGGATCAGGCTGGTGGCCATCCGCTTTACATCCCACTCGAACGGCCCCACCAGCGACTCGTCAAAGTCGTTGATGTCGAAGACCAGCCGACCGTCCGGTCCGGCATACGCGCCCAGGTTGCGCACATGCGCGTCGCCGCACAGTTGGCTCAGTATCCCCGTATTGCCCACCAACGAAAGGTCATACGCCATCACCGGCACTGCGCCGCGAAAGTATCCAAAGGGAGAAAGCGCCATGCGCTGATACTTCAGCGTCACCAGCGCCGGAACCCTGCCGCGCATCGACGCCGCCAGCAGCTTCAGCGGATGCTCCTTGCGCTCGCTGGCCTTCCACTCCGCATGGACGGTACGGCGCATCTGCTTGCGCCGCTCCTGTCCCAGGGCAAACCGCTCTTTTACTTCAAGCGTCTTCGTCATAAAAAACACCGCTCCCTGAACAGCCACAAGCCTACCGCTTGCGCATTCGATTCGCCATCAAAATAGGGGAGTTAGGATTTCAAGCAAGCATGTTCTTAATCGGTAATGCGCGGCTAGGTAACGCAATGAGAGTTCGGGTCTCTCGCCAGGCTCAGACTGGGCGCAAACGTAAAAGCGCCGCTTCCATTGCCCAGCATCACGTCGTAGGTGCCCCCATCGTCATCGTCGTACACCACTGCCAGGTCAGGAATGCCGTCTCCATTGAAGTCCGCGACTGTTACGTGAGGAGTCTTCCCCGCCATTCGCAGAGGAAAAGATCCTGCACTCCGTAGCGAACCTTTTCCAATGCCAAGCAGTATTGCTACCGAACTCGAGCGCCAGTCCGAGACGGCCACATCCAGAATGCCATCGTGGTTGAAGTCGCCCACCGCAATCGACACCACAGAGCCCACATGCGCCACTGCGCCAGCAGAGATCATCTTCCCCGTCCCATCGCCCAGAAATAGTGTCAGCGTTCCGTCATCGTCTCCTACCAGCAGGTCCGGAATGCCATCCTGGTTGAAGTCGCCGACAACGATATCCATAGGATTGCGCCCCGGTAAAGGCATCGACGCCAACTGCTTGAAGGAGCCGTCTGCCTGCCCCAGCGATATCGTCAAAACTGCCGTTCCGGTGGCAGCGGGAACAGCTTCCGCCATATCGGCAACGCCGTCGTGGTTGAAGTCGCCGATCACCATCCGTTGTGAAACTTGGTCGTCATCGTCTGAATCCGGCGCTGGCGTCGAAGCGCTGGCAGCCGGCGCCACAGCAGGCAAGGTGCTCGCTGGCTTCACCGCCCACGCAGGAGTCGGCGCGAGCCCGGCAACCGCAGCGATAGCCACAAGCAAAAAGACGCCTGAGCTATGCCTGAAGGCGGTACGGAACATCGAGCTCCCTCCTGTGGAAAGGATAACTCGCACGCCGGAACGGTGCTACCTGATCTGCCAATGCAGACTACGACGACAATGGAATCAATTCGACAGAGAGGGGAAGGTCAGAGCCATCGGCGATCCGCACAAAGGCATCGTTGATCGTGTGCGGTGTGTTTCGCGAGGAAATATGGAGCCGCCGGGTGGCTTTGGAGGCTGTCTGGCAGAGCTTGTACTTGTTGGCAACAGTCTCTTTGGCACGAAAAATTAGTTCTGAGCGCACGGGAATCTCCCATTCTTTGCGGCGCCTCAGGCTCATGTTCTGCTGAATTCGCGGGTGAAGTGCAGTATCTTGTTCGCTTTAAACCGTTGCAGAGCGGTCGATCGTACAGCTCAACGCAACTTTCCGTCGCAGCAGGAAGGGCAAAACCATGCCATTCTTCTTCTAAATAGCTGGTATTTTTCAGTGATGTTACCAGTCTACGCCCTGCGCTCCCTCAAAAGCAGGATATTCGTAGGGCAAAGCCAACGTCCCGGTCGCATTGTGTCAGCCACACCGGGATGCATCATCACCCGAATGCCCAGGCCACCATCAGCGGGAACTCTTCTCTCCAGAATGCTCCACCGTGCGATCCAGCTCGCTCATTCATAACGACATCCGCATCTGCATCGCGCAGCGCGTCCGCCCACCTCCTTGCGTTCTCGAGGAAGAACGGCTCCTGTGTGCCAGCGACAAGGTATGTGCGCGGAAGCGAACTCGGCATAACGCCGGGCGGCTTGTAACCGCCGCCAGGCGAGGCGCAGAAGACCGCACCGTAGATATGTGGATGCCGCAGCCCAAGAGCGAGGGCCAGCTCTGCACCCGCCGAGACGCCGAATACTGCGGTACGTTCAGTGGGCAGCGCCACGCCAAACCGCGACTCCGTCCAGCGGCGAACGTCCTCGACGAAGAACTTCTCGTGTGCCGCGAACCGCTCCGGCTCGAACCCCGGGGAGTACTCATGGAGCCGCAGCGTCTCATCGGTCAGCCTATGTACACCGACGATCATTGTGGACGGTACGTCGGCCTGCTCAAGCAACCGGCCCCACTTCGAGATTCCCTGACCGTCGGCGGCGAAGACGATTGCTTCGGGCGTGTCCGGTGGAACGTATACCGTGACCTGCCGTCCACCGTCGTACTCGAACGTCTCAGTGACAAACTCTCCCGAGACTGCCCCGGCGGGCTCGGCGGGCGCTCCGTCGGACTCACTTAGCTTGCGGTTGACGTGATTGCGTACTTGCTCCTTCATGGCATTGCCTTCATTCATCGACTCTGGCCGACCCGTTCCGCCGCCCTCTCTGCAAAAACTGTAGATGAGATGATCGGGACGCCAGATAAATGCCTCTGTTTGCGGCGTCCGCATTACCGGCCTCGCGATGCACCGTCACTCTACAGGAAACAAGCATTCCAACCGAAACTCCTGCGCCGTAATATCTTGCGGTAAGCCAATCGTCGAGACCATAGAAAAATACGAAGACCTCTTGCCGTTTTTTACGAAGGTCATCGACAACACCGGAGCTTGACTCTTCCGGGTCACGCTCAGTTCTTTCACTCCGGGATATTTCTTCAAGGCGTCCAGCAATTCGATCGTTTTCCTATCGGTGACGTGACCTATAGCTTCTCGTTGCACCCGCTGTAACAGGCCCGAAGCCAGATCTTCCCAATCTTCGATAAAAGGCCGCATCCCCTCTGGATCGAACATCAGATGAAGAATATTTCGCGGGCTTTTCCGAGCCGACAGATCCACGAACGAACCAAAAAAACGTGGTGCGGCTTCGTTCGTCTTCAGTACGTTCCAGTAGCGATCCATCAACAGGGCCGGGTGCGGTTCATGCTGCGCCAACATGCGATCGATCGCCCTCGCGACGACGGTCATCTCCGGCGCGTCCCACTTGCTTTCGACGAACACCGGAGCGTATCCAGACGCAAGCAAAAGAGCGTTCTGTTCGCGAAGAGGAACGTCCAGCGTCTTCGCCAGACTCAACAACAACTCCCTGCTGGGAACACTGCGGCCGCTTTCCACAAAACTGATATGGCGTTGCGAAACTCCGGCATCGAGCGATAGATCGAGCTGGCTCTTTCCTCGCTGCTGTCTCCAGTAGCGAAGCAGCTCCCCCAACGCATGCTCTGTCTGCTGTGTCATCTGGTTTGAGGAATTCATCGAACTCCGTTCGCATCGTTTATAACTGGCATCTCTAGTTTGCGCTAAATCGGCTCCCGACAGCGAGAGCGCAGGATTCAGCGCAAACCAGACATTGCGCCTCAAAACTGGACAGGGCCTACCGATCCAACCCAGCTACGGACCTTCGAGGGATCTGCCTCGTCCATGTAAAAGAAATGCGTCATCACAGGCTTCACCGTCTTCTGGCTGCTGTCATCGGGTCTCATGGTGACGATGCCGCGAAAGATTTTGATCGAGCCGCCATCCCAGTATTCGGTCACATCGTGATGTGCGGTGAAGCCCGTATCGATAAATGCGCGCAGGCTCTCGCGAATCTGCTCGCGGCCATTCCATTCCGCAACGCCAAGGCGGCAGGTAGCGTCCTCCACAAAACAGTCAAAGCCTTTGCCAAAGGTTTTGTCATCGATTTCTTTCCAGAAAGCCAGCAGCCACTCCGGCGGTGCGGTCTTCGTAATGGTCAGTGTCGTCATAAGTTTTCCTCTCGCTATTCAGAGTTGTTACCTTCTCAATATCGACTCTCCCGGAATCACCCGCAATTACGTCGAAGGTAATCGAAGTCCACGTCCAAACCACCTCTCATCTAAACTGATACTTCCACCCAGCATGTCCGACAACTTCGCCCAGACCGTCAAGCAGCAGGCCGACATCGTCAAGATCATTGGCGACTACGTGAAGCTGCGCAAGACCGGCGCGCAGAACTACACCGGGCTATGTCCCTTTCACAAGGAGAAGACCGGCTCCTTCTCCGTCAACGCGAACCACGGCTACTTCTACTGCTTCGGCTGCCACGAGAAGGGCGATGTCTTCACCTTCGTCATGAAGCTCGAAAACGTTAGCTTCCCCGAGGCCATCCGCACCGTCGCCGCCAAGTGCGGCATCCCGCTGCCCAAGCGCGAGTTCAACTCGCCCGAAGAGGCACGCGAAGCCGGACTGCGCCGTCAGCTCATGGACATCCACGAGGCCGCGACCCAATATTTTGAGGCGCAGCTCAAATCTCCCGAAGCCGCCCGCGCCCGCGAGTACCTCACCGGCCGCGGCGTCACCCCCGAGACCATCGCCAAGTTCCGCATCGGCTACGCGCCCGATGACTTCAACGACATGCGCGACCGCCTCAAGCCGCACTTCAACGAAGAGGCCATGCGTGCCAGCGGCCTCTTCAGCGCCAAGGAGCAGGCGGACGGCTCCCACGGCCAGCTCTACGCCCGCTTTCGCAAGCGCATCACCTTCCCCATCGCTAACGAGCAGGGAAAGACCATCGCCTTCACCGCCCGCGCCCTCGATGGCCAGGACGAAAAGGGCCGCGACATCGCCAAGTACATGAACTCGCCGGAGACGCCGCTCTATACCAAGGGCCAAGTCCTCTTCAATCTCGACAAGGCCAAGGCCGCTATCCGCACCAGCGATTTTGCCGTCCTGGTCGAAGGCCAGATGGACTGTATCTCCGTCTACATGGCCGGCGTGCAGCCCGTCGTCGCAACCTCCGGCACTGCGTTCACTGAGATGCAGGTACGCCTGCTCGGCCGCTTTACCAAAAAGGTCATCGTTAATTTTGACCCCGACGGCGCCGGACAGACCGCCGCAGAAAAGTCCATCGCTCTGCTCACCGAAGAGGACTTTGAGGTGAAGGTCGTCACCCTTGATGGCGGCCTCGACCCCGATCGCTTCGTCCGCGAACAAGGTGTTCAGGCCTACATGGCTGCGTTGCGCGGAGCCAAGCGATATTCCGACTACCTCATCGACCGCGCCCGCCAGCTCTTCCCCGCACGCACCGCCGACGCCAAGGTCAAGGCGCTCAACTTCCTGCTGCCTCACATTCGTCGCATGCCCAACCGCATCCACCGCGACGAGTTCGCCGCCGACGCCGCGCAGAAGCTAGGCATCGACTCCCAGATTCTCCGGCAGGAGATCAAGCAGGCCGCCGCCCAGCGCGTCGAAAGCGTTCGCTCGCACAAAGCCGACCCGGCCAGCGAGAACGAGCGCATTCTCCTCCGCGCCCTTGTGCTTCCTGAGCACGATCCCGCTCGCATCCTCGCCGCCGATCAGCTCTCGCAGCATCCCGAGTGGTACGAGAACCTTCCCGCTGCCGCCCTCATAGAGACACTGGCCAACGCGCCCGTTCCGCCCAACCCGCTCGATGCCGCACAGGACCCGCAGAGCCACACTCTGCTGGCCCTCGCCCTTCAGCACCACGAAGACCCCGCCGAGGCCGACGCCCGATCCGACGCCCAATCCATGACCGAGCAGGTCGAACACGCTCTCCACACTCTCGAAACCAGATACCTCGAACGTCGTCAGCGCGAGGTCCGCACCCTCATGGCTGAAGCGGACCGCCGTGGCGATCACGATATGTCAAATAAGCTCGCCGCCGAAAGAGCCCAGATCGACCGAACCATCCGCCAGCGCTGACCCAATACACGTCATCTCGACCGGAGCGAAGCGCAGTGGAGAGACCCCTGTATTTGTCGTTGCTTGTTCAGTAGCGCACCCAATTCCATCGTTTTAAACAATCCCTTGAAGCCCAAAAAATATCGCACCCGGTAAACTGACATCTGAGGCCAACGACGACGCATGGATAGTTCCGTAAAACGCCGCTTGACCCTTGGGTTTATCTCCAACTGGATCAGCAGATTAGCTTCAACCATCATTCAGCTCGTCCAGGTCCCGGTCTTCCTTCACTTCTGGGCCGTACCCGTCTATGGCGAGTGGATGATCCTCAGCTCCATCCCTTCCTACCTTAGTTTCAGCAACATAGGCTTCGGCAGCGTCGCCGGCAACGAGATGACTATGATGGTCGCTCGCGAGGACCGTCAGGGCGCGCTGCGCGTCTTCCAGAGCTGCTGGTGGCTCATCGCCATGATCTGCAGCGCCGTGATCGCCCTGTTGAGCATCGTTCTGTACTACGTTCCCGCCGCCTACCTTCTAAAAATTCACAACATCACCCCATCCGACGCCAAATGGATCATCTTTTACCTGGGCGTCTCGGTCATGCTGGGCCAGTTCGAACAGCTCTTGCAGTCGGCTTATCGCTGCATCGGCCGCTATCCCTACGGCTCCTTCATCAAGAGCGTCTTCTCGCTCTCCGCCTTCACCTGCATGATCCTCGCCGTGGTCTTCCACGCAGGCCCGCGCATCGCTGCCTTTGTCTTCGCCTGCGCCAATGTCACGGGCACCATCATCCTCTGCGTCCTCGTCCGGCGAGATATCCCCTGGATCGAATACGGCTGGAAGCACGCCAGCTTCGCCGAGATCCGCGCCCTTGCCCGTCCTGCCATTGCATTCATGGGCTTTCCCATCGGCAACGCGTTGAACCTTCAAGGCACCCTGCTGGCCGTTGGATACGCTCTTGGCCCCACCGCCGTCGTCGTCTTCGGCACGGCACGCACCGTCTCCCGCGTCGCTCTACAAATGGTCCAGATGGTCAACAGCACCTTCGAACCCGAGATGTCGATCGCTTATGGGGCAAGAAACTATCCGCTCGTCCGCTCCCTGCTGCGCCGCGCCTGCCAATTGGCACTGATCGTCGCCTTCATCGTCGTTCTGGGCATGATGACCGTCGGCCCATGGTTCCTTCACCATTGGACCGGAGGCCACGTCCCTCCCAGCCGCATGCTGCTCGATATCCTTCTGCTGGTCGTGGTTCTCTACGCGCTCTGGTCCACCAGTTCGGTGCTGATGACGTCGACCAATCAGCATCAGCGGCTCGCCACCTTCTACGTCGCAGGAACCAGCATCGCTTGCACGCTCTGCTACTTCCTCGCTCGTGCGTTCGGCCTTTACGGGGCCGCCGCGTCGCTGCTGGTCTCCGAGATTGTCATGAACCTGTACGTCGTCCCGGCCTCCCTGCGCATCTCTCAGGACACGTTCCCGGCATTTGCCGCCAGCATGTTGCACTATCCCAACTTCCTCCGCCCCGCATCACTGCTGGCCCGCATTCGAAGGTCATCCCCGGGGCTCGAAAGCTGACACTGTGTATAACAAGCGTTATACTTAGGTCGAGGGCTTATTCATGTCCATTGTGAAAGTTACAACGATCGGAAATTCAACGGGAATCATTCTATCGAAAGAACTTCTTGCAAAATTGCACGTCTCCAAGGGGGATCAGCTCTACGTTACGGAGACGCCCACCGGCTTCGAGCTCAGTCCTTACCAACCTGATTTTGCCGAAAAAATAGAGATAGCGAAGTCCATCATGCAGGAAAATCGCGATGTCCTGCGGCGGCTGGCTGAGTGAAAGCGCCAATCTGGATCGACAACGAAGAGGCTCGCGTCATCCATCAGCTTCAGTTGGCCGAGCACGGGGGCGCCACCGGCATTCGCGATCAGGGCCTCTTCGAGTCGGCAATGGACCGGCCAAGAAATCTCTTTGCCTATTCAGAGCCGACCGCTACGCTCTACCAGCTCGCCGCCTCTTATGCCTATGGTCTGGCAAAAAATCACGCGTTCGTAGATGGCAATAAGCGCACCGCGTTTGTCGTCTGTCTGAGCTTTCTCAAGCAAAATGGAATCATTCTCGCCGCGTCTCAGGAGATGCGGTATCTCACTTTTTATGCGCTCGCAGCAGGTGACTTGACTGAAGCCGAGTTAGCAGGGTGGCTTCAACAAAATTCGCAATCCGTCTGAATTCCCATAACGGATAAATCTCTGCTCTCACCTATGCGTTGCTCCCAAGACTATGCCTCGATTTCAGACCACAGACCCCGGATACAAGAATAAACACGGCCAGACCGTCATCTCCCGAACTGGATTCCCCTCGGATTCCTTTCCCGGACAGACGATCTATCACCTTCGCTGCGGCCATTGCGGCCACGATTACGGCTCCGCAGGCAAAGATATCCACCTCCGGCGCTGTCCCCGCCATCAGGACGGAGCGCGGGGAGAGACCCTGCGCGAGCCCGCGCCGAGTCTTTTTCCCTCCGAAAGCGTCTAAAAGATGTGGTATTCTGTGATTCGCTGGGGACGTGTGCCTTTGAATGCCCTGACCGCATGAGGTCGCCGGGCTTGCCAACGCGGTCTAAACCGCAACCAACTCCCTGCCCACCAGTCACAACCAAGGGATTAGTCCGTCTGAACGCCATGAGGTATACCGGCGGCATCCCAATCTACAGAATTTCTCGCAGGAGTGCGCATAGCCGTGGCCGAAGAACTTGATAAGTACGAAGAAGACATAGACAAGATGATCGATACAGGTAAGGAAAAGGGTTACCTCACCTATGGCGAGGTCAACGACCTTTTGCCTGGTGATATCACCACACCCGACGACCTCGACGATCTTCTCACCACCATTAATACCCAGGGCATTGATGTGCTCTCCGGCGAGTCGAAGTTCGGCAGCGACCGCGATAAATATGAGCCCGAAGCCGGTGAAGAGTCCGACGACGTCGAGCTTGACCTGACTCCTGGCACGCTCGAGAAGACCAACGACCCCGTCCGCATGTATCTGCGCGAGATGGGCACCGTTCCGCTGCTGACCCGCGAGGGCGAAGTCGAAATCGCCAAGCGCATCGAACGCGGCCAGCTTCGCGTCATGAAGGCCATCTCGCGCTCGCCCATCGTCATCCGCGAGATCGTCGGCCTCGGCGAAGACCTCAAGCGCGGCGTCCGCAACATCAAGGAAGTCGTCACCTTCGACGAAGAAGAGTTGACCGAAGAGATTCTTGCCGCACGCGTTCGCGCCACTGCCGGCCGCATCGACGTCATCACCAAGCACCAGAAGAAGATTCACGCGCTTGACGAAAAGCTTGCTGCGCCCGTCGGCAAAGACTCCAAGGCCAAGGCGAAGGACGCGCGCAAGACCCGCTGGCTGATTGGCCGCGAGCACGTCTACATCAACCGCATCGTCCGCGAGTTGAAGTACACCAACGGCGAGAAGAAGCGCCTGCTCGACAAGGTCAACAAGACCGTCGATGCCATGCGCACGCTCGAGCGCCAGATCAAGACCCTCGATACCAAGCACGAGGCATCGAAGTCCGAAGAGCTGCGCAAGGAGTACAAGCGCCAGCAGAAGAACTGCCGCATCGATCTTGAGCGCGTCGAGCAGGACGCCGGCATCTTGATCGCCGACCTCAAGCGCACGCAGCGCGAGATGATTCAGGGCGACATGGACGCCGAGCGCGCCAAGCGCGAGCTCATCGAGGCCAACCTTCGCCTCGTCGTCTCCATCGCCAAGAAGTACACCAACCGCGGACTTCAGTTCCTCGACCTGATTCAGGAAGGCAACATCGGCCTGATGAAGGCCGTCGACAAATTTGAGTACCGTCGCGGTTACAAATTCTCGACCTACGCGACGTGGTGGATTCGTCAGGCCATCACCCGCGCCATCGCCGATCAGGCCCGGACGATTCGTATCCCGGTCCACATGATCGAGACCATCAACAAGCTCATCCGCACCTCGCGCCAACTGGTGCAGGAGCTTGGCCGTGAAGCGTCTTCAGAAGAGATTGCCCGCCGCATGGACATCCCGGTTGCGAAGGTCCGCAAGGTGCTCAAGATCGCGCAGGAGCCTATCTCGCTCGAAACGCCCATCGGCGAAGAGGAAGATTCGCACCTTGGCGACTTCATCGAAGACCGCATGGCTGTCTCGCCATCCGACGCTGTCATCTCGGTCAACCTGAAGGAGTACACCTCGCAGGTGCTGCGTACCCTGACGCCGCGTGAAGAGCGCGTCATCAAGATGCGCTTCGGCCTCGAAGACGGCTCCGAGCACACCCTCGAAGAGGTCGGCCAGTCCTTCCAGGTCACACGCGAGCGCATTCGCCAGATAGAAGCCAAGGCGTTACGCAAGCTCCGTCACCCCAGCCGCAGCCGCAAGCTGAAGGCCTTCGTCGACGGCGTCAAGGACATCTAGCCTGCAATAACGCAACTGCTTTATCGCCAGCCCTCCACACCCGGAGGGCTGGCTGTTTCTCAAAGCTACGCAGCTTTCCCCAGCTTAACGAGCATCTTATTGCTCAGCTAATTTCATACCGATTCAATCTTTATCTCTGCGATGATGATGAAAACGCCCTAGAAGGACGAACCCACCGCGATGAAAGATACCTCCCCGGAATCTACCCCGCTTCAATCCTGGATGCGCCGTCTCTGGCCCGCATACTGTGTGCTTGCGGCCCTGGTCACCTTCGGCTACGCGCTTTGGGACCCCTATCAGATCGACGGCGATGCGGTCGCCTACATGGACATCGGCGACCTGATGCGTTCTCACCACTGGGCCGGTGTCATCAACGGTTATTGGAACCCGCTCTATCCGGCTGCGCTCTCTGTTGGCCACGTCCTCTTTCATGCGACGCGCTTCACCGAACTCCATGCCTATTACATGGTCAACTTCGGCATCTTTCTTCTGGAGATGCTCGCCATCGTCGCCTTCACGGACTCCATCATCCAGTTTCGTGACGTTCGAGCTGCCGCCACCGAAGCTGGCGAAGCCGCGCGCTTTCTGCTGGACCGCTACACGCTTCGCTATCTTGGCATCGCCCTGCTCGTAATCGCCAGCCAGCGTGAACTGAGCATGGGCAAGGTACGTCCCGACGCTCTGCTACAGGCCTGCCTGCTGTTCGCTCTCGCGGCCCTGATGAACCATCTGTCCACGGCCCACCTGCGCTATGCCGCACTGATGGGCGTAGCTCTCGGCTTCGCGTACCTCACCAAGTCCTTCGCCTTCGTCTTCACGCTCCTCTGCATCCTTGCGCTCATCTCCTTCCGCTGGATCTGGCAGAAACATGCACCGGCGCGCATCGCTGCGGCTGCGCTTCTGGCTGCTGCGTGTTTTGCTATCGTTGCTGGCCCTTATATCGCTGCGCTCTCGCATCAGAAAGGCCGTCTGGACTTCAGCGATTCCGGCACGCTCAACTACGCCTGGATGGTTGGCGGAACCGAGAAGATGCACCTGCAGAACGACGAAACCAACCTCTTTGGCACGTCCGAAGTCCATCTCAAGCATCCCAACAAAGTGCTGATGCAGTCGCCGCTGGTTGTGAGCTACAAACAGCTACCCTATGGCACCTATCCGGATTGGTTCAACCCCGGTTTCTGGAATGATCAGATCAAAACCCACACCAACCTTCGCGGCGAGGTCCATGCGGTTTCGCGAGACTTTGTGCTCCTGGTCCGCTATCTGATCAATCATCCGGAGGGATGGCTTCTGTTAGCAGTCATCCTCCTGCTGGGAGCGCGCCTGAGTCTGGGCTGGCGACCTTCCACCAACGCATTCTGGCTTGCGCCGCTGCTTCTCGGGGTTGGCATCTTCGCTATCTACGGCATGGTGAACATCGAAGAACGCTATGTCACGATAGGCTATCTCGCCATCATGCTGCCGCTCTTCGCGGCGCTGCACAACCTGCCGGGCACGCACCAACGGGCCACGCCGAACAGCTCTCACACCTTCGCAGCGTCGGCGCTTGTGCTTTTGCTGGCCCTGCTCGCCGTGGGAGAGTCTACACGGACGATCGCCGAGATGCGCCGTCAACTCTCGATCGCCCCCTCTCCCGGAGGATGGTATGACGCCGACACCTTCGAGGCAGCCCATGCGCTTAACGCACTTGGAGTAGGTCCCGGAGACATCATCGCCTGCATCGGAATACGGGCCTGCGTCTACGATCACTATTGGGCGAGACTGACGGGCGTCCGCATCCTCACCGAGATCTATATCGACACTCCGCTGTACTCTTCGCTTGCCAATATGCCGAACCGCGAACAGGCCATTGATGTCGTTCGCCAGCAAGGGGCAAAGGTAATGGTTGGCTACTTCAAGCCGGGCCTCATGACCGGAACGACCCCGGCGTCGGCGGGCTGGCATGAACTAGGCGACTCGCACCTCTATGAACTTCCCCTTAATTTGCCGTCCGAAACCTCCGGGCAGGCCACTCAGCCATGACGAAAGTAACTATGCAAACAAATTCATTTGATAGCATTCAAAACATGAGCGACCTCACCGTCACCATTCTTATGCCCTGCCTCAACGAAGCGGAGACCCTTGCGTTCTGCGTGCGGCAGGCCGTTGCGGCTTTGCGCGATAACAACGTAGCCGGAGAGGTGCTCATTGCCGACAACGGCAGCACCGACGGCTCGCAGCAGATCGCCGTCGATGAGGGCGCGCGCGTCGTTGCCGT
Source organism: Granulicella sp. L56 (assembly GCF_009765835.1). NCBI lineage: Bacteria > Pseudomonadati > Acidobacteriota > Terriglobia > Terriglobales > Acidobacteriaceae > Granulicella > Granulicella sp. L56. The sequence goes on along the minus strand of NZ_LMUS01000006.1, from coordinate 1,943,816 downwards.
TCCTGTGCGCGGCTATGGAGCGGCGTTGATGACTGGCATCGAAAACGCACGCGGCAAGTACGTGCTTATGGCGGATGCCGATGCGAGTTACGACTTCGGCCACCTGCCACGCTTTCTCGCGAAGCTCGAAGAAGGCAACGACCTTGTGATGGGCAATCGCTTCAGCGGCGAGATCAAGCCGGGAGCGATGCCTCCGCTGCATAAATATCTTGGCAACCCTGTTCTCAGCTTCATCGGTCGTCTCTTCTTCGGCATTCCCGTCCGCGACTTCCACTGCGGCATCCGTGCCTTGCGCCGCGATGCAATCCTGGGCCTTGGGCTGCAAACCACCGGGATGGAGTTCGCCAGCGAGATGGTGGTTCGATCCAGTCTCGCCAATCTTCGCCTGGCCGAGGTGCCGACGACGCTTTCGCCCGATGGACGCACCCGCGCGCCGCACCTTCGTACCTGGCGCGATGGTTGGCGTCACCTGCGCTTTCTTCTGCTCTACAGTCCGCGCTGGCTCTTCTTCTATCCCGGCGTCATCACATTTATCGTCGGCCTGGTGATCTCGTTGTTTCTGCTTGCAGGACCGCAGACCATCGGGCGCTGGACGTTCGACGTGGATACTCTAACCTACGCTCTCGGACTTGTGCTCATCGGAGCGCATATCTCTGTCTTTGCGGTCAGCGCCAAAGTCTTCGGCACGCAGGAGGGTTTTCTGCCGCCGAATCCGAAGTTCGAGCGCGTCTTCAAGGTCATCAATCTTGAAGTCGGCCTCATCGTGGGCTGCGTGCTGCTGCTGGCAGGCGCTGTCATTCTCGGCTATGCCCTGCATATCTGGCATGCCAGCGGATTCGGCGACCTCTCGCCCCAATCGATGCTTCGGCTTACGCTTCCCTCTGCTACGTGCTTCATGCTCGGGATCGAGGCCATCTTCGGCAGCTTCTTCCTCAGCCTGCTGGGGATGAATCGCCGCTAAGTTAGACGCGGTTCCAGTGTCGCGCGAAGATGGCAATGGAACCGCAACAGCGATCTGCGCGTATTCTCTCTAAGTTTTGGAGAAATGCAGCCATGCTGATCACCGACTCGATCTACACCACCAACATGAACCCGCAGCAACGCGCGTGGTTCTATGCAGAGTACGAACAAGCGCGCAAGGACGAGGCCGTCGGCGTTCTGCTTGCGCTCTTCCTCGGATGCTTCGGGCTCCATCACTTCTATCTTCGCCGTAATGGACTTGGGGTGCTCTATCTCTTGTTCTTCTGGACAGGCATCACCGCGATCCTCGGCTTCATCGAGTGCTTCCTGATGCCGGGGCGAGTGCGCGACTACAACGCGACGCAGGCTACCTACATTGCCGGCCACATCCTCAGCATTCCTGTGGTCCACAACGCAGCTACTTCGCGTTGCGCCGCCTGCGGAATTGCGACGGAACCGGATGCGGCCTTCTGTCCGCACTGCGGAAGCTCTGTCGCTCCACAGGCAACTGCCTGAATGTTCAACTTGCCGGCCATACAAGAGCAAAAGCGAAATACAGGGGTCTCTCCACTTCGCTGCGCTTCGGTCGAGATGACGTAAGTCGGGGGCTGCGCCTTCGGCTAATCTCTCATAAGCAAGCCCGCATGGCGGCCATGCGGGCTTTTTGGCGCAATGCAGTTCTGTGACAGTTACATATTGGTGTGGCCGCCGCGCATGTCTTCGTTAAAAGTTGGCTTGGTGAAGGCGATTGCGTCCGCCTGTTCCCTGGCATACTGTTCATGGCGGGCCATCAGGGTCGCGGTGGGCGTGGCGTATTCGCCATCCGCCGCCAACTGGATGAACCCTTCCGTGGCCAGCGCCTTCGCTACCTTCTTCAACTCGTCCAATGTCGTATCCAGATACTGCGCATCCCGCGGATCGATGAGCCACACCGGCGCTCCGCCGCCGAGCACGCCCGAGATCCAGTAGGCCTTGGCGGCAAGAAAATCCTTCTGCTGTGTCTCCGTGGTGTCGTTGAAGATGAACTGCTTGCGCCTGGCGTTGTAGTAGCGCGTCGTGACCGGCACCGGCTGGCGGTTGCCGCTCTTGACCAGCTCCAACTGGCCCTGGTCCATGGTCTTGCGCACGGCGTTGTAGATGAAACTCTCGGCGAAGGGCTGCTCGGGGGCGGCGACGACCTCGCGGAAGGTGACGGTCATGGAGGCGGCGACCTTGGAGTGCAGTAGGTGCTCGTTTCCATCTTCCAGCCAGATCTCGCCGTGCACCAGCGAGGTGTCCGCACCGGAGGTTGACTCGTGGAAGGGCCACGCAAACTTGCTGAAGCTCAACGGCAGACCGCCAAGGGTGAGATAACAGTCCGGGCGCGCGCTCTTGAGACGCTTCGCCGTCTCCGCGAGATATTCCTTTACGACGCCTGCCAATTCCGTTCCGCTGAAGTCGAACGCAGAGCTTAGCTCGAGGACCTGCGTCTTCGATTTGTCGGAGGCGAGGCCGAGCGTAAACCGTGTCGTGGAACCGCCGGTGAAGTCCTTGCCCTCGGCGCTCGACACTACCACCAGACCGGCAGCCTGCGCCGCCGCAACTACCTGTCCTGCCAATACTGTCTGTGCTTCAATACTCATCTGCCCGTGTCATCCTTTGTTTTCGACAATCCTGACTATTTTACGACTCCGCAGGACTGTTTTTGAGAGGGGGCACCCCCCGGGGGTACCTTGCCCATAAGCTCAATGGTTGCAATAGTATAAGCAGATATATCCGCGCAAAATATTGCATCCAAATAAGTTACAACTAAAATATTGCATTGAAACGAGTTAGGCAGGCGTTACCTGCCCCGCTCTTTAGAACTCTTTCTTCTGCTGTTCTTATGCCTTAATTGTAATGAATCGCGGGAAACTAATTTGCAGGTTTGCTGGATTTATTTTCTTCTGCAACCTGTTTATATAGTTATATTTACGGAATGCTTTCGATTTATGAGGGCTTGACAGAGATTTTAGGGAGCGGATAAAAGGCTGCATCGGCTATGGACGATCAACTCTCTTCCACATCTCGGCTCGAAGCCTTCTCCGATGGCGTCATCGCGGTCATCATCACCATCATGGTGCTGGAGCTGAAGGTTCCGGCGCAGCGCGGCGTTGCCGGTCTGCTCTCTGTCGTGCCGACGCTGGTGGTCTACTTCATCTCATTCAGCTTTACGGCGATCTACTGGATCAATCATCACCATCTTGTGCAGCGCATCGAGCAGGCGGACCAGCGCGTGCTCTACGCCAATCTCGGCTTCCTGTTCTGCCTGTCGCTGCTGCCGTTCTTTACGTCGTATGTGCTGGAGAAGGAGAGCGACTCGTTTTCGATTGCGCTGTATGCCGCGTCGATGGTGGTGACCGGGTTCAGCTTTCTGCTGCTGCGGCTGGCCATCGAGCGCAGAATGCGCGTGGCTGGCACCTTTCACCCGCTGGACGCTGCCATTCAACGCAAACATCTGCTTAGCCTTGGTTTCTATGGGTTGGCGATGCCGCTGGCCTACTACCATCCTTCACTGGCGCTGGCCGATATCGCGCTGGTTACTGTGATCTGGATCGTCCCTACTGCAGGGACGAAGACAAGCGAGCAGGACAACCGCTGATTGCGGCTGAATTCAAAGAAAAGACAATTGGCTGATTTTTCTTTAATCCGGATTTGCTACATTGGCCGTAACAATTTTGAGGTGCTCTTATGCCGCGCTCTCGTGTTGCTGTCCTTGCTCTTGTTGCCGCCGCGCTATTTGCGGTGCCTGCCGCTCACTCGCAAGATTTGCAGGCGCTTACCACCGCATCGCGGGAGCAGCTTGATGTCGTCAAAGTACTGCTGACCCAGCAGGCGGCGTGGAACCATGGTGATATCGACGCCTTCGTGCAGACCTACAAAGACGCGCCCGACACGTTGATGGTGACGCACCAGATCTCGCATGGCTTTGCCGGTCTGGTGGAGGAGTACAAGCACGACTACCCGACCAAGGCAGCCATGGGCACGCTCACCTTCTCAGAGCTGGAGGCGAAGACGCTCGATGCCAACTTTGCGATCGTGGTGGGCAAGTATCATCTGGAGCGCGGGAAGAAAGATGGCGGCAACGCGGAAGGAGTCTTCAGCGTTGTGCTGGAAAAGACGGACAAGGGGTGGAAGATCGTTCTCGACCACACCACCTAAAGCGCGGAAGAAGCAAAATTTCCTGGACGATTTGTCGAATTCGGGCCCGGTCGTTCGACGATATAGCGAAGGCAGGTCAACCGGCCTATCCCAAGACCGTTACAGGAGAAAAATCATGGCACAGTATTTGGTTGCTATTTACCATCCCGACAACTACGACCCATCCGTCGAGACCGAAGCGATGTCCCGCGATATCGACGAGCTCAACGATGAGATGGTGGCTGCGGGTATCAGGGTTTTCGTTGGCGGCCTTTCCTCAGCCAGCAACGCGACGTCGCTGCGAGCACAGCCCAATGGTAAGGTGCTCGTCACCGACGGGCCATACACGGAGACCAAGGAGCACATAGGCGGTTTCTGGGTGCTGGAAGCCGCTGATCTAGATGAGGCACTGGCGTGGGGACGCAAGGCTGTCGTCGCCTGTCGGGCGCCGGTCGAGGTGCGCCAGTTTGGAAGCCCGACGGAAACAACTGAGCGGGCAGTGACAACACTGCCGCCCTGAGTATTTCAGACAGCTTCTAAGCTTATTTAGCCCACGCCAGCCCATCTGCGCCCTTGCCGGTGGCGATGATGTCCGCGACCTTCCAGCCGACCAGATCGATCGCGGCGACGCGGCCAGTCGTATTGCAGGAGACGTAGGCGACCTTGCCATCGGGGCGCATCAGGATCTCCTGCGGCGCGCTGGGCACGTCGATGGTTTTAGCGACCTTCATGCTCTTGAGATCGACGACAGCTACCTTGTTCGCTGAAGGTATCGCTACCAGTAGCCAGCGTCCGTCCATCGTGGAGGCAGTTCCGTAGCCGACTGCGGGAAGTGTGATCCAGCTTTTAACCTTATTGGACGCCGTGTCGATGACTGCTAGCCGGGGCTGCGTCTGATCGGCGGTGAACACCATGGAGTCGTCCCGCGAGACCGAGATACGCTGCGTATCTTTCGAGATAGGGATAATGGCCAGCGTCTTGCGTGCCTTCATGTCGAGCACGGAGACAGTTCCGGGGCCGACGTTGGCGGTGTAGCCGCGGCTGCCGTCGCTCGACAGCGCCAGCATGTGCGACTGCTCCTGCCCGGTGGGAACTTTGCCGACGATCTTGAGCGTGTTGGGGTCGATGACGGTGACGGCTTTGTCGAGCTCAGTGGTGACGTAGAGCATGCCGGTGTTGGGATCGTAGACGGCGCAGTGCGGCCTGACCTCGTGACCGAAGTCGAGCTTGTTGACGATCTTGCGGCTGGCGATGTCGATGACCAGCATGGAGCGGCCGTTCAGCCCGGGCTTGCCGACGCCGGTGCTGCCGTAGATGGGGACATAGGCCAGCCGGCCATCGGGTGAGGTGGCTGCCTCGTGGCCGTGGATGCCGGGGGTGTTCTCGGCGACGGTGCCTAGTTGCGAGCCGGTAGCCGGATTGACGATGCTGACGTTGGCTTCGCCCTGATTGACTACGATCAACGCGGCGTGGCCTGGAGCGCCGGGACGGTTCTGGGCCAGACCGGCACCGGAAAACAAGCTGACGCAGACTCCGCCCACTACAGTACGCAACAAGATCGAATTCTTCATAGACCGCAAAGTATATCGTGCTGCCTGCATGACTTGGTAGAATCGCCATCAACTACACGAGTCAACCGGCTCCTTTTTCCATCCAGGCAATCTGACTTCACGAGGCCCAATGACCATCCATCCGACCAATCATCTCTCGCGCCGCCGCTTTCTTGGCACTACCGCCGCCGCGGCCACCGGCGCATGGCTCGCTCCCCGCTCTCTGTTCGCGCAGCAGGATCAGGCCGAGCCGATTGTGGTCACGCAGGCGCGCGTGGACGCGGCCACCGCAAAGATCACGACGCAGAAGCTGCGCGGCGGCATCAGCGTGCTGATGGGCTCGGGGGGCAACATCGCGGTTCTGCCGGGGCCGGAGGGCAAGCTGCTGGTCGATGCCGGAATCTCGACATCGCGCCCGCAGATCACGGCTGCGCTGAAGGCCATCAGCCCCGATCCCATCGAGGGGCTCATCAACACGCACTGGCACTACGACCACACCGACGGCAACGAGTGGGTCCACGCAGCGGGAGCGATCATCGTCGCGCATGACAAGACTCGCCAGCGCCTGAGCACGCCGCAGTTCATCGAGATCTTCAACGCGCACTTTCCGCCTGCGCCCATCGGCGCGCTGCCCACCAAGACCTTCATCAAGGACGACAACATGAAGATCAACGGCAAGGCGATCATCCTCAGCCACTACGACCCGGCACATACCGACACCGACATCTCCGTCCTGTTTGCCGACGCCGACATTCTGCACACGGGCGATACCTGGTTCAGCGGGGCGTATCCGTTCATCGACTACTCGACCGGAGGCCACATCGACGGCATGATTCGCGCCACCGAACGCAACCTCGCCGTGGGCACCGACTCTACGATCCTTATCCCCGGCCACGGCCACATCGGCAACAAGGACCAGCTCTCGGAGTCGCATGACATGCTCATCGCCCTTCGCGACAAGATAGCGACACTGAAGAAGCAGGGCCGCACCATCGACGAGGCCGTCGCTGCCAAGCCTACTGCATCGTTCGATGCCAAGTGGCACACCGGCTTCGTCAGTCCGGAGATGTTTACGCGGCTGGTGTATCAGGGAGTCTAGGCATCGCTATAGAGAAGCCGCTGGTCTCGTCTCCTAACTAACAGTTTTGGTAGTCATTTTTGTTACGGTGTTCGATCTTGCGATCATCACCAAAAATAACAAGCCTGAAGCGAGAAGCACCCATGTGGATGGCTCCGGAGTTACTGCTGACGGAGGAGGAGTTTGGGCTTCGGACAAAAATGATTCCCCATTGGCCTGCCCAAGGCCATGGCCTCCATAGTTGGTCAGGAAGGTGGCTGCCCCAGTGGACGTATCAATGAGGTAGACATCCGTACCTGCGACACCGTACAAAGTTTTCCCGTCGGGGCTGGCTAACCCGAACAGGTTGGCCACGCCTGTATTGCCAACGATTGTTTCCGCACCCGTTGCAGCATTCAAGATGGCCAACTGGTTTGAGGAAGTCGCCAGATAGAGCTGGCCGCCGACGAAAGCGAGGTCTCCAGCAGAGGTTTCGGTGAGCGACCCTATTATGGTTGCGTGTCCGGTAGCCGGGTCTACGGTGTCGAGGTTGTTCCCCGCTGAATAGAGTGTTCCCGAACTAGAGAAGACCAAGGCATTCGAGACATCTCCGAGGGACCCGATTTCGGATGCGTGCCCGGTGGTCGTGTTGATGCTGTACAGGTTTGAAAAATCGACGCCATAAAGAGAGCCGGTTGGCGAGAAGGCGATGTCCGTCAATCCAACGCCGGAGTTGCCGAGCAGGGTAACAGCCCCGGTGTCGACATTCACATAGCCAAGTACGCCGGATGCGTCATCGACCAGCAGATTGACCGAGTCGGCATGAGCGGGGATGGAAGCTGCTGCTAGAAGAGCAAAGGCGGCAACCAGGTATTTATTAACCATATAGAGAGCCTCCTAAAAAAGTGGACCCACAATACCACTAAAGTGGTACGTCTACGACTAATTTTTCGCGGATTCGACGGACGCGTGGCGGGGAATGCCATTTTTTGGGGGGCATTTGGCCCTCCGGAAGAGTGCGGTAGCCGGTCAGCGTGAGCCATTTCTTCGGTTCAAGCGAACTGCTTTTTCATAAACGTCCCGCTGCTTCAACAGCAGAAGGCGCTTCCCCGCAGGCCGACCCAGTCTCTACGATATCTCCGCCAAGCTGAAGATGGACTCTCGCTCACACAGGACATGCTTCAGTTGTTCGCGACCGCCGACCCATGCGAGGATGCCTGCGCGATCGCGTGGTGCCGGTCTCCGCCATAGACAGCCAAAGGATATAGGTTGCCGGTAATGGGCGCAGTTGCAGTGATGATTACGTTTCCTGCTCCGTCGAGATCGCCAGTGCCCACGACATGGCCCGCCAGCAGTAGCTTGACACTGCCGGACGGAGTGTCGCCTGCACCCTGAACATGCATCGTATATGTCACGGAATCGCCTCTGGTCGCCGTAGCGGGCCCCTTGACGATCTGCACCGTGCTTTGGGTCTCGCCATTGAGAACCGCGTCGAGGTAACCGATCCTCTGATTAACCCAGTCTGTGAATGCAGAGACCGAGTCCGCGTAGTTAGCCTGGGCGGAAGGGTTGGGCCACACCGTCTCTCCGATCATCGGCCACCGGGTGAAGTTGTTCTGGGCTGACTGCGAAAGCACCGTACTTTGCTGCTGGATCGACGCAACCCAGTTCGTAAAGACGCCGTTGCTCTTCAACGTGTTCCACTGCGTTTTAGCGTCGGCGGCGAAAGCAGGATCGGTGAAGAGTTGTTTGTACCAAGGCGCCGCCGCCTGCATCCACGGCACGGTCGGGCTTACGATTGGCTGATAGTTGACATTCCCGGCGGCGATATCGAAGTCCCAGATCGGACCCATATACAAAAGTGGGTTGTCGGCCGTCTTGTAAAGATAAACGCTTGAATAAAAATCTCCGCCATCGACATTGCCCATCACGTCGTTGACGATGTAGAAGTTCACCAGCGAGGCTTCGTCAAAGTAGGCACGCCACCCCAAAGTCGGATCGGCGAAATTAGGGCCGTATAAGGCATTCTCGGCGGTGTCAACATACTGGTTGATGTATTGCGTCTGGGCCGGGACCTCCAGGTCGGGCGTGAAGTCCGGATCCTGAAGCCCGATCGGCACTCCCTGCGGTGTAGTAAAGATATAGGCTTCGTCTTTGTGCTCGTCGATCTCCATCAGATAGCCACCGCTTACATCGCCGGAGGTATCGCTCTCGGTCAACTCGGGGATATTAACGCGGTGGCTGTCGACGTTCACCTTTTCGATCAACTGATAGTTGCCTTCATACTGTCCGTTCAGGAAGAGCTCAACGAAGATCGAGTGCGGGGCCCACGGCATCAGCGCCGAGGTTCCGCTTGGACTCGGAGACCCGGCAGCTTCGCTGAGGTATCCATTGGAGCCATCGCCAAAGGGAATGGTGTTGGCCAAAGTGGATGCGGCCCAGTCGTGCAGCAGCGACTTATCGTCGTAGTTTGCCAACAAAATGTAGGTCTTGCTCTTGTCACAGGTGGCCTTGCCGCCGCTGGTCACATACCCACATTGCACGCCCAGCAGGTTCAGGAGATCGACGCTGGTCCCGAGCTTCATCTCGTAGGGTAGCTTTGGCATCACCGCAGTGGTATTGCCGTGCACATGAAACGTCGCGGTGTTGTCGGTATCGCCGCTTCCCGGCAGATAGCTTGTGCTGCCATCGGGGGAGGTGATGCTGATGGTGCCGCTGATATCCGTTGACGTACTGATGACCGGGACGTTGCCTGTATCGATATTGAGGATCGGGAGATTGATCTGTCCGGCGGCCGGCGAGAAAGCCGGATTCGACAGGCTGACGACCACGGTGAGAGGTGCGGTTGCGGTCAGACTTCCGGCAACGGCGCTTACGGTCGTGCTTGCGCTCGCGGAGTTAGCATCCGCGGGACCGGATGAGGGGAAGGCTGCCGCATCGGCGCTGACGCTGGCGCTGAGCGTAAGCGTCATCGAAGCTCCGGGCAGCACCGTAGCAGGCGAGGAAGTGACAGTAATGCCCGAAGGCAGTCCGGTAATGCTGACTGCGACCGGTACGGTGCCGCTCCCTCCTACCGTTACATTGAAGGTTTGCGTGCTACCCGGATAAATGGTCAGAGAGCTGATGGAGGGTGTCACGGTAAGAGCAGTATCGGAGCTGCTCGTTGAACCTGAACCATCCCCCGAGTCTGACCCCGAACCTTGCGAGCCAGTCCCTGAACCGGAGCCTGTTGAGGAATTATTTACAGAGCCGCATCCGGACAGGATGACCAAGGTAAAAACTGTAAGCACTATTCCACTGAGCGCTCTAAGGATTGCTTGGGGGCCTCTTAATCGGGGAGGGTTTTTGGGCATGACAAATTCAGAGACGTCAAAATTATGCATAAGTTTCGCATATTTAGAAAAATAGATCGGGCTCGATCTTTCGGCGGATAGGGGTTTAGCTGCTCCGCGGAGCATGAGCGGCAACCGTAGAAGCCCGCAGACGGTGTCGTTTCGCCGGAAATTCGCATGAGAGAGGGCCGGACGGGATGCCCGGCCCTCTTATGCTTAATGCGGATGCCCTTTGCGGAAGCTCAGACAGTCATACCGACGAATGGTCAGATGGTCATGACTTCTTTTTCTTTGGCCTTGAACAGCTCCTCGATGCGCTTGATCTCGGTGTCGGTCAACTGCTGCACCTCTTCGTTGGCGCGCTTCTCGTCGTCGGCGGAGATGAGCTTGTCCTTGGCTGCCTTCTTGATCTGGTCGTTGCCGTCGCGCCGGATGCTGCGGATGGCGGTCTTGTGGTCTTCGAGCGTCTTGTTCAACTGCTTGACCACGTCCTTGCGCCGCTCCTCGGTCATGGGAGGCACAGGAACGCGGATCACCTTGCCGTCAGACATCGGGTTCAGACCGGTCCCCGAGGTGCGGATGGCCTTCTCGATGGCCGAGACCATGCCCATGTCGTAGGGCGAGACCAGAATGAGCGTCGGCTCCGGGGTACTGACCTGGCCCATCTGGGCGATCGGGGTTTCGGTGCCGAAGTAGTCCACCCGAATCTGGTCGAGCATGTGGACATTCGCCCGCCCGGTACGCGCTGAGAGCAGGTTCGCCCGGAAGTCCTCGACCGACTTCTCCATCCGCGTCTTCAATTCCTGGTGCGTTCCCTTGAGTGCCTCGATATTCGCCATCGCCGATGCCATAAACCTTGTCCTCATGCGCGGATGCGCCAAAGCAAATTCTACTGGAAATCGACCGCCTCCCGGCACGACTGGGGTCGCTTTTTGGAGCGAAAGCGGCTGATACCGCATTTTTCCGTTACTTTCTCCGAAGTCCGAAACCGCGCAGCGTCCTGCCGCGAGGAGTGACTGTTCCCTTTTGACGCAGCAGAATATTGTCGGACACGATTCGTGCCACAGAATCATCGTCTGCTCACCGGCGATAGGCTATGCTTTTGGGCAGAGACCCTCTGTGCTTTCCTTGATTTCATTGCATCTGCCGCTCCACCTCCGTTCTCCGCGCAACGCCGCCGCCGTTGCGATTGGGGCCGCCGCCGTCGCCGGCATTGCCTGGTACGCCCTGAGACGGCCACGGCGAAGTGCGGAAGAGATTGAACGGGAGCGCCGCGAGCTGCTCGCCAGCATCGGCCGCATCACCGACGGCAGCATCACCGACGCGCCGGTTCAACAGGATGGGCAAGCTGGTTCGAACTCCGGGCCGCTGATTATCGTCTACAACTACCGCATCGCGGGCGTCAGCTACGAGTGCGCCCAGGACGTAAGCGGCCTCGCCGAGCATGTCCGCGATGTTCGCGCCGACCTGCCCATCCAGGTGCGCTACGACATGCATAACCCCGGCAACAGCATCATCGTCTCGGAATCGTGGAGCGGCCTCCGACTTAGTCCGCATCCCCATGACCACAACGCGCAGGATCGCGAAATGGCTTGATTCCTGTTTTGCTCGTGCGCATTGAACCGCGTCCGGGGCAGGATTACACTTGAACCATGCACATGGTCGCCACCCCTAACCGCAAGATGCAGCGCGTCCTGCAGTTTTCCATGGGGCTGACCCTCGCTTATGTCGTCGCGACCTTCGTCTTCGGCATCCGCGCTCATTCGCTGGCCCTTATCTCTGAGGCCGGGCACAACGTCTCCGACCTGCTGGCCATCGTCCTCTCGTTTGTCGCTGTCTACTTTCAGGCGCGGCCTGCTACGGAAGAGAAGACCTTTGGCTACCAGCGCGCCGGTGTGCTCGCTGCCTTCGTCAATGCGCTCACGCTGATCGTGCTCGCCGCATGGATCGCCATCGCCGCCATCCACCGCCTCAGCACGCCGGTTGCGGTGCAGCCGAGACTGATGATGTATGTCGCGGCGGCGGGTGTAGTGATGAACGGTACGGTGGCCACGCTGCTGTGGCGCTTCTCAGGCGACGTCAATATCCGCAGTGTCTTTCTGCACATGCTGGGCGATACGCTCTCGACCGCCGCGGTCATCGTCGGCGGCGCGGCGATCCTGTTTACCGGCATGACGTGGATCGACCCGGTGCTCTCGATCATCATCGCCGCCATGATCCTGTGGAGTTCAGTCGGCATCGTCCGCGAGACACTGAATATTTTGCTCGAAGGCACGCCGCGCAATCTTCAGTTAGGCGCGGTGCGCGAGGCCATGCAATCGGTTCCGGGAGTGGTCAACGTCCACGATCTGCATATCTGGTCGCTCGGCTCGCAGTCGCGCGCGCTGGCCAGCCATGTGACGATTCCGGAGATGCCGATGTCGGAGTGCAGCAGCATCCTCGAAGCCATCAACTGCGCCCTGCGCGACCGCTTCCACATCCACCATACGACGATTCAGTTTGAGACCCGGGGCTGCGAGACCACGCATGGCTGCAGCGCTCCGCCGGAGCTGGAAGCTGTCGGCGCACACGACCACCACCACGGCCACTCGCACTGAGAAGCTGCCTCTCTAAAGCTGAGAACAAGCAACGACAAGAACAAAATACAGGGGTCTCTCCGCTACGGCGGCAAAAGCGCCGCCTTCGGTCGAGATGACGTGAGTTTGTCTTGGTTACGGACCGCATAAAAGCACGTCATCTCGACCGAAGCCATGCGGCTTCATCGCGCGGCGCAGTGGAGAGACCCTGTATTTCGCATCAATGCTTTGTCCCCGCGATGGGATAGCCCTGCCATAGATATTCGAGCGCCTCGGCCAGCGTCTGCTGTTTCACCGCGTGGTCGGTGTGGCCTGCGTTGCGGGCGAAGACGAACTGATAGTGATAGCCCTTGGCTGCGAGCACTTTTGCCATGTCCTCATTGGCGACCACCCAGTCGTGCATGTTGTCGCGCATGACGTTGGGGTTGAAGAGGTCGCGGTCGCCGACCTCCATCCAGAGGCGCAGCGGCTTCGCGGGAGAGTCGGGGATGAGGTGCTCATGAAACTCCCATGCGCCGTGCGGGCTCTCGGCATTGTGCGGCCATTGCTGGTTCACATAGGTGCCCGAGTAGGTGAGTACGCGGTGATACCACTCCGGGTGATACCACGCCATGATGAGGGCGCAGGAGCCGCCGGAGCTTCCGCCCATGGTCGCGCGGCCATCCGGATCGGCGGTCAGTTTCACGTGGAACTTTGTCTCGACCAGAGGCAGCACTTCCTTCTCGACGAACTCGGCGTACCGGCCCGACATGGTGTCGTACTCCAGGCCGCGCTCGCTGCCCTGGGCGTCGCCGCTGCCATTGCTGATGGAGATGGCGATCATCACCGGAACCTTGTGCTCGGCGATCAGGTTGTCGAGCGCGGTGAAGAGCGCGCGGTCGGGGCCGTCCGTCCCGACGATGAAGGGAGCCGCGGTGCCGGGAACATATTGTTTGGGCACATAGACCTCCACGCGGCGCGTGTAGGCAGCCGGATGGCTGGTCGTCATGATCAGCTTGGCCGGATCGGCGGGGTCAGGCGTGCCGAAGGTGTCAGGCTCACGCGCGATGCCGGGGTAGAGCTTACTGTCCGCCGATTGCATGACGAACTCGGACACCGTTCCCTGCGGCACGCCCGGCTGCACCGACATCTCCGGCGCGGGGTTGTGGGTCGACCCGATGATGAAGTTTCCATCGGTGTCGGCGGGAGGGTTCGTGCCGTCGGGCAGCTCTTTAGCTGTGACATAGCCCGGCGTGTGTGGATCGCGGGTAGGCGGAGTGGGACGCGCGGGATGTGCCGCGGCGGGTGAGGCCGGAGCCACAGACTGGGTTACAGATTGGGCCATTGCGGGAACCGCGCCAACCATCAGGCTGCTCAAAAATGCGATGCTCAGAAGACGAAGCATGGGAGAGCTCTTTCTTGTCTCAGAACTTGAACTTAGAAATGGCTGCGCACCTTGTAGGGTTGGAGCTGCGATCCCACCCTTCGCGATAAGGCTGCGAAGGATGGGGCACCCGAGCATTGACGGTGCGCAAGGCTGACAGCTTAGACCAGGGTCGCGTCCAGCGTAATCTCCGCCGCCTTCAGCACCTTCGAGACCGGGCATCCGGCCTTGGCCTTATTGGCCAGCTCGTCGAACTTCGCCTTGTCGGCGCCGGGAACTTTTGCCTTAGTGGTCAGGTGAATTTTGGTGATGGTGGGCCCTTCGCCATGCAGGTCGAGCGTGAGCAGGGCGGTCGTCTCGATGGAGTCGGGAACGAGACCGGCTTCGGTCAACTGCGCACTCAGCGCCATGCTGAAGCAGCCAGCGTGGGCCGCCGCGATCAACTCTTCAGGGTTGGTTCCGACGCCCTCGGCGAACCGGGTGGCGAAGCTGTACTGCGTCTCCTTCAGGGTGCCGCTCTGGGTCGAGATGGTCCCCTTGCCCTCTTTCAAACTGCCATGCCAGACTGCGCTTGCGCTGCGTTCCATCGTGTTTCTCCTTATGGAAAGAGTAGAACACCAACTGTCCTTCGTTTGCTTCAACAGAAGTTTGCGATGACAGGAAGATGCCTGCATTGTGGATTTCGGCCAGCACAGCGTCTGGGTCTGCGAACATGGCGGCAGAAAGGAAAAGGCCCGGCAGAAACGCCGGGCCTCACAATCGATTCAGTGTTCGGTTTGCCTAGAAGCTCGTGCTGACCGTCAGGCGGAAGGTCTTGCGCGGCTCGCGGAGGAGGTAGTCCGCCCCGTAGTACTGCACCGCCTGCTGGTAGGTGAACAAGCCCGCGTCCGAGTTCGGGAAGAAGCTCTGGAACTTGTTGCCCGCACCCGAGTTCGGCACCGCAAGCTGCTGCGGTACGGTCTTGTAGAGGCGCAGCGGATTGTACGCATAGTAGATCTGGAACGGCGCGTTCACAATCGGCAGAACCACCTGAAGGTAAGCACCGTTCGACATACGCGGCACGAAGTTGGTGCCCGGGACCACATGCAGCCTGTCCGGGAACGCCACCGACTGGCCGCCAAAGCAGGAGCCGTTGACGAACGTGGGGCAGCCGTATGACGCTCCGGAGATGACCGACTGGCCGGCAACGCTCTGCCGCAACTGGTTCGCCTGCGCGTCGAAGGTCAGGTTGAAGTCGGTGAAGAACGCGAACGAAACCTGGCTGATGATCGGGATGCGGTACTCCAGGTTGCTAGTCAAGCTGGTGTCGCCGCCGATCGAGACCATGCGGTACACCGGCAGCGGGATTTTGATCGTCCCCAGCGTCGGGTTGGTCGGATCGATGGGAACCGGATTGCCGTCGGGGTTGGTCAGGTTGAACATCACCCGCGTGGGAATAAAGGTATACGGCCCGGCCGAGCGGACGTCGAAGCCGCGAAGGTCCTGATCGCCGCCGCTATAGATGCGGTTCGTCGGCGGAGCAACATCGCCGCCAAAGCCCGACGTATGTGCGAACTGGATGCGGTAGCCGAGCACATTGTGGCCTTCGCGGTTGACCTTCAGACCCTTCATCGGGAAGAACTGGCGATAGCTCATCGCCGGGGAGTAGTACTTGACGTTGCCGCCGATGCCCGCGACCGAGATATCGACGTTGAAGTCCTTGCCGCTATGCGGCCCGACCGAGCGGTCGAGGCTCGAGAAGGTGAAGCTCGGCGTCACCACCGAGGTCACGATGCCATTCAACTGGTTCGGCCCCTGAACGCCGGAACGGAAGGCCAGCGACTGGAACACATTGCGCGTGTTGTCGTTGAACGTCGAGACCGATGCCCGCGACAGCGCGTAGGACAAGCCGACGCGGGTCACGCCGGTGCGCGTCCACAGATGCCGCAGCGGTTCGCTCGTCGTCACCGTCAAGCCGGTGGTCGCGGTGTTGTAGTTCGTCAACAAGGACTGCTGCGCGTTGGTCAGATTGTCCGACTGGCCCTTTGAAATGCCATAGCTCTTGGCAGGGTTGTAATCGTACTTCTGCGTGAATACCTGTACTCCCAGCGAGATCGGCTTGTTGTGCAGGTAAGGCTCGGTGAAGCCGAAGCTCAGGTTGCGCGACAGGTCGCCGATGTTCGCCTGCACCGAGAGCGTCTCGCCCAGTCCAAGGAAGTTGTTGGTTGAATAGTTCAACCCGATAAAGGTCCCTGACAGGCCGCTGATGCCGCCGTTCAGACCGATGGAGTTCTTGCCCTTCTCTTTGAGCTTCAGCAGCAGATCGACGGTTCCGTCATCCGCATTCTGGCGGCTCTCGGAGTCCTGATCGGCCTTCAGCGTGTCGAAGTAGTTCAACTGGTTCAGGCGCAGGATGGAGAGGTCCCAAAGTCGGGAGTTGTAGACCTGGCCCTCTTCGAGCAGCAGCTCGCGGCGGATGACCTTGTCACGGGTGATGGTGTTGCCGGTGAACTCGATGCGCGACACGTAGAAGGGCTTGCCTTCGTCGATCTCGATATCCAGGAAGATCAGCTTCTTGGCTTCGTCCATACGCGGGACCGGCGATCCGACCATGTTGATGTATCCCAGCTCGCCGTAGGACTTGCGCAACTGGTCGATGCCCTTCTGGAACTTGGTGGCGTCAAACCATTCGCCGTCTTTCTGCACAAACTGCGCCCGCAGGACCTTTAGATTGGTCACCGCCTTGTTGCCGGAGAAGGTAATGCCGCCCAGACGGTAGCGCTCACCCTCTTCGACCGGCATCAGGATGTCGACGCGCTTGCCCTTAGAGGGCCGCAGGGTGAAGGGGTTGAGCCCGCCCGCGTTGCGAATATGGGTCGTGGGCTCGGAGGTCAGTGCCTTGAAGTAGCCACGGTCGCGATAGGCCTGGCGAACGCGCTCGGTATCTTCGTCGAGCTTGGTGGCGTCGAAGGTCCGGGCAAAGAGGTTTTCGAGGATGATGGAGTGCGGTACCCCGATCGGCTTCAGGTTCTTCATCGCCCGGCGCAGGGTACGGTCGTTCAGGGCGGTGTTGCCGGTGAACTCGATCTTGCCCACCTTGACGGTCGGGCCTTCCTTCACGTTGAAGGTGACCGAGACGCCCGCAGGCGGAATGGTCTTGATGGTCTCGGTGACGGTGGCGAACTGGTGGCCATGCGCGGCCAGCATCTCCTTGATGACGGTCTCGGCCCGCTTGATCTTGGTGGGGTCATACTGGCTCTCGACCGAGAGACCGACCTTGGCCTTCTTGAAGGCCTCGAGCACGTCCGACTGCGAGACCGAACTCAGGCCCTTGTAGAGAAGCTCCTTGATGGTCGGCTTTTCCTTGACATAGATGATGAGCTGAACGCACTTCGGCGTATCCTGCCGCTCGATCCGGATATTGTCAAAGTACCCCGTGTTCCACAGGGAGTTGAAGTCCCGCTCCACGACCGCTGGGTCGTAAAGGTCGTTCTGGTGGCTGAACAGCCGGGCCAGAACCGATTCCTTGGGGATGCGCCGGTTGCCGATCACTTCCGGCTGGCACAGCGTCTGCACTCCCTGCTCCGCGGTGGGAGTCGTGGCAGCATTGGTCTGCGCCATCAGCGCTGGCCCGGTCAAGGCGGCAAGGGAGAAAAAGAGCACGGCTTGGGCAATACGGGAGCGGCTGGAGCGCGTGCACACAGGCTTGGTCTTACTTTTCAGGGAGCTTCCGCTCTCTCGATTCACGGTAAAGATACGCACACCCTCACTGCTCTAGAAATAACGCTCCGCCAGGACATGACAGCGAAGCCTTGATTATATGGGACAGCCTGATTGTTAGCGAGTTCACCACAAGGTTCCAGACAAAATCGCCACCACCCATCCTACAACCTCGAAACTCAATCATTGCCTCATTCGCTGTGCAGCCCCCATGATGGAAGCACCATGAATCTCTCCACCCTGCCCACGGAGGCCCGTAACCCCGCCAGCGAGCACATCGACCAGCTCCCTACGCTCGAGATGCTGCGCGTCATCAACGAAGAGGACGCCCGGGTCGCCGCCGCCGTCGCAACCGAGCTTCCACACATCGCCAACGCCGTCGATGCCATCGCCGACCGCTTCGAGCAGGGAGGCCGTCTCTTCTATATAGGAGCAGGCACCAGCGGACGCCTCGGCGTGCTCGACGCCTCCGAGTGCCCACCCACCTTCTCCGTTCCGGCAACGCTCTTTCAGGGCATTATCGCCGGTGGCGATGGTGCACTGCGCAACTCCAGCGAGGCATCCGAAGACTCCCCCGAGCAAGGCGCAGCCGACCTCGTCTCCCGCGCCTTCACTGGGAAAGACGCCCTGATCGGCATCGCCGCCAGCGGACGCACCCCTTATGTTCTCGGCGCGCTCGCCCATGCCCGAAAACTCGGTGCGTTGACGATCTCCCTTACCTGCGTCCCCGACTCCGAAATGGCCGCCATCGCCGACATCGCCATCGCGCCGGTCACCGGCCCCGAGGTACTGACCGGTAGCACTCGCCTCAAAGCTGGGACGGCCACAAAATTAGTTCTTAACATGCTGAGCACCGGAGTCATGATCCGCGGCGGGGCCGTCTACGGCAACCTCATGGTCAACGTGCAGACCACCAACGCAAAGCTAGTAGATCGCGCCCAGAGGATTATTGCCGCCGCCACCGGCGTCGACCAGCCCACCGCGGCAAAGCTGCTCGCTGAGGCCGGAACGGTAAAGACCGCCATCGTCATGCAAAAGCTCTCACTCGACCGCGCGGCCGCCGAAGCGAAGCTCGCAGCGGCGAAAGGAAAATTGACTGCGGCGTTACAGTAGCTGCCCGAAGAGGCTCTCTGCCCTCTACAAGAGCTTCTTCAACTGCACGTCATCTCGACCGGAGCGCAGCGGAGTGGAGAGACCCCTGTATTTGTCTTTGTCCGCCATCCAATCCGCCGTCTGTAAATCTGCATCATTCGACGTTCGTCCGTAGCTAAAAACAAGCAACGGCAAAAACGAATACAGGGGTCTCTCCACTGCGGCGGCAAAAGCCCCGCCTTCGGTCGAGATGACGTAGGTTTAGGGTAGGAAGTCAGAAGCATGCCTCGCTTTCGGGCAGCTTATAAAACAGGCGCTCCCTGCCATATGAGTGCGCTATGATGGCGGTCTCATGCGTTCCTCTATCCTTGCCGCCGCCGTCGTCTTCGCATCCGCCTCTCTCGTTGCCCAGCAGGCTCCCACCATGCCCACCAATCCCTTTCTCGGCCTTATGACCGCCGCCGCCGCTCATGCGAAGGCCCACGGCGCGCCCGTTCCTGTTCTCTCTCCCGTCGATGCCACGCTGCTCGGCGACAATCCACCGGTCAACGTCGCGCAGCTCCATCAGGCAGGCTTCCGCGTCGTTCCCTGGACGACCGATACTCCTGACAAGATGCGCGCGCTGATCGACCTGCGCGTCGACGGCATCATCACTGACTTCCCCGACATGCTGCAGGACGTCCTCAAAGAAGAGAAGGCCGCCCACCCAGCCGACGCCGCCTACTTCGCCAGCTTCGACGTCGCCGCCCATCGCGGAGGTCGCGGCCTGCGCCCCGAAAATACGCTGCCATCGTTCGAAGACGGCCTCGACCACCTCGCCACCACGCTTGAGACCGACACCGGAGTCACCACCGACCACGTCTCCATGATCTGGCACGACCAGTACCTCAATCCGCAGTCCTGCCGCCACGCCGACGGCACGCCGTACACGCTCGAAAACCGCGTCTACACCCGCGACATCTCCTCCACCGAGGCGCAGCGCACCTTCATCTGCGACAAGCTCCACTCCCAGTTCCCCAAACAGACCAACGACCTCGCTTTATCGCCGGTCGCAGTCGCCTTCGCCAAACACGAGCACCTCATCAGCCCCTACGTCCCCACCAACATCGAGCAGCTTTATCACTTCGTCGCCTTCTACGTGAAGTACTACACCACCGGCCCCGGCAAATCGAACCCCGATGCCGCCGCCCGCGCCGCCAACGCAGCCAAGGCCCGCTTCAACATCGAGACCAAAGTCCTGCCGCTGCCCAACGACCCTCCGGGCCGATCGGTCGCGAATCTGCCCCTGCCCGCCGCCAACGGCGAGCCGACCACCAACCACACCGTCGATCCGCAGACCTTCGTCACGACGCTGTGCGGCATCATCACGCGCAACCACATGGAAGACCGCTCCGAGGTACAAAGCTTCGACTTCCGCACCCTGCAACTGGTCGAAGAGCAGTTCCCGAAGATCCCCACCTACTACCTCACCGCCAGCCCCAAGATGTTGAATACAGAGTTCGTACCGGCTGCGCTGCGCCAGCCTTGATTCATTCAAATACAGCCAGACGGTAACACTACGCCGCAGCAGGCGGTCCAAACCAAGTGGTGAGCGCGTCAGCGAGCCCTACCTGGGTTAGGTCTCCCACCCAGGCCACGTATCCGTCTGGCCGAATCAAGACGGTCGTGGGAGCCGTGATCGTCCCGATTGCCGGAAGCTCCCACGGACCCACATATTTGGCGTCGAGCAACGGAACGCGATCTGTCCACGGGCTAATGTCGAAGCTGCCGGGTTCACCAAGGTTGAGCAGCACTGGCCGAGCCTTGTGCAGCAGAGTGAAGACTCGCAGCGGGCCGCTGGCAGTGGTCAGGTCGAGATCTGGCATGCGGCGGCCGAGCAGTGGGTGTTGGTCGCCGAGATCGTAGTGAATATCGAGGCCGGACATCATAGCGGCATACCGTTTACGCGGCTCATCCATCTTGAGCAATTCGGAGATGACCTCCCATGCAGCTTTGGAACGATCGTCCCTGCGCAACAGCGCGACCTGCGCCATCGTGTTCTGCAGCACCCGGGCGGCGACCGGGTAGCGCTCCGCCTGATAGGTGTCCAACAGAGATTCGGGCGACGTTCCTTTAATTACCTGAGCCAGCTTCCATCCCAGGTTCACAGCATCCTGAACGCCGAGGTTGAGACCTTGTCCGCCTGCCGGATAGTGCACATGCGCGGCGTCGCCCGCCAGCAAAATTCGCCGGTCGCGATAGGCGGCGGCCTGACGCGTCGCATCGGTGAACCGGGTGATCCAGACCGGGCTGTGGACGCCGTAGTCCGTCCCATACACCGCGATGAGTCCCTCGCTTAGATCGCGCAGGGTAGGGTCGACGTTGCGGACGACGTGCGGGTCAGTGACAAAGGCGCGCACCAGCCCATTGTCGTCGAGCTTACTCAGGGCATGCGGACCGACAGCGCCGTAGGATGATAGCAAGCCAATAGCTCGGTGTAGGCTCAGCCGCATGCCCCACTCCGGCTCCTCGGCCAACTCGACCTCGGCGAGCATGTGGCTGATCGTCGGCTCCGAGCCGGTGAATGCGATGCCCGCTGCTTTTCGAACCACGCTGCGTCCACCTTCGCAGCCGACGAGATATTGCGCCCGCAATGACTGGCTGTCGGACAACTGAACGTCGACGCCAGCGTCATCCTGCACGAAGCCCGTCACCTTGCGTCCGCGATAGATCGGCATGGCCAACTCATCGATCCAGCCCGCCAGGATTCGTTCGAAGTGCTTCTGCCACAGGGCGAGCCCGTAGTTGCGCCGGGCCGGAAGATCGCTGATCTCCAGCGAGACGTGGGCAAACCCCGTGTTCTGCATTGGCTTGCCCTCGGCGAGGAAGCGATCGGCGATACCACGCTGATCGAGAACCTCGATGGTGCGGGCGTTCAGACCACCCGCGCGCGAGCCGATCAGCTCTGCGCTCGTGCGCCGCTCGACAATTGCCACGTCGACGCCCGCCAACGTCAACTCGGCCGCCAACATCATCCCGGTGGGGCCTCCTCCGGCGATCACTACCGCATGTTCAGTCATTTATTGCCTCCCGTTTCCGCAAGCTCTGAGTTCGGCCATAGGGTCTGGCCGACTCGTGTGAATCTACGGCACGATGAGGGGCTTGCCGCAAGCCCCCGGGTGCGTTATATCTTG
The DNA here is from genome assembly GCF_009765835.1 of Granulicella sp. L56. NCBI lineage: Bacteria > Pseudomonadati > Acidobacteriota > Terriglobia > Terriglobales > Acidobacteriaceae > Granulicella > Granulicella sp. L56. The sequence continues at coordinate 1,921,855 of NZ_LMUS01000006.1, read as the reverse complement.
ATAATGGGGGGATGAGTGGGGACCTCTCCTTTCGCTTTTCCGCTGTGGACGAGCAAGACACGAAGCTTTGTACAAATAAGCGCATCTCGGCTTGCGGGGGGATGGAACCGCTGTCTACAGTCCTGCGTATTCGGAACATGCGTGCTGCGTGGAGCAGAAGTCTGCTGTCCGTTACCGCGATGTTGGTGGCTGCTGCGATGCCTTTGGGTGTGCTGGCGCAAAGTCCTGCCGTGCAGGAGACGGCGGTCGGGGCCGATGCGACGCCGCTGGCGTTCACCGTGGCTTCGGTGCGGAGAAACGTGTCCGGGACCGGGTCGTGCGATCCGGAGCATCTCTACATAACCGCCGATGGTTTCCGCATGACGAACTGTCCGCTGATCGCTGCCTTGTTTATGGCGTATGTTCCAGCAGACGGCAGCGCCTTCGGATTTTCAACCGACGGCCGAACGGTTGGCGCTCCGGACTGGATGAAGTCCGAGCGGTATGACATCGATGCGCGTATTGAGAGTGCTGATATGTCTGCATGGCAAAACCCAGCAACGCAAAAGGAGATGCTGCATAGGATGATGCAATCTCTGCTGGCGGAACGGTGCAAGCTAGCCGTGCATCGCGAGATGCGAGACAAGTCAGTGTATGCGCTGGTGGTGGGGAAGAATGGGCCGAAGTTTCGGGAAGCCAAGACCGTTGCGCCAGCAGAGATCCTCGCAAAACATCCAAACGTCGGGCCGATTCCTGGGGGCGGCATGTTTGCGACTGGGGCGGGCGGCAGCATGGAGCTTTATGGAGTTCCATTGAAGACGCTGGCGATCGTGCTGTCGAACAAAGCCGGGCGGCCGGTAGTGGATAAGACCGGATTGACCGGCGTATACGACATCAAGCTGGAGACGACACAAGCGGAATTGCCCGCGGGAGATGACACACAAAATTCGGCCCCCTCGATCTTTACGATCGTGCAGGAGCAGCTTGGACTAAGGCTCGAATCAGCGAAGGATAGCGTGGAGACACTGGTGATCGATCATGTGGAACGGCCTGCGGAGAATGAGTAACGGAGAGTTGCTCCTGTTGACCGGCCCTGTGACTCGCGTCCCCTCGTTACAACGCTGTGCGGAATCATCACGCGCAACCACATGGAGGGCCGCGCCGAGGTACAGAGCTTCGACTTCCGCACCCTGCAGCTGGTCGACGAGCAGTTCCCCAAGATTCCGACCTACTCTCTAACCGCCAGCCCCAAAATGCTGAGCACCGAGTTCGTCCCTGCTGCGCTGTGCCAGCCCTAACCGATCCAACGCCGACAGCGATGGGCCGCCATGCGACTCTCGATTTTCAGATGCAAGATGGAGAATCGCATATTGATGAATAATTGAGGAATGGCAAGCGTTGCCGACCGATGCCTTCGCGGAGATCAGCTCACGCTGACGAGAATCTTTTGCCGACCGGATTTGCATCAGACGGAATACAGCCGCACAGGAGAGATCATGCAAAAACGCACATTAGGAAAAAGCGGTCTCAACGTTTCAGCACTCGGCCTCGGTTGCATGGGCCTGAGCTTCGGCCTCGGCCCCGCCACGGAAAAGTCAGAAGCTATCAAGCTCATCCGGGCTGCCGTTGAGCGCGGCGTCACTTTTTTCGACACCGCCGAAGTCTACGGCCCCTACACGAACGAAGAGGTGGTCGGTGAAGCACTCGCGCCCTTCCGCAAGGGCGTCGTCATAGCAACCAAATTCGGCTTTGAAGCCAATGCCAAGGATAGCGGCAAATGGACAGCCCTCAACAGCCGCCCCGACCACATCAGGCAGGTCGTCGATGCTTCGCTCAAGCGTCTCCAAACCGACACCATCGACCTCCTCTACCAGCATCGCGTCGACCCCAACACGCCCATCGAAGAGACCGCGGGCGCAGTCAGAGACCTGATTCAAGCCGGCAAGGTCAAGCACTTCGGTCTGTCCGAAGCAGGTGCAAAGACCATCCGCCGCGCTCACGCCGTGCAGCCCGTCACTGCCCTGCAGAGTGAGTACTCTCTCTTCTGGCGCGAGCCCGAAGAGTCGGTTATGCCCACACTCGAAGAGCTCGGCGTCGGCTTCGTCCCGTTCAGCCCGCTGGGCAAGGGCTTCCTCACCGGCAAGATTGACGCATCCACCAAATTCGACAGTACCGACTTTCGTGCCATCGTCCCGCGCCTCAGCGAAGAAAATCGCAAAGCCAACCAGGCCCTCGTCGACGTGGTGACAGAGTTTGCTCAGCAGAAGCAAGCCACGCCTGCGCAGATCGCTCTCGCATGGCTGCTCGCAAAGAAGCCGTGGATCGTGCCGATCCCAGGTACAACCAAGCTCTCGCGACTCGAAGAAAATCTCGGCGGCGCAGCCATCGAGCTCACCCAAGAAGAGGTACGCGCGCTCGAAGAAGCCTCATCCGCAGTCAAGGTTCAAGGCGACCGTTACCCCGCAACGCACCAGAAGTTGATCGATCGCTAGACGAGGACACGCGCATTTGTCGAAGCAGTCACCGATATTCATCATCGCCAATGTTCACACAGGATGCAGGATGCGTCTTGACCAACTGCATTAGCCACGTTGCGTCAGCTATTAAATGGAGAGATGTGTACAGCTAGTTGAATAATTCGGCTGTGCCTTTTGGCTGTGGTTGTGGGGCATGCCTCACGCTCAGCCATTCCTTTTCTTCGCATGCCAGAAGATAATCCGCAAGGATGTCGAAATCTATTGCGGGCTTAAGATCAATTGCAAAGAGTTCCCCGTTTCCCTCATAGGTCCCGCCAAGCGAATTTATCTGGCTGAGCACCTGGTCCTTCATTTCCCTGCCTTCTGCAAAGAAGATGATGTGAATCGATCGATGACCACCACGCCGTACGACCTCTACAAATACTGGCTTCTTCGATTCATCAGGTGCAATAGCTTTCACTACATCGCAGAAATTAATCTCCAGCGTGTGCCACGGGGAGTTTCGTACCTCAAATAAATCGGACCCCACCTTTACTGCCCAGAGCCCTTCTCCGCTTACACCGTCCTCAGCATCAGGCAGGTTGACTACGATCTTTACAAATTCTTCTGCAGTATCGTTGTTCAACACTTCTCCTAAAAGAGGCTTAGCTTGCGCGGCATCTCGATGCCGAGATGCTCATAGGCCAGCCGCGTCGCTACTCGACCGCGCGGGGTGCGGTCGAGAAAGCCGATCTGGATCAGGAACGGCTCGTAGACCTCTTCGAGTGCGTCCTGCTCCTCGGCCAGCGCGGCAGCCAGCGTGTTCAGGCCGACCGGGCCGCCGTCGTATTTCTCGATGATCGTTCTGAGCAGCCGCCGGTCGAGCTCGTCGAAGCCGTGTGCATCGACCTCCAGCATGGTCAGCGCGGCCTGCGCCACGGGACGGTCGATAATTCCCTGCGCTCGTACCTGCGCGTAGTCGCGCACGCGCCGCAGCAGGCGGTTTGCAATGCGCGGTGTTCCTCGCGAGCGCATCGCGATCTCAGCCGCGCCGTCGCGGTCGATGGGAACGCCCATCACCTCGGCGCTGCGTTCGACGACAAACCGCAGCTCGTCATCGGTGTAGAACTCCAGCCGCAGCAGAATGCCGAAACGCGACCGCAGCGGAGATGAGAGCAGCCCCGGCCTTGTCGTCGCAGCGACAAAGGTGAAGGGCTTGATGTCCATGACGTGGGTGCGCGCCGCCGGGCCCTGGCCGATCATGATGTCGAGCTTGTAGTCCTCGAGCGCGGTGTAGAGCTTCTCTTCAAGCACCGGCTGCAGGCGATGAATCTCATCGAGAAAGAGCACCTGCCGCTCGCGCAGGTTGGTCAGGATCGCGGTCAGGTCTCCCTGAATCTGCAACGCCGGGCCGGAAGTTTGCTGATAGCCGACCTCAAGCTCGTTGGCGATGATGGTGGCGAGCGTCGTCTTGCCCAGTCCCGGCGGCCCGAAGAGCAGCACATGGTCCAGCGCCTCGCCGCGCGACTTCGCCGCTTCGAGCGCAATCGCCAACTGCTCCTTGGCCTTCTCCTGCCCGACGAACTCGCGCAGCCGCGTGGGTCGCAGCTTCAGCTCGAAGGCGGCGTCTTCGTCCACGCGTCCAGCCGAGACCAGCCGCTCCGCTTCGGCAGAGGCCTTATTCAGATCGATCTTCGACTTGTTCGCAGCAATATTCACTAAGGGCGATGGTAAGGCGAACACCGCCGCGAAGCAACTAGGCTTGAATAGAAATCTCCGCGATCTTGAGGAGCGTTCTAGTTTTTCTGACATTCGTCCGTCGAACGATATGATCGGACCGTGCAAACATTCGCCACCACCCGCAATGCAAAAGAGTTTCTAATCAGCAGAATCATCACAGAGGCACAACTTGAGGGTGTTTCGCTATCGCATATTGAACAGAAGATGTTGTATTTTTCCGAGACGGGCTGGACGCTGCCAGACATAACGGAGGCTAGCGATATCTTTGACCGTGATTATGATCAATCACAATATGAACAAAAGATTGCTGCACTCATCCGCAACCTCTGCGCCAAAGCTCGCAAAAACGATCGGAACGAATTTTATACATGGAAAAAGGCGGTTCAAACACTTCGCCGGGAAGATCATTACCTACTTGTCTTGATCGATGCAGTTGATAGTCCCCCTAGTATTTCCTGGCCTCGACTGCTGAAGCTTTCTGTAATCACACTCCTCATCACCTGTTTAGCCTTTGTTATCACCTATGAGTTTCTCTTGAAGTAAGAGCATCCAACTTTAGGGATCCTACTGCCGCAACTCCAGCAGCAAAACGCCGTGCGGAGCCACTGTTGTATCCACTCCGGCGACCTTGCCTAAGCTCTTTCCGCCCCAGACATCGCGGGCCGAATATCTGCCGCCCGCCAGCCCGTACTTCGCAAATTCGGCCTTCACCGTGGTCGCTGAATCTCCTACGTTGAACAGCGCCAGATACACCGCGCCGCCAGCGTGCGAGGTCCACGCGATAACAGGGCCATCCTGTCCGACGAGACGCTGTCCCTGTCCATGCTGATCCATCGCCACGATCGTCGGGTTCGTCACCAGCGCCGTCGTCCAATCATCCAGCTCGGTCAGGTTGCCGCCGAAGAACAGCGGCGACCGCGCAATCGACCACAGCGTCACCATGGTTCGCTGCTCGTCCTGGGTCAGCCGCGTGGCGCGTGGCTTGCCGTCGCCGGGTATCGGCTCTAGCCTGCCCAGCGGAAGCATGTCCGCGTCCGGCCAGTTGCCCGGCTTCACAGACTTCGCCCAGCTTGCGATCACCGCAAACTGACCCTTCACGCTCTGCGGAAACGCCTTGCCATCCTTCTTCTCCCAGAAGTCCCAAACGTCGTCCGAGATGCGCCAGACCTGCGCATTCTGCCCCAGCTCCACGGCCTCGGCCAGCGGCGCAGGGCCGGGCGAGAGGCTCAGCACAATCGACCGTCCCGTCTTTGCAATCGCGCGATGAATCATGCGAATTTCATCGCCCTTGTACGGATGCGAGGCAATGCAATCGACCTTGATGTAGTCCACGCCCCAGCTTGCGTACTGCTTCAGCAGCGCGTCGTACCAAGCCTGTCCTGCGGCGTTGTCCTTCGCGCCAAAGTTGTCGGGATTCCACGGGCACTTGTCGGTCGTGTCTACCGCATCGACGGCATGAAACGCGCTGTCTGCAATCGGCATGTTTCCGGCTACGGCCTTCTTGGTGATCCCGCGAATAATGTGAATGCCAAACTTCAGCCCCTGCGCGTGCACATAGTCGGCAACAGGCTTGAACCCGGCATCGCCCTTCGCGGTGGTGAAGCGGTTCAGAGCTGGCTCGTATCGTCCATTGGCGTCGATGCGGTATTCGAGCGTCTCGGGCTTCGACGCATCCTGCGGGTTGGCCAGATACCATCCCTCATCGACCACGGCATACTGATAGCCCGCCGGCTTCAGCCGCTTGGTCAGTGCGTCTACATTTGCGCGAAACTGCGACTCATTAACGGTCAACCCGTAGGAGTCCCAGCTATTCCATCCCATTGGAGGCGTTGGAGCCAGCATCTTCTGTTGCGCTACCGTCTGTATTCCGACGGCGAGCACCGCCGCCCCCACACCCCACCACAAACTCTTCAGCATATCGCCGCGCCTCCATTTTGGATGCGCCCACTATACCGAAACCGCGGGTTCTGCGGTTGACAAAGCTTCGCTCTAGCCCGTTCGTGCAACCTTGCGCTGCATGGTCACCGGCCCGGCCGCGCGAATCCGGCCATCTGCGGCGCTTGCAGATCGCGGACTGCTCCCCGCAGAATGCGTCGCCAACGGATGTTGCAGCGAGACGATCACCGCCTGCGCCGGAACATTGCTCAGGCACACGTAGCTGTGCTTCGTGTTGGCGTCGAAGTAGATGGCATCGCCAACTTCGATCCGGTGCGCCGTCTCTCCGTGCCGCACCTCCAGGACGCCCGACACCAGATAGAGAAACTCGCAACCGTCATGCTGATGCGCCCGTGGAGCACTGGCCGCCTTCATCGGAAGGAACTCAGCAAAGTAAGGGTCGAGCTGGCGGTCCGGAACCAGGTATCCAAGGCTTTCGAAGAAGTACGCCGGATCGTCGGCGCCGGTCTGCGGCATCCGCACCCGCTCTTTTCGGCGATGCACGCGAAACAAGGTCTGCGGCTCCGACTCGAAGAAATAACTCAGGTCTTTTGAAAAGACCATGGCGATGCGTGCCAGGTTGCGCAGCGTCGGCACCACCCGCCCGGTCTCGAGTTGCGACAGAAAGCTCGCCGAAAGTCCGGTATGACGCCCCAACTCCACCAGCCCCATCGACTTCTTCAGCCGCAGGTGCTTGATGCGCTCGCCAATTCGCTTCTCGGCGATAAAGGACTCCGCCACCCCGCCATCTACCTGAACATTCTCCGTGTCGGCCATCTTGTCTTCGCCTCCATGGGGAGCATTCAAAAGAGGCGCGTCTGCACTAACTGCCATCGCTGAAGTCGCCATCACGTTCACCCCATTCAGGAAAGTTTCGTCAGGTAACCAGATGTTGAAATTGCATCAAAAGATGTCCGGCTACGATTTCAGATTTTTTACCAGCGCGCTCTCCGGTTTCTGCCGCTCGGCCAAAATGCTAGCCTGAGACCAATGAAGTCCTCTGGCCCATCAGCCACTCGCCGCACCATCCAGCCGTTCGTGGTGCTCGCTACCGCCGCCCTTGCAGCGTCGCTATCGGGTTGCGCCAGTCCCGGTCCGGCTCGGCCACCGTCCCTGCATCTCCCTCGTCTCGTCACCGACCTCTCCGCCGTGCGCACCGGCGACAGCGTAGCCCTCCATTGGACGACGCCGGAAAAGACGACCGATGGCCTCAAGGTCCAACCTCCCCTGACCGCCGAGATCTGCCGCCAGCTCGCCGCCCATCCCGCCGCCTGCGCGCCGGTCAAGAGCGTTCCCGCCCGCCCCGGCCCTTCTGAGGCGACCGATACCCTGCCCGGCACCCTGACCACCGATCCTCCAGCCTTGCTTACCTACCGCGTCAAGATTCTCAACGCCAACGGCCATTCCGCTGGCCTGTCCAACCCGGCCTTCGCCGCCGCAGGGGCTGCGCCGCCGCCTGTCGAACACCTGCACATCGCTCCTGTCCGTAATGGCGCCATGATCGAGTGGCAATCGCAATCCACGCCAGCTTTCATCGACCTCGACCGCACGCTGGTCCAAACCACCGCCCCCAAAAAGCGCTCCGGCAAACAGCCGGGCCAGCTCTCAGCTCCATCCACTCCCGCCGAGATCCATCTACAGGCAGGCAAGAAATCCGCTGACCCCGGTGGAACCATCGACCCGATCGCAAAGAGAGGCGAGACTTACCGCTACCTCGCCCAGCGTGTCCGCTCGATCACCCTCGGCGGCCATGCGCTGGAGATACGCAGCACGCCGTCTGCAACCATCACGACGCTCATGCGCGATACTTTCCCCCCTGCCACTCCCTCGGGTCTGGCCGCTGTTCCGGGCACCGATTCTATCGACCTCTCGTGGGAGCCCAACACCGAACCCGACCTTGCCGGATACATCGTCTATCGCCAAACGGTGGCCACCGATGGCACATTGAGCGCTGCGCCCAGCCAACTGACTCCTACGCCCATCCCCGCGCCAGCCTTCAGCGACCTCACTGCCCAGCCCGGCCAGATTTACTCCTACCGCGTCGTCGCCGTTGACAGCGTCGGGAACCAGAGCCCCGCCAGCGCTGAAGTCCGCGAATCTCGAAGGAATCCATAACCATGCGCTATTGCAAATTTCTATCTTCCGAACACGGCCCTCTCTACGCCATCGTCGAAGAGCGCGATGGTGAACTCTGGGCCGTCCGCACCATGCCTGCTCCCGAAGAAGACCGTACCGTTAACTCTTCCACCCAGATCGCGTTTGAGCCGATGCCGCTCAAAGAGCTTCATTTGCTTGCGCCCGTCACTCCGTCCAAGATTCTCTGCATCGGACGCAACTACCGCGACCATGCCACCGAGCTAGGCAACGAAGTTCCCAAAGAACCTTTGCTCTTCCTCAAGCCACCCTCGTCGCTTCTCGCTCCCAATGGCATCATCCGCATGCCTGCGCTGTCCAAACGAGTCGATTACGAGGGCGAGTTGGGCATCGTCATCGGCCGCCGTTGCCGCAACCTCGGCCCTGACGAAGATGTGCGGGCCTACATTCGCGGCTACACCATCGTTAATGACGTCACCGCCCGCGATCTGCAAAAGAGCGACGGCCAATGGACGCGTGGCAAGGGCTTCGACACCTTCTGCCCGGTCGGCCCCATCGTCTCCGACGAGATCGACCCCGTAGAAGGAGCCGCCGTCACCCTGACCACCCGTCTGAACGGAGCCATCAAGCAGCAGGGCACCACCAGCGACCTCATCTTCCCCATCGCGCACCTGCTGCGCTACATCACCGCTGCCATGACGCTTGAACCCGGCGACCTGATTCCTACCGGAACTCCCGCCGGGGTAGGCCCCGTCAACGCCGGAGACCGCATCCAAGTAGAGATAGACGGCCTCGGTGTGCTCGAAAATACCTTCCAGCCCGGCTAAAGTTCCCCATGGCCCTCACATCCCGTGAAATTCTCGCGAATCCCGAAAACAGCGCGTAACCCTTTCAACCTTGATAAAATCTAATAACACAGCGAAGGAGCAATAAAAATGGCCTCTCTACTCGAACAGCTACGTGGCATGACCACCGTCGTCTCCGATACCGGCGACATCAACTCGATTCAGCAGTACAAGCCGCAGGATGCAACCACGAATCCCTCGCTGATCGCAGCCGCGGCAGAAAAGCCCGAATACCAGTCCATCGTGGACAGCGTTTTGCAGCAGGCGAAGAAGGACGCAGGTGACAAGGCCAGCGACAAGGAAGTCGCCGCCCTCGCCTTCAAGAACCTCGCCGTGGCCTTCGGCCTCAAGATCCTCGAAATCGTCCCCGGCCGCGTCTCGACCGAAGTCGACGCCCGCCTCTCCTACGACACCGACAAATCGGTCACCACCGCCCGCGACATCATCGCGCAGTACGAGAAGGCCGGTGTCTCCCGCGAGCGCGTTCTCATCAAGCTCGCCTCCACCTGGGAGGGCATCAAGGCCGCCGAGATCCTCGAAAAAGAGGGCATCCACTGCAATATGACGCTGCTCTTCGGCCTGCACCAGGCCATCGCCAGCGCCGAAGCCAAGGTCACCCTGATCTCGCCCTTCGTCGGTCGCATCCTCGACTGGTACAAGAAGGACACAGGCAAGGACTACACCGGAGCCGACGACCCCGGCGTCCAGTCCGTTACCACTATCTATAACTATTACAAGCACTTCGGCTACAAGACCGTGGTCATGGGCGCGAGCTTCCGCAACATCGGCGAGATTACCGAGCTGGCCGGATGCGACCTGCTGACCATTGCTCCCAAGCTGCTCGGCGAGCTCGAGAGCACGCAGGGCGATCTGCCCCGCAAGCTCGACGCGGCCAAGGCCAAGGACCTGAAGATCGAGAAGATCACGATCGACAAGGCCACCTTCGACAAGATGCACGCCGAAGACCGCATGGCCAATGACAAGCTGAAGGAAGGCATCGACGGCTTCTCCAAGGCGCTCGAAGGCCTCGAAGAGCTGCTCGCCAAGCACCTCAGCGAATTGAAACAGCCGGTCAACGCCTAAACAGCATCTATCTTCATATATACAAAAGCATTCCAGCTTCTTTGTTGAAGCTGGAATGCTTTTTGGTTTAAGACCAGTCGGCTCCTTCAAGCCGACAAAGGGTAAGCAGGACGACGGCGAAATACAGGGGTCTCTCCACTACGCTTCGCTCCGGTCGAGATGACGTGCATTTGAGATTGGGAAGAAAGAACAGCAGTTTTTGCTGTGGTAATGGAGAAGCCCGTCACAACAGTGCGTCATCTCGACCGGAGGCGGCGCTTTTGCCACCGCGGTGGAGAGACCCCTGTATTTCGCCGTTGCTTGTTTTAACCTCCCACCCTTCTTTCCCAAAAGCGAACGGTTTCATTTGAGCACCGATGTTCCTTCCTCGACATCCCCGAGCGAATCATTCCAATTGACAAGCGAAACAGACGGTATATATGGTTCTGTGGGTGGTAATTCGCAGTTCAAACAATCTCCCCAATCATAATCGTTCAAAGATCGACTCCCCACGCAACCAAAACTTCAGGAGGCAACATGTTTCGCAGACTTTTTAAAACAATAGGGCTCAGTCTCGCTCTCTTGCTGACGCTCAGTGTGACCGCATCGCTGCACGCGCAGAACTTCTTCGGCCAGATCGCCGGCAACGTTGTGGACTCGACCGGCAGCGTCGTTCCCGGAGCGGCCATCACCATCACCAACGTCAACACCCACGCTGCCCGCACGGTCAACTCCGATAACAGCGGCTTTTATATCGCGACCAATCTTCCTATCGGGCCTTACACCGTTGCCATCACGCAGAGCGGCTTCCGCGGTGAGACCCGTTCCGGCATCAATATCAGCGCCGACTCGCATCTGACCGCCAACTTCGAGCTTCAGGTTGGCTCCACCACGGAGAGCGTCACCGTCTCCGCCGTTCAGGGCGAGACCCTCAACACCACCAGCGGCGAGCTCTCCCACGTTATCGACTCCAAGCAGGTGCAGAACCTCGCCCTCAACGGCCGTAACTACACCCAGCTCATGACGCTGATTCCTGGCGCGGTCGTCACCAACCCGGACATCTTCTCCGTCACCACCAGCCTCGCCGCCAACAACCAGTCCATCAACGGCAATCGCGCCGACTCCGGCAACCTCACCGTTGACGGTGCCTTCAACATGGTCGCGGGCAGTAACAGCAGCTTGATGAACAACGTCGGCGCGGACTTCATTCAAGAGGTCAAGATCGACACCTCGAACTTCTCGGCTGAGTACGGACGTACCTCCGGCCCGGCCTTCAACATCGTCACCAAGAGCGGTACCGACCAGTTCCACGGGACGGTCTTCGAGTACGTGCGCAATAACCTCTTCGACGCGCGGCCCTTCTTCTCGGCCAATAAGACGCAGCTCGTCTTCAACGACTTCGGCTACGGCGTCGGCGGTCCCATTATTAAAGATCGGCTCTTCTTCTTCGGTGGTGAAGAGTGGAAGCGGCTCCGCCAGCAGCAGTCCCCCACCTCGCTGACGACGCCTAGCAGCGCGCTGCTCGCCGGAAACTTTAGCGGCCAGCCTCAACTGTTTTATCCAGGAACAAAAACCCCCATCCCGAACAATGACATCTCGGGCATGATCACTCCAGATGGACGCGCCATCGCCGATGTCTTCAGCGTCGAGAATAAGTTGGGCCAATACAACGATGTCACCGGCGCTTCCGGTAACCTGATCGTCGCTCCCTCCAATCCGCTCAACTTCCGCGAAGATATCATTCGCCTCGACTTCCGCATCAACCAGAACAACAGCATCTACGGCCGCTGGATCAGCGACCACAACGTCCTGATCGATCCCTTCGGCACCTTCTCGAACTCCGGCATTCTGCCTACGACACCCACCCAGCGCAGCCGTCCCGGCCAGAGCTATCTCGTCGCCGAGACCTGGACCATCAAGCCGAACATCATCAACCAGTCGCAGGCCAACTTCAGCTACGCCTCGCAGCATATTCCTCCGGTCGGCGTTAACTGGGAGCGTTCAACTTTCGGCTTCCAGTACAACCGTCTCTATCCCAATGGCGGAACCTATCCCAACGGCATTCCGGCGATGACCTTCTCCGGTACACCGTACGCGGGGGTGCAGGGCCCGAACTTTGCCCTCAACTCGCCCACGACCGACATTCAAGCGTCAGACACCGTCTCTGTCGTCAAGGGCAACCACCTGATCAAGTTCGGAGCGATGGTCGCCCGCGACCGTATCGACCAGAACGGCCGCCCCTACTACACCGGTAATATCTCCTTTAATGCCAGCGGAAACCCGAACACCACCGGCAATGCCTTTGCCGATGCCCTGCTCGGCAACTTCTCCAGCTATCAGGAGGCCAGCGCCGACCCCACCGGTCACTTCCGTTTCACCCAGCCCGAGGTCTTTGCCCAGGACACCTGGAAGGCCACCCGCAATCTCAGCCTTGAGTACGGCGTACGCTGGCAGGACATCCTTCCGCTCTACACCCAGGGCAATAACATGGCGAACTTCGTTCCCTCGGTCTATGACCCGACCAAGGCCATCACCGTCAACACCAACGGAACCGTCGTTCCCGGCTCCGGCAACGCTTATAACGGTCTCGTTCGCGCCGGCGATGGTGTACCTGCCGATCAGCTCAAGCGCGTTCCGAACATCAACACCGCGGCCTTCCCCTTTATCCCCACAGGCGCACCCCGCGGACTCTATACGATTCACGGTGCCTTCGGGCCGCGTCTTGGCTTCGCTTACTCTGCCGACGACAAGACCGTCGTTCGCGGAGGCTACGGGATCTTCTACTACCGGCCTGAAGGAAACATCACGTTCAGTCAGGTCAACATCCAACCCTTCCTGTCCGTCTCCGAGTTCGACAACGGCAATCTCGGCACGCTGGGCACAGGCACACCCAACAACACCAGCCTTCAGGGCGGTATCAACGCGATTGACCCCGCCTTCAAGAACCCTTACATCGAGCAGTTCAGCCTCGGCGTGCAGCGGCAGTTGCCCAAGGGCATGTTGCTGGAGACGACCTACGTCGGCAATGTAGGCCATCACCAGGTACGGCAGCCTAACATCAACTTCCCCACCAACCTCGCTGCCGTTGCTGCCAACCCCAGCTACAGCACCAACTACTTCAACCCCTATAAGGGATTCGGCGCGATCACCCAGGCGCGCAGCGACTCCAACTCCAACTACAACGCGCTGCAGGCTTACCTCTCCAAGCGTACCGGCCAGGTCACCTTCACCATCGGCTATACCTTCGCCAAGGCGCTCGGCGATTCGCAGAGCAACGGAGCGACGCTGGAGAACTGGCAGAACCTCAGCTACAACTATGGCGAGACCAACATCGACCGCAAGCACGCCTTCATCTCCACGGTCGTCTGGGCGCTTCCGACCTTCCACAACCACAACGTCTTCCTCCGCGAGGGACTTGGCGGCATCCAGGTCAGCGCTGTCGTCCGCGTGCAGAGCGGAGCCTTCTACACCGTCACCGGCAATACCTCGACCGGCAGCCGCCGGGCGCAGTATCTCGGTGGCAGCCAGTACGCCAAGGGCAACCGCTTTATTCTCAGCGGCCACCAGGCACAGTACCTCAACCCGGCTGCCTTCGGCGCAGCCTCAAATGCAGCTTTTGGATCGGCGGGCGTAGGCAGCGTCGTTCTGCCCAGCCTGCAACAGGCTGATACCACCCTGTCGAAGATCTTCGGCATTGGCGAGCATGTGAACTTCAAGCTCAACGCCGACGTCTTCAACGTCCTGAACCACACCAACTATAGCTCCCTGAACACGACGGCAACCGCTGGTGCGGCCTTCGGTCGTCTCAACGGAGCCTATCCCAACCGTCAGATGCAGTTCGGGGCGAAGATCATCTTCTAACCCTAGCCGTATCAATAGTAAAAAGACCGCGCCCCTCTCTGGCGCGGTCTTTTTTTGCTTCGGCCGAAGGAAAGATGGCTCCTTATATGAGTGTATTGTTATCAGATAATATGAAACTTTTATCGTCTGACGGCGTCTAAATTTTAACAACGAAGACAGGTATAGAGTGGGCCTTCAATCCTTTCATGAGGGCGCGTATTTTTAGGGACAGGTGAATTCGGCACAAGGAGCTGGCGCATGGCAATCAAATGGGACCGGTTGACGGTCAAGTCACAGGAGGCCGTGCAGGCGGCCAGCGGCCACGCCGCGGAAAACGGCAATCCCGAGGTGCTGCCCCTGCACCTGATGGCCGCGCTGCTCGAAGACCGCGAAGGCGTGGTAATTCCGGTGCTGGAAAAGGTAGGCGTGCCGGTCGAGCAGTTGCTCTCGGGCGTCAACTCCGCCATTGCGAAGCTGCCCAAGGTACAGGGCGGAGCGCAGCCGGGCATGAGCGCGGCGCTGCAAAAAGTGCTGGAGCAGGCCTTCAAAGAGGCCGAAAATTTCAAGGACGACTACGTCTCCACCGAGCATATTTTGCTTGCGCTCTCGCAGCAAAAGGGGGACGCGGTGCAGACCGCGTTGGCCGCTCTGGGAGGAACGCATGACGCAATCCTCAAGGCTTTGAGTGCCGTGCGCGGCTCGCAGCGAGTCACCGACCAGACCCCCGAAGGCAAGTTTCAGGCTCTCGAAAAATATGCCAAAGACCTTACCGATCTGGCCCGTCGCGGCAAGCTCGACCCGGTCATCGGCCGCGACGAGGAGATTCGCCGCGTCGTGCAGGTGCTCTCTCGCCGGACGAAAAATAATCCTGTGCTCATCGGCGAACCGGGCGTGGGTAAAACCGCGATTGTAGAAGGGCTGGCACGCAGGATCTTCCTCGGCGACGTTCCTGAAATTCTGAAGAACAAGCGTGTCTGTGCACTCGATCTGGGAGCGATGATCGCCGGGGCAAAGTTCCGCGGCGAATTCGAAGATCGCCTGAAGGCTGTGCTCAAGGAGATCGAAGAGTCGAACGGCGAGGTCATCCTGTTCATTGACGAGTTGCACACGCTGGTCGGTGCGGGTGCGGCTGAAGGCGCAATGGACGCCTCAAACATGCTGAAGCCGGCGCTGGCTCGTGGCGGATTGCGTGCCATTGGAGCGACAACGCTCAACGAATATCGCAAGTACATTGAAAAGGATGCGGCGCTGGAGCGGCGTTTTCAGGTGGTCTACGTCGGCGAGCCTAACGTCGAGGACACGATAGCCATTCTGCGTGGCCTGAAGGAGAAGTACGAGGCGCATCACAAGGTGCGCATCAAGGACTCGGCCATTGTGGCGGCGGCGACGCTGTCGCATCGCTATATCTCTGACCGCTTTCTGCCGGACAAGGCCATCGATCTGGTCGATGAAGCTGCTGCTGCGCTGGCGATCCAGATTGGCTCCGTACCGGTTGAGATCGACGATCTGGAGCGGCGCGGGACTTCGCTCGAGATCGAGCGAGCAGCACTGAAGCGCGAGACCGACCCCGGCTCCAAGGAGCGCCTCGAAATCGTGGAGCGCGAGCTGGCCGAGGTGAAAGAAAAGGCCGCCGGGCTGCGCGCGCGCTGGCAGACCGAGCGCGGCGCCATTGGCCGCATCGCCGAGCTGAAAGAGAAGCTGGAGTCGCTGCGCTTCCAGGCTGGCGAGGAGACCCGCAAGGGTAATCTTCAGCGCGCCGCCGAGCTTCAGTATGGCGAGATTCCCAAGATGGAAGCCGAGCTGAAGACGCTGACGGACGCAGCAGATGATAGTGAAAAAGCAGATTCCTCCGCTTCGCTACGAAATGACAAAGAAGCCCCGCGGAATGACAAAAAAATCCCGAGGATGTTGAAAGAAGAGGTAGACGAAGAGGACATTGCGCGGGTGGTCTCCAAGTGGACCGGCATTCCGATCAACAAGATGCTTGAGGGCGAGATGCAGAAGCTGGTGCAGATGGAAGACCGTTTGCGCGAGCGCGTCGTCGGACAGGATGAGGCTCTGAGCGCAGTGGCGAACGCCATTCGTCGCAGCCGCGCCGGATTGAGCGATCCAAAGCGGCCTATTGGCTCCTTTATTTTTCTAGGGCCAACTGGCGTCGGCAAGACAGAGACAGCCCGTGCACTGGCCGAATTCCTTTTCGACGACGAAGCAGCTATGGTGCGCATCGACATGAGCGAGTACATGGAGAAACACGCCGTGGCTCGTCTGATCGGCGCGCCTCCGGGCTACGTCGGCTACGACGAGGGTGGCCAGTTGACCGAAGCCGTGCGGCGGCGGCCATATGCCGTCGTGCTCTTCGACGAGATCGAGAAGGCGCATCCGGATGTGTTCAACGTGCTGCTGCAAGTGCTCGATGACGGCAGGCTGACCGACTCGAAGGGGCGCACGGTCGACTTCAAGAACACCGTGCTCATCATGACCTCGAACGTCGGTGCGGCGCAGTTGTCGACGGCCTGGGCCTCGGGAGAAGAGGGCTTTGAAGAGGCCAGGGGCCGCGTGATGGATGCGCTGCGCCAACACTTCCGTCCGGAGTTCCTGAACCGCGTGGACGATATCGTCGTCTTCCGTCCGCTGGGCGACGAACAGTTGACCCACATCGTCGATCTGCGGCTGAAAGATTTGCAGGCGCTGCTGGCCGACCGCAAGATTACGCTAGAACTGACGGACAAGGCACGCCACGCTATCTTCACCGCGGGATACGACCGCGCCTACGGGGCACGCCCCTTGAAGAGGGCGATCCAGCGAATGGTACAGGACAAGCTGGCCGTCAAGATCCTCGACGGCAGCGTGTTGCACGGCGACCACGTTGTGGTCGATGCCGGAAAAGATGGTCTCACCTTTACGGTCAAGGGCCGCAAGGCGGAAGCGGTATAAGTCGCCTTTGAATAGCGTCCTGATTTTGGGTCTCTTTCGAAGACATTCGGAGGAGACCTTTTTGTTTGGGGATTTCTAACCTTGGAAACAGGTGGGAGCAAAGACGAGATACAGGGGTCTTTGAGTTTAGAGCGGTTCTTCTCCAGATGTCGTTTGGTGATTCGGGCAAAACGCAGATTCCCTTCGGGAAGGACAAACAAGGACAAACAAGGACAAACAAAGGAAGCTACACCTGAGAGGAGATAGCTATAGAAGGCTTTTTAGAGCTTCTGGACAGCTTCTACGCAGGATGCCCCAGCGCGACCTCTTCTACCGTCGCTCGCCGCAGATAGCGCCGTACTAGAAATAGAAGCGGTATCGCCGCCGCAAGGCTGGCCAGCCCATCGGTCAGCAGCAACCCGCGCACGCCGAAGTGTCGGTAGCCAAGCCCATCCATCGCCGTCATAAAGACGATCGCGCCATTAGTCGAAGCCGAGAACAGGCCAAGCTGCGTGCTCGCCACCGGACTGCGATGCCCTACCAGTTGCAGGCACAACGAAGTGAACGCCGCATAGCTGACACCCGCGATGCCGTTGTAGGCCAGCGCCAGCCAGATGAAGTTAGCCGGTACATGGGGCAGAAACGCGACGACCAGAGCGCACAAGGCCCCCACAATGCCTGAGAGAAGGTAGACATAGCCGCGGTTGAACCGGTGCGACGCCCATCCCCCGACCAGCGAGCCTATCGACGCGCTGATCGCGCATCCCGCGCCCGTCACCAGAATCACCACATGATCGCTGGCATAAAAATCTCTGCCAATGCCGGAGAACAGGTTGATGGCGGCAAGGGAACTGGCCGGGGCAAGAAAAAGCGCGAAGCCAACGAGGCACTCTCTCTGCTTCGTGGCCTGCCATGTGGCCTTCATGGCGTCGGCAAAGATCTGCTTCAGCTTGAACTTCGATTGGTGCGGCAGAGGAAACCACAGCGCAGGCACCAGCCCCAAGATGATCGCGCCCATCAGCCCCAGACCGATCCAGCGGGCATCCACATGAGAGGCCAGCGACATGACGACCAGCGAGCCAAGCGCGCCGCCACCCAGGTTGGCGACGTTCGTCCATCCCCCCACCATGCCGCGCATCCGTTCCGGCACAAACTCCGTCTGCCATCCGAAGAGAGCCGAGCTGAACAGTACAATCGACAACTCTCCCAGCAGCAGTAATATAGTTGCCGCTCCAAGCCTCGCAGGAGAAAGCACCCACAGCCCCGACGCCATGCAGGCAGCGGCAACCAGCGCTGTCAGCCAGCAGTACGCTCTGCGCGTCAGCCCAACGTCGAGGATAGGGTTGAGCAGAAATGCCCAGAAGGTCGGCGTCATTACCGTGGCGCTCATGGCGGCTGCGCGATCGAGGCTGACGCCCATCCTTGTCACCAGAAACGGCAGCGCCGTAATGGTGAAGCCGACAACGATGCCAAACGGAAGCCATGCCAGCCCTATCACCCACGCGGGAGGAACGGGCGGCGTCAACTCCTGGGCCTCGACAAGATTTGGCAGCTTCCACCCCGATTTCGAACTACTAAATCTCGAACTTACAGATACGATTTAGACGGAAGTTGGATTCAAAGGCTTTGCCCGACGGTCACTTTCACTGCTGTAATTCGCCATTCAATGTAAATTATTGCCAATCAGCGCTCAGTTGTTCAAAGTCCGGCGGTAAAAACGTACTCTTGAAAGCGTCGTAACCTATTGTGCCCGTTAGGAAAAGGGACACAAAAAGGGCACCTGGATGTGTACTTCCGCATCCAAAGAAGAGTTAGGTAGGCTGGAAGAAATATTAGTTAGATAGGCTGGAAGAGGCGACGTATATTTTTCCGCTTCAGGCCACACTGTCAGGAGACAGCATTCAATGTCAAAAACGAAGCCATCGAAGTTCTTTGAGAAATCTCTCACGCAGGCAGCGAAAGCCGGTTGGGTAGTCTTCAACAAGCTGAACGCAATCAGCCCCAATGAGAGCTTTACCCCCAGGTGGAGTGACAAGCCGCTGCTCAAGAGCTATCAGAAGGAGAAGCCGCCCCTCGGCTGGCCGCGTACGACTGATTCCCTCTGCCCCCGGTGCATCCCTGAGATCCGCCAGCAGATCGTCGATGGCAAGCTGCCTCACGAGATCCTGCTCAACGAGAAGGTCGGAGAGATCAAGGCGCAGATCATCGAGCGCGACGGCCAGATCCTGATGGTGAAGGACTGCCCCATCCACGGCCACTTTGAAGATGTCATGTCCATCGACACCGCCTTCTTCAAGCACCTCGAAGAGGTCTTCCCGGGCCGCGACATCCGCGCCCACAACGACGAGAAGCTGCACAACCACGGGACGTCAACCGTCACGCACGGCCGCGGTTCGGTGCTCACGATCGACCTGACCAACCGCTGCAACATGATGTGCGACCCCTGCTTCATGGACGCCAACCAGGTCGGCTTTGTCCACGAGCTGACGTGGGACGAGATCAAGACCATGCTCGACAACGCCGTAACCATCAAGCCCAGGCGGCAGATGAGCGTGCAGTTCTCGGGCGGCGAGCCCACCCTGTCGCCGTACTTCCTCGATGCTGTGTCCTACGCCCGCAAGGTCGGCTACACCAGCGTTCAGGCAGCGACCAACGGCATCGAGTTCGCCAAGTCGAAGGAGTTCGCCAAGGCTGCTGCCGATGCGGGCCTCCGCTACGCCTACCTCCAGTTCGACGGTATCGGCAACGCACCAAACTCGCACCGCAAGGTCGGCAACGCGTTCGACGTCAAGCTCCAGGCCATCCACAACCTTCATGAGGCTGGCGTGGACATCGTTCCCGTCACCTGCATCATCAACGGCATCAACAACGAGCAGGTTGGCCGTATCATCGAGTTCGCCCTCGACAATCCGAAGAAGATCAATTTCCTCTCCTTCCAGCCCGTCAGCTTCACCGGCCGTGACGAAGACATCTCAGACGAGCGCCGCCATGCACAGCGTTACACTCTGTCGCACCTCGCCCATGACGTCAAGAACCAGACCGGCCTCGGCGAGCCAACCCGCGACTGGTTCCCCATCTCCTTCATGTCCACCTTCTCCGACTGGGCCGACTTGGTTCACGGACCAGACCGCGACTGGGGCCAGCTCTCCTGCGGTTGCCACCCGAACTGCGGTATCTCAATGGCGCTCATGATCGACAAGGAGACCAAGGAAGCCGTTCCCGTCACCGCCTTCATCAATGCAGACCGTCTCGCCAAGGATGTCGCTCAGATCAACGACGCCTCCCGCGGCAAGTGGCTCTCCATCATCGGCGTTACCCTCGCGCTGCTGCGTAACTACAAGCCCGAGGCGGCACCGACCCACTTCAAGATCAAGGACCTGCTGCAAAAGTTCGACAAGAGCTTCGGCGCAACCGGCAAGGACTACGGAAAGGTCACGGCAGACCGCACGATGGAAGACATCAACCTTCGCCGCTCCGACCGCTGGAACTTCCTCTTCATCGCCGGCATGTGGTTCCAGGACCTCTTCAACTACGACTTCCGCCGTACCGAGCAG
The DNA here is from genome assembly GCF_009765835.1 of Granulicella sp. L56. Taxonomy (NCBI): domain Bacteria; kingdom Pseudomonadati; phylum Acidobacteriota; class Terriglobia; order Terriglobales; family Acidobacteriaceae; genus Granulicella; species Granulicella sp. L56. Next base: position 1,901,437 of record NZ_LMUS01000006.1, on the reverse strand, counting down.
TGCATCATCCCCTACGCCACGCAAGAGGGTGAGATCAGCTTCTGCGCCTACAACACCGGCGTCGGCTGGAGAAACATCATCGAGAAGATGCACATGACCTCCACCCTGACAAAGTGGTACGAGGAGCATGGCCGTCACGAGATCTTCGCCGGCGGCAAGAAGGTGGGTCTCGAGAAGGAGTCGAGCTACGACCTCGTGCTCAACGATGCTCACGTCAACGCGGCTGCCAACGACACCTTCGAGAAGTCCGGTGTCGCCAAGAACGCCCGCGAAGAGAAGATCCGGGCGCGCGACGCGAAGATCAAGCAGGACGCCGAGAATGCGAAGATGGCCAAGCTCTACCGCAAGGAAGTGCTAGGCGAGCAGGAAGTCCCGGGCTTCATCTCTCTCGACTCCATCGGCGGCATCAAGCCAGCTCCGTCTAAAGCCGAAGTAGTCAACAGCATCGAAGAGACCGTTGCCGGCGACTAAGGCATTGCAGCCAGCAGACGCGTTTCGCGCAAAACAAAGGAGGCCGCCAGCGATGGCGGCCTTTCCTTTTGCCGGAAAGTCAGAGGCTCTACAGAAACGCAGAAGCCAATCCCGGCCTCATAAAATGTGACCCCGAAAAGACAATGCAGTGACAACCTCTCGGCGGAGATCGTCCAACCTCATATACTCAGGGCCGGAGAGATGGGCGGCATGGCGGTTTGATGGAGAGACGAGCGATTATCATCGGCGCGGGACCAGCGGGGCTGACGGCGGCGCTTGAATTTCTCCGGCGCAGCAATGTGACTCCAATTGTGCTCGAGGCCAGCCATGAGATCGGTGGCCTCTCGCGCACCGTCCGCTACAACGGCAACCGGATGGACATCGGCGGCCACCGCTTCTTTTCGAAGAGCGACCGGGTCATGCAGTGGTGGCTCGACCTGATGCCGCTCGAAGCCGACAGTTCGAGCGCACATACGGTGAGCTATCGGGGGAGACAGCGCGTTGTGGCTGTGCCCGCCCGCTTGGCAGAGGAGCCCGTCCTTCGCGGGGCCGGGCCTTTGATCACGGAGGCCGTCGAAGCTGACGTTGCTTCCTGCGACGAGAGCGGCCACGGTGAAGCGGTAATGACCGTGGCGGCTCCAGCCGATCCCGATCTCGTGATGCTGATTCGCCCGCGGAAGAGCCGGATCTATTATCTGCGGAGGTTCTTCGACTATCCGATCACGCTGACTGGGACGACGCTGAGAAATCTCGGCGCGGTACGGACGATTAAGGTCGGTACCAGTTACATATTTTCGCGCGTGAACCAGATCAAGCCAGAAAAGAGCCTCAGGGATTTCCTTATCAATCGTTTTGGGCGACAGCTCTACTTCACCTTCTTCAAGAGCTACACGGAAAAGGTGTGGGGAACTCCCTGCGAGGAGATCTCGGCAGAGTGGGGAGCGCAGCGGATCAAGGGATTGAACCTTACGACTGCGGTGAAGCATTTTGCAAAGAAGACTTTTGGCCAGAAGAAGAGTGAAGATATCGCGCAGAAAGGAACGGACACCAGCCTGATCGAGCGTTTCCTGTATCCGAAACTCGGGCCGGGTCAGTTATGGGAGCATGTGGCCGATCTCGTTCGCGAGAGAGGCGGAGAGATCCACATGGGCTGGCGAGTGGGCGGCATTCATTGCGAGGGCAGCCGCGTGGTCTCTGTCGATGCGATCAACGACGCGGGCGAGCGACGCACGTTTGCCGGAGACTATTTCTTTTCGACCATGCCCATGCGCGAGCTGGTGCAGGCCATCGACGCTCCCGTGCCGGAGAATGTGCGCGAGGTGAGCGAGGGCTTGCAGTATCGCGACTTTATTACCGTCGGCCTGCTGGTGGAACGGCTGAAGGTGCGGGAAACAGACGGCGGCCTGCTCAAAGACACGTGGATCTATATTCAAGAGCCGGATGTGCTCCTGGGCCGGTTACAAATTTTCAATAATTGGAGCCCTTATCTTGTAGCCGACCCCGATAAGGTCTGGATTGGGCTGGAATACTTCTGCTATGACACGGACGATCTGTGGAAGATGCCGGACGAAGAGTTGAAGCAGTTTGCCATCGCCGAGGTCGCGAAGATCGGCATTCTCAACGCCGAAGACGTTACCGATGGTCATGTCGTTCGAGTGCCGAAGACCTATCCGGCCTACTTCGGGACTTACAACCGGTTCGACGAGCTGCGTTCGTTCACCGATGGATTCGAGAACCTGTTCCTGGTGGGCAGAAACGGAATGCACAAGTACAACAATCAGGACCACAGCATGTTGACCGCGATGATGGCAGTCGACGGAATCATCTCAGGGAATCTCGACAAGGCTGCACTGTGGGAGATCAATACCGAACAGGAACACCACGAAGAAAGGGCGCCGGACGAACAGTATCAGGAGGCGATCGTTCCCTGATGGAAGAGAAGCTGCCAGCGGTTGTCGCGGAAGACCCACAGCGAAGACCGGTGCGAGGTGTGCAGCGTCGTCGTGGCATGGTAGGTGGCGAGCGCGGCGTCCGGAGCAAGCACGGTGACGTAGAAGTGGCTGATGGTGGCGTTGCGCGGCGTGCTCGCCATGAGATCGTCGATGGCCTGCTGGCGGCTGTAGATGCGGCCCGAGCTGCAATACTCCTGAAAGTCCTGGGCAATCAATGGAACAAGGTCGGCACGGTTTTTCTCACGGCTGGGGTGGAAAAGCCGTTCCTCAAGCTTGTGGAGATGCTCCTGTAGTTGTGCTGCGTTCATATGAGTAATATGACGTTACCGCGAAAAGTAAGTTTCAGCCAGCCCCGCGAAAGAGTTAAGGCAAAAACCAGTGCAATTCCGGGAAATCGAGGCCTTGCGTGCCTCGCTTCCCGAGAGTCTGTTTAAAACTTCCTGTCCTGATCGGTTTGCATCGATCAGGAACAGGCAAAAGCAGAAGCAACGGCGCAATACAGGGGTCTCTCCACTGCGCAGCGCACGATGAAACTGTGCGCTGCTTCGGTCGAGATGACGTGCTTTTGTGTTTTCAGAGGAACACGTAAAGCGCTAAATACTAGACGGGTTTAGGGTTGCGCTCCTCAAACTGGCGCTGGTGCCAGTACGGATAAGCCAGAGGAACCTCGCTCGCTGCATCGAGTTTCTGCACCTGTTCCGGGGTGAGCTTCCAGCCGACCGCGCCGAGGTTCGCCCGCAACTGCTCCTCGTTGCGCGCACCGATAATCACGGTCGAGACGGTCGGACGCCCCAGTACCCAGTTCAGGGCGACCTGCGGAACGGTCTTGCCCGTCTCCTTCGCGACCTCGTCAATGGCATCGACGACCTTGTAGAGATACTCCTCAGGAACCTGCGGGCCATTATCGACGACGACCTTGGCGTTCAGGCGGCTGTCCTTCGGGATGCCGGTCTCGCGGCGGATCTTTCCGGTGAGCCGACCCCAGCCGAGCGGCGACCAGACCAGCGCGCCCACACCCTGATCGAGCGCCAGCGGCATCAGCTCCCACTCGTAGTCGCGGCCGACCAACGAGTAGTAGCACTGCTGGCCCACATAACGCGCCCAGCCGTAGCGCTCGCTCACGCTCAGCGACTTCATCAGGTGCCAGCCTGAGAAGTTCGAGCAGGCGATATAACGCACCTTGCCTTCGCGCACGAACTTGTCCAGCGTGTTTAGCGTCTCCTCCACCGGCGTCGTCGCGTCGAAGCCATGCAGATGGTAGACGTCCACATAGTCGGTTCCGAGCCGCTTCAGGCTGCGCTCCAGCGACTGGATGAGGTGGTAGCGGCTCGATCCGACATCGTTCGGACCTTTGCCAAGACGGAAGGTGGCCTTGGTGGAGATGAGCACGTCTTCGCGGTGGTGATGCGCCAGCGACTTGCCCAGCGCCGTCTCGCTACCGCCATCGGAGTAGATGTCGGCGGTGTCGAAGAAGTTCAGCCCCGCATCCATACAGATGCCGACGATGCGGTCGGCCTCGGCCTGCGTCGTCTCCGACCATGCCTTGAAAAACTCGTTGCTCGCGCCAAATGTTCCCGCTCCGAAGCAAAGCTCCGGCACCTTCAATCCTGATTTGCCAAGTGATCTGTATTCCATGGTGCATTGGACGGGTACCACGCCCCAGGAGATGCGGGGTAAGCCATTTTTTCATCCGCACTCCGAACCGTTTTTTGCCTCATTCGTGTGAAATGCTGTGCAATCTTTTGCGAGCAGGCCCCATACCTCACCTATAAATACAACAAAATAAAAGGTTAAAAGTTTGGACATTCACATGCTTATCACAAAGCCGTAATCACTTAAATTTCGGGAGACCCGTTTTGAAGATCAAATTGTTCGTTGTTGCACTGCTTGCCTCTGCCTTTGCTTTTGCTCCTATGGCAAAAGCTGACTCCATTAACTTCGTCTCACAAGTCGGTGATAACTACACCTACGACCTCCAGATCGATAACCATGGAGCAGCGTTTCTTCTCAGCGGCTTCTCGATCGACGGCCTCTCCGGTGTCACCGACGCCACGCTCCAGGGCAAACTCGCACAGGTCTTCGAGCCCCTCGGCGGCATCGCCTTCGACGCGACTGACGTTTATGTCGGAACCGTGTTCGGCGTAACCTTCTCGCGTAACGATACCTACTCGATCGGGACCCTCACCATCACCTCGGCTGCCCTTCCCGGCCTCGCCGACTTCTTCATCAGCGACAGCAATGGTCAATTCTGCGGCACGGTCAACGGTCCTACCGGTTCCGACCCCAGCCCTGTGCCAGAGCCGTCCAGCCTCGTACTGCTTGGCACCGGCCTGCTTGCCGCTGCCGGCGCGACACGTCGCAAGCTGTTCGCGTAAGCTGCGATTCAACCGCTTCACAGAAAAGGGTCGCCCGCGTGGCGGCCTTTTTCTGTGGCTGGATTATTGCTCCATCGGCTTGTCCACCTGCGACTGGTAGACCTCTTCGACCCGCTCGACCGTGTCGATCTCGCTGACCGGTTTATCCGTCCGGATGCGGACGATTCGCGGAAAGCGCAGCGCGAACCCGCTGGCGTGGCGGCTGCTCCGCATGATGTTGTTGAAGGCCACTTCGAGCACCATCAGCGGTTCGACGGTTCGGAAGTAGCCCTGGTCTTCGAGCGTGTGCTCCATCATCCATGCGCTCATCCTGGCGATCTCGGCATCGGTCAGGCCGGAGTAGGCTTTGCCCACATTACGCAGCTCACCGTCGGCTCCGCGCACGGCAAAGGTGTAGTCGCTGAGGATGCCCGCGCGTTTGCCGTGGCCCAGCTCAGCGCCTGTCACCACCACATCGAGCGTGGCCAGCTCGCGCTTCAGCTTCACCCAGGCCAGACCGCGCCGTCCCGGCTGGTACTCCGAGGCAGCAGCCTTCAGCATGACGCCCTCGTTGGCGCGAGCGCGAGCGTCTGCATAAGCACGCTCGATATCTTCTGCCGATTGGACCAGACGCGCAGGCGAGATCATCAGCCGCTCTACACCGTCGCCGTCGGGCTGCTGAAACATCACGGACTGGGCTGAATTTTTGCGCTCATCCACGGTCAGCGGAGAGCGCACCGTTTCGACCAGCCGCTCCACCGCAGCCTCAAGGCGGTTTCGCCGCTCGCTCAACGGCAGGCTCAGCGTCAACTCACCGCCTGCGTACATCAGGTCGAACGCCATGAAAATGACGGGAACCTGCTGCCGCCATTCGTTCGAGACACGCTTCCTTCCGATGCGCTGCCCCAGCACGGCGAACGGCAGAGCACGGCCTGCCTTGAGGTCCCAGCCGAGAATCTCTCCGTCGAAGATCAACGGCTCCTGCACCGAGGCGAACGCCTCTTCAAGATCAGGGAAGCTCTCGGTTACGTCGTCGCGGTTGCGCGAATAGATAGCGACGCGGCCCGGCTGCTCGGCGTCGCCGCAGTGCACCTGCGCCCTCATGCCGTCGTACTTGTCTTCAAGAAACGCTTCGACCGCAGCGGCGTCCTGCTTCCCGGTGAACCGCTCCACGGCCGCTTCCGGCGAATCGACCGGGCTGGCGAGCATGAAGCCGAGCGGATGGAACAGCCGCATCCGCGCCTGTGCCAGCGTTCCCGCAAAGGCCCGCCCTACCGCCGAAGCAAGGTTCGCCTCGAGCATCACCGCATGGCGCACCGCAACCACAGGAGCGGATGCCGCAACGGCAATCGCCTCTTCGACCAGGCTCTGCTTCACGCCGATGCGCATGTCGCCGGACATCAGCTTCAGCAGATACTTTGCTTCGAGCGGCGTAGACCGTCGCAGCAAGCCCTCCACCAGCGCCGCTCGAATTGCCGTCGTCTTCGCTACAGCCATCGCGGCAAACGCCTCAGCCACCTCCTGCAACGTCAGGGAAGGCTTGTGTAGCGCGTTTTCCTGCAGTAGATCGAAGGCCGCGGCGCCCAGATCGCCATGCCGTTTATACGCCGCGGTAAGGGCAGTATTCGCAGCTCCGCTCACCGATAAAAGCGCCTTCGACAACAGCGCGCCCCCGGCATTCAGTTTGCGCGGGTCAGCCTCGGCAAAGGGAGTTCCGGCCAGGTACAGCGCAAACAACCCGGCGTCGTCGCTCTCCGGCGCGGCCGCATGAATTGCCGCAATCGCGTCGGCAATGGCAGCGCGCTTCTTTAAACGCCCCGGCTCACCGCCCAGATACTCCGCCAACTCTGCGATCTCACGAAACAACGCCATCGATCTCGCCCTCGCTCATTTGCTTTTCCATCCATGCAGAGGGATGCCTGCCATGCAGCGTTCGATGCCATAGACTGTCGCGTCAAGGTGGAATCAAGAAGTGCAATTAAATTGCCGCTAACGTGCAAAAAATTGCGGCTTCAGTTTCCTCGCTCTCCATTTTAGGGGCGTTTCAGCTGTTCACAGTGTGGCCGTTGAAATGCAGCTAAGAGTCCTGTAATCAACCTTCAACTTCAGGCTCCTGTAAAAAACTAAAAAAAAAAGGTGGTCTTTATGAAATTGCGCATGATCTCCAAACTATGCCTGCTCGCCGTTTTGAGTCTAGGTATTTCCGTAGTTGCACACGCCGATACCTACACGCTGTCGAACAGTAATGGAGGAGATGGGTACGTCGTCGGCTCAGCGTCGACCTTCCAACTGTTCGGAGCGGACAACGGAGGGCCCAACGGTGGGCTAGCGAACTACACCACATACACCACGACCACCTCCGCGGCGGAGACGGTCGATTTTTCCTGGGCCTACACAACTCTTGATTGCTGCGGCTCGGAATGGGACCCGGCAGGATATGTCCTTAACGGCGTCTACACGCAGTTGAGTACGGACTCTGGCGTTCAAGGCCAGGACAATACCTCAGGGACCCTGAACCTCAATCTCGCAGCAGGCGATGTCTTCGGCTTCTATGTCTATTCTCCTGACAGTGTGGGTGGTCGCGGCGAGATTGCCGTATCATCCGCCTCGGCCGTCACTCCCGAGCCCGAAAGCCTGATTCTGCTCGGCACTGGCCTGATCGGCATGGTGGGCATCGTTCGCCGCCGGCTTACGGCCTGACCGGAAGGCGTCCGAGCAAGCCTCTGTGGCCCCCCGGACGCCGAATCCAATTGAGATAAATGTCCGCCTCGGAGACTGCTGAATCGCCTCCGAGGCGGACGTCTTTGCGACCCCAGCAGCACGATGTCCTCCCCGAACCCGGCGCGGCAGGAGTAACATCTAATATAGACAGAGATGTAGTTGTTCTATCGATCCAATGGACATGAATGCAGCCGCAAATCCGGTGCTCTCCCCCCGCGTGACCGCGTCGCCAGACCGTCACGACTTTGCCTAGCTGCGCCAGCCTGTCAGTAACGCCTCCAAAAAACAACTGCAACGGCAAGAACAACTGCAACTACAAAAGACTTTGCTATAAGGATTTTTTTTATGTTCGATCGCCTCGACCAACTCGAAGCCCGTTATGAAGACCTCGGCCAGCAGATGTCCGATCCCACGCTGGTCAACGACCAGAAGAAGTTCCAGACCGTTGCCAAGGCGCACCGCGATATCGAACCGACCGTCGAAAAGTTTCGCGAGTACCGCAAGGTGAAGGACGGTGTCGCCGAGGCCAAGGCCATGCTCGCCGAGTCGGACGCCGACCTCCGCGCCATGGCGCAGGAAGAGCTGGTTGCGCTCGAACCCCGCCTCGCGCAGGTGGAGGAAGAGCTGAAGGTTCTTCTTCTGCCTAAAGACCCCAACGACGACAAAAACATCATCATCGAACTGCGCGCCGGGACCGGCGGCGACGAGGCTGCTATCTTCGTCTCCGAGATGTTCCGCATGTACCTACGCTTTGCCGAGCAGCACAGGTGGAAGGTCGAGGTGCTCTCCACCTCCGAGACCGGCATCGGCGGCGGCATGAAGGAAGTCACCGCGATCTTCGAGGGCGATAAGGTCTACTCGCAGATGAAGTACGAGTCCGGCGTCCACCGCGTCCAGCGCGTTCCGGCGACGGAGACGCAGGGCCGCGTCCACACCTCGGCCATCACCGTGGCCGTGCTGCCCGAGGCCGAAGAGGTCGACATCAAGATCGAAGCCAAGGACCTGCGTATCGATACCTTCTGCTCCTCCGGCCCCGGCGGCCAGTCGGTCAACACGACTTACTCCGCCGTGCGCATCACGCATATCCCGACCAACACGGTCGTGAGCTGCCAGGACGAGAAATCGCAGATCAAGAACCGCGAGAAGGGCATGCGCGTGCTGCGCGCCCGTCTGTACGAGGTCGAGGCCGAGCGCATCCACCAGCTTCAGGCCAAGGACCGCAAGCAGCAGGTAGGCTCCGGCGACCGCAGCGAGAAGATCCGCACCTACAACTTCCCACAGAACCGGCTCACCGACCACCGCATCGGCCTGACCAACCACCAGCTCAACATGGTGATGGAAGGTCTGCTGCAGCCGACGGTCGATGCCCTGATCGCGCACTACACTGCCGAAAAGCTGAAGGCGGAAGCCGAAGCAGCTTAACAGAAGCTCTTCGACTTCCTGTTTGCCGAACTCAATGCTGAGTGGAAACTCCTGAAGCATCAAGCACAGGCTTATCCAGTCCGCGAACCGAGTGACCCGGCTTGCCTTGCAAGTCGAAGACAACAACCACGTTCTTCCCCTTCACCAGCCACGACTGCGGCGTATAGAGCGTTCGCTGCGGCCCGACGTTCCAGATACGGCCCAGGGCTTGGCCGTTCAGCCATAGCTCGCCCTTGGTGAACTCCCCGGTGTCGAGAAAGGTATCTCCCGTGGCAGCAAGATCGAAGCTGCCGCGATAGAAACATGCTCCCTCGCAGGGCTTGGTGGAGAAGGGCAACTTGTCCACTGCGGCCATCGGCAGTGGATAGATCTCCCACCCCTTCAGCGCCGTCCCGTTCAGCGTGACCTGTTTGGTGATGCCTGCACGCTCTCCCGTGATCGCGTGCCCAAAGTTCACGCGGGCCGTATTTTCGACCAGGATGTCGAGCCGGGCGTTCCGCTTAACCGCCGGAAGCGCCAGCGTGTTCTGCTTCAGCCGGCGGTCGACCGTGCCGATCAGTTTGCCGTCGAGATAGACCTGCGCGTAACTGTGCAGCTCATCAATGGCCAGTTCGCCGGCAGCCGATTTCTTCAGATGCGTCCGGTAAAGAATGTAGCCATAGGCCTGGTCCACATCCTCCATGCTCTGCACCTGCTCGGAGTGAACAGGCGCAGGCAGGTTGTTCCATAATGAGGCGGATTCAGCCAGCGTGACCGCCGGAGTGGTGATCGCCGCCGGAACATCGGGGACGGCTGACGGAGTCACACCGGTGGCCTTGGCGATGGTGTCGCGGAAGGCAAAGTACTTCGGCGTGGGGCGTCCGCTCTCGTCGAGCGGCGAGTCGTAGTCGTAGCTGGTTACGTCCGGCTCATAGCTGCCGTGGCCGTCGCTGTTGGCGCCGTTCATCCAGCCGAAGCTGGTGCCGCCGTGGAACATGTAGATGCTGACCGAGTAACCCTGGCGCAGCATCCAGTCGAGATTGGCTGCCTCATTGGCCGCGTTGGTATGGGCGTGCTTGCTGCCCCAGTGATCGAACCAGCCCGCCCAGAATTCGCTGTTGAGGAACGGGCCATTGGGACGATACTTCTTCAGCTCTGTGAATGCCTTTTGTGCCGCTCCCGCTTCGGAGCCTCCGAAGTTGATACCGACCGGAAGCTCAGGCAGCGATCCGTTCGGCACCTGCTCCGGGCCGTCCGCTGTATAGAGCTGTGACTTGGTGAATCCCGCGTCCACCAGCATCTTGTGGATCTGCTCCATGTAGGCGTGGTCGTCGCCGTAGGAGCCGTACTCGTTTTCCACCTGGGTGAGGATAATCGGGCCGCCATTGCCGATCTGTAGCGGTGCGAGTTCTTTGCCCAGGCGGTCAATCCATTGCTTCGCCGGGATCATGAACTTCGGATCGCTGCTGCGCACCACGATGCCATGGTCTTTCAACAGCCATGATGGATAGCCCCCCCACTCCCACTCCGCGCAGGCGTAGGGGCCGGGACGGAGGATGACATAGAGGCCCTCCTGCTGGGCTTCGCGGACAAACTCTGCGACGTCGTTGTTGCCGGAGAAGTCGTAGACACCCGGCTTTGTCTCATGCTCGTTCCAGAAGACATACGCTGTGACGGTGTTCAGACCCATTGCCTTCGCCATCTTGAAGCGCGCGCGCCAGTCGGCGCGGGGGATGCGCGGATAGTGCATCTCGCCGGAGATGACCTGGAAGGGCTTGCCGTCGAGCGCGAAGTGGTTGCCCTGCACGGTAAAGGTGTGCGGCGTGTGGTCGGCCGTAGACTGCGCATGAAGGGCCGGGAGCGAACAGAGCAGCAGGCAAAGTAATAAAGAGAGTTTCAACCGCACAGTGACACCTCGATGGAGAAAGATCAATTGTTGCCAATCTACTTGGTGAAGAAGACTCTCAGATGAGCTTTTGCAGCCAGCTTAGCGATCTCGTGAGCTTGAGAGTTTTCAATGGCATAGAACCTGTTGGCAATTTGAGAGTTGGGCGCCTGAAGCTGAATTTCATATGGCCAAATGGACCTGGAGACTGATGGCCCATACTTCTTTAGAATTTCTGTTAGCTCTTCGTATCCGTCTACAGACCCATATGATTTTCGAATGCGAGTCGGGGCAAAGACTACAGACGATAGTTTGTCCTCTCGCATCTGAAAATTGCCTCCTTGCAAAACGATGTTGCCGTGATCGCCCCATTCGGTGCTCATTCCCATTAAAGGGATACTGGCAATCGAAACAATGCGCCGATTCGTGAAGACAATTTTACGTTTGAAATCCAGCTCCACATATCCGACGATTGACTCGCGTTGGTCCATGTCAGCTTCAATCTCTTTTAGGACCGTTGACTTGACCCCAAGTTGATTCAGTTGAGCCAAAAAACCAATTGCCGAGGACTGGGACGAAATGCTGCGAACGGGCAAAGATGCAAGTGCTTTCTGTAGATCTTTTGTATGTTGCTCTAGATAAAACGATATGCAAGCCCTGCGCCCGTCTTCCATCATTGAAGGCGAATTGCATGCTCCCTTGTACTCCACGAACCACTTAAAATGTTCTTGGCGAAATGCCCTGGCCTGCTGGGGCGACAGGTGTTGAAGCGCAGCGCGGTATGTATCGACCATCGTGCGTTCTTTTAGAGCCAATGTGGGGTCTCTACAAATCAGATGCTCTGCCTCAGTACTTGCCTTGGTACAGTCAAAACTTGGAGCAGCAGCCGCGCCTTGTGCATGAGCGCCAAGAGACATGAGCAACACGAATGGCAACAGCAAAAGACGGAAGTGACAAGAGGACCAGTAAAGTCTAAGCATCTCGTAGATTCCAGTCGGAAGAGTGTGACGATTGTAGCGCAGGAACGCGACCGATATCGGCTCCGAGATGCTCTGTATATGTTTTGTCTTGTAGCACTGGGGAAGGAGTGCCCGTAGATCCCACAAAAGGAAATTTGCGGGATTTATGGAGAACCGTCATCTCCGCGCGAGGACAACGCGAGGAATCTGCTGGAGATCGGCAACGAAGCTTATGTCCTTCCAGTCGTCGAGAAGCGAGGCGAGAGCTTCGCTTTGGCCATAACCGATCTCAAGGGCAAGGAGGCCGCCGGGTTTGAGAGCGGCATGGGCCTGCGGGATGAGGCGACGATAGATGTCGAGGCCGAGAACCCCCGCGAAGAGTGCCTGCTGCGGTTCATAGTCGCGCACCTGGGGATGGAGTTCGGCACGGTCGCCTTCGGGGATGTAAGGAGGGTTGCTGACAATAACATCGAAGGCTGCGGTCTGCTCATTTTGCGGGAGAGCGGTGAGCAGGTCGGACAGAAGAAACCGGACGCGGCCAGTCAGATGGTGAGTGACGGCATTTTCCTGAGCCACCTTCAGAGCTTCGGCAGAGAGGTCAACAGCGGTGACTTGGGCTTGCGGAAGTTGATCGGCGAGCGCCAGTGCAATGGCTCCCGTCCCGGTGCCGATATCGAGGATACGGACAGGCTGGTCGACAGGCAGACGCGCAAGCACCGCTTCGACGAGGTGTTCCGTTTCGGGGCGCGGGATAAGCGTGGCTGACGTCACCTTAAGCGGCAGGCCAAAGAACTCCTGCTGTCCGGTGATGTATTGGATAGGCTCGTGGCGCAGGCGGCGTGCGATCGCATCCTCGTAGGAGGCAAGCTGCTGCTCGGTAAGAGGGCGCGTGGGATAGGCCAGCAATGTGGCGCGATCCAGCTTAAGAACATGCAACAGCAACAACTCGGCGTCGCGATGAGCGTGGTCGCCGAGCGAGGAATTGGATGCGAGCTGTTCTGTGGCGAGAGTCAGGGCCTGACGTAAGGTCATTTTGCTGGGTGCTTGCAGCTATTGTCTCGCGTCAGGCCGTGAAAGGAATACTCGCTATCGAAATCAGGCTCTTGCCGCTTCGTGGAAGCCGTCGCATCCGCTGATAGGAGTGACCTTCAGGTGGAGCGTGGCGTGCTTCGGGTGGCCGCAGGTGTCGAGCAGGGATACGTCGGCCTTTTTGCTGGCCATAATTGTTACCAGAACTTTGTTGGGAGCGTGGGTCTCGCCAAAATGGCTACAAAGGCCGCACTGGCCCGCGTGAACTGCCTGCATACGACACCTCCGTGGTACTTGCTCCATTAGGAGTGGAGGTGCCCCATGCCGGGTTGCTTCTAACGCGTTTCAAGGACGATCAAGTTGCCGTCGGGATCAGTAACAGTCAGCGACCTCCTCGATTTTTTGAAGACGACATGTGCCTGCTTCAGCAGCCGGGCAGAGTCTTTCAGGCTGACGGTGGCAAGCGTAATGCGGCCCTTGCTGCCGAGGCTCGCGACCGGCACGATCTCCACCTGCTCGCCGGAGGTTCCGGGCAGATCGAAGACACCGAGGCGGTGGGCGTCGGGAGTGAACTCAAGCTGCTTCAGGTAGAACTCCCGCGCGGCAACGGGGTCCTGCATGGCGAGGGTGACGGAGACGAGTTTGGTTCCCACGCGGTCCGCGCCGAGGTGCTGGCCGCGGTCGCTATAGTGGCGCGAGCCAGGCATATATTGCGTGTACTCGATGTTCTGTGGTCCGGTCGCCTGCAGAGGGCCTTTCATCGTGAACAACAGATTGCCCGCTCCGGCCTTGCGGATCTTGAAGTTGGGATGGACGCCGCGCGCGATGTAATCGTTGTAGACGGCCTGCAGGTTGTCGCTCTCGAAGCACAGGTGGAGGAAGCCGATCTCGGAGTCCTTCGCAGTGGTGGGATAAAGCTCGATGAACTGGCGGTCGTCCAGCTTGATGAAGGACTGGTAGACCGCGCCGTCTTTGCTCAGGGCGAAGGCTTCGTCGAAGCCGAGCTTTTTGTAGAAGTCACGCGCGGCATCGAGGTTGTGGACGCGGATCGCGATATGGGCGATGCCGTCGAGCGGCGGCGCTTGCTGGATCGATTGCGCCATGGAAGGCCCAATGAAGAGGAGGCTGACGATGGCGAGCAAGGCGATAGATCCGAGAGAGCGGGCGCGAGGGGAGAGGGATTGCCTGAGCATGAATCGATTTTATTACCGGATTTATTTCTGAATGCTATCCAGCCCTCAGGCCCTTTCCCAAGAACCAGAGGAAATTATCCCGCACCGCAAATGCACGAGCTCTCGACCGGGGTCGTAGCACAGAGACCCCGGCATTTTGCTTGCTGTTTCTAATGGCCAGCGGAAGGGCTGGCATGTTTTGGCGGGCGAGGGATGAGGAACAACAGCGGCAACATACAGGCGCAGAAGATCGCGAGGTACTGGATGATGTCGAGGTAAGCCAGCATCGCAGCCTGCCGGTGAAGCTGGTTATAGATGTAAGCCTGCGCCGAATGAATAGCCTGAAAGCCTTGCCCGAAGGAACCTTTGAGCGCGTCGACCTGCGCGTTGAAGGCAGGATTGGCGGTGGTCAGGTTCCGCACCATGTTGTTTTCATGGGTGGCCGTGCGACGCAGCAACATGGTCGCCATGAATGCCGTACCGCAGGAGCCGCCGATATTACGGGCAAGGTTGGTCAGGCCGGAGACGTCGTTGTTCTCCGATTGCTTTACGCCGATGTAGGCGATGGTGTTGATGGGAATGAAGAGGAACGCCAGTCCCGAGGCCTGGAAGATACGCAGGAAGGCCAGATATTTGTAGCTGACACCGAGGTTGAGCGTATGCATCTCGATCAGAGCCGAGGTAAGCATGAGGAAGCCGAAGGCGATGAGTTTACGCGCATCGACCTTGCCGGAGAGGAAGCCGACGATCGGCATCATGGCCATCATGATGAAGCCTGCGGGAGACAGCACTAGCCCGGCAAGCTCGGCGGTATAGCCCAGCAGCGTCTGCACGAACTGCGGTATCAGCACGGTGGTGCCGTAGAGCGCGAAGCCGAGCACGAACATCAGCAGGAAGCTGATGGCGAAGTTGCGCCGCTTGAAGAGTGTCAGGTTGAGGATGGGACGGTGGCCGATGCGAAGCTGCCGCAGCTCCCAATAGATCATCAGGACGAAGGCGACCACGCAGACGATGGCGAAGAAGGTGATGAGGTGCGAGGAGAACCAGTCGTCCTCCTGGCCCTTGTCGAGCAGGAACTCCAGCGAGCCGAAGGTAAGGCCGAGCAGACCGAAACCGAGGAAGTCGAGCTTGATGCCGCCGCGCTGCGACTCTTCGACCTGCTTCTTGACATAAGGCGGGTCTTCAACGATGCGCGACGTGAGGAACAGCGACAGAATGCAGATGGGGATGTTGAGGAAGAAGATCCAGCGCCAGTCGAAGCGGTCGGTGATATAGCCGCCCAGCGTAGGCCCGATGGCCGGTGCGACCACGACCGCGAGACCATACATGGCAAAGGCCTGACCGCGCTTCTCAGGAGGAAAGGTATCGGCCAGGATGGCCTGTTCCGATGGAGCCAGACCACCGCCGCCAGCGCCTTGCAGGATGCGGCAGAAGACGAGGATCGGCAGCGAGGGAGCCAGTCCGCAGAGCGCGGAGCTGATGCCGAAGAGCGCGACGCAGATCATGTAGAACTTCTTGCGCCCGATAAAGGTGGTCATGTATGCGCCGGCAGGCAGGATGATGGCGTTCGCGACCAGATAGGCCGTCAGCACCCAGGTGGCTTCGTCCTGGGTGGAGCCGAGGCCACCAGCGATGTGTGGCAGCGCCACGTTGGCGATGGAGGAGTCGAGCACCTCCATGAAGGTGGCGAGCGTGACCGTCATGGCGACGATCCACGGATTGATGCTGGGCCGCCAGGGCCGCTCTTCCGTATGTCCGGAGTGGCCGTCGGCGTGAGGCGCTTTAGATTTTGCGCTGGGTAGGTCGAGTGTGGTCGTAGCCATGAATGAAGATTGGATTAGGAAAAAACAGGCACGATTCAGAGATTCGCGCCTGTTTCTCAATGAAACTGTTTATGTTAGCGGGCGTTTGCCGGAAAGTTCTGCGCGTAGGTGTCGCGCGGCAGACCTTCGGAACGGGCTTTGCGCCGGAATGATATCGCTTCATCGTGGCTCATGGAGCCGCCGACGGTGACCAGATAGGGCGCATGTCCCTTGGGTGCAAAGACTTCCGGGTTGAGCGCGGCGTGCTTGCTGAGAATCTGGGCAGCCTTATCCTGCGCCTGATTTTGATGGTTGTAGGTGTAGGCTACGACCCTCCATTGGGTGCGGGGGCCGTTGGCCGGGGCAACGCTGACTCTGGATGCGGTTGAAGTTGTTGCATTTGAAGCTGTTGGCACGGTTGCGGCGGCAACGTTGGAGGCTGGCTGGGTAGTTCCCGATGGCATGGTGGCCAGGTTGGGGATCGGCACAGGGGATTTGTGCAGGAAGTGCCAGCCTATAAATATCGCCAAAATGACGGCCGCGGCGATGGTGGTCCAGGGGAGAAAGCGGCGCGGGTGGTCCTCATCCACAGCGGAGACGGGAGCGACGATGCGAGGTCTTGGCTCCGATACCGTCGCGGGCGTGGGAACCGTCGCTTCCTGGTCGGCCTTTGGCTTCTGGATTGGGGGAGCTGGTACCGATGGTGCTGGCTGCTTAGGAGTAGCGGGTGCGAGCGCCGCGGCGATCTGTGGAAGTCCCCAGGCCCCGCTGAGGCCGTTGGTGACGATCTCGTGGAAGGGTGCAGGCAGGGTTGTTCCGACGGGGAACCTGTTCTGCAAGGTGAGCGCGCGAATGAGGAGGGTGGAGAGATCGCGCACATCGCGGGCCTTGGCTTCGGTGGCCTCCGCGCCCTCGGGGGCTTCGCGAATGCAGTCGCTGCGCAGCTTGATGACTTCGCCGATGGCGAGCACGTTGGCCGCGTTGAGGTGTTCGTGGACGAGGTTATGGGCGTGCAGGGCCGCAAGCGCTGGGACGAGGCTGGTGGCTAGCTGCGTGGCCTCCTGCGTTGTGAGTGAGCGCTCTTTGAGGATGTCGGCGAGGCTGGCGTCAGCGGGTTCCATGACGGCATAGAGAAGCGCGGTCTCGTCGAGGGTGGTCTGGCCGAACTTCTTGAGCTTGATGAGGTTTGGCTGGTCAACTTTGGCGACTTCACTCCATCGAGCGAGGATCTCCGGTTCGTCGAAGTGGGCCTCGATCAGGCGGATGACGGCGGGGGCATCGGAGCCATTTGTCGTTGAAAAGAAAGCGCTTCTGCCTTCGGGTTCAAGCAGCTTTTTCAGCGGGAATTGATCCGCGACGATTCGTCCTTCATATTCGTTCCAAAGTTGCATCTGTCTTCCAGTCCTGGGGATTTGTGGCAGGCAAGTGGGGCAAGCGGCGGAATTTACGCCAAAGAGCTGGCATTGCGCCTGCTCATTAGGACTTATTATCCTCCATCGGAGTTGTGTGCTCAATTGACGGATATGGTGCGAAAGATAGCACATGTGTTTTTGCGGGGATTTTCCAGAGGGATCGTTCTTGCCAGCGCAGTAAAAGACGAAATACAGGGGTCTCTCCACTGCGCTGCGCTCCGGTCGAGATGACGTAGGTTTGTAGTGGGTTTGCGGAGCACCTAAAATCTACGTCATCTCGACCGAAGGCGGCGTACTTGCCGCCGCAGTGGAGAGACCCCTGTATTTCGTCTTTACTCCTGCCTGTTCCTTCGTGCGATATACCTGCTCTAATAAGTCAAAGGAGTGCGAATGCATCCGGATCTTGAGAAGTTGATTGTGCTGCAAGGACTCGATGTCGAGGCGAAGCGCCTGCGCGATGAGATGACCGCTCTGCCGAAGCGCATCGCTGAGCTGGAGGCCAAGGCCAGGGCAATTGAAGGGCAGCGAGCGGTGGTGCTCAACCTGATCGCCAAGGAAGAGGTGCTGCGGCGGCGGCAGGAGTCCGATGTGAAGGACCATCAGGCGAAGGCTGCCCGCGTTCGCAAGCAGATGGACATGGCGACGACGACAGCGCAGGTGACAGCCTTTGAGCACGAGATCGGTTTTGCTGAGGCCGAGGTGAGCCGGTTGGAGGACTCCGAGCTGGAGAGCATGGAACGCAGCGAGGCGTTAGAGGCGCAGAAGGCCGTCGCCGATGAAGCGGTGGAGGATGCGACGAAGACGCTGGAGCGCGAACGGCTGCGGGCCGCCGAGACGATCGCCAAAGATAAGATTGCGTTGACTGAAGTTGATCAGAAGCGGGTGGCGTTGCGTCCGGAGATTGGCGAGTCGTCGCTCTCGAACTATGACCGGATCTCCAAGGGCAAGGGAACTGGGTTGGCCGAGGCGCTGAACCAGAAATGTATGGCCTGCCAGATGATGTTGCGTCCGCAGCGATGGAACGATCTGCGCGACCGCAGCAACGATGACGACATGATGACGTGCGAGAGCTGCGGGCGGCTGCTGTATTACGATCCGGCGAGGGACGCTCCGCAGCGAAAGACGGTGCCGGTGGAGAGTATTGCGGCTTCGATTGTGCGGTCGCTTTAAACTAGAGACCAGGGCTTAGGGCCAGAGGGTGAGTTTGTTTTGAAGCGGATTTGCGTAGACATGGATGAGGTGATGGCGGATGCGATAGCCGAGCATCTGCTGCGTTATAACCGCGATTACGATGAGCAGCTTACGGTTGCCGATCTCGAAGGCAAGTGGCTTTGGCAGGTGGTATCGAGCGACCGACACAATGCGCTCGAAGCATATCTGCGGTCGGAGGACTTCTTCGAAAACCTTGCCGTGATGCCGGATGCGCAGCGTGTGCTGGAGAGTTTGCAGCAAAAATATGAGGTGTTTATCGCCACGGCGGCGATGGAGATTCCTACCTCGTTTGCGCAGAAGTACCGCTGGCTGGAGAGGCACTTTCCTTTTATCTCGCCTGCGCAGATTGTCTACTGCGGGGACAAGGGGATTCTGCGGGCAGACTACCTGATCGACGATAACCCGCGGCAGTTGAGGCGATTTGAAGGTACGGGGATTCTGTATAGTTCGCCGCATAATGCGAAGGTGACAGGGTTTAAACGGGTAAAGAACTGGCTCGAGGTCGAGCAGTTGTTTCTGGGATAGGCGCATACCCCAGGGGCTGAAGCCCCGGTTTTGTTCTTTCGATAGAGGCCAAGCCTAAAGGCTTGGCGTACCTAGAAGCAAAAACAAATTTGGATCTAAGGCGCGGCTGAAGCCCATGCTCTTTAGTGCAACGAATTTTCACCAGCCTCTAACTGCGTGCTTTGTTTTTTGAATGTCGTGCGGCGCGGAAGCTGGCGCGGGCGATCGCTGCAAAGGCCTTGACGATGGCGCGGCTCTCGTTAGCCTGATACGCGAGCTCGATGTCGCTGTTTACCTTTGCGCCATGCAGGTTAAGGCAGACGATATTGGGCGCGGCGATCTGCCGGACACAGGCCGGTGCGATGGTGACTCCAAGGCCCGCGCCGACCAGACGCAGAATCGTAAGCCACTGCGGCGCTTCCTGAACGATGCGCGGCCGAAAGCCATGCGCTTCGCAGAGCGAGATCGACTTTTCGTACGCGAGCGTGCCAGCCACGGGGGAGAAGTAGACGAAGGGTTCGTCGCACAGTTGTGCCGCAGAGATGCCGGTCCGCGTGGCCAGCGGATGGGTGTGCGGAAGCACGGCGACGAAGGGCTCGGAGAAGAGCGTCTCCGTGACGATGCCTTCGGTGGGGTCTCCGTCGCGTAGAAACCCTGCGTCCAACGTGCCCTTGCTGAGTGACTGCACAACGCCCGAGGTGTAGGTCTCGCGCAGTTGCAACTGCACCTTTGGATACTGTTTGCGGTACTGGCCCAGCATGGCAGGCAGAGGCGTCAACATACTGGAGCCGATGAAGCCGACGCGCAAAGAGCCGACATCGCCGCGGCCGATGCTGCGGACCTCTTCCATGTCGTCTTTCACATTGCGCAGAGTACGCCGGGCGCGATCGAGAAAGACTTCGCCGGCAGCGGTGAGCTTGACCGTGCGCGAGGTGCGCACGAAGAGAGGATAACCGAGAATCCCTTCGAGCTTGCGGATCTGCTGCGACAGTGGCGGCTGGGCGAGATGCAGCCGGACGGCGGCGCGGCCGAAGTGAAGCTCTTCGGCGACGGCGACGAAGTAACGAAGGTGGCGCAGCTCGATATCGCTATCCATAGAAAGAAAGGAGTTTCTCTATCAATACTTAAAACTTAGAAGAAGGGATCTTTATCAAGACTTTTCATATCATAATCCGGACAAACAAGATATTGGACATATGAGTTGGGGAAACTTAGCTTGATGGCTAAGGGGACTTCATTATGCCGTTCGCCATCGACCTCGCCGACATACCTGACCATGCTTCGAGAGAGAATACTTCCATGCATGACGAGACGATTCAGTTGCGCCCGTTCAAGCTGGCCGATGCCGCAGCCTTTCGTGCGTTGAACGAGGCGTGGATCGACAAATACTTTGGCTTGGAAGAGCCGGACCGCGAGATGCTGGGCAATCCCATCGGCCACATCATCGAGCCGGGCGGATTTATCTACATGGCCTGCGTCCATGGACGCGCGGTTGGTTGTTGCGCGCTGATTCCGGAGGGAGCAGGCGTCTATCAGATAGCCAAGATGGCGGTCGATGAGCAGCATCGCGGGCGCGGGATCGGCCGCAAGCTGCTGAGCCACGTCATTGAACAGGCACGAGCCGCCGGGGCAACGCTGCTTACGCTGGAGAGCAGCGACAAGCTCACCAATGCGGTGCATCTGTACGAGTCATTAGGATTCCGGCATCTGCCGCCAAGGCCGTCGCCTTTTGTGAGAGCGAATGTATTCATGGAACTTTCGCTCACACAGAAACGCGATTGATGCCGGAATAGATCCACTGGGAGAGCGCCAACGGAGACGTCGGCGCTCTTTTGGGCAATAAATACGTTTGCTAACCCATGCGTTTTTTTGATCTTCTTGACCTTAGATAGAGAATCGTGAATACCACGGCGGAGGCGAACGTTCAAGTCGCCAACCCCAGACCAAACGCAAACCACGTTGCATTAGATCGGTGGAGCATCCATCGGGCAATAGCCTGAAGAATAGCCGCGCCAATACCGACAGAGAACACTTCCCAAATCAGTTGTGGGACTGTCTTCTTCTTCATGCCAGCTATGCTACCGCAGAAAGGCCCGATTCTAGCCTCTAGAACCGAGCCGGATATTACGCCAATAATCCCGCCAGCCGGTAGGTTACCCAGAACTGCCATGCTCAGACCTAAATCACATACTTACGGGCTTGGGTTAGCCGACGTATTTATTGCCTTTTTTCAGACGTAGAGCGCAGACTCGAAGCGTTGCAGCGCGGCCTCGGACCAGGCGTGGCTGGACTTGCGCCAAGTGTCGCCCTGCTCGGCGATGAAGTTGGGAAAGTCCATGCGGCAGTAGCCACAACGTGCCTGAAAGTCGAAGAGCGCCTGGGCGGTGCCGTCAAGGTAGAGTACCGCCTGGAGGCCATCGCGCGACCAATCGACGGTGGCGATGCGCCCGGGTTCGGGGCGCTGAAGCTCGGCGTCGCTTTTGGCGAGGGCGGCGACGTTGTAGATGAGCATGGCGTCGAAGATGCTGTGCTCGTGCTTCTCCTGCGAACGGTCGCAGGCATAGAAGTAGCCAGCAACGCCCTCGTCCTCGAAGACGACGGTCCACGGAACAGTGGGGGAGTTGACGGAGAGGAAGGCTCGACCGGGGGTAAAGGAAAGCGACTGCATACTCTCACGATACGATAAAGAAAGAGATTTATAGCAAAGTCGAAGGCAAGGATTCTAAGCAGGATCAAAGACAGCGATCTGGAAGCAGGATCGCTGGGAGGTATTTGGTTGGTGCGCAGCAAATGAAGCTTTTGAAGATTCAGATTGGCCGGCCACAGCGGCTTGCCGCGCTGTTGCTGCTGTTTTTTCTGGCGGAGTGCCTTTGGGTGGTGCACCATCAAGAGCTCTCGGAGCATGACTATCGCTATGCCCGGTGCGGGCGCGAGATGTGGGAGCGGCCTTCGCCGCTGGCTGGATACTTCACGACGTGCGGAAATTTAGGCGGAGACGGCACGTTCGCTTACCGGGTGGCAGGATTTCCGCTGACGGCTCAGCGGCTGGCGTTGCTGGGCGTGGACAAGCTTCGCAGCCCAGAGAACCGGCTGTATGCGGGCAGCTCGCTGAATGGCTCGACGTGGGAGGCGCGGCACGAGATCGGCAGCGTGAAGTATCTGCTGCACCTGCCGTTCATCTTCTTTGCGATGTGGCTGGGCGTGGGGCTGTGGTGGGTGACGCGGCGATTGTTTGGCAATGAAGGCGCATTTTTTGCGTTGGGACTGTACTGCTGTTGTCCGGAGATCGTGCGTTATTCGGTGACTCCGAATAATGAGGTGCTGGCCATGTGGGGGCTGTACGGTCTGGTGTATACGGCGATGGGCGTTGCTCATGCCATGCAGGGACCGCGGCGGAAGTGGAGGCCGAGGATTGCGCTGTTGACAGCGGCGATGGGGCTGGCTGCGGCGGCCCATCTGCTGGCGATGATGTTCGGTTTTGTGGCTTCGCTGGTGCTGATGCTGTATCTGGCCGAGCGGCGGCGCAGCTACGTGATGCAGATCTTGATCTTTGCCGCAGTGGGCTCGCTGGTGATTTTATTTGGGTTTTATGCGTTTCGACCAGCGCCGTTCAGCTATGTATTTACCGGGGGCGCAGGACGGTTCTGGTTCTCGCTTGATCGGGTGCGCCGGTTCTTCGGCAGTGTGGCCAATGGGCCGATTGTAGTGGCGACGGCCGTGGCTCTGGTGTTGTATGCGGGGATTCGACGCTGCCGCTACTTTGGCAATACGGCTCCGCTGGTGATCGCGGCGGTGCTGTTTCCGCTGGTGACGACGCAGGTGGTGACGATGCCGTGGCTGTGGGCGCTGCCGTTTCTGTTTACGTTTCTGGGCGGCGTGTTCTCCGATGTCTTCGAGACGCGGCAGCGGAAGATGTTTCTTGGACTTACGGGCATGGTGTTGCTGACGCAGGCGGTGATCTGCCTGACAGCGCTGCCGGGGATCGCGCAGTAACGCCAAAGCAGGAATACGCAGCCTGACATTATTACGGACTTTGCATCTAAGTTTTGAGAAAAGTCCTGCATAATAAGTCGGCACCCAAAGTGGCTGCCTGAAGGATGGTCCAGCCGCAAATGATGAGAGTCTCGGTTCGCAAGGTGGGTACTGCATGTGTTCTTGGTACCTTGCTGTTAGCAAGCGGATGCCGTCGGCATCGCAAGTCGACTTCGGTTGAAAATACGACGGACTATGCGGGCAATCTGCAGGCGCTGGTGGCGACGAAGAAGCTGCCCAGCCTGCGCTGGCCGAACTTCTCCGACTACCAAACCGCGGTAACGACGTTCTACGACGATCGCAACTATGAGCTGGCGTGGACGCGCGATGGCAAGCCGACGGCGACCGCACTGGCCTTTATCGAGCAATTCAAAGATGCCGCGAGTAAAGGGCTAGCCCCTGAGGACTACGACGCTTCGCTGTGGGCAGGACGAGTACAGAAGCTGTCAGGGAAGCCCGCGGACGCAATCTCGGAGTTTGATGTTGCGATGACCGTGAATGTGATGCGGTACATCTCCGACCTGCGGATTGGCCGGGTGAACCCCTCGCACTTCAACTTCGACATCAATGTGCAATCGAAGAAATATAACCTCGCGGAGTTCGTCTCCGACCATGTTGTCGATGCGACCGATGTGCCGAAGCTGATTGCCGGAGTCGAGCCGGACTCGGAACAGTATCGGCAGACTGAGGCGGCGCTGGGACATTATCTCGATCTGGCAAAGCAGCAGCAGGCCGACGACGCGCAACCGCTACCGATGGTGGAGAAGGCGGTGACGGTTGGGGAACACTATGCCGCGGCTCCCGAGCTGCTGAAGCGGCTGCAACTGGAGGGTGACGTTGCCGCTGTTGACGACTCTGATAGCAGAGCGAATTCTGATGACAAGCCAGTGCCACACGTCTTTACGGCTGAGCTTTCCGAGGCGGTGAAGCAATATCAGCATCGGCATGGGATCGAAGAGAACGGCAAGCTGGGGCCGCAGACGGTCAAGTCGCTGAACGTTCCGCTGAGTGAGCGCGTGGTGCAGTTACAGGACGCGCTGGAGCGCTGGCGGTGGCTGCCGGACCAGTATGTGAACGCTCCTCTGATGGTGAACCTGCCGGAATTTGTGCTGCGCGGATATACGCCCGATCACAAGCTCGACTTCAAGATGAAGGTGGTGGTCGGCAAGGTGGTCGGCGAACACCAGACGCCGGTCTTTGCGCACATGATGCGGTATCTGGTGTTTCGGCCTTACTGGAATGTGCCGGTGGATATCGCCAAGAAGGAGCTGGCTCCACATGTCGCAGCGGACCCCGGCTATCTGGACAAACATAACTTCGAGGTAACCAATGGCAAGCATGAGGTGCTAACGCACTACACGGCCAAGCAGGTGGGCCAGGGTGGGGTGCTGGTGAGGGAGAAGCCGGGACCGAAGAATTCGCTGGGACTGGTGAAGTTCATGTTCCCCAACCAGTACGACATCTACCTGCACTCGACGCCTGCGCCATATCTGTTCGACCGCTCGCGGCGCGACTTCAGTCATGGTTGCATTCGTGTGCAGAAGCCAGCCGATCTGGCAGTGTGGGTGCTCAACGAGCAGCCGGACAAGGACAAGCAGCCTTGGGACATGGACAAAGTTCAGGCTGCGTTCAGCGACGAGACACAGAACAATCGAACCGTGTTACTGAAGACGCCGATTCCGATTGTGATCTTTTATGTCACGGCTGAGGTGGAAGACGATGGCGAGGTGCACTTCTTCGACGACATCTATGGCTATGACGCCGATCTGCAAACGGTGATCGAGAAGGGACCACCGTACCCGGTGAAGCCGGAGCCGGTGGTCCCCAAGACCAAGCCTGGAGATACTGTTTGAGGCTGTGGAGCGCTGGTGGCTGATCGCTTCTTTTGAAGACCAGTGGTTGGAACAAAGACAAAATACAGGGGTCTCTCCACTGCGCTTCGCTCCGGTCGAGATGACGTGCTTTTGTGATGGCAAGAGCGCGACCCTTCGGTCGAGAGGACGTGGTGTCTGGGTTTAGATGAGGCTAGAGTTTTAGGCGGATTCTATGGAAGTTCATCGAGCCGCTCGATCATCACGTCGGTTGACTTGATAAGAGCGGCTGCGGTGTCACCCTTCTTCAACTGAAGCTCGCGCACGGCATTTGCCGTGATGATTGCCGTTATATGCGAGTCTCCAACGGCAAGCACGACCTCGGCGAGCAATCCTTCGATGCGAATGCTGACAACCTTGCCCGAAAGCTGGTTTCTTCCACTGACGCGCCGATAGCGCTCGCGTGACTTCAGCTCGGGCTTCGCGCTGTCTTTGGCCAGAAATGGCCGCAGGGTGGTCTCGGCGATGCGATGATGACCGCCGGGGGTTTGAACGGTCTTCAACTTACCACCCAGTATCCACTGCTTGATCGTCGGATAACTGATGCCTAGCATTCTTGCCGCTTCACGCGGTGTCAGCATTTGGCTCGTCGTTGGCATGGCCTATAGTTTTAGCACTTTATTGGGTCATACGGCAGATTTGCCGAGCCGATGGATGAAGTCGAGGTAGACGAGCGCGGCGGGCGAGTAGCCGCTGGGATCGGCCTGGGTGAAGTCTCCGCTGAGGGGGTCCATCTGCTGGCGGAACTCGGTGTGGCGGCTGATGGCCTCGCACCATTGCATCATCAGGTGGTTCAGCTCGGCCTGCTTGCCGTAGAAGCTCATCCAGCGCGGTGCGCGCAGAGCAGTGAGTGCCTGCGTGGCTCCGCCCCAACTGTTGCGCGGGATAGGGCGCACGAAGCTGGGGTCGTCCATGGCGATGGACGTGAGCGGATACGGTGCCCAGAACGCCTTAGGGTTGTGGATCTGGCGTGTCCAGACGGCATCGAAGATAGCGGCATCTTTCGGATCGGAGGGTTTGAGCACATGTTCGCCGAGGACACGGCTGATGACGTCGGAGCGTACGCGAACGAAGTTGTTCTGCGCGTCAAGATCGTAGAAGGCGGCATCCTTGGGGTCGTAGAGCTTATCGATGATGAGGCGACGGATGGCCTCTGCGTCGGCCAGCCAGCGGTCGGCCTCGTTATGCTTGGCGAGCGCGGTCGCCATCTGGGCGAGCGCGATGCGGGCGCCGTAGACGGTGGCTGAGAGGTCGGGGCAGAGCCGCGGCATCGTCGGCAGGTCGGGATACTTGCGCGCATCGGCGTCGGGGCAGCGGTTGGGAATGCCCTTCCAGCGCGGGCTATTATCGTGGCCGGTGTCGTAGGTGCAGAAGCCTTCCACGAGACCGGTCTTGCGCGTGTCGCGGTATTCGCGGAGCCATGCGTCCCAGCGGCTGCACGCGATATAAGCCGAGACCAGCAGCTCGTCGTCACCGGTGAGCTGCGACAGCTCCCACGCCGTGGCGGCGATAGGGACGACCATCTGGATTTGGCCGTAGCCACCAGCGTTTTCGATTGGGTCGGACAACTTGACCGAGGAGGGCAACTGGCCATCGGAGCGCTGCAACGCGAAGAAGGCCATGTGGTTGTTCCGAGCCACCTTTAACGGCTCCTCATCCTTTGAGGCTGGAGTGATGTACTGGCTCAGCGTGCCATAAACGAGGCCTTCCTGCGGAGCGCACTCCTGCCAGATGCCGGGATAGACGCTGCCTTCGACGAGGACGGGACGCGGATAGCGAGGCAGCGTGTGAATGTTGCCGGCAAGCGCGGCAATAGCGGCGTCCCAGGTGCGCTGCCAGCGCGGATCGCTCGTCGGGAAGGCGGGAGGCGCGGACGAGGCTGCGGGCTTGGCAGCTTCAGCAAGAGCGAATGGCGACACGATGCTTGCACCCGTGGCCAGCGCGGTCAGCTTGAGGAAATCTCTTCTTTGGAGGGGGGGCTTTGGCTGCGGCATCGTGACTTAAGTGTAGAGCCTAAGTGTCGATCCGTGACAGCAGACGATAGACTGGCATCCATGCGGAAACATTCGAATACCGAACGCGGAAACGACCCTGCGCCTCTGCCGGAGGCTGCAGGCGAATCGGATTTGGATGTAAACCTCTTTCGTCGCAAGTTGATGAACTGGTATCGCGGCCACGCGCGTACTCTGCCATGGCGAGGCGTCAACGATCCTTATCGAACATGGGTTTCGGAGGTGATGCTGCAACAGACGCGGGTTGCAGCGGTGATCGAACACTACGACAGATTTTTGCAGCGGTTTCCCTCCATGCTGGCGCTGGCGCTGGCGCCGGAGCCGGAGGTACTGGCTGCGTGGTCGGGCCTGGGCTACTATCGCCGCGCGCGGATGCTGCACCGTGCGGCAAAATTTGTGACTTCGGAGCTGGAGGGCGTGCTGCCGAATACTTCGACTGCCCTGCGCACGCTCCCGGGCATCGGTGAATACACCTGCGCGGCGATTGCGAGCATTGCCTTTGGCGAAAGTATCGCCGTCGTCGATGGCAACGTGGAGCGTGTGCTACTGCGTCTGACGGGACGGCCTGAAGAGAACACTGCTGCATCTCGTGCGTTCGTGCTGGCGCAGGCCAACGCGCTGGTGCCGAGGCGAAGAGTCGCAGAGCAACACAACGCAGCGGGAGACCACAATCAGGCCATGATGGAGTTAGGCGCTACGATATGCCTGCCGCGTGGTCCACTCTGCCTGCCTTGTCCGGTCTACTCGATGTGCAAGACGCGCGGCGAGCATCTGACCCAGCCAAGAGCATTGCAGCGCAGCCTCCCGGCGGCCTACCTGCTGAGCTTGCGAAAGAGCGGTACGGCAACCGAAGTTCTGCTGGAGCAACGGGACCGAGAGGCGAGCCTGATGCCGGGGATGTATGAGCTGCCTCCGCTGCCGCAAGACGCGCTTGAAGCGCGCGAGCCGATCCTGCGCCTGCGCCATTCGATTACGAACACGAACTATTATGTTCAAGTGTATGCAGCGCGTGGTCCGCAAGACCGTGGCCTGCGCAAGGCAGTGCCTGCTGCGAAGACCGATCTTCATTGGACGCGGACGAGTAAATTAAGTTCAGTGCCGCTGACCGGGCTGGCGCGCAAGGTGCTTCAACGCCTGGACGTGATGGCGGTACAGCCATTGCAGATGCCGGATGAAGCGATCGCAGAAGATTCGCAGGGAAGATTTTGAGGTGGTCATCGATGAAGATTGGGAAGACTGGTGCAGGTCTGGCGGCTGGCATATTTTTGTTCTCGCTCTCGGCGGGAGCTTTCGCGCAGGTTGTTCCTCCAGCGGTGAAAAAGGCTGAGGCATCCATCGATGCGGAGAATATTCGCGCCCATGTACGGTTTTTGTCCGACGATCTGCTGGAAGGACGTTACCCCGGACTACGCGGCGGAGATCTTGCGGCAAAGTATATTGCGACACAATTTGCGCTGGACGGCTTGAAGCCGGCTGGCGATAACGGCACCTATCTACAGTGGATTAACTTCGTCGGCATGAAGGTGGTCCCGGAGCAGACGGCGTTTGCGCTCGTCCCCGAGAAGGGCAACGCGATCGATCTGAAGTTCGCGAATGATTACACCGTGCAGAATGAGAAGCTGACGCCGAGCGTGAATATCGACGCGCCGATTGTCTTTGTAGGCTATGGCGTTACTGCGCCGGAGTTCAACTGGAACGACTACGCGGGTGTCGATGTCAAAGGGAAGGTAATTCTTTGCATCGTGGGCGATCCACCGTCGAATGACCCGAAGTTTTTTGGCGGCAAGGCGTTGACTTACTACGGGCGCTGGACCTACAAGTTCGAGCAGGCGGCGCGGATGGGAGCGGTGGGAGCGCTGATTATTCATCGCACCGATCTTGCCAGCTATGGCTGGGATGTTGTGCGTAACTCGAACAGCAGCGAGAAGACGTACCTGCGCGATGACACGATGCCGCAACTTGAAGCAGCGAGCTGGATTCAGCTTGAGGTGGCACGAAGACTTTTCGCCGCCAGCGGCCTGAACATCGACACTGAGATGACGGCAGCCGGTAAGCCGGGCTTCAAGGCGGTAGAACTGCCGGTGCGACTGAAGGCGCATATCGAGAGCACGGTGCGACGCTTCCAGTCACCGAACGTAGTAGGCATCGTGCCGGGAACGAAGTCAGGCAAAGATCAGGCAGTGCTCTACACGGCACACTATGACCATCTCGGTTTCGTTCCTGGCATGAAGGGCGACAATATTTACAACGGTGCGGCAGACAATGGGACCGGCTCCGGCATTCTGCTGGAGATGGCGCGTGCGTGGGCAGCAATGCCGGTGCGCCCGCCGCACGACATCATCTTCGCGGCAGTGACGGCGGAAGAACAGGGTCTGCTCGGCAGCGAATATCTCGGGCAGCATCCACCGGTTCCCGCAGGCCAGATTGCGCTGGACGTGAACTACGACATGATTCTGCCGATTGGCATTCCGCGCGAGATCAATGTTAACGGCGCGCAGCGGACGAGCTTCTATCCTGTGGTGCAGGCGACGGCAAAGCGCTTCGATCTGACCATCGTTCCTGACCCGCGGCCCGAGGCAGGCGGCTACTACCGCTCCGACCACTTCAGCCTTTCGCGCGTGGGTATTCCGGCGTTTTCAGTGGATACAGGAAGCCTGTACGAAGGGCATGACCACGCATGGGGCGAGGCCGAGGAGAAGGACTACAACGAGAACCGCTATCACAACTTCAGCGACAACTACTCGCCGAGCATGGACTTTCGCGGCGATGCCAAACTCGCACGGTTCGGCATGGACCTTGGCTGGGAGGCCCTCTCTGCTCCTTCCACGATTCGCTGGAATGCAGGCGATGAGTTCGAGGCAGCACGAAAGGCCAGCCTGCAATCGAAGTAATTGAAGTGGAAGGCCCTGCGACACAGAGTTGATGACGATGAGCACGATAGAGGTTCAGCATTGCCGACACAGGCATGAATTGCCTGATATGGCCGTGATATCGTTTTTCTAGGCTCTGCTCACGGCCACGCTGAGTCATCATTTATTCATAAAGGCAGAGGGCACAATGAAACGCATCCCGGAGTTGGACGGCTTGCGTGGGACGGCGATCTGCATGGTGGTCGCCCATCACTACATCTTTTACAAGTATGCAAATATTCTTGGGCCACGCTGGGGATGGGCCGGAGTCGATCTGTTCTTTGTGCTGTCCGGATTCCTGATTACCGGGATTCTGCTTAAATCCGAAAAGAACGAAGAAGGGCTGGGGCACTTTTACATGCGGCGCGTGCTGCGCCTGTTCCCCATCTACTATCTTTGTCTTGCCATCTACTTCATTGGGAATGCGATGGCACACAGCCCTCTGCCCTGGCAGTATCTCGCGACTTACGGTCTATATTTACAAGCAATCTTTCCGCATTCGTGGATGGGCATCGACCACACCCAGGTGGTTTATTGGAGCAGCCCCGGCTTCTCTGTCATGTGGTCGCTTTCGATTGAAGAATTCTTTTACCTGGCCTGGGCTCCGCTGGTCTTTCTCGTCAAAGGCAAGGACCGCATCCTGTTTCCATTGCTCGGCGCCATTCTGCTGGTCGAGCCGGTCATCCGATTTTTTGCTTATTCCGATCATGCCTCGGAATTGCGCCAGATGTTTTTTGCGCGTGCCGATTCGCTTGCCGCCGGCGCATTGATCGCTGTCTGCATGAGGAGCTATGGCCCGCAGGTCTTCGCGTTCTGCAAGCGCAGCTACACAGCGATGTTGTCGTCTGCCTGCCTTCTGTTTTTGGCTGCGATTGGAGGAGACCTGCTCTATGGGAGTCTCCCTAATAACGTGTCAGGAGATCTCCACGAGCGTACTTACAGCGCTCTGATGTACACCGTGCTTTGGATTGCCTTTTCGCTCATCCTTCTTCTCGCCATCACGCATAGCGGTTCTTCGCGCTGGCTGCCGAAGATGCTTCGCAATCGCGGCCTGCGCTATATGGGAAAGATCAGCTATTGCCTTTACCTGATTCACTATCCGTTGCGGCAATTGATGATCGCCCACTTTGGTCGCGCCGCGGGAATACTCCTTGGCCTGATAGCTTCGCTTCTACTGGCTTCGCTCTCATGGAAATACTTTGAGGGGCCGATCGCACGCTGGAAGGAAAAGCGGTACGCCTACAAGAACGAAGAAGGCGCTCTTCTCGCATCGAAATAACATCCCTCGTCTCCTAAGGACGATTGCAGCAGGCAACCGGTGGCAGTAAAAGTAAAACGCTGTGCGCGTATATTCACGCGCACAGCGTCTTCTCCTTAACAACTTCGGCGGATTGAGCTACAGGCCTGCATTATTGCGGGGGGGCCGTTTGATCAGGCGTGGTCGGGCTGGGCTGAGTCGAGCCTTTGTGATGCTTGTGGGTCTTCTTTGGGGTTGTGGTGCTATCGCTTGGCGTTGTCGTTGCCGGATCTGCCGCTTTTGGCGTATCAGGAGAAGTTGCGGCTGGTGTCTCCGGTGCTGTTGCTGGTGGCGTCTCCGGGGGTGCTGGAGCTGTGGGCTCTGTTGGGGCTGTGGGAGCCGTTGGGGGTGCTGGAGCCGTAGGCGTTGCCGGTTCCTGCGTGGCGGGGGGAGCCGCTGCCGGTTCCTGAGCCAGAATGGCTCCCGGTGAAAGCATGGCGAGCAGCGCCAGTTGGGTTGCGAGTGCTTGTTTACGATTCATGGAGAGTTCTCCTTAAGAGCACGTACTGGCAGCGTAGGATGTGCAAACCTGATGCGGAGATATCCCACCTCCGAGCGGAAACACGAGAATCGTTAGCCACCGCAGCGCAATTCTGACGACTGCGTGCTTTAGCTGTATTTATTGGGTAAAAAATTCTTCAGACCAGGCTTTTTCTTCCCAATACTTCGGAGGGACTAGTAGAAGTCGGCGCAGCTTAGAAAGAAGCCGCAGGTCCGGCAGACGAGCTTACAGCGGCTGTCTTCGAGGCGCGAGCTGCAGTTGGGGCAGAACCGGCTATGATGCTCGCTTTCGAGCGGGCATACTTCGGAGATTTGCTCGGTCGCCGTCTGCAAAGAAGGGAGGGGTTGCATGAAGAGAGACTAGCGCAGATGTTGCCTGCTCACCACCATTGCCGGACAATGCGTACCCATCCCATACTGTCCGCGGCCAGTTCCACTTATAGTAAAAACTGATGCCCGAGCCGATTCCTTCACCCCAGCCGGTCTCCCGAACACCATGGTCGCGGAGATTGTTTCGACGAATCAAGAGCAGCGCCCTGCGACCCGAGCCGGTCTATCGGCTTTACCTCAAGCTGAAGTTTGGAACCGGACGTCCTGCGGCGGTACCGGAGTCGCCGCTGCCGAACGGCGTATTGAAGAGCCGCGCTGAGTGGCAACAGGCGTTTGATGCGGCGAAGGCGGCACGGCTTCCGCTGCATCGTGGCGAAGAGAAGAACTGGGACCATCTTGCCGCGGCATTTGCCATTCTTGGCTCTACGACAAGCTCAGCACGCGTGCTGGACGCTGGTGCGGAGTTTTACAGCAATGTGCTGCCAACGCTTTTTGCTTATGGGTATCGCAATCTTTATGGCATCAACCTCTCATTTACCGAGGAGGCTAGGAGAGGGCCTATCCGCTATCTGCCGGGTGATATTACCCGCACCATCTTTGCTGACGGCTACTTCGATGCCGTTGCCTGCATGAGCGTGATTGAGCATGGCGTTCCTCTCGACGGCTACTTCCGCGAGATGCACCGGGTATTGAAGCCGGGAGGATTGTTGATTACTTCAACCGACTACTACCCAACCGCCATCGACACCGAGGGTGGGATGGCACATGGTGCTGCAATCAAAGTCTTTACCAAGGCGGAGATTCAGGAGATTCTGCGGCTGGCAGAGCAGATTGGTTTTGAGAGTACGGGCGAGGTGGATCTGGAGTGCAGCGAGCGCCCGGTGCGGTGGGAGCAGTTCAATCTGGACTACAGCTTCTTGATCTTTACGCTGCGGAAGCCGACGGCTAGTTAGGCAATGTTCTGGCGGTTGGGCTGGTTGGCCTTAGTGATACTCCCTTTGATCTGGTTCCAGGCGACGACCCACGGAACGAGTATCGAAAAGGCGAGCCGCGCTGCCAAGGTGCGAAAGCTGGCTCTCTGCAGGCTGCGCCAGTCGAAGTGGAAGGCGAAGTAGTTTTCAAGCAGGAGGACAAGGAGCAGAGGGATAGGGCTCCAGCGCAGCGCAATCAGAACCAGCACCTCGATCACGCAGCGGCCCAGATTGCGCAAGAGCCGCGCAGGACGAATGCCAAGGGCGCCGTCGGCTGCGGCATAGCTGGCAAGCTGGCGGAGTGCCGACCGAAGCGCATGGCGAGGACGATAAAAAGCCTTGGCGCGCTCGGCGAAGTTGGGCGTGACGCGCTTGCGGACCTTGGCGTCGAAGAGCGTGTCTTCGCCCAGAAGGACGGTCTCGGGAAAGCCGCCGACACTCTGCCACAGCTCTTTGCGGAAGGCCATGGAACGGGCCGTGCAGGACTTCGTGAACTCGTTGGGATTGAGCTTGACGCCGAAGAAGGGAGCCGAAGCGATGTCCCATACGGTCGGTGAGGCGGGATCGATGCAGGAGCCGCCAAGAGCGTACTCGGCTGTACCGTCGACGATCGCCGCCGTGAGATTGGCGAGCCAGTCGGGGCGATAGGTGCATCCAGCATCGGCACAGGCGATGATGTCGGACGTAGCCGCCACAATGGCGACGTTGCGTCCGCGAGCGATAGGACCGGGAGACTGCTTGAGGTTGCAGCTCTCGTCGCGGATGGCAACGAGGGCGGGATATTGCGATCTGGCGTTGAGCAGCCACTCCCAGGTACCGTCGGTGGAGCCTCCATCGACGATGACAATCTCGGCAGCGATGAGCGTCTGGTCGGTGAGGCTGGCAACGAGGCCAGAGATGTCGTCCACTTCGTTGAGGACGGTTGCGATGACGCTGACTGCCATATTTCACTATTAACGCACACGGACGCGGCTATGCGTGAAAATGGAGAGGCGTACAACATTTTCGTTCTGAGAGGGCATTACTGATGGGTTCTGTTGCGACGGTTGAGGTTGAGGGTTTGCAGTGTAGTGTGAGCGAATCTCCGAAGATTAAGGTTTTGAAGCTGCATCCGGCGGCGCAGCTACCGAAGTATGCGCATACTGGAGCCTATGGCGATCTGGCTGCCGACGTTTACGCGGTAGAAGGCGTGGCGATTGCCGCTGGAGCTACCGTTCCTGTGCCAACTGGAATTGCGATGGAGTTTCCTTCAACGCACGGCGCGCTGGTGGAGGACCGGTCGGGGCTGGCCGTGCGCGGAGTGACCACGCTGGCTGGTGTGATCGATCCGGGCTATCGCGGGGAGTTGAAGATCGTGGTGACGAATTTGAGCGCTGCGACGGTAGAGGTGAAGGCCGGAGAGAGGATCGCGCAGCTCAGAATCGTGCAGCGGATCGAGGCTCAGTTTGAAGAGGTGGCAGAACTGGCCGAGGCGGCGCGCGGGGCTGGCGGGTTTGGGAGTACGGGAGCTTAGCGTTGCTGTCGTTTTGGCGGAGTATGCTTTTCCTCACTGTTGAAGGAGGATGCTATGGCGGAGAGAGTGAAGACTGCGTGGCCATCGCTGGTGTGGGATGAGTGGGCGGCGACGGCGGACACGCTGCATATGTGGACGCAGATCGTAGGCAAGACGCGGCTGGCGTTGACTCCCTTGCAGAACCATTGGTGGAACGTGCCGTTGTATGTGACGGCACGGGGGCTGGGTACTTCGGCTATGCCCTATGGCAACGACGTGCTCGATATCGAATTCGATTTTGTCGCACATGAACTCCACCTTCGGCTTGGCTCAGGGCAAACACTTGCAATGAAGCTGCGGGCGCAGACGGTGGCGGACTTTTATAAGGAGTATCTCGGCTGTCTGGCTTCGCTTGGCGTCAAGGTGAAGATCGACCCGATACCGTGCGAGCAGCCCCATCCGATCCGGTTTGATCTGGACACGGAGCACAAGTCCTATGACAAGGAGTATGTGCAACGGTTCTGGCAGGTGCTGGTGGAGGCAGAGAAAGTATTCCGCCTGTTTGGGACAAAGTTTCTCGGCAAAGTCAGCCCGATTCATTTCTTCTGGGGCAGCTTTGATCTTGCCGTGACGCGATTTTCAGGGCGACTGGCGCCTCCGCGCTCGGGGGCAGACGCGATTCAGCGGGAGGCCTACTCGCACGAGGTGATCAGCGCCGGATTCTGGCCCGGAAATGGAGGCTATGGAGCGGCAGCCTTCTATTGCTACGCAGCCCCGGTGCCGGAGAAATTAGCCGAGGCAAAGATTCGCCCGGAGGCGGCAGGATGGGATAAGACGTTGGGGGAGTTCATCTTCCGCTATGAAGACTTGCGGGCAGAAGCTTTGCCGGATGCGTCGCTGCTGGAGTTTTTAGAAAGCAGCTATACGGCGGGGGCCGATGCTGCGAAGTGGGACCGGGAGGCGCTGGAACGGCAGTAACGACGGGGCCTGGCGCAGGGAGGCAGCAGGGGGTTGCCGCACGTGCGACAATCTTAACAGCGAGCCATGCCCAATACGCAAGTTCAGCACCCAGTTCAGACCCCCTCCCCCGCCACCATTACACCGGCGCTGCTTAAGCAGCACAGCATCACGCCGGACGAGTACACGCGCATCGAAGCCGCGCTTGGACGTACGCCCAGCCTGACCGAGCTGGGAATCTTTTCCGTGATGTGGTCGGAGCATTGCTCCTACAAGTCGTCGCGGGTACACCTGAAGCGGCTGCCGACCGAGAGCAAGCTGGTCGTGCAAGGGCCGGGAGAGAACGCCGGCATCATCGACGTGGGCGACGGCTGGGCCTGCGCTTTTAAGATCGAGTCGCACAATCACCCCAGCTATATCGAGCCTTATCAGGGCGCGGCAACCGGCGTTGGCGGCATTTTGCGCGACATCTTTACGATGAACGCAAGACCGCTGGCGGTGATGGATTCGCTGCGATTTGGGCCACTGGATGAGGCCGAGCCGGATGAGGCGCTACGGCGGAAGAACCATCAGGTTGCGACCGGCATCGTGCACGGCGTGGCCGGATATGGGAACTGTTTTGGCGTTCCGAACCTTGGCGGCGAGACAAGATTTGAGACCTGCTACTCGGGCAATCCGCTGCTGAACGCCTTTGCGCTGGGGCTGGTGAAGCGCGACGAGATCTTCTACGCCAAGGCGACCGGCGTGGGCAATCCGGTGATTTACGTGGGCGCGAAGACTGGGCGCGACGGAATTCATGGCGCGACGATGGCCAGCGAAGAGTTCACCGAAGGCAGCGAGCAGAAGCGCCCCAACGTGCAGATGGGCGATCCGTTTATGGAGAAGCTGCTGCTGGAGGCCTGCCTCGAAGCGATGGCGACCGGCGCGGTGCTGGGCATTCAGGACATGGGCGCGGCGGGCTTGACCTGCTCTACCTGCGAGATGGGCGGCCGCGGCGAACTGGGATTGACGGTTGAGCTGGATCTGGTGCCGCAGCGCGAGACGGGGATGACCAGCTACGAGATTATGCTGTCGGAGTCGCAGGAGCGGATGCTGCTGGTGGCCGACAAGCCGCGCGCGCAAGAGGTCCTCGACGTCTTCAAGAAGTGGGGTCTGGATGCTTCGATCGTCGGCACCGTTACGGCAAAGCCGAATATGGTCATCACGCAGCATGGTGAACTGATGGCCGATATTCCCAATAAGAGCCTCACCGACGACGCTCCGCTGTACCACCGTCCGGTAGGCACGTGGAAGGCTCCGGTACCAGTCGATCCTCCGGCTGCGGCGCTGGAAGAGCTGAAGAAGCCTCGTGACTATACCGCCGACCTGAAGAAGCTGCTGGCGAGCGCGAATATCTGCGACAAGCGCTGGGTGTATGAACAGTACGACTCGATGGTGCAGACCAACACCGTGCAGGGACCGGGCAGCGAAGCTGGCGTGATGCGCATCAAGGATTCAGGCTCTGCCGGGCACGAGCGCGGGCTGGCCATGGCGCTGGCGGGCAACGGGCGATGGACGTATCTCGATCCGAAGCTGGGTGCGATGCATGCTGTGGCTGAGGCGGCTCGAAAGGTGGCTTGTACCGGGGCAACTCCGGTAGCGGCCACGAACTGCCTGAACTTTGGCAATCCGGAGAAGCCTGAGATTATGGCGCAGCTTTCCAACGCGATTGATGGCATCGCCGAGGCCTGTATCGCGCTGGGTACGCCGATTACGGGCGGCAATGTTTCGCTCTACAACGAGACCAAGGGCGAGGGCATCTATCCGACGCCGGTACTTGGGATCGTCGGAATTATTGAAGATGTAACGAAGTCTGTCCCGAGCGGATTCCGCAAGGGTGGCGAGCGGATAATTCTGCTTTCTGCCAATGGATCGCAGGACGGTCTTCAGTCCTTTGGATCATCGGATTATGCGAAGACGGTTCTAAACTCTTTCTGGGGCACGCCGCCTCAACTTGAGATCGCGAAGGAAGCAGAGCTTCACAAGTGCCTCGCCGCGCTGGCGGATGAACGCCTGATTACATCGGCGAGCGATATCTCTGACGGCGGCATTGCGATTGCTCTGGCCAAAGCCAGTTTTGCCAAAGGGGTTGGAGCAGCAGTCAGCCTCGATCATTTCAATGGAGACGTTATCGCGGCGGAACTCTTCAACGAAGAGGCCAGCGCGGTTGTGGTGACCTGTACCGATGCCGCTTTTGCGCGGTTGACGGAGGTCTGCGGACAGTTCGGATCGATCACTGTCCGCGACATCGGTACCACGGGCGGTCCCGTACTGGACATCTTTACCCCTAAGGGCTCTGCAATCTCAGACTCGGTCTCTGCATTGAAATCTGTTTGGGCTGGTGCGCTGGACGCGCAGCTTGCGGATGAGGTGGTGACGGCATAATGGATAACTTGCTTGCACTCCAGAACAATCCAATAGAAGAGATGGACGAAGAGGACGGTACCCCGTTCGATAAGCTGCGCGAAGAGTGCGGCGTGATGGCGATCTATAACCATCCCGATGCGGCGCGGATGACCTACTGGGGCCTGTATTCGTTGCAGCATCGCGGGCAGGAGTCCGGCGGCATCGCCTCAGCCGATGGGCAGAATGTGAACGACATCAAGGGCATGGGCCTGGTGTCGGAGATCTTTACCGACGATGTGCTCGCGAAGCTGCCTGGGCATATTGCGATTGGGCATACGCGCTACTCGACGACAGGTGATTCGGCTCTGCTGAACGCGCAGCCGATCTCGGTCGAAAGCACCAAGGGTTTGATCGCCATTGCGCATAACGGCAACCTGGTGAACCTGGGTACGGCGCGGGAGCGGCTGGAGCGCGATGGCGCGCTCTTCCAGACGACATCGGACTCGGAGATCATCATCCAGTTGATCGCGCACTCCAAAGAAAACACCTTGGTGGACTGCATCGCCGATTCGCTATCGCAGGTCGAGGGCGCGTTTTCGATTGTGATGATGACGCGCAACCGCATCTTTGCGGCGCGCGATCCCCATGGATTCAGACCGCTGGCGATGGGAAGGATTGCAGGCGAGAACGGCGCTCCGGATACGTTTGTATTTGCCTCGGAGACCTGTGCCTTCGATCTGCTGCACGCCAAGTACGAGCGCGAGGTAAAGCCGGGCGAATTGATTATGGTGTCGGAGGATGGCGTGACCAGCCGCTACTTCGACACGACGACGAAACAGGCGAGCTGCATCTTCGAGCATGTTTATTTTGCGCGGCCTGACTCGAAGATCTTTGGACGCTGGGTACAGCAGTCGCGGGCGGAGATGGGCCGGCAGTTGGCGCGCGATTCGGGTGTTCCTGCTGACCTGATCGTTCCGGTACCGGACTCCGGCGTGACCGCGGCGATTGGCTATGCGGAGGAGTCAGGAATTCCTTTCAATCTTGGCCTGATCCGCAACCATTATGTTGGGCGCACCTTCATTCAGCCCGAGCAGCGGGTGCGAGACTTTGGCGTAAGGATGAAGCTGAACCCGGTGCGGTCGCTGCTCGAAGGCAAACGAGTCGTGTTGATCGACGACTCGATCATCCGGGGAACAACTTCGCGGAAGATTGTGCGCATGGTTCGCGCTGCGGGAGCGAAGGAAGTGCATCTGCGCATCTCGTGTCCGCCTACGATTTCTCCTTGTTTTTATGGAGTGGATACTCCAAGCAAAAAGGACCTGATCGCTGCGAATAACTCCGTAGAAGAGATTCGCAAGTTTATCGAGGCAGACTCGCTGGCTTATCTCTCGCTGGATGGGTTGGTTCATTGCTGCACCGAGGGCGATGCCGAGCCGAACACGTATTGCACGGCTTGCTACACCGGAAACTATCCCACGCAGTGGGTGGATGTTTCGGAGATTTTGCCAGCTACGGTGAGTGTTTAATGCGTGATTGCACAGAGGCTTAACACCGATCTGCACCGATGACACCGATCAAGAACCAAGCAAAACCGCTCTCGTATGGAAGTCTCACTGGCAAGGTCCTAAGGCCCGCGCTATACCAGCCCATGGCAACGCCCTGGGTCATGTTCCGGCAGAATAGCTAAGGCTGAAGGCCCGTCCTATACTTCTTCAGACTCATCGCTCCAGGGAAAACCTGATTAAATTTCCAAGGATTCCCTCAGAGGCTAAAGCCTCTTTCCATAAGAATGATTTACGACGCGGCTGAAGCCGCGTCCCTTCAAAACCAGGACTTATAAAAGGTCCCTAACGGTTCTCTGTCTCGGTAGGCGGAGGGCCGGTGAAGGGTGAGCAGCAGATGGGGCCGGAGGGCTTGAACTCCATGTACTCCACCCGGGTAAGATCTGGATCGAAGAGGTTGAGCTGAATCTTGCCGTCGC
Source organism: Granulicella sp. L56 (assembly GCF_009765835.1). NCBI lineage: Bacteria > Pseudomonadati > Acidobacteriota > Terriglobia > Terriglobales > Acidobacteriaceae > Granulicella > Granulicella sp. L56. The sequence continues at coordinate 1,861,825 of NZ_LMUS01000006.1, read as the reverse complement.
GTCCCATCTGGGTTTTGCGGCACTCGGGGCCAGAGCAGCCGTTGCGGGCGAGCGCCTGCACGGCGTCGCTCATGTGGGCTACGCCGAGCGAGAAGTGGTTCATACTGCCGAGCGAATGCGGGTTGGGGTTGGCCTCGCGGTTGAGCATGTACTCAATCCAGTCGGTGCCATCAGGGACCTGGCTGCTGACGTAGTCGGTCTCGCCATCGTGCTGGCCGCCGAACCAAAGCGGACGGAAGCCGAGGATGTCGCGCCAGAAGTGGTCCTCTTTGGCGCGGTCGTGGACCCAGAAGCCAGTGTGGATTACACGGCGAGCCGTGGCCTGGGGCGACACCGCCTTCGATGAGGTCGGGCGCTGCTGGACGAAGATGACCAATTGGCCTTCAGGGTCGTGGACCGCGAAACTGCCGTGGCGCAGAGGCTGGTCGATGGCGACTGCGTGGGCCTTGAGATATTGCTCAAGCGCGGCGGCATTACGAGTAGTGAAGGCGATGGCAGCAATTCGGGACTGCGGTGCGGGCGTGGGCAGAGGAACGACCTCAAGCCATTGCGAGTCATTGACGGCATAGTGGACGATGCCGTTTTTTTCGCTTCGGTCGAAGCCCAGTTTGTCCTTGTAAAAGGCAGTGGAGGCCGTTGGATCTGCCGTATACATGCGGACGAACGCGATGCCGGTGATGGCGGGACGCTTCTGCGCGTAGGCGAAGGACGCGAGAAAGAAAAGCAGAGCGGCGGCTTTTTTCATGTCAGCGCCACTTTATTGTGGTGCCGAAGGAATGTCAATGAAAGGTTGTACCTTTTACTGTGGACGTGGATCCTCGCGGAATGGGGCGGGAACTCAAGCCCACCGCGCCCCCATAAACAGATAGTCCATGGACCAGTCCGGCGCGACGCCGTGTTGCCGCACCAGCGTGGCCAACTGCGCATAGTGGCGGATGCCGTGGGTCATGGCGTGGATGAAGAAGGTCTTGCGCGTGGCCACGAGAGTGCCTGCACGCCGCGTGACGAACTCTACCTCTTCATTCCAGTCATAGGCCGGATCGGCGAGAAGCCTGCGGTACAGATCCATTGCTTGTACGTGGGTCGCAAACAGCTCGGCCGCGGTGCCGTATCTAATCTCGTCGTACGCCGTTGCGGGCGATCCGGTGAGCCGTTCCGCGTAGCGCAGTTGCGCCGCAACAATATGCTGCATCAACTCGCCAACAGTCTTGACCCCGGCCACGTCACAGGGCACGGCCAGCAGGTGTGGATGAGCTTCCAACAGCTTTCGCCATTGCTCGGCGGTCTTGTCGTTCCATGCCAGCAACTCTTCGCCTGTCAGCGCGACCATTTTTCTTTACCTCTGTTCCAATGCCAATGCGCGGTGGCCAATGTCGCGGCGGAATTGCATCCCCTCGAACGATATCTTCGCTAGTTCGGCGTAGGCAAGATCAAGTGCAGTGCGCAGGTCAGGCGCCATCGCCGTGATAGCCAGCACGCGGCCTCCTGCGGTGACGAGCTGGCCGTCCTTGATCGCGGTGCCGGAGTGAAAGATCACTACATCTTTGCCCGACTGATCGGGAATGCCGTGGATGGGCTTACCCGAGGCATACTTGCCGGGATAGCCTCCGCTGGCTGCGATGACGCAGACGCTGGCACCGGGATGCATCCTGATGTCGAGCGCGTTAGCTGTGCCATCGATCGAGGCGTTAAAGAGGTCGACGATATTGGACTGCATACGGAGAAGGATGGCCTGGGTCTCGGGATCGCCGAAGCGGGTGTTGAATTCGAGCACCATCGGGCCGCGAGGAGTCATCATGATGCCGCAGAAGAGAATGCCTTTGAAGGGCTGCCCCTCGGACGCCATGCCGTCGACGACCTTTTGCGCAACGTTTTTGGTGAGCCACTCGCGCATCGCCGTCGTGGTAAGACCATCGGTCGAATAGGCTCCCATACCGCCGGTGTTGGGGCCGGTGTCGCCCTCGCCGACGCGCTTGTGGTCCTGAGCGGAGGCAATCGGTGCAGCGTGTTTGCCGTCGCAGAGTGCAAAGAACGACAGCTCTTCGCCGGTAAGGAACTCTTCGAGCACGATCTCGGTCTCGTGAGTGCCGAGCAGCACGCCGCTGAACATCTCGGCGGCGGCGGATTCAGCCTGCAAGCGGGTCTCGCAGATGACCACGCCTTTGCCTGCGGCCAGACCGTCGGCCTTGACCACAACCGGCAGCGTGAAATGATTGAGCTGCTCGCGCACCTCATCTAGGGTGGTGCAGACGGCGTAGGCAGCAGTAGGAATGCCATGGCGCTGCATAAATTCCTTAGCGAAGGCCTTGCTCGATTCGAGCTTGGCGGCAGCCTGCGTCGGGCCAAAGACACGGAGATTGCGGCGAGTCAGCTCGTCGACGATGCCGAGGGAGAGGGGAACCTCCGGGCCGATGACGGTAAGGTCAGGGCGTTCGGCTTCGACTGCCTCCACCATGGAGGCAAGGCTATTGACGTCGACAGGGAGACAGCGGGCGATCTGCGTGATGCCGCCATTGCCGGGAGCGCAAACGACCTCGTTGACCTGCAGCGATTTGAGGAGCGACCAGACAAGGGCGTGCTCGCGGCCACCGCCGCCGATTACCAGAACTTTCATTTGCAGATGTATCTCCGTTCTCTAACTTTGAGCGTAGGCAACACGGTTCCCGGAGTCAAACCAGCGATCAAACCGTGTGGTTTTGGATTATTTCGCGCAAGGGAGGAGCCGGATGTCGGCGGCAGCCTCGCGTGAAAGGTCGAAGGCCGTAGAGGATCGGCCAACACTTACAGAATAGCCCTCAATCGCGGTTTTTTTTCTGACGCGAAGCCTAGCTCCGGGCTTGATGCCGCTGGTTTTGAACTGCCGCAGAGTATGGGCGTCTCGGTCGGAGATGCTGTCGATGACGAAGATCCCTTCCTGCTGAACGTCGGTGAGCAAAATGGAATTCTGTTCGGTCATCTCGCCTTCCATGGTGGGGATGGAGTGACCGTGCGGATCAATGCGAGGATGCCCCAGCTTGGCGGCGATCCGCTCTTCAAAGCGCTCAGAGATGAAGTGCTCCAGTCGCTCGGCCTCTTCGTGGATCTCTTCGATGGGGTAGTCAAGGACTTCGTAGAGAAAGGTCTCGATGAGGCGATGGTGGCGCAGCACTTCGAGCGCTCGGCGCTTCCCCGCCGCGGATAGCTGCACCCCGCGATGGCGTTCGTATTCGACCAGCGGCGTGGGGGCGGCGGCCAGTTTTTGCAGCATGTTGGTGATCGAGGCTGGAGCTACACCAAGATGATCGGCAAGGGCGGTGCTGGTGACGCGGCGCTGCTCCCCGCCGCCCAGCGACAGAATGGCCTTGAGGTAGTTATCGACAGATTCGCTGTTGCGGTTTGCCTGTTGGCGGGGTGACATTCATTGACTCCAGAATTAGTTTGACGCATTTCGATGATTTAGGTATACCTAATTATTAGGGAAGCCTAAATTGGTGGCGCTTCCCTGACATCTCTTTTTGGAGTGACATGGCAGACCTTCGATCATCGCCGTCTGCCGGTACGGAGACGGAACCGGTTGCTGACTCGGCGGTTGCGCTGACGGCGGCGAGTGGATCGGTGGCGGCTCCACGCGGCTTCAAGTTCCGGCGGAACGAGCTTTGGACGTACTTCGGGCCGGCGTTTGTGGCTTCGGTAGCGTATATCGATCCGGGAAACTTCGCGACCAACATCGAAGGCGGCAGCCGGTTTGGGTATCGGCTGCTATGGGTGCTGTTGTGGTCGAATGCGATGGCCATTCTCATCCAGTATCTTTCGGCCAAGTTGGGGATTGTGACCGGGCTGACGCTGCCGCAAAACTGCCGCAAGCATTTTTCGCGGCCCATGACGATCTTTCTCTGGGCGGCAGCAGAGGTCTCGGCCATTGCGACCGATCTCGCAGAGTTCCTGGGAGCGGCTCTGGGGCTTTACCTTCTGGTCGGCCCGGCGATGCTGGCACATGGATGGACGCGCACGGAGACGATGTTTGCAGCGGCGTTGATCTCTGCGGTGGCGGTGTTTTTGATTCTGGCGCTGGATCTCGCGGGCTACCAGTGGCTGGAGTGGGGCATCATGGCCTTCGTCGGTGTGATTGGGCTGTGCTACGGCTTCGAGGTCTTCCTGGTGCATCCGGACTGGAAGCTGGCGGCGTACCGGACGCTGTTGCCGACGCTCGATCCGAAACAGCTTCACACCAGTCTGTACGTGGCTGTGGGAATGCTCGGCGCGACGGTGATGCCGCATGTGATCTATCTGCACTCGGCGCTGGTACAGCCGCGTGTGGCGGAGTTGAAGAAGAAGCCGATGCTGCCGGGGTCTTCGCGCCGACGCAAGTATCTGCGCTTCGAGTTGATTGATGTGCTTGTGGCGATGAACGGAGCATGGCTCATTAATTCAGCGATGATCCTGATGGCGGCCGTTGCGTTTTCGCACTTGGCTAATCCTGTCACGACCATCGAGCAGGCGCACGAGACGCTGGGTCCACTGCTGGGGCCGGTCTCGGCTACAGTGTTCGCCGTGGCCTTGCTGTGCTCCGGACTTTCCTCTTCGACCGTGGGTGTGATGGCTGGACAGGTGATTATCGAAGGGTTTCTCGATATCAAGTTCTCTATCTTTCTGCGGCGGCTGATTACGATCATTCCAGCGTTGCTGGTGATCGGGGTAGGGCTCGATCCGTTGAAGATTCTGATCCTTTCGCAGGTGGTATTGAGCTTCACGCTGCCGTTTGCACTGATTCCGCTGCTGATCCTGACCAACCGGCAGACGGTGATGAAGACGTTTGTCAGCGCAAGGCGAACGAAGATCGCAGGATGGGTGGCAGTTGGCATCATCCTTACGCTGAATGTCGTGCTGCTGGAGCAGATCGCCTTCGGCGGCTAGGCAGCGGGTTGACGATATACTGAGGAGTGCCCATGAAGCCTCTTTCCTCGTCCCCAATTCGTGAGAAAACCCGCCTGAAAGCTGCCTCTGCTCCGCTCGCCCACCCGCTCGATCTGGGTGAGGGTCGGCGTATCCGCTCGACTACTGTGATCTGCGTACGGCGCGGCGACTCGGTCGTCATGGCCGCCGATGGGCAGGTGTCGCTCGGATCCACGATCATGAAGGGCTCGGCGAAGAAGATTCGCCGTCTCTATCAGGATAAAGTTCTGGCCGGTTTCGCCGGATCGACGGCGGATGCCTTCTCGCTGTTTGCGCGATTCGAGACCAAGCTGGAGCAGTACGCCGGAAATCTTGGCCGCGCCGCGGTGGAGCTTGCCAAGGACTGGCGCACCGACAAGATGCTGCGACAGCTTGAGGCCCTGCTGATTGTGGCCGATCCCAAGCAAACATTTCTGCTGAGCGGGACGGGCGATGTAATCGACCCCGATGAAGGCATTGCCACCATCGGCAGCGGCGGCAGCTATGCGCTGGCGAGCGCGCGAGCGCTGATGGAAAATACGGATCTGTCGGCGCGAGAGATCGCGGTCAAGAGTCTAAAGATTGCCGGTCAGATCTGTATCTACACGAACGACCAGATGACGATTGAAGAGTTGAAGGCGGAGTAAGGGAAGTTTATGGCAATTTTTTTACCGGGAACTGCGGACGATCAGGCGCTTGCGCTCGATGAGATGACGCCGCGAGAGATCGTCGCGGAGCTGGACAAGTACGTTGTTGGGCAACATGCGGCCAAGCGGGCCGTGGCCATCGCGCTGCGGAACCGGATGCGGCGACAGAAGCTCCCACCCGAGCTTGCCGAAGAGATCATGCCCAAGAACATCATCATGATCGGGCCGACCGGCGTTGGCAAAACCGAGATTGCGCGTCGGCTGGCCAAGCTGACGAATTCGCCCTTTTTGAAGGTAGAAGCCAGCAAATTTACCGAGGTCGGCTACGTTGGCCGCGACGTCGAGTCGATTGTGCGCGACCTGGTGGAGATCGCCATCGACATGGTGCGCGAAGAGAAGATGGACGAGGTGGAAGACAAGGCCGAGCTTGCAGCCGAAGACCGCCTGCTCGACCTGCTGCTGCCGCCTACTCCTACCCCTGCGGCTACTACCGCCGCTGCGGCGACCCACGAGGCCGGGAGCAACGTGATTCAGTTGCCTGCGGCCACTCCGACGAACGACGATGACGACGAGAAGCCGGGCGAGCGCGAGCAGCGAACGCGGGAGAAGTTGCGCCAGCAGTTCCGCGAGGGCAAGCTCGACGAGCGCATGGTCGAACTCGACGTGCGCGACCGCAACCAGCCCAGCTTTGAGGTCTTCAGCAATCAAGGCTCGGAAGAGATGGACATCAACCTGAAGGACATGCTGCCGGGGTTGTTTGGCAACCGGACCAAGAAGCGCAAGATGAAGGTCTCCGATGCATTTGAATACCTGGTGCAGGAGGAGGAGAACCGGCTGATCGACATGGATCAGGTAAACCGGCTGGCCGTGGAGCGGGTCGAGGATTCGGGAATGGTCTTTCTCGATGAGATCGACAAGATCGCTGGACGCGAAGGCGGCCACGGCCCGGATGTATCCCGCGAGGGCGTGCAGCGCGACATTCTCCCCATCGTTGAAGGAACTACGGTCAACACCAAGTATGGGATGGTCTCGACTGACCACATCTTGTTCATTGCCGCTGGAGCTTTCCATGTCTCCAAACCCAGCGACCTGATTCCTGAGTTGCAAGGCCGTTTTCCCATCCGGGTAGAGCTACAGTCGTTGACGGTAGATGACTTTGTGCGGATTCTGACCGAGCCGAAGTCGTCGCTGGTGAAACAAGCCACCGCACTGCTGGAGACAGAGGGCCTGAAGCTGGAGTTCACCAAGGAGGCCATTGCGGAGATGGCTCAATTCGCGTTCCGTGTGAACGAAACGACTGAAAACATTGGCGCGCGGCGGCTACACACGATTCTGGAGCGGGTGCTGGACGAGATCAGCTTCCAGGCCCCCGACCTGTTCAAGAGCCCTCGCACCGAGGTGACAGAAGAGGGCGTTGTGGGCGAGATTGGGGCTTCGGCGCCGCTGAAAGAGGGCGAAAAGGCCGCTCCTCCGCTCCCTGTGATCGAGCGCCAGACGGCGAATGGCGTGGAGAAGGTCATTGTGGTAGACCCGGAGTACGTGCGGCAGCAAGTCGCTTCGATTGTGAAGGACCAGGACCTGTCTCGTTATATTTTGTAGCTTCGAATACCACAGCCGCATTTTCCACATCCCGATTGCGGATTGTGGAAGATGCGGAAATTAGCCACTCAGCTCAGTTGACCCGGCAGATCAGGCACTTGAGATAAGTCGTCTCCGGCAGTGTCAGAATCGCCGGGTGGTCGGGAGCGGCGCCTCGGGTTTCGAGGACTTGCACGCGGCGTCCGGCGTCGGAGGCGGCTGAGGCCACCACCGCCGTAAACTCTTCGGGCGAGACGTGGTGGGAGCAGGAACAGGTAATAAGGGTTCCGCCCGGATTCAGCATCTTCATGGCGCGAAGGTTCAGCTCTTTATAGCCGCGGAGAGCGCCTTCGGCGGCGCGTTTCGATTTGGCGAAGGCGGGCGGGTCGAGAACGATGGTGTCGAACTTCTCCCCGGCAGCTTCATAATCGCGCAGAAACTCGAAGGCATCGGCTTCGATCCATTCGACCTTGGCTTTGAGCTGCGGGTTGAGATCGAGGTTGCGGTCGGCTACTTCCAACGCGGCACGGCTGGCGTCGATGCCGGTGACCTGATCGCAGCGCTGTGCCATGTGTAGCGCGAATCCGCCCTGATAGGTACAGACATCGAGGGCTCGGCCACGGGCGTAACGTGCTGCAGCAGCGTAGTTAAGGCGCTGGTCGAGAAAGGCCCCGGTCTTCTGGCCGGAGGCAGCGTCATAGTGCAGGCGCAGATTGTTGATGGTGAAGATGGTGGTCAGGGTTGGGGCGGCTGGGGTGCTTGTATGGAGCGGTTCTGGTGAGGGTGGGGCTAGCTGTTCGAGTTCACGAACCTTGGGGTCGGGGCGCTCGATGATGGTGGCGGGGTGGAGGCGCTCGCGAATGGTCTCGGTGAGGATTTGGCGGACATCGTCCTGTGCAGTGCCCTGCGTAAGTAGCTGAAGGATAACGAGATCATTGTAGCGGTCGGCGATAATGCCGGGGAGGTCGTCAGCCTCGGAGAAGATGAGGCGGCAGGCGTTGTCTTCGGGCGACTCAGGCGCGAGTTGCTCCCGGAGGGTGAGGGCCGCTGCGACGCGTTCTTGAAGTTGCTCGAGATAGGCTGGGCGGGACAGCGCCGCCTCGGAAGAGATGAGCCGAAGAGTGATTTGAGAGGCTGCACTGTAGAGGGCTGTGCCTAACGGGATGCCGCGGCTGTCGGTGATAGTGACCAGCGCACCCGGAGCGATGCCTGTGGCTCCGAGTGGTGGAATGAGGGATTCGATGTCGGAGCGGTAGACCCAGAGATGGCCTGCGCGGAGGCGGTCTGCGGCGCGCCGCGTGATGGTAGCTGCCGGGCCGTAGGGCTGGGGTGCTACGGTTTTGAGGGGACGCGATTCGGGGAGTGGCTTCGGCATTACTCTATGGTCGCATGCAAGACCGCAGGATGCGACCGATCCAGTGTCTTGGAACCTCGCCAAAATTCATGTCTCAAATTGAAACATGAACCCCGATTATGGCTGGGACATTGGTTATCTGTCGCGGCTTGCCTACACAGCCTTGCGCTGGAAGGTCGTCTTCTTGGTGTTGGCAAAGGAATCTTTCGCCTTGAACGATGCTGCGGATGCCGCGGCGGATGGCTTGGCGCCAGTCTTTACCTGAGCTGCCTTTTCGAGGGCTGCCTGCCGCTTCTGCGCTGCCCGGCCCAATCCACCAATCTTTACGCTGCCTGCCTTAGGAATGAAATCGCTCATAGATAAATCCTCTCACGACCGGAGGTTTACGGGAATGTCTTCCTGTAAGACCCCGGCTGGTAGGAGTCGATTGGAGATTAGGGCAGGTAGGTCGCGGGTGCGAAACTGGATGGTGACTGGAGTTTTTTGTGCACGAGATGGATGTAGTGGTGCTGGGTGGGGGCGCGGCGGGGTTGATGTGCGCGGTCGAAGCTGGGCGCCGGGGTCGTCGCGTGGTGCTGCTGGACCATGCCGAACGCGTGGGCAAAAAGATCCTGATCTCCGGAGGAGGGCGGTGCAACTTCACCAACATTCATTGCCGGGCGGAAAACTTTCTGTCGGAGAACCCGCACTTCGCCAAGTCGGCGCTGGCCCGGTTTACGCCTGCGGACATCATCGCCCTGGTAGAGAAGCATGGGATTCGTTACCACGAGAAGACGCTGGGGCAGTTGTTCTGCGACCGGTCGGCGATGGACGTGGTGGCCATGCTCGAACGGGAGTGCGCGGAGGCAGGAGTTCGCGTGGTGACAGGGACGAAGGTGCTCTCAGTAAAGCAAAATGAAAAGTTCATGGTGGAGACTTCGGCGGGAACGTTTCAAGCGCAGTCGGTCGTGGTGGCTACGGGAGGGTTGTCAATACCGAAGATGGGGGCCACAGGATTCGGATACAGCGTGGCCGAGCAGTTCGGGCTGCGGGTGATCGAGTGCCGTCCGGCGCTGGTTCCGCTGGTGATGGGTGGGGAGGATGCCTCGCGGTGGTGCGATCTGACCGGGCTGTCGGCTGAGGTAGTCGCCGCGGCAGGGACGAAGCGCCGACGCGGCAGCTTCAAGGAGAAGATGCTGGTGACGCATCGCGGGCTGAGCGGCCCGGCGATCTTGCAGGTGTCGTCTTACTGGCGAGCGGGAGAGGCTGTGGAGGTCGATCTGGCTCCGGGGGTGGAGGTCTTTGCTCCATTGCTGGTGAAGAATGCGCGCCGGGACGCTGGCGCGGCGGTGATGGCGCTACGAACAGTGCTTCCGGGACGGATGGCGGAGCGGTGGGTGGCGCTGCATGAACCTGCGGGATGGACCAACACCGCGCTGGCGGCGATGGAGCAGGAGGTTCATACGTGGCGAGTAGTACCCGCCGGAACCGAGGGCTATGCCAAGGCCGAAGTGACGGCGGGCGGCGTGGATACGGCGGAGCTGGACGCGAAGACGATGGAGAGCAGGAAGGTGCCGGGACTCTACTTCATCGGCGAGGTGGTAGACGTAACCGGGTGGCTGGGAGGATATAACTTTCAGTGGGCTTGGGCTTCCGGGGTGAGCGCGGGGCGGGCAGTTTAGATTGGGATGGAAGACGGCTTAACACCGATCGCACCGATTGCACCGATCAGGAACGCGCAATGGCTTATGGGCTGGGTTGAGTTTTACTCTCCCACCCTTCGCAGAGTGCGCGAAGCTGAGGGTACCCGAACGTTTGGGTCGTGCGGAAACCCATGTCCCAGAAACGGGACATGGGGCACCCAATTTGTCGGCTTGCTGACGCTTATTTTGCGGGTGCGGGTGGAGGGCCGTGCTTCTCGGGCGGAGCGACGAACTCCTTGGGAGTGGAGTTGCCGCGATGGCAGGTGCCGCAGCCGACCTTCTGCATGTCGCCGTGGTCAGAAAGCTTGGCCAGATATTTGCCATTGATGTTCTGGGTCATGCGCATCATGAGGCGTGCCGAGGTCTTCTCGGGCTTGGCGTCAGAGGCGAAGTTAAGGTGGTGGGTCGTGCTGTCCTCTTCGTGGCAGAAATTGCAGTGTACGCCGAGACCACCGGTAAACCCATGCATGGTCGCCATCAGGTCCTCGCCGGAGATATTCTTCGGCAGCACCTTCAGGTTGGTGGGCTTCGGCATCTCGTGATGCGTCTCGCCAGCCGGAGGAGCCTGCGCCAGAAGGCTGACAGACGAGAAGAGGAGCGATGCAGCGATCAGTGCGCGGGAGAGATTCGTGCGAAGCATATTGATGTCGGCCTCTGAAGTGGTCTGTCGTGTCTACGTCTGAATCGTACAGAAGTTTCTGAGCGATAGAGATAAATTATTTCGGACAGCCTATTGGACAATCAGGGTGAGCGTGATGGTGCGGCTAAGACCGGCGCTGCTGGCGCTGACGACGATGGGATAGGTTCCTGCCGGTGTAACCGGGGTCTGCCCAGGAGGAGTGCCGGTTGAGCCCGACGAAGGCAACTGGCGTCCGGCCCCACAGCCGAGAGGCAGCAACAGACAGCAGAGCACAAGCAGACTAAAAAAACGTCTTCGGCGAAGAGTGAGAAGGCCGAGAGGCAGAAGCGCAGCCAGCCACACCATCGAATGCGCTCCAGAGTGCGACGGCAAGAGCGATGCAGTGGTGGTGCCGGTAAGGACAGTGACCGATACGGTAGTGGTTGCGGCCCCTGTAACGCTCGATGGATTAACGTTGCAGACCGCGTTAAGCGGCGCGCCGCTACAGGTAAAGCTCACAGGAAGCGAAGTCGAAGAGGTGAACAGCAGCGGGAAGACGGCATTGTCGCCACTTTTCACAGTAACCGTGGTGTTGCCGTCCGGGTTGAGTGCAAAGTCGACACCGGTGCCGCTCAGGCGCAGCACCTGCGGCGAGTTGGGCGCACTGTCGGTGATGGTGAGGGTACCGGTGCGCGTGCCGCCGACGGCAGGGGTGAAGGCGATTTGCAGCGTGCAGGCATTGTCCGGTGCGAGCGTAACACCGCAGGTATCGCTGCCCGGCACGATGCTGAAGTCTCCTGTGAGGACGGTGCTGTCGAGGTTCAGCGGCAGGCCGCCGTTGTTGGTAAGCGTAACGGTCTGCGGAGAAGAGGTCTGGCCGACGCCGGTCGCAGCGAAGTCGAGGTTGAAGAGCGGCGAGAGCGAGACGCCCGGCGGAGCAATGCCGGTTCCGGTAACAGCGACGGTCTGGGTGCGGTATTGGTCGGCGATGGTGATCTGCGCCGCGAGGTGGCCAAGACTCTGCGGCTGGAAGGCGACATCCATCGCACAAGTCGAGTGCGCATTGAGAGAGTTGCCGCAGGCGTTGGTAACCGTGAAGTCGGTGCTGGTGGTTTGGGCGGAGATCAGGGTGAGCGCAACGTCGCCTGCGTTAGTCAGCGTGATCTGCTGCGGTGTGCTGGCGGTGGTAAGCTCCTGGGCCGCAAAGGCGAGCGTCGAGGTCGAGAGCGCATCGGTAGCAGCCGTGGTCCCCGTGCCCGTCAGCGATGCGACCTGAGTGCCTACGCCGTCCGTGATGGTGAAGGTTCCGGAGCTGACGCCCGAGCCGGTGGGCGTAAAGGTGATGGCGACAGTACATCCAGTGTCGGGCATGAGCGCGGAGGTGCAGGTGTTATTGGAGATGCTGAAGCCGCCGCCGCTGACAGTAGGAGTTTGAACCGTCGTGATGGTGCCGCCATTGTTGGAGATGGTGATGTTCTGCGCGGCGCTGGTCGAGTTGATGCTGGTGGAACCGAAGATCAATGAGATGGGGTTAAGAACGACAGTTGCCGGAGGTGTTCCAGTGCCGCTGAGCGTCGCCGTGGCCTGTCCGCCGGAGACGTTGCCGTAGACGGTGAGCAAGCCGGTGCGGCTTCCGGGTGTGGACGGGAGAAATCGAACCTGCACAGTGCAGGTTAGGCCGACGGCGATGGTCGTAGCGGCGCAGTTGTCGGTCTCGTTGAAATCACCAGTGATAGTAACGCTGCTGACCGTGAGCGGAGCGTTGCCCGAATTTGTAACTGTGATTGTCTGCGGAGCGCTCGCAGTAGCTACTGCCTGATCGTTGTAAGTAAGGCTAATGGGGTCGAGAGTGATGGCTGGTTGCGCGGGATTAAGCGCAGTGAGCAAGGGAATCTGCCAGAGGCCGCGGCCATAGGTGGCGACCCGCAGCTCGCCGACGCGACCGTCTCCTGTAGGCAGGCCGGGAGCTGCAGCCAACTGAAAGACGGGAGCGTTGGGCAGGCTCGTTCCGTAGATGCTCCAGCAGTTGTTGATGGGGTTGACGCAGGTGGCGATCTCGGTGGTGACGTACACGCCGGTGTCGAGCGCGACGTAGACGGTGTTGGCGTCATTGGGATCGACGAGCACACTGTTGGCAGGCGCGTTGGGAAGATTGTTGCTGATGTTGGCCCAGTGGGCTCCGGCATCCACAGTGCGATAGAGGTGCGCAGCGTTAACACCGTTGCCCGCGAATCCCATTACCGTGGCGTAGAGTGTCTTTCCTGTGGGGTCGTGGGAATCGGCGGCGAGCGAGGAGATGTCGAAGCCGCCAGGGTTGAACGGTGTCGTGTCGTTGGTGACCGGCGAGAGAGTGAGATCGTTCCATACGCTGGCGCTGCTGTCGGTCTCAGCCGTAGCGGTAGAAAAAAGATGGCCGCCAAACGTGCCGCCTCCATCGAGCCTTCCCGCCATGCCAGCGTAGAGGACAGGCGAGCCTGCGTTTTGCGCCGCAGCCGCGCTATCGGTCGGGCCTGCGGCTGCAAGAGAACGCAGCACCGGATTCGTGCTGCCGCAGGATGCATTCTGCGGCCCAGCGAGCAATGGGCTGACAGCGTTAGCCGAAGACCACGATGCTCCGCTTGCCGCCGGACCTCGCCATACACGACAGGTGCCGACGAGGATGTTAGCGGGGAGCGCGGGATCGAGCAGCCACGGCGCGTCGATCAGCGAGGAGTCGGAGGCGGTCTGCGCCGATCCGATGGTGGGCGTTCCGGCAAACTCGGCGACAGTGCAGGCGGACCCGCTGGAGCACTCATGAATACTGACGCCCGCGCCGGTGGAGATATACCAGAGCTGCGGATCAGTCTGGTCGATGGCGACGGTGCCACCTTCGCCGGTAGCCAGTTGCGGCCACGGCATAAAGGCAGAAGATGTACCAGCAGTCCCGTTCGCGCCAAGGCCGACGAGCAGCGTGTTCGGATCGGTAGGATGCTCGGCAAAGCTGGTGACCTCGGCCAGCGATCCAAGACCACCGTTGAGGTTCTGGAAGTGAGTTGCATCGTCAGCCGAGCAGGGAGTTGCCTGCTGGTTGACGCCGTCGGTCGAGCGCCACAAGCCTCCATCGTTGCCGAGATAGAGCAGCGTCGAATTGGCAAGCGTCGCGATCGCATGTTGCGCGGGAGCGACCATGGCAGGTGCGGCGCATCCGTCGATGGCGTTGGTCGTATTGCGCAGATTGCAGCCTGCGGTGAGCGAGCAGCGATAGAGATCGATGGTCCCGGCGTAAAGAACCGTATCCGAACCTGACGGCACCGCAGCCAGAGCAAGGTTGTAGTCGGCCTGTGGAATGACCGTGCTGGCGTTGACGGTTTCGAGCGGCGTGGAGGGGAGCCGCTTGGCGAAGGTGAGGTCGTTGCTGGTGCAGTTTGTCCCGGAAAGACCGCAGACATCCTGCCACAATCCCTGGTCGAGATTGTTGCTATCGACGGTCAACGCGAAGGTATCGCCGCTGTTGGGCTGTACGGCAAGCGCGCCGCGAAAGATGGGACAGGATGGGTTGCCGGTGCTGTCGGGGTTGGTCGGGCAGGCCGCAGTCGTCAGGCCGCTGCCGGGCTGCTGTGCCAGCCGCGTCCAGGTCACTCCGTCGGTAGACTCGTAGTAGCCGTGGTAGCGGACGGCGGCGTAGAAGCGCTGCCGAATGGAATTCCACACCACCGACGTTGCAGCGTTACCGCCCTGCTCGGGATTGTTGGGCAGCGGGCGCTGCACGATCTGGCTGCCATCCATCAGGACAGACATCTGCCAGGTGGCCCCTGCGTCGGTGGAGTAGTAGAGCCCCATGACACTGTTGGTCGTGTCCGTCGCGTTGACGAGCGTGCCTTCCGCGGCCTGCGATATGGCCGCGACCACGGTGCCGGGAGAGGTAGTGCTCCAGGCAAAGCCCGCGAAGCCAAGGCCAATAAAAGAGTGCCGCCCGGCCGTCTGGTCCTGCGAATCCTGAATGAGCGTCCACGTAGAGCCGCCGTCGTTGGAGCGAAGCAGTCCGCTGCCATAAAACGAGTCCGTAGCATCATTCGGGTCACCGGTCCCGGCGAGCACAACACCCTGCTGGACGCTGATGGCACCGATGCTGAGCGAGGGGATGACCGAGCTTCCGGCGTTGGCGCTAAAAACAGGAAGCGTGTCGGTGAGTGGCGTGAAGATAACGTTGGCGGCAAGGCCTGCGGCATTGGTCGACTTCCAGACGCCTCCGCCGGTAGTGCCCAGGTAAACCGTGTTGCCCGAAGAATCGTCTGGATCGATGGCGATGGCGGTGACACGTCCGGTGACGTTGCCGTAGGCGATGCTTGCAACCTGGTTAGGCCCGATAGGTTGCCATATCGCATTCAGGCCGGAGATCTGCGACGACTCTTGCTGTGCCGTGATCATCGCAGCCTGCTGCCTACGAGCGGCAGCCATCGCTTGCCCGGCTGCAACACGCTGCGAGAGCGTGCGTCCGCCGAGAAAGTTTCGGGTACGCAGCGCGGGTACGTCCACAGTGCCATTGGGAAGTTTTGCCGACAAAGATGTGAGCTGCGCGTCTGCGCTGATGCAGATAAATATGGAGGCGATAAGCAACAGCACGCAAGGAGCGCGGGCAGGGAGAGTGCTGCGCCGACAGGCGAATTGAGGATTTGCGCTCAGGCCCATAGCGTTGCTTCGGGGAGATGCGGATGGCTGTCTTCGATGCTGCAAGCGGATGAGCAACAAGTCAACGCTTGATGAGATGAAGAATCTCTAATTGTTCCGCAACGGGATAAGCGAAATCTCATGTACGGCTCTGCGCGACTCCCTGTTTTTTGAAATGTATCGATGCAGGAAAATCTATCGCAGGCGAAGCTCGGGAACAATCTCCTGATAGTTGTAGTTCTGTCGGATGTATTCCTTCGAGTTGAACTTTCTGCCGGTGGAGGCGCCCGACATGTAGCGAATCTTGCCGAAGATGGGCCGCTCGTTCCATGCGCGGTCAAACTTGCCAAGAATAGCCCAGGCCACCCCGGCGTAGCCGTTAGGGTCGCGGCCATCGAGGAAATATTTGTCGTTGAGATGGATGGCACGCTTCATTGCAGTCGGAATGTCAGGGCTCCACTCCAGAATCTTCTTCGCCCAGTACATGCGCATGTGGTTGTGCATCCAGCCGTGATGCAGCATCTGGAGCTGCGCGGCGTTCCAAAGATCGTCATGGGTCTGCGCTCCCTCCAGTTGCGCAAGGCTATAGAGGAACTCGCGTTCATCACGGGCGTGCTCCGCAATGGTCGTCTTTGCCCACGGCTCGGCGCAGTCGGGCGAGTCGTAGTTAGGCGTGTAGCGGACAAAGTTGACGGCCAGCTCGCGCCAGGTGATCAGTTCGTTGAAGTAGCTGTCGCGGGCTTGCTTCAGATGCGGGCGCTTCTTTACCTCGGCATTGACGGCGAGCGCGATGGTGAGCGGGCCGATATGGCCGAAGTGCAGATAGGGCGAGAGGCACGAAGTGCCGTCGGTCTCTGGACGGTTGCGCTGGGTCTCGTAGCTATCGAGCATGTGGCTGGCGAAGAGCTTGAGGCGTTTGAGCGCCGCATGCGTCCCCCCCTGCCACGCATCGACGGGCAGAACGCTGCGGTCGAAGTCCTTCCAGCCGCGCGTGATGTCCTCTTCGACCGGGTCGGCGTGGAAGTTTCGCGGGCGCTTCCATGCGTGTTGTGCGTGGGTGTTTGCGTAGGGATGCAGGAAGTCGGGCAGCAAGCGGTTGATGCGCGGACGTAGCGTGTAAGCGCCATACTGCGCTTTCTCGATGAGCTTTGAAGGAACGATCACGTCCGTGTCGACCGTCCAGAAAGGAATGCTGAGGCGCGAGGCGAGGTGCTTGCGCCAGCGCTCCGGCTCGCGCATTGGATTTTCATCGCCGATTAAGAGAGCAGCGCGGACATCGGCCAGAAGCTGCTCATGCGATTCGTGAGGTGCGCGGCGCATGACGAAGGCGATATTGCGCGCAGCGAGATCTGCTTCGATATCAGGCAACCCCTGATTGAGAAAGGCATAGCGGCGAAGATTGGCGTGAGGAAAGTTGGAGATGGCGGCGAAGTAAACCACCAGCGGCAGGCCAAGCAGATTTGCCGCTTGCACTGCGACATCGACAGCGTGGTTGTCGACGCCGCGCTGTGCACGCTGCATCCAGTAGACGACACATTTGCCGTCAGGATCGGGCGCACCCTGACGTCTTACTGTGACGCGGGAATCGGAAGCGAGAGTCTGAAGTTCATCATCGAGCACAGAGATGCGGGAAGCCATAGGAGGAGTGTAGCCGGAGCTTCTCGCGCGAATTGATGGGAACAAAAAATGCGGCCCGCAGGCCGCACTCTCGTCAAATCAATCGTTTCCGTGTAGCAAAATCTAAAACTATTTGCTTGAATGCTCTTTTTACCAGAGGCCCCAGGCCCGGCTGATGTAGTCGCTGAGCGTCATGGTGATCAACGCAGCGAAGGTGAAGAAACCCGCAGCAACCGTCATCTTGATGAGCTTCGACTGGTATTTAACGTGCATGAAGAACAGGATGACGATGACCGCCTTGATGCTGGCGATGGCCAACGCCACGACCGGATTGAGGATGCCCATGTCGATATAGGCCGCCAGAACGGTGAGACCAGTGAAGATCAACAGGATGACAAACACGATCGTATACGTCACAGGCGTAACGATGTGATGCTCGGCATGCTCCGGGTTGGTGATGTTCGATGGATCGTGATAGTGCTCGTCGGTCATTCTTATCTCCTGCCAGTCAGGTTATGGATGGCTGCGGGGCGCGATTAGACGGGATGTCGATTAATGAGATAGAGCAGCGGGAATAGAAACAGCCACACAATATCGACGAAGTGCCAATATAAAGCGAAGTTTTCTATAGGCGCGACATACCCTGCTGTAAAGTCACCTCGATGCGCTCGTATCGTGAGCCAGACGAGGATGCCGAGACCGATGATCATGTGCAGCGCGTGCAGTCCGGTCATGGCGAAGTAGAGCGAGAAGAAGATCTGCGTATGCGCAGCCTGGTCCGGCGGAAGCGGCTCTTCTTTGAGTCCATAAGCGTGAGGATTGACGAACTCGGAGACATCGAAGTGATCGCCGGGGATGTGGTGCTTCTCCCACTTCTCGTGGTACTCGTCAGCCTTGACTCCGATAAAGGCGATCCCGAAGAGCATGGTGAGAATGAGAGTGAGAACGAGCAGGCCCTTCTTTTTGACCTCGGCTGCCCAGACGCCTAGCGCCATGAAGAATCCCGAGGTAATGAGGATCGCCGTGTTGACTCCGCCGAGCGGGACGCTGAGCTGGTTCGAAGCGACGACGAACGCGTCGTAGTACCAGTTGCGATAGAGCAGGTACGAGAAGAACAGGCCGCCGAAAAACATGATTTCGGTCAGCAGGAAGAGCCACATGCCGAAGGTGCCGGCCTCGCGCTGCTGCTCCTGTGTCTCGAAGTGATGGCGGTGCTGGGGGAGCGCGACGTGCGCGTGCTCCTCCGGCTGGGCCGTCTCGTGCGTGTGGGGATGGGTCGCTACGATCACATTATCCAACGGTCGTCACCTCTTGTTCCGTCTTGTGGGCGAGCCACTCGTAGTCATAGGCCTCATGATCGACGATAGGAACTTCGATAAAGTTTTCAGTCAGCGGCGGCGATTGAATCTGCCATTCAAGGCCAGTTGCCTGCCATGGATTGTTGCCGGCGATGGCACCGTACTTCAGCGACCATCCAAGGTACAGCAACGGAAGCATGTAGCCTACGCCGAGCACCGTCGCGCCCGCGGTCGAGAGGACGTTGAGTACCTGGAACTCCGGCGGATACGCGTGGTAGCGGCGCGGCATCCCGAGATAGCCAAGGATGAACTGCGGAAGGAAGGTGAGATTGAAGCCGATGAAGGTGGTGACCGCGGCGAGCTTCGAGAGCGACTCCGGATACATGCGGCCCGTCATCTTCGGCCACCAGAAGTGGATGCCGGAGAGGAAGGCCATGAGCATGCCGCCGACCATGACGAAGTGGAAGTGCGCCACAATGAAGTAGGTCTCGGTAAGGTGAATGTCCATGCCGAGCGCACCAAGGAAGACGCCGGTCATGCCGCCGATGGTGAACAGACCCATGAAGCCGAAGGCGTAGAGCATCGGCGTCTCGAAGGTGATCGAACCCTTTTGCAGCGTGAAAGCCCAGTTGAAGATCTTGATGGCAGAAGGCACGGCCACCAGCATGGTCAGCAGCGAGAAGACCAGCGCCGAGTAGTTGGACACGCCCATGATGAACATATGGTGCGCCCAGACGAAGAACCCGAACAGCGCGATGGCCACCGAAGAGAAGGCAACCGCCGTGTATCCAAAGACGCGCTTGCGGCTGAAGGTGCTGATGACCTCGGAGATGACGCCCATGCCGGGAAGAATCATGATGTACACGGCAGGGTGTGAGTAGAACCAGAAGAGATGCTGGAACAGCAACGGGTCGCCGCCCTTGGTGGGATCGAAGACGCCGATCCCGATGGTGCGCTCGAGCGCGACCAGGACCAGGGTGATGGCCAGAACCGGCGTGCCCAGCACCATCAGGATCGAAGCAGCGTAGTTCGACCAGACAAAGAGCGGCAGGCGGAACCACGTCATGCCCGGAGCGCGCATGCGGTGAATGGTGACGATGAAGTTCAAGCCGGTGAAGATCGACGAAAACCCGATGATGAAGATACCAACCGCCGCTGTGATGACGTGGGTATTAAGGTAATGCGTCGAGAGCGGAGTGGTGAAGGTCCAGCCGGTATCGACGCCGCCCAGCACCAGCGCCGCGAGGGTGAAGAGACCGCCGATCCAGTAGAGATACCAGCTCAGCAGGTTGACCTTGGGAAAGGCAAGGTCCTTGGCCCCGATCATGATGGGCATCAGGAAGTTCCCCAGCGTCGCCGGTACCGAAGGTACCAGGAAGAGGAAGACCATGATGATGCCATGCATCGAGAAGAATTTGTTGTACGTGTCCGAGGCAACAAGGTCAGGCTGCGGCGTCAACAACTCCAGACGGATGAGACCGGCAAAGGCGCCGCCGATAAAGAAGAAGAACGTGATCGAGATCAGGTACATGATCGCGATGCGCTTATGGTCGCCGGTGAGCAGCCAGCTCAGCAGGCCGTCCTCGTTGTTGAGGTAGTTCCGCTTCGGCAGGGTTGCCGTCTTCTGGTCGGGCAGATTAACAATTGTCGAACTGGTTGCGCTCATGGTTTCACCCCTGCTGGCGTTGTCGGCGCCGTCTGGTCGGACTGTGACGTGACCAGGGTCTGCTGAATTCTGTAGTTGCTCTGTAATCCCTTGATGTATTCGACGAGGTCGATCAGGCCGTCCTCACTGACCTGGCCCTGATAGGTGGGCATGATCGGCGCGTATCCGGCGGTGACGTGCTCCGACGGATTGAGGATGGCGTCACGCAGGTACGCATCGTTAACCAGCACCTCGGAGCCATTGGTGAGTTGCAGCTTCGATCCGTAGACTCCGGCCAGATTTGGCCCGCGCGATCCTGCGGTGCCGGTATGGCACGCGTTGCAACCCATGCTGGCAAACAGGCGTTCTCCGTTTTGAGCAAGCGACATGCCGCTGGTCGATTCCTGCAGCCACTTCTGGAAGTCGTCCGGAGTCATCGCCGTGACTTCGCCGATCATCTGGGAGTGGTTGGTGCCGCAATACTGCGTGCAGAAGAGGTGATAGGTGCCCGGCGTGGTTGCCTGAAACCATACCGTCGAGTAGCGCCCGGGGATGACCTCGCGCTTGATGCGGAAGTCGGGGACGGAGAAGCTATGGAAGACGTCCTGCGAAATCATCGTCAACTGAACGGGCCGCCCAATAGGAACGTGCAGCGCATTGATTTCGTGCTGTCCACCCTGATGCTCGGCCTTCCACATCCACTGCTTGCCGACGACATAGATGTTCATGGCATTGGTCGGCGGATTATAGATACGGAAGTAGAGCAGCGCGCCCCAGACGAAGCAGATAAGGAACAGCGCCAGCGGAATGATGGTCCACGTTGCTTCGAGCAGCGTGGAGCCCTCTACCTGGACGGCCACCGGATGCTTTTCCTTACGGTAGCGGATGGCGAAGCCGAAGACGAGCACGCCGACAACAGTAAGGCCGACGACCGTGATCAACAGCAGGAAGAAGTAGAGCGCGTCGGCGTAGGGGGCGATCGTCGACGCCTCGCGCGGAAAGAGCGCGGAAGCGTTGAGCCATTTCACCAAAAATTGCCACAGGACTGGACTGATATGCATCGTTACCCTTTATCCATTCTCTTTCTTAGTCAGGTCGTGGTCGCGCGAAAGCCGTAGATCTCTGCGAAACATCAGGAACATAAAGCCACCCAGCCATGCCACGGTGACCATGCCGCCCAACTGCACCACGCGGGCAACAATAAGCGAGTGCTTGTTCCGCTCCGGGTCATAGTGATAGCAGTAGGTCAGAATGTTTGCGACAGGCGAGCCAATCTTGTTTCCGGAAGCCTCAATCAGCCCGAGGAGGATGTCCTTGGGCGAATATTCGACGCCGAGATAGTACTGTGCGAGCTTGCCGTTGGTCGTGACAATCTGGATCGAGCTGGCGTGGGCAAACTGGGTGAGCTTGCCGTCCGGCCCTGGGACACGGACATAGCCAAAGCCAACCGCCTTGCTCACCTCATCAATCGCTGGTCGTTCGCCGGTCAGGAAGTGCCAACCCGCAGCAGTCTCAGGACGGCCATAGCGCTTGACGTAGAGCGCCTTCTTCTTCGCGGCGATCTGCGGCGTCTCGCTCGGGTCAATGCTGATCACGACGACGTTGAAGTCTTTACCCGGCGTCAGATGCACCATCATCAGCGCACTGGTCAAACCGTCCAGCTCTTCCGAGCAGAGCATGGGGCAGTTGTAGTAGACCAGCGAAAGAACCGCAGGCTTTTTGCCGAAGTAGTCGCCCAGCCGAACCGTCTTACCGGTATCGTCCACAAACTGCGCATCGAGCGGCAGCGGCTGATTGAGATGCTGGGCGATGCCGACCTTCTGCAACACCTGGGGCAGCTCGTCGCCGACGTTCTGGCCCTCCTGCTTGTCGCCATAGCCGGAGACCTGGGCGAACAATGGCGCGCACACAAGCAGGACGCAGCCAAGAACCGCTGCCTGCCAACCGCCTCGTATTGTCCGCCTGTTCATCATGTCGTCTTCGATTCTTCTTCTACTTCTATGCTATGCCTTGTACTGGTCCAGTTAGTGGGCGCGATCAGGGTGCGCTTCGCTCTCGGCCTTGCCGTACGCCATCTTTTCGGCGCGAGCTTCAATGGTGTCAAGCTCATAGCCGGTGCGGGCGAATCCTGTCGTCAGCGGTGCCTGAATCTCCGGCTTCTCGTCGCCTGCCATCAGCGGCTCCGTAGCCGCGGTCGAGGTATTAACAGGAAGTCCGCGCTGGGCGATCAGCTCCATAGCGCGCGTGATGGGAATACGAATGTTGCTGCCCTCGCCAGGAGAGGTGCTGTAGTAGTTCAGCAGCAGGTCCTCACGAGCATGGAGATCGGCAGTGGACTGTTCACCATCGTCGATATCGAGGCGGGGCGTGGGGAAGGTCGCCGTCAACTGCTGCAGCTGCTTCTGCTCCATCACCGGATCGCTGGTAAGGTCCTGCCGCTTGCCGCCATTGAGCGCAGCACCGGCGAAATCCGAGGTATGGTTCCACTTGGTCGTTGGACCGTCGGCCTTCTGGATGGCGCCGTTGATGACCCGGCCCATGACAAAGCAGAAGACAAAGAAGACGATGAGGAACCCGCCGAGGCCAGCGAGGAAGACGAGCACGCCATTGACATTAACGTCGGTGGTCTCGTAGCCGGGCGATTCGGAGGTGTGTCCCTTGATGTCGGGCTCACCGGGTTGATGCAGATCGTGGTCGTTAGTGGGCATGTTCGGGCTCCAGCATCTCTTCCAGGTGCGGATCGTTCAGGTTCATGATGGGGCGGGCCTTCAACGCCGTCAGGTAATAGGCTCCCCAGACAGCAAGCACCGCGACCGGCACCGTAATGTAAGCCAAAATTCCAATGTTGTTATGGAGGTGCAGGTTGCCGGCGGCGTCGGCGAAATTCGGCTCAATCAGCCAGAACATGTCGACGCAGCGCGCGAAGATCATCCAGCCGCAGAGCCAGACCATCTTGCGCTTGTTCCGCTTGAGATCGCGCGAGAGCAGCAGGCAGAAGGGAATCAGCCAGTGGGCGATGAAGTCGAGCGTGCAGATCGTCCACCAGCCGCCATTGATGCGGTGCAGATACCAGGGAATCTCGTCGGGGATGTTGCCGGACCAGATGATGAGGAACTCGGCAAAGCTCAGATAGATGTTCAACATGACGAAGGCGAGCATGAGCTTGCCCAGGTCGTGCTGTTCGGTCACGCGCAGCAGGGTCTTGATCGGCTCGACCTTCGAGAGCAGGATGACGGTCAGCACGCCCAGCGCGAGAACAGCATAGCCCTGACCGACGAGGAACTGGAGGCCGTAGATCGAGGAGTACCAGGTCACGTCGAGCGACTTAATCCAGTCAATCGAACCCGCGGTGAGCAGGACGACATAGATGAAGATGCCGGGGCCGCAGAGATTTTCGAACTTGGTGCGCCAGCGGTCGTAGCTCGCCTGGGTATTGCGCAGAGGATCAGCATCGCATTGCAGCGACCACTTGTTGATGAAGTAGGTGAGCGTCAACAAAATGCCGAAGATGATGATGGTCTGGACGATCACACTGACCGGATTCAGCATAGCGTGCTTGTCGTTGATCGTCATCGCCTGTTCGAGCGTGACCCAATGATGCTGCAACGCATCGGCCACGGCGGCGGGATTAGGATAGGTGGCCCACTGGTACAGGTGCTTCATGAAGATGGCGATGGGAATGAACATCAGCGCGACCAGCCACAGGGTGCGGCTCATGGCCTCGAGCGGACGCCGCAGCAGGAGTCCCCACTTGCCGCCGGTCACATGCTGCAGCATCAGCACCACCAGACCGCCGCCAGCGAAGCCGAAGCAGGTCATAAAGCCCATCAGGTAGGCGCGCAGCAGGTGGTTGCGGCCTTCGTGAGTGAAGGCAAAGAGCACGGAGACCAGCGTGGCAACCACCGCGATAACCAGCAGCCGGGTCCGCCACGCGGTGACAATCTCCGGCGTGGCAAGCGATGCAGGAAGCGGAAGCGGGCCATGATGGGCGTGGTGTCCGCCGGCTTCTCCGTGATGCTCGTGTCCGGTATGTTCGTGTCCAGATGACATGCGTTTCAAGCCTTCGTTCGGAAGCTTCCGAGATTACTGCTTTGCTGCGGTTTTTCCGGCAGGCGCGGCGGCCGGAGTCTTGACTGTGGCGGAGCGGGAGGCAACAGGCGCTCCCGATCCGGAGGCTGCGTTGGGCGGTGTCGTAGGAAGAACGAAGGGCTGGTCGTCAGGCGTGCCGTTGACGGCGGTCGGCGGCAGCGTCCACTGCTGGGCAAAGTTCGCGGGCAGTCCCTCGCTCTCGGCGACGCTTGAGAGCGGCTGCACCTGGGAACCGGCGGGAACATCGGCCTGGGTCGCCTTCTGGCTCAACTGCAGCGCCTTGATATAGGCCACAATGGCCCAGCGATCGACCGGCGCAATCTGCGCGGCATAGTCCGGCATGGCTCCATAGCCGTTCGTGATGACGTTGAAAAAGTGGCCCAGCGGCGCGGTCTCGAGCCGTGCCGTGTGGTAATCACCAGCGTGCGCATAGCCCCGGTCGACGATCATGCCCCGGCCATTGCCCACGCGTGAGTGACACGGCGTGCAATAGACGTTGTAGCGCTCCTGTCCGCGCTCAAGCACCTTCATGGTGACGGGAAAGGGCAGGCCCTCGCCCTCCTTGCCGTTGACGAAGCCTGTATAGAAGTAAGTATCGGCGTGGAGCTGGTTGCGGGCCACGGTATTTTCTACCTGAGGACGTGCGGAGCGGCCATCAGCGTAGAAGTCGGTACCTCGCTGAGGGAAGAACTTCGGCTCGTCGTGCATGTCCTGGCGGCAGCCGATGCCAGCAAACAGCAACAGCGTGGATGCGGCGGCGAGGGCCAGCCGGGGAGCCGCTGTTCGGAAGCTTGGGATTCGGGTATTAATCCCTGGAAGTGTGATTCTCGTATTAATGGTCCACCTCCACCACGGAGATCGCGGGGAACTGCTCGAGGAAGCTCCGCGTCTCGGTGATCGAGAACTTCGGGTCCACCGCCTCAAGGCAAAGGAAGAACTTGTCCGTCGTCGCGCCGTTGCGGAAGTTGGGCGCGTTGAAGACGGGATGGTAGAGCTGAGGCATACCGTTCAGCATGATCATGCCGAACGCGGCCGACAAACCCGAGAATAGGATCGTCCACTCATACGCCGGAATGATGAAGGCTGGCCATGAGAACAGCGGCCGTCCTGCGATATTGAGCGGATAAGCCCAGACTGCGATCCAGGTCTCCATCAGAAACGCCGTCGTCACGCCCATGATGCCGCCAAGCAGGCAGACCAGGGGAACGCGGGTTTTGTGGAAGTGCAGCGCAACGGCGGCCTCTTCGACAGGATAAGGCGTGTAGCACTCCATCCGGCGATAACCGGCCTCGCGCGCCTGCTCTGTCGCATACACCAATTCGCTGGGTGTATTGAACTCGGCGAGTAAACCGTAAATTCCTTCTCTGGGCGGCATTAGAGTGTCTCCTCCACTACGGTCTCAGCATCGGCCCCACCGCGCCGCACCTTGGTCTGCGGAAGCATCATTCGAATCTCAGACATCGGAATCATCGGCAGGAAGCGAACGAATCCAAGGAAGAGGAAGGTAAACATTCCCCATGTGCCGATAAAGATGATGTAGTCCCAGCGCGTCGCAACATAGGTTCCCCAGCTTGAGGGGAGATATTCGCGGTAGAGGCTGGTTACGACGATGACAAAGCGCTCGAACCACATGCCGATGTTCACAACAAACGACAGGATGAACAGATAGGTCACGTTCACCCGCAGCTTGCGCGACCACAGCGTCGTCAGCGGAATGGCGATGTTGGTCAGGATGAGGATCCAGTATGCCCAGCCCATCGGCCCGAACATGCGGTTCCACATCATGAAGAACTCCCAGTGGCTGGCCGAGTACCACGACATGAAGACTTCCATGGCATAGCCGTAGGCCACGATACCGCCGGTGCCGAGCATGACCTTGGCCATGTTATCGAGGTGGCGCAGCGTCACCAGGTCTTCGAGGTGGTAGAACTTGCGGATCGGAATCGCCAGCGTGATGACCATGGCGAAGCCGGAGTAGATGGCACCCGCGACGAAGTAGGGCGGGAAGATGGTGGTATGCCATCCCGCCAGGGCTGCGACCGCAAAGTCGAAGCTGATGACGGTGTGTACCGAGAGCACCAGCGGCGTCGAGAGGCCCGCGAGCAGCAGCGATGCCGATTCATACCGGATCCAGTGCCGGGTCGAACCGCGCCAGCCCAGCGACAACATGCCGTAGAAATATTTCGCCAGCGGCATCGTCGCGCGGTCGCGCAGGGTGCCGAAGTCGGGGATCATTCCGACATACCAGAACACGATGGAGATGGTCGCGTAAGTCGAAACCGCGAACACGTCCCACGCCAGCGGCGAGCGGAACTGCGGCCAGACGTTCATCGTGTTGGGATAGGGGAACAGCCAGTAAGCCAGCCACGGACGGCCGACGTGAATCAGGGGGAAGATACCGGCGCAGCAGACCGCGAAGATGGTCATCGCCTCGGCGAAGCGGTTGATCGAGTTGCGCCACGTCTGCTTGAACAGCAGCAGGATCGCCGAGATCAGCGTGCCGGCGTGGCCGATACCGATCCACCAGACGAAGTTGATGATGGCGAAGCCCCAGGCCCCGGGGATGGTGACGCCCCAGATGCCGACGCCCTTCAGGAAGAGCCAGGTGATGCCGATCACAACGCCGGTCGCGATGCCGCCTGCGACCATCAGACCGAAGAACCAGCCCAGCGGCGTGTTCGAGGTCAGAACGATCTCGGAGATCTTCTGCGTGACCGACTTGAAGTTGTGGCCGGGCGCGATGACTGCGTACTCGCCGGTACGCGGGTCGATCATTGGATCAACGACCGGATCGTGAATTGGTCCTTTGGTTGCCATACCTATGCAAGCTCCGGATTCGGGTTGATGACGCCAGCGGTATACGTTGTGCGCGGACGATAGTTGAGGTCTGCAAGGACCTGGTAATCGCGCTCTTCAGCCTTGCGCTTCGCTACCTTGCTGGCCTTGTCGTTGATATTGCCGAAGACGATGGCATCGGTCGGGCATGCCTGCTGGCAGGCCGTGACGATGTCGCCGTCGGCGATCTCGCGGTTCTCGATGTCGGCCTGGATCTTGGCCGCCTCGATGCGCTGGATGCAGTAGCTGCACTTTTCCATGACGCCGCGCGAACGCACGGTCACGTCAGGATTGCGCATGAACTTCAGGCTCTCGGTGTCATAGTCCGAGTAGAGCAGGAAGTTGAACCGGCGCACCTTGTACGCGCAATTGTTCGAGCAGTAGCGAGTACCGACGCAACGGTTGTAGACCATCGTGTTGAGGCCTTCGGGCGTATGCACCGTCGCTCCCACCGGGCAGACCTGTTCGCAACCGGCGTTCTCGCAGTGCTGGCAGGCCATCGGCTGAAAGTGCGCCTTGGGAGCGTGCAGGTCGCCCTCAAAGTAGGTATCGATACGCAGCCACTGCATGTTGCGGCCAATCTTGACCTGCTCGCGGCCTACGACGGCGATGTTGTTCTCGGCGTAGCAGCTTACGATGCAGGCATTGCAGCCGATGCAGCTATTGAGGTCGATCGCCATGCCCCAGGCGTTCTGCACCTTCAGCGTTGATGGGTCTTTCTTCTCGTAGTTCCAGGTATCGGGGAAGAAGGTCTCGTCCCGGCCCGGCTTTTCGCCCTGCGGCGAGTAGCCGACTTTGCCGATCAGAGTGCCGGTCGAGTCCCGACCCATCTCGTCATGCGCGAAGTTGGGGTTCTTCTCGACCTCGGCGACCGTGGCGTAGCGGATGATGGAGCGCTCCATCGCCTCGTGGCCAGCCAGCGAGTACGTCCCGCTGGTGTCGAAGAGCTTCTTTTCGAGGTCGTGTTGCGCGAAGCTGCCGCGATGCTCGACATTGTGGACCTTGGTGACGCAAAGGTCGTAATCGCTGCCGACCTTCTTCGCCGTTCCGCCGCCCAGGTAATAAGGAGCGTCCGCCGTACGCAGCCGGTAGGCATCGAAGCCGACGCCTGCTCCAACGCGGCCAGCTTCGGCCTGCCGTCCAAAGCCGAGGTGGATCGTGATTGCGCCATCGGGATGGCCCGGAGCCATCAGCACCGGCGCGGTCACCTTGCGGCCGTTCAGCTCAATCTCGATCAGGTCGGTCTCTTCGACGTTGAGATTGGCCATCGAAGCCATGCTCATCAGCGCCGCATTGTCCCAGCTCAGGCTGGTCACCTGCTTGGGAAGCTCCTGCAGCCAGCCAACGTTGGCATAGCGTCCGTCGTAGAGCGACGGATCGGGCCGGAAGGAAATCTCGTAGCCACTGCTCGCCGCAGCCGGTGGAACAAATGCCATGGCATTTCCTGCCGGGGCACCAGTCTTTGGCGTAAACGCTGTGCCTTCAACCCAGCCATCGTGCAGCGCCTTGCGCCAGCTCGTCGCGAAATCGCCCTTGATATAGGTCTTCGCGTTGGCCACAACAACGTCGTAGGCCGAAAGCTGCGGATTGGCGAGCACCGCCTGGAAGACGTCATGCGCCGA
This sequence comes from Granulicella sp. L56, assembly GCF_009765835.1. Taxonomy (NCBI): domain Bacteria; kingdom Pseudomonadati; phylum Acidobacteriota; class Terriglobia; order Terriglobales; family Acidobacteriaceae; genus Granulicella; species Granulicella sp. L56. Next base: position 1,833,281 of record NZ_LMUS01000006.1, on the reverse strand, counting down.
CTTGCCGTCATACAACGGAGCAATCATCGGCTGGACGATGGAGATGGTGCCGTCATACGCCCGCGCATCCGACCAGCTCTCGAGATAATGCGACTTGTTGATGTGCCACAGCGAGATCGCCCCGGTCTCATCCACATGGTTGCCGAGATGCACCGTGTTCGGCACTTTATTGAAGGCGTCGAGGAAGTTCAGATCGGCAGGAGCGGCATAGATCGGGTTGACGCCCAGCATCACCAGCCACTGCACCTTGCCCGCGTTGATGTCGGCGACCAGAGCCTTGAGGTCTGCCACCTGCTCAGAAGGAATCGGGTTGACGGTCTCGGTATAAACCACCGTCTTGCTCACATTTCCGAGCGAGGCATTCAGCGCATAGGCTGCCGCATGAACTACCGGGGATGCCTGCTCGCCCGGAATGACGACGCACTTGCCACCGCTCTGATGCAGATCGGCAAGCAGCGCCGTGAAGAACTTCTGCTGGTCGGCATCGAGTCCCTGAGGAGCCGCGCCCTTGACCAGTCCCTGCGCGAAGGCGGCGATGTCGCTGGGCTTGAGCGCCAGCCTGTGCTCGGCCTTAAAGCCGGTGACCGTCGGCATGGTCTCGACGACGTACATCCGGTTCATCGTCTTGCTCGCCTCGTAGCGGTGTCGCTCCGAGTAGGCTGCCGCCAGCGGCAGGAAGCCCGGATGGGCGATGCCGCCAAGGAAGTCCGCATCGAGCGACAGGATCACGTCGGCGTTTTCAAGCTTGTACTGCGCATCGGTATAGCTGCCAAAGGCCGCCTTCGACGCCGCGCGCGATGAGTCGGAGTTGACCGGCTCCCACTGCACTAATTTTGCGGAAGGATAGGCCGTCTGCACCTGCTTCCACTGCCCGGCCAGCGTAGGCGAAGTGATCGTCTCGCTCAGGAAGTAGACGCCCTGACCGCCGCTGGTCTTTTTGATCGCAGAGGAAAATGCCTGCTGAAAGCTGCCGAACGAAGAGTTCTGTCCGCGATTGAGAACATGCTGGGAACGGTCAGGATCGTACAGATCGAGCAGCGTCGCCTGCGTGAACGCGTCCGATTTGCCCTTCGAGACCGGGTGCTCCGGGTTGCCGTCCACCTTGATGGGCCGGAAGGCATCGGACTTGATCAGCACCGGGATCGCGCCCGTCGGGAAGGGATGCGCCGTGGCAAAGTACATCGGCTTGCCCAGAATCAAATCCTCAGGCTGCTTCACGTAAGGATAGATCGGCTCGTCGGGCTGCTTGGTGCAACCAGCCATTCCGGCCAGCGCCAGCGACGCGCCCATCACCTTGAGGAAGCCGCGGCGGCTGACGGCATCGACCCACTCGGTCGATCCGGACTGACGGGGAAACTCCTCCGCCATCAGCTCATGGAACGCCGGGGTCTCGGCCAGCTCGTCGAGGTTCTTCCAGAAACGCCGCCCGGTCTTGCCGTCCAGCTTGGCCTGGACCTCGGCCAGCGTCAGCTTTGCCGGAGCAATCTGGGTGACTACTACAGGTTGTGCTTGTACAGGTGCCTTTGTCTCAGCCATCGTCTGCTCTGTTCCAATCCCTGCCGTTTTGATACCAGTCGTTTTGTTGCCGGTCGTCTTCATCGGTGGCACGTCTCGCAGCTCGAGAGTTGTTCCGGCGCGCGGATGTGGTACTGAGCGGTCAGATATTTGCCCAGCTCCATCTGGCTGGTGAACTTCTGATAGCTCGCCGGCATCGCCAGTTGCAGCGGCAGCGGACTGCCTACCGTCTGGCCTTCGCCGCCATGCACGATGTGCGGCTGCATATTCGGTCCGGTCTGCGGGCTCGAAAGACCCGCCGGATGCGTCGGCTCCAACTGCATCATCGCCAGCTCAGGATTGCCGTTGTTGCTGGGGTCAGCCGTCGTGCAGCTTACGTCCTGCGATGTCGGGCCATCCTTCACGGCGCTGGTGCACCACACCGGCTTGTCCGTCGATGGGCCCGCCCACGCCATGTTGTAGATCTCGCTGGTGGGCCGCAGATTACTGGCCGGATTGCGATGACAGTTCAGGCACCACTCCATCTGCAAGGTGTTCTGCTGATACATCAAAGGCATCTCATCGACGCGTCCATGACAACTGGCGCAGCCGATGCCCTTATTCACATGAACTTCGTGATTGAAATAAACGTAGTCAGGAAGATCATGCACACGAATCCACTGGATCGACGCACCGGTTGCCCAGCTCTGCCGTACCGGCTCCAGAAGCTGCGCATCCGTCCAGATCTGCGAGTGGCAGTTGATGCAGGTCTTGGTCGGCGGAATTCCGGCATAGCTCGACTTCTCCACCGACGTATGGCAGTACTGGCACTGCAGCCCGAGGCCCTCGACGTGGTGCTTGTGGCTGAACGGGATCGGCTGGTCCGGCCGCTGGCCCTGCCGCGTCACCCACGGCGAGCGCTGCAACTCGTTCAACGTGACGCCGAGCGCGATGACAATGATGCCCGTCAACACCAGGCTCAAGCGAGCCAGCGCGTTCGAACTGCGGTCAAAAACTTGCGCCATGAGTGCGTTCCTGCTTCCTTTGCTTTACTTGTCTTTAAGGTCGAGAAGATGCCTTCGATTCCTTATTTTGCTGCTGACAATACTTTTGCTGATAGTTGTACAAAGTCGGCGGCTGGGACGTCCGCGACGGATTGAGCCCCAACAAAATAGCTTTTATTTAACGCCCCGAGTATAGCAGCGCGAAAACACACTTAGAAACCACTCCAGGCCGCTCCCGGCCATTTTTTCATATGTAAATCCGATTATCGAAATGTGACATAAATGCCACCGCCAAACGTTTGCACAACATCTCGTGCATCGACGTTCTAATGGCGAATCGAACCACAACATCTACCGTGCCGCAAAGGTGTTGTCCTTGTAAATGCGAACCAAATTAGTCCGAGTTTCAATGGCCATCGAAAGACATCCTGCCGTCACCTGCGATAACGTCAACTTATGCCGCGTCCACTCAACAATCCGCGCCCTCCCCGCTACGACTCCGCTCTAGCCTGCAAGGAGCTTGCCGCCGCCGATCCAAAGCTGGGCCGCCTGATCGAGCGCGCCGGTCCCTTCACCCTTCGCGTCGCCAGCTCGCAATCGCCCTTCGAGGCGCTGGTCGAGAGCATCATCTATCAGCAATTGCACGGCAAAGCCGCCGCGACCATTCATCGCCGCCTGCTCGAAAGCTTCGAGCCTGTCAGCGGCCTCGGCCATCCCAGCCCCCAACATCTTCTCGACTGCCCCAACGAGCAACTGCGCGCCGCCGGACTCTCTCACAACAAGAGCCTCGCCCTGCGCGATCTCGCTGCAAAAACCATCGACGGCACCGTGCCCACGCTCGCCCGTATCCGCCGCATGTCCGATGAGGCCATCATCGAACATCTCACCCAGGTGCGTGGCATCGGCCGCTGGACGGTCGAGATGCTGCTCATCTTCCGCCTTGGCCGCCCCGATGTGCTGCCCGTCGACGACTACGGTGTACGCAAAGGCTTTGCCCTCACCTTCGGCAAACTCAAACCCACCGATAAGGTCACGCCCGCCGATCTTCCCAAAGCCGACATCATGCACCGTCGCGGAGTGCGATGGAAGCCCTGGTCCTCGGTGGCCAGTTGGTACCTGTGGCGCGCCTGCGATCTGGCCGCAGGCAAACTCACGCCGCTTCCCTGAATCCTATCCAGCATCAATAACAGCAACAGCAAGTTGCACGAATACTAACTTGCATGGCATTTCGCGATTTCCACGTTACCGTTCTCCCTGATTGACATCCAATCATCATGGCAAAGTCCAGAACCTTCATTAAGAGCGCCTCTCCCCGACCACCCGCTATCGATGGGGACACTCGTTTTGTCTGTGTTCACGGACACTTCTACCAGCCGCCGCGCGAAAACCCCTGGCTCGAAAGCATCGAGGTGCAGGACTCCGCCGCTCCGTATCACGACTGGAACGACCGCATCACCTCCGAGTGCTACGCGCCCAACGGTGCCTCGCGCATCACCAACAAGCAGGACGAGATCATCCGCATCATGAACAACTACGCGCGGATGAGCTTCAACTTCGGCCCCACCCTGTTGAGCTGGCTCCAGGACAGCGCGCCCCGCACCTATCGCATGATTCTCGACGCCGACAAGGCCAGTGCGGAGCGCTACGGCGGCCACGGCTCCGCCATCGCGCAGGTCTACAACCACATCATCATGCCACTGGCGAACCAGCGCGACGCGCTCACGCAGATCCGCTGGGGCATCGCCGACTTCGAGCAGCGCTTTGGCCGCAGGCCCGAGGGCATGTGGCTCGCCGAGACCGCCGTCAACCGCAATGTGCTCGACCTCATGGCGCAGGAGGGCATCCAGTTCACCGTCCTCGCACCGCACCAGTGCGCCCGCGTCCGCCGCAAAGCCGATGCGGCCAATAACGACGGCTGGCTGGGAACGCCCGACACCACCGTCGATCCCCGTCATCCCTACACCGTCCCACTTAACGAGGGCCGCAGCATCGCCGTCTTCTTTTACGATGGCCCCAACTCCCGCGCCATCGCCTTCGAAGGTGTGCTCAACAGTGGCGAAGCCTTCGGGCGGAGGCTGGTCGAAGAGTTCCGGCCTACATCCGGCGGCAGCGAACCGGCCCAGCTCTCGCACGTCGCCACCGATGGCGAAAGCTACGGCCATCACCACAGGCACGGCGAGATGGCGCTCTCCTACGCCATGCACTGGATCGAGGACGAAAAGCAAGCCCGCCTGACCAACTACGGCGAGTTTCTCGAAAAATTTCCGCCGCAATGGGAGGCCGAGGTCGAAGAAGACACCTCCTGGAGCTGTCCTCACGGCATCGAGCGCTGGCGCTCCAACTGCGGATGCAATGGCGGCAAGCCCGGCTGGAACCAGGAGTGGCGCGCGCCGTTGCGCGAGGCGCTCGATCATTTGCGCGACGCCACCGCTCCGCTCTCCGAAGAGTTTGCGCGGCCACTGCTCAAAGATCTCTGGGCCGCCCGCGATGGCTACATCCAACTCATCAACAACCGCTCCCGCGCCTCCACGGCCAACTTCTTTGCCGAGCATCAGACCCACGAACTCAGCGAAGCGGAACGCATCGCCGCACTCGAACTGCTCGAATTGCAGCGCCACACCCAGCTCATGTACACCAGTTGCGGCTGGTTCTTCGACGAGATCTCCGGCATCGAGACCGTGCAGATCATCGCCTACGCGGGCCGCGTCCTCCAGCTCGCCGCCAAGCTATTCGGCGCACCCGGCGTTGCACTCGAAACGGAGTTCCTCAACATCCTTGAGCGAGCGAAGAGCAACATTCCGGAGATGGAGAATGGTGCCGAGGTCTACCGCCGCTACGTCACCAACATGCGCATCGGTCTCGAAGAGGTCGGCGCGCACTACGCCATCAGCTCCATCTTCCGCTCCTATCCCGAAGACGGCGAATTGTTCTGCTTCGACGTCCATCGCGACAGCCACGAGATCTTCAACTCCGGTCGCGGCCGCGTCGCCCTGGGCCGCGCTCGTGTCCGCTCCCGCGTCACCGAGGAGAACGAGGACATCTGCTTCGCCGTCCTCCATCTCGGCGACCAGAACCTCTCGGCCGCCATCAAGCCCTACGTCCCCGAGGAGCCGGAGCAACTCGAAGCCTTCACGACGTTCTCCGCCGAGATCGGCAACGCCATGCGCCGCGCTAACCTCCCCGAAGTCATCCGCCTCATTGACCGCTTCTTCGGCAACATGTCCTACTCGCTCACCTCGCTCTTTGCCGACGAGCAGCACCGCATCCTCAACACCATCCTCAATCGCACTCTCTCCGAGATGGAGGACTCCCTCCGCAAGATCTACGAGGACCACGCCTCGCTGTTGCACTTCCTCATCGAATCCGGCATCGCCGCTCCTCCCGCCCTCGCCCTCGCCTCCAGCTTCGCCATCAACGCCAGCCTGCGCCGCGCCATCGAGGCCGATCCCTTCGACCCGGTCGAGATCGAGCGCCTTCTCACCCGTGCCAACACCGATCAGATCGAGCTCGATATTCACCTGTTGGGCTTTACCGCCGGCCAGCGCATGAAGCGGGCCATGATTCGCCTCGAAGCCGAAGCAGCAGGAGACCTCTCCGCCGAGGGTGCTATCCACAGCGCCGTCACCATTGCGAACTCCCTGCGCGACATCCCGTTCGACGTGAACTTCTGGCAGGCCCAGAACATCTGGAACGACCTGCTCCGCCGCAGTGACAAGAACTACTGGACGGAGGAGTGGAAAGAAGGTTTCAAGAAGCTGGGCGAAGCCATGAACATCTGCGTCGATCAACTGGTCATCGAAGCTGGCGTCAGCGCCTTCTAAGAGCCTTTCAAAGCTCGCTGAAATCGAAATCTAAACCACGTCATCTCGACCGAAGGCGTGCGGCTTCATCGCACGCCGTAGCGGATAGACCCCTGTATTTCGCCTTTGCCATTGCCTGTTTTTCTTTCCAAACCCGCCACAGTTACAAATACAGAGACATCTCTCCCGCGCGTCCATCCCTCCAAATATGGGAGGATGACACATGACCAGTTGGCTCGACCTCATTCACGGCAGCTCAACCGCCTTTCCTCCAACGGTCATCGCCGTCAAGCTCGCCGTCGCTATCGCCATCGGCCTGGTCATCGGCTTCGAGCGCCAGTGGTCGCATAAGGACTTCGGCGTCCGCACCTTCAGCCTCACCGCCCTGCTCGGCGCGCTGACCACGCTCATCTCCCCTTCTATGATGCTCGCAGGCATGGCCGCGACGATGCTGTTCGCCGTGCTGCTGAACGTCCGCGACATCATCGCAACGAAGTCCGTCGAAGGAACCACCTCGGTCGCGCTGGTCGTCACCTTTGTGCTCGGCGTTCTTGTAGGCACGGGCCATCTCTTCACCTCGGTCGCCTGCGCCATCGTCATCACATGGCTGCTCTCGCTCAAGCCCCAGTTCAAAGAGTTCGCAGGCGGCGTCCGCTCCGAAGAGATACGCAGCGCCATCCTGCTCGGGCTCTTCGGCTTCGTCATCTGGCCGCTGCTGCCCAACCGCTACATCGATCCCTGGAACCTGCTGCAGCCCCGCGAGGCGTGGATCACCGTGATCGTAGTGGCCTGCATCGGCTTCGTTAACTACGTCCTGCTTCGCCTCTACGGCAAGAAAGGCATCACGCTGACCGCGATCCTCGGCGGCCTGGTCAACTCCACCGCGACCACCAGCGAGCTGTCTTCCTCGCTCCCCAAGGCCGGACTGGTCAAACAAACTCTCCCCGCAGTCCTGTTCACGTCGGTCGCGATGTTCGCCCGCAACCTCATCCTGCTCGGGCTCTTCGCCAGGAGCGCGGTTAAATTTGCCGCCTTCCCGCTCTTCCTGATGGCCCTCATCGCAGGCTACTTCGCATTGCGCGAGCGCGGAGCCGATGCCGACGTCGAAGAGGTCGAGCTGCATCTGTCCTCGCCCGTATCGCTAAGAAAAGTGCTCAGCTTCGGTGCTCTCTTCCTCATCATTCAGGTGCTCGGCACTGCTGCCGTTCGCTGGCTGGGCAATGGAGGTTTCCTTCTCGTCAGCTTCGTCGGCGGCATCGTCTCCAGCGCCAGCGCCACCGCCGCCGCAGCCAATATGGTGCAGCACGGAAGCGTCACCGCCATGGGCGCGGCCATGGCCACCGTGCTGACCTCGATCTCCAGCCAGGCCACCAACCTGCCCATCGTCCGGCGCCACGTCAAAGACAAGGAGATCGTCCGCAAGATCTTCATCGCCACAGCGCTGCAAACCGCCGTAGGCGTTGCGGCTATGGTTGGTCAGGCACTTTTTCTGCACCACAGGGGCTTCTCCTTGTAACCCGCCGATACCTCGCGCATCAGCTACCGTCTATCCGCTACCATCTAGCCATGCTGAAGCTCCGCACGCTCTCCCTGACCCTTCTGGCCATCACCCTCGTTGCCCATGCTCAGACCGCGCTGAAGCCCCACGTCCTTCATCTTGCCAACGGCAAGAACATTACCCTCTCGCTGCCCGCATCCTTCGACATTAACGTCGCCTCCCAGGGCATGCACCGCGTTCGCTTCATGGCCCAGTCCCCCGACAATCGCATCTTCGCCACCGACATGGACTCGCTGGCCGACAACACCCAGGGAGCCATCTACATCCTCACCGGTTGGAACCCCGCGACACATACCTTCGGCTCACGAACCACCTACCTCAAAGGCCTGCGCAACCCCAACAACGTCGCCTTCTACACCGATCCCTCGGGCCAGACATGGCTCTACACCGCGCTCACCGACCGCCTGCTCCGCTACAAATACAAGGCAGGCGACGACGCCCCCACGGGCGCGCCCGAAGTGCTCGCGCACTATCCCGACTACGGACTCAACTACAAGTACGGCGGCTGGCACCTCACCCGCACCGTCGCCTTCGCCAACCTGCACGAGCACACCCGCCTCTACGTCACCGTCGGCAGCAGTTGCAACGCCTGTCTCGAAAAAGAACCCATCCGCGCCTCGCTCTCTGTGATGGACCCCGACGGCAAAAATCAGCAGATCATCGCCCACGGCCTTCGCAACGCGGTCGACATGACCTTCGTCCCCTCCATCGACGGCGGCGCTCTCTTCGCCACCAACATGGGCGACGACCATCTCGGCGACCGAGCCCCCGAAGACACCTTCTTCGAGGTCGACTCCAACCTTCACCCCGTCGCCGCCGACAGCAACTACGGCTGGCCCACCTGCTACTTCGATCACGGCGTCGTCCATCCCGACCCCGTCGTCTCTCACGCCGACCTCAACAAGAACGTCTTCCCTCCCATCGGCGCAACGCCCCCACAGTTCGACTGCACCAAAGTCCCCGCCGCCTACACCACCTTCATGGCGCACGGCAGCCCACTCGGCGTAGCCTTCTTCGACGGCTCCAACCACACTCTCAACAACACCTTCCTCGTCGCCCTGCACGGAGCAGGCAAACCCCACATCGGCACCGGCTATCGCGTCGTCCGCTTCACCCCGGCCTCACGCCACCCGCAAAACTTCATGCTCGGCTTCCTTGTAAATGGCAAAGTAATCGGACGCCCCTGTGGCATCTTCCAAACCGGCCCCGATTCCTTCCTGCTGACCGACGACGTTAACGGCGTCATCTACTCCATCCACCCCAAGAGCTGAACCAAAACCATCGTCTCAACCGATGCAGTGATTCGTGTTGTTGCTGTTGTTCTTGCAGTTGCCTCTGTCGTTGTCGTTGCCCTCGCAGCTAGGTACAGCGAGGCTTCAGCCTCGCGTCTCAATCAAACCGCCGCGAAGCGGCCTCCACTCTGCCGAAGGCCGGAGTGAAGGCGCAGCCGCAACGACTGCACATTGCGATTCCCGCGTCCGCCAAAACTCCGCAAGACAAATCCCTTGCTACGGTCACAGCAAAGTTCTAACCTCGAACAATGTCTCCCCTCGATCGCCGCCGTTTCGTCGCCGTAACCGCAGCAGCCGCTCTGACCCCAAATCTTCGCGCCTTTGCCCAAACCACCGCGACGGCGAAGCTAACGCTGCACAACGACCAGCCCGGGCCCATCGTCCCCGAAGACTTCATCGGTCTCAGCTATGAGATTCAGCAGCTCTCCGACCCCACCTTCTTCGCGCCCTCCAACCACGGCCTCATCGCCCAGTTCCGCGCGCTCGCGCCACACGGCGTCCTCCGCCTCGGCGGCAACACCTCCGACGTCGGCTGGTGGAAGCCCACGCCCGACGCCAAACAGCCGCCGCTGCCCCCCAACGTCATCCTGCGCACCCCTCCGGGTGAACAATCGCCGATGGCCCTCAGCTACGCCGTCACTCCTGAGGCGGTTCGCAATCTGCGCGGCTTCCTCGACGCCACCGGCTGGAACACGCTGTTCGGCATCAACCTCGGAACCAGCACTCCGCAGCGCGCCGCCGAAGAGGCCGTCTTCGTCGCCAAAACCCTCGGCCAGCGCCTCGAATTCTTCCAGGTCGGCAACGAGCCCGACGGCTTCTCCCGCCGCTTCCGCGACAAGGCCACCTGGACCGCCGACCGCTACTTCGACGAGTGGCTCGCCTCCGCCAACGCCATCCGCGCCAGCGTTCCCGGCGCAAAGTTTGGCCTACCCGACACCGCAGGCAATCCCCACTGGTCCACCGTCATCGCCGACCGCATCGCCGCGCTGCCCGAGCGCGACCGACCCAACGTCGCCGCCGTCACCCACCACTACTACTTCACCGGGCCGCCGAGCAATCCCAAGGCGACTCTCGACAACCTTCTCAAGACCGACCCACGCGTCAGCAAAGTGGCGGAGACAACCCGCGAAGCTGCGACTAAGGTCGGCGCAAAGTACCGCATGACCGAGGGCAACAGCTGCTATCGCGGCGGCAAGCCCGGCTTCTCCGACGTCTTCGGTGCCGCGCTCTGGACCGCCGACTACGCGCTCTCGCTCGCCTCCTTCGGCTACTCCGGCATCAACCTGCACGGCGGCGGCGGCAAGGCAGTCGCCGACTCGCTCGGCGGCACCCTCCCCGGCGAGGCCCTCATGCCCGACCCTAAGGCTCCGCATCCGCGCCCGTTCTACACCCCCGTCGCCGACATGGACGGCAAGTACGTCGCCGAACCCGTCTACTTCGGCCTCCAGTTCGTCCAGCACTTCGCCGGAGCGACGATCATCCCCGTCGACTTCGACCCCGGCCCGGTCAACGCCACCGCCTACGCCGCGAAGCTTCCCAACGGGCGCTCTCTCTTCGCAATCATCAACAAGGACGCCACGCAATCGACCGAGATTACCCTTCCAGGCCGCGGCAAAGGCACGCTCTACCGTCTCACCGCACCAACGCTCACCGCACACGAAGCGCATCTCTCCAACGGCGAACGCACAAAAGGCGGCACGCTCAACGTCCCCGCGGCCAGCGCCATTCTCTTCATAATCGACTAAAAGAAAGCAGCAACTCCCATCTTCGCAAAGACAATCCTCAGCGAAGGTGGGCGCCTCGCCATCAACGGATGCGGTTTGGTGCGACGTATGATGTGCGCTCACACCATTTCAGTCAATGTGTCGATAACAAATTCGACCTCTTTGAAGATATCCAGAACGAGACCCTGATAGTCGGCCCTATCTGCATCGAGCGCTGTGTTTCCTTCGATAGGCTTGTGCTTGAGAGCGACATGAAATCGAACGAAGCTACTGTTCGATACAAGCTTGATCTGAGGATCGGGTTTAGGAACCTCGAAGATGCACACTACAGTTCCGTCTTGAATATCCCCTTTGTATATATCGAAGGTGGATTGTTGCCGCACCCCACTCTGACTTACGAACTCTACATCGATGAGGGAGGGGACAGTGAGAACGACAGTAGGAACCTTATGCTTGTTCCCGTTCGCAAGTTCCGCCAAGATACCCAAGAGAGACGGCATTCTTGGATTAGAGCGACGGTTGAAGGGCTGAAAACTAAAGACGGAGTCTTTTATGGGATCAGGAACGCTGGCGAGTTTTCCTCGACCCCACTTCTTGAACTCTCCGACGTCGCTAGTGATGATGAAAGCGGCCTTGTCGCGTTTGTCGCGATTGGGACTGGTGGGAAGTCCAGCAATGGCGAAAATCAGGTGATCCAGTGCGTCCCTCAAGTTGGTGACACAGTCGCCGATAATCAGTCCCCACCTTTGAAAGTCTGGGACTGCACCAACTCTGCTGGCCCTAAGCCAGTATTTGGTGCACTGCTCATTGCATTGGAAGACAAGTTCGTGAGGGTTTCCCTTGAGCCATGCCGTGATTTCACCATCGACGATTTTGAAGTGGTGGTGCGCCCAAGCTAGCTTGGCCCGAGTTCCTGTAAGGTCTAGCGGCATCCCGCCATGCTATCAGCGCACCTTATGAGAAAATTGCCAACATGAAAAAGGTAGCGGTTCTCCTCATCCTGTTCGGCAGCGGACTAGCCGCTTTCGGAATCACCGGCTTCAGCGGGGAGATCATAACCAACACGCGGGGCGAGGCATTTGGTCAGCCAGATAAGCTAGAGGGCTCGCTCGACTGGTCTATGGATGAACGAATAGTAATCGTCGTCGGCGTGCTTTCGCTCGCAGGCGGCCTGATCTTACGCAAAGATTCAAAGTAGATCCCTACCAATGCACTGCTCTGTCACTGTAATCCCATTCTACACTCAGTCAAGCATGCTATTACCTAGCTATCTCCCTACATTCATGTGACTTATGCCCAAAGCACCCCCCGGGGGTCCCATGAAAGGGACAAATTAGCTTCGCCAGTGCAGCGTGATCGGCCCGGCCAGAGGATGCTCGCCCGTCCCCTTCAACCGCGCCTGCTTCAGCGCGAAGTACCACTTCGCAGGCTTGTCGGCGTCATCGATCAGCATCAGCGCAGGGTTGAACCGCAAGCCCTCGGCCTGCTGCACCATCGTCTCCTGGTCCTGCCGCACAAAACGCGCGCCGAAGAATGTAGCGATGGAAGTTACAAATGGAACACGGTAGAAGACATTCCACGCCGCATACACATCGATCCTGCACGTCGAAGCCGTCACCGGAGTCACCGTGGTCAAACTGGAGAACCACTTCGCACCGCAGCGGATCGTCTCATAGCGCCGGTTCGGCAGCACAAAGTCGATCATCGTCGTGATCGGCTCGCCATACACGCCCAATAATTTGTACGGTGCGCTGTTGCCTGAAGGCGCATGGGCCGACATGCGAAAACCGGCATTTCTTCCATTGTTTTCTTCGTCCTTCAATGGCTCGAAGTGTTTAGTCTTCTCGTGAATGCTCGCCCGGCTGCGCCACCACCACGCCTGATGCACAAACGGACCATGCGCCGGATCCATCAGGCCGATGATGCCGTGATCGACATTGCACGGGAGATCAGCCGTCAGATGCGCGCTGCGATAGCGTTCAGAAAACTTCGGCATCTCCGGCACCGGCGGCAGCGCATCGCCAATCCGCCCCGTTCCCGGCTCGGGAATATAGACCCACGCATAGCCATCGCGCTCCTCACAGGGAAAGGAGTTGGCAAAGATCTTCGTTGCGTCGAGCACATCATGCCCGGTCAACGACGGAATCTCCGTACACTGCCCGCTGCACGGCTCAAAGCGCCAGCCGTGATATTTGCACTGCACCGTCTCGCCGTCGAACCATCCCGCCGAAAGCGGAATGCCGCGATGCGGGCAAAGGTCGCGCATGGCAAAGATTTTGCCGTCGTTCCTGCGCCCCATCAGCAAGGGAATGCCCAGCAGCATGGCCGTCTTCGTCTTGCCCTTGCGCAACTCGGCAGCACGCAGGGCCGGATACCACTCGCCGAAGATAAGCTCTGTCGGCGGCGCAGCGGTGTTCCCAACTTGAACCAGATCATTCATCATGCAGTCAGCCTGAGTCTACGACAAATCACGCCAAATCAACTCATCCACGCGTCATCTCGATTAGTCCAGCAACAAACGCACGTCATCTCGACCGAAGCGAAGCGCAGTGGAGAGACCCCTGTATTTCTCCTTCGCCGTTGCCGCTACCAATCTCACCCCTCGCCGCAAATACACTAAAGACGTGCCTCCCCTCACCGACACCGCGCCAGCCGCATCCGCTCCCCGCCGCAATCGCCTCGTCCTCATCGCGCTGTGGCTCTTCTTCTACGCCAGCTTCACGCTGCTGACGCCGCCGCTGCTCGACGACGCCGATTCGGTCCACTCCGAGGTCGCCCGCGAGATGCTGGTCCGCCACGACTGGGTCACGCTCTACGCCAATGGCATCCGCTATCTCGAAAAGGCACCCCTGCTCTACTGGAGCATCGCCACCAGCTTCAAGCTCTTCGGCGTCCACACCGCAAGCGCAAGGCTCCCGCTCGCCTTCACCGTTCTCGCGCTCGCTCTGGCCATGGAAGTCTTCGGCCGCCGCGCCTTCGGCTCCGCTCGCGCCGGGCTATATTCCGCACTCATCCTGCTCTCCAGCTTCGGCATCTTCATCTTCACGCGCATCACCATTCCCGACGTCGCCGTCTGTCTCTGGCTGACGCTGGGAATGCTCTGCTACTGGATTACCGAGCAGCAGGACCAGCCGAGCCGCCTGCTCTGCTGGGGCTTCGCCGCCTGCTGCGCCCTCGATGTTCTCACCAAGGGACTCATCGGCATCGTCTTCCCCGTCCTCATCGTGCTCGCGCATCTATTGCTGACCCGCTGCGTTCGTGGAACTATCACTCGCATCCGCCAGTTCTTTCCGGCATCGAGCGTCCTCCTCTTTCTAGCTATCGCAATCCCGTGGCACGTCTTCATTGCCCTTGCGAACCCGACCCAAGGCCATCCCGGTAACCTCAGCTTCGCCCACGGCCACTGGACGGTTCCGGGCCCGACTGACGGCAACGTCCATGGCTGGCTCTGGTTCTACTTCGTCAACGAGCAGGTGCTCCGCTACCTCAACCTCCGCGTGCCGCGCGACTACGACACCGTTCCCCTCGCGCTCTTCTGGGGCCTGCTGCTCATCTGGCTGATGCCCTGGAGCGCCTACCTCTTCAAAGCTCTTGCTACAGTCCCCTGGATCAAGTCGCTGCGCCGCCAAGCACTCGACGCATCGCAAAGCACGCTCCTTCTGCTAGGCATCTGGGCAGCGCTGCCCATGCTCTTCTTCAGCTTCTCCACACGGCAGGAGTACTACGTGCTGCCCACGCTGCCCGCGCTCACCCTGCTGATCGCCGCATGGCTGGCCAGCGAAGCGGACGAGGCCGAGTCCTTCACCGTGCCCAACCGCCTCGCCGTCGCGGGCCAACGCATCTCGGTCGTCCTTCTTGTGCTCGGCTCCATCGCCGCACTGGCAGCAGGATTCTTCATCCTCCACTCGCAACCGCCCAGCCCCAACACCGAGCTCGCAACGATGCTAAGCCAGAACCCCGGCGACTATGCACTCTCCTTCGGCCACTTCCTCGATCTCGACACCCGGGCGATGGGGGCCTTTCGCACGCCGCTCATCATCACCGCCATCGCGCTCTTCGGCGGAACGCTGCTGAACTGGTTGCTGCGCCGCAACTACAAGCCCCACGCCGCCAACCTCTGGCTCGCTGCCGGAGCCTTCGGCTTCCTGCTGGCCGCGCACCTCGGCCTGCAGGTCTTCTCTCCCATCCTGACTTCCTATAAACTCGCGGAGACAATCGCACCGCAGCTAAAGTCTGACGACCTGATCGTCATCCACGGCGAGTACGAGAGCGGCAGCACCCTCGGCTTCTATCTCCACCGTAACAACATTCACATCCTCAATGGCCGCAGCTCCAATCTCTGGTACGGCTCCTTCTTCCCCGACGCGCCGCCCATCTTCGAGGACAACGCCTCCATCGCCCTCAAGTGGACCGGCGTCCGCCGCATCTTCCTCTGGCAGAGCCTCGACGATCCGCTGCCATCGCTGCCGGGTAAGGCCTACTTCATCGCACAAAGCGGAGGCAAAGAGATCCTCAGTAATCAGGCAGCGTCGTACTGAAGCGAAGCCTTTCACGCGCCAGCAAAGCTCAAGCCCGCGTAATCCGTCCATTACGCAGATGAAACCGCTCCCCGCGCCACACCACCGTATCGTCGGCAAAGCTCCACGCCCAGAAGCCGAGGCCGAAGAAATCCCGCAGCGGCAACAACCATAGATCGCGCAGCACCTGCCCATCGCGCAGGATGCCGACGCCGACCGAAAGCGCCACCGCGACCCGCGCCAGCACCACGACGCTCAGCAACGAAAAGCTCCACAGCGCAAAGCCGCTGGCAACGCAGTTCATCAGCGCCCACGGCAGCGCATAGGTAATTCCCAGGCCGACGTAACCCAGCTTGCGCGAATCGCGCGTCGACCGTGACCAGCGTAGTTGATGATCACAGAAGCCGCGAAAGCGATACGCCGGAACCGTAGTATCGACCACCTCGTTTGATAACTCGACACGATAGCCCGCAGCAGCAATGCGCGCGCCCATCTCATAGTCGTCGGCGAGATACTCCGTCAGCGGCTCCAGCCCGCCTGCCTTTGCCAGCGCCCTCCAGCTCATCGCCAGCGTCGAACCAAGGCCGAACCGAATGCCATGCTCCAGCTTGCGCGCGGTCAGAACGCCGGGCAGAAAATCGGTCGAGATGCCCAGCGCCTCCAGCCGCGACCACAATGTTCGTCCGCTACCGGTCTCAGCCGTGCGGCCGATATACGGAGCCGTCACCATGCCCACCGACGCATCCGCGAAACACGCCATCACGCGGGTGAGATACAGCGGCGAGACATAAATATCGCTGTCATTGATCAGCACATGCTCGTATCGCGCCTCACGCAGCATCTGCACCAGGTTGCTTACCTTGCCCGAGGTTCCCAGCCGCTCGCGGCATTCCACCAGCCGAATCACGCAGTCAGGAAACTCCGTCTGTAGACGCCTTATCTCCTCGACTGCCGGATCGTCCATACTGCTCACGCCAAATAGAATCTCAAAGTTGCCAGCGTACTGCTGGCGGCAATGGCTCACCAGACCGGCATACATCTGCGGATCGACGCCCTTCACAGGCTTGAGAATGCTGACGTCAGGAGCAAAGCCCTCTGTCTTCGGTCGCCGCATCCAGTAGTGCGCGAAGTCCCGTGTCCCCCACAATGCCAGCAGCAGATACGCCAACCCGGCAAGCGTCAACAGTGTAGTGATCGCCTCAATCGCTGTGGCCATGAAGTTAGTCTATCGAACCGGGACGTCGGACCGGGACGCTGGCTTACTCGTACCGCAGCGCTTCAATCGGATTCAAGTTCGCAGCCTTCCACGCCGGATAGATTCCGAACACTAACCCAATCCCGCAGGAACTCAAAAACGCCACCAGCATCCAGACAGCCGACAGCGCCGCCGGGAACAGAAAAGACACGCCCAACGCAAGAGCGCTACCCACGCAGAGGCCAATGACGCCGCCCACGGCGCACAGTGTCATCGCCTCGAGCGTGAACTGCGTCAGAATGGTCTGCTTGGTCGCTCCAATCGCCTTGCGTATACCGATCTCACGCGTTCGCTCGGTCACGCTCACCAGCATGATGTTCATGACGCCGACGCCCCCCACCAGCAGTGCCACGCTCGACAGCGCAACCAGCAACAGAAAAAGTCCGCTCGTAATGTTGTTCCACAAGCGTGTCAGCGAGTCGGTGCCGAAGATGGCGAAGTTGTCCGGCGCAGCATTGGCTACCTTGCGTCGCCGCCGCAACAGTTCAGTCAGCTCATCCTCGACCAGCGGCCGGTTCTTCGGATCGTCATACTTCAACGTGATCCAGTAATCCAACTCCTCAGGATGCATGTAGTGGAACGTCGTAATCGGAAAATAAGCGTGGTTATCCTGCGGATTCTTTCCTCCGCCAAACGCCTGCTTCTGCTTTTCCAGCACACCGACGACAGTGAAGACCATTCCCGACGCCTGCACCTCTTTGCCCACAGCGCTCTGGCCGGGAAACAGTTCATCTGCGGTATCGCTGCCCAGCACCGTTACCTCGGCGGCGCGCTCCTGATCGCCCTCGTTGAAGAACCGCCCCTCGCGCATGTCGAGTTCGCTCACATCCTTCTGCGCCGGGGTATCGCCTTCGAGGATGGTGCCCTGCATGCTCTTGCCGCCGCCCTTGATGGAGGTCACTCCTGCACGGTCGGGTGCGGTGTTATCGGTGTACTGCAGCGCAGGCGAGACCGCCACCACATGCGGCAACTCACGCATCGCCATCGCGTCGTCGTAGGTCAACTGCTTACGCGTCAGCATCTCGGTCGTGGGCCGCTGGCCGAATACCGGGAAACGGAAGACGAAGAGAACGTTCGACCCCAGCGACTTCACCAGATCCTCAACCCTGCTGTTCAACCCGTTCACGACTGACGAGATGATAATCACCGTCATGACACCGATGACGATTCCAAGAATCGTCAGACCGCTGCGCAGCTTATTCATGCGCAGAGTGTCCAGTGCCATCGTTACCGTTTCCTTGACATCGCCAATCCGCATAAAACTTGCCTTCCCGAGTTCCTAATCAGCCCGTAACGCCACAATCGGATCCAGTTGCGCAGCCTTCCGCGCCGGATACACCCCGAAGAAGATGCCCGTTGACGTCGCCATGAACAGGCCCGCAAGCACGCTCCAGAACGCGACAGTAGAGGGAAATCCAGCGACCACCGTGATGACCTGCGCCACAATGATGCCGCCAATCACGCCGAAGGCTCCGCCCACCAGCGCCATCGTTCCCGACTCGATCAGGAACTGCATCAGGATGTCTTTCGGTCGCGCACCCAATGCCTTTCGTATCCCGATCTCTCGCGTCCGTTCGGTAACGCTCACCAGCATGATGTTCATAATCACAATGCCGCCGACCACCAGTGAAATGAGCGCAATGCCGCCGGCGACCGCGCCGAAGGAATTTGTGATCGTGCTGAAGAAGCCGACCAGAGTGTTGTTTGTATCCAGCTCAAAGGAGTCCGGCACTCCTGGCAGATCGTGCCGCTGCGACCGCATCAGCACTCGCACCTCGTCAGCCGCGTCATCGAGTATCAGTCCTGCCGAACCAGCCTTGACGTAGATCGTGACCGACTTCTGAGTTCCGTAATTTTTTTGATACGAGGTCAGCGGCACACCGACCCAGTTATCCTGGCTTTGGCCAAAGGTGCTGCCCTGTTTCTCGCTGATGCCGATGATCGTATACGGCGTCCCATCCACGCGCAGTTCCTGCCCCAGCGGATTCTGACCGGGAAACATGTGATCCTGAATATCCGTCCCGATGATGGCGACATTCGACGCACGTTCCTCGTCCGCTTCGGTAAACCCGCGGCCCTGTTCGATGTTCAGATTCTGCAATGACGGCATCTGCCACGTATAGCCGCGAATCTGAGTATCGGTGACCGACTGCGTTCCACGCACAATCGTGCCCGTGGTCGCCTGCTGGGCTCCAATGCCGACGCAGCGCTTGCAATTTTCCTTGACATAGAGGAAGTCGGAATAAAGGACATTCTTTCTCTTCTGATACCGCTGGTAGTCCTCGGAGCTGGTAATGATCTGCGGCATCTTCGACACCGTAAAGACATCCGCGCCGTAGCTGGAGAACTTCGTCGTGACGTACGTGTTCGCGCCGTTGACCAGCGTGACCACGGCGATGACGCTGGCCACGCCGATGACGACGCCCAGCAGGGTCAGGATCGACCGGAGCTTATTGGCCCACAGCGATTGCAACGCGATTTTGACGGCCTCTTTGAATTCCATCGATATCCGTTCCGGGGGTTCCGATTGAGACTACCAGCCCAGCGAGAGCAAAGCGAGAGGCCCGGCAATGTCTTATACGAAAGCAGGTTGCGGTTAGTTCGCCACCGGGTGGCCCATGTCCGGACTTTCGGACATGGGATTTGGAGACATGGAATTTCGGACATGAAAAAGCAGCTACCCTGTCCCCTGCGGTACACTCAACCTTGCAGGCGGCTGGATGATCGCTGCCGTCCGCGCCGCAAGGTGTCGGACGGGGGAGGAAAGTCCGAACTCCGCAGGGCAGTGTGCCGGATAACGTCCGGGACGGAGGTTTCAAGACCTCTGGACGGCAAGTGCAACAGAGAACATACCGCCCGCCTCGCGCAAGCGGGGAAGGTAAGGGTGAAAAGGTGCGGTAAGAGCGCACCGCGCGGCCAGTAATGGACGCGGCAAGGTAAACCCCACACGGAGCAAGACCAAATAGGCAGGGATCGCACCGCTCCTCTTCAGGCGGGCGAGCGTATCGGCCCGATGCGCCCAGGCGAAGAGACCGGCGGCGAGCGAAAGTTCAATGCCAGAGCCGAAACCTGCGGGTAGGTTGCTGGAGCGGCTCAGTAATGTGTCGCCTAGAGGAATGATCGTCTAAAACAAAATTCGGCTTACGGGCCGCCTGCAAACCTCATGGCCCCGGCCGTCACAAAAGACGCCGGGGCCGCTATGTTAGGCTGGTGCGCGGTTAAGCCACTTCGCGCTGCGGACAATTCCGACGTGATGCAGTGACTCTTTTAATCATTGTTGAGGAGCCGAAGCATGAGGCAGGTCTTGCAAACGAGTTGCGTCGCGGTGAGCGTGGCAATTTTGGCCTTCTGCGAATATCTCGACCGCACAGCCGCAGCAGGCAAAGTCTTTGCAGTTTGAAGTGGCCGTCATCAAGCCGGGCAAGGCGCCGGCCGGCCATCCACTGGGAGAGTCGTCGTCTTCGAACGGTGGACCGGGGGGACAGTTTCGGATGGTGAATGTGCCCTTAAAGCAGTGGGTAGAGATGGCACTCTCGGTTAATGATTATGCCCTGAAGGCACCCTCGTGGCTCGATACCTCCCGGTTTGATCTGGATGCAAGACTGCCTGCCAACCAAGATCCTAAGCCCGAGATGTTAAAGGCACTCTTGATCGAGCGATTTGGATTGAAATGGCACGAGGAGCTTCAGAATGTGTCCGGCTTCGAGCTGGTTCCCGACAAAAAAGTCCTGGTCCAGTCTACGAGCCTGCTGGAACGGCTCAAAGGTCGTGGGTCGAGCTCCGGTCCGGGGTTAATTGGCGGCACCAATATGTCGATGGCGGAGTTTGCGGAGGCGCTGGGGAAGGTACTTGGAAGGCCCGTTGTGGACGCAACGCATCTGTCCGGTGGCTATGATTTCAAATTGATGTGGCGTCCGGAGAGCGATGCGACAGCGGACGAGTGGAAGCGACATGGAATCGATGTCGATAACCTTCCTGATTCCATAACTACCGCGCTGCGGGAGCAATTGGGGCTGCGGCTTCAGAGCGCCAAGGTGCCATCGAAGATCGTCGTCGTGGACAACATCAATCGTCAACCTACCGAAAACTGACCCATTCGTTGGATTTTCTTTGCGGACACTAAATTAATGCATCGGCGCATAGTACCCGGAACGAACCGTAAGCCTGTCTACCCGACCCGGCATCATCAGGTCGATGCGGTGAAAGGAGCCATCGTGCTTCACCTCTGGCGGTGTGTAAATCAGGCGATATTGGTTGCGAAGGTCCGCCTCGATCACACGCAGGTCCTCGTATATTTCAGCCGGAGAATCGCTGTCGCGGAAGGCACGGCCACCAGTCTTTAAGGCTAATTCCGTCAACGTCCTCTCTCCCTCGGAGCCAAAATCAGAGCCCACCGCACGAAAGGCATAGACGGCTGTATTAACCCTCTGACACATGGCAACAGCCTGTTTCAGAGAGACATGGCTGCTATCGTCCTCGCCATCGGAAAAGAGCATGATGAAGTTGGCGCTGGCCGCATAGTTGATCTTGCCGAACTCGTAATGGCACGTTGCATACAGCGTATCGAAGAGGGCCGTCGTGCTGCCAAGCAGGCTCACCTCGCTCGCCGTGGCCCCGCGTATGCCCGTGGTAAGCGCGACCGGATCGCTCGTCCAGGGCTGCAATATCTTCGATCGGTCGCCAAAATCAACAACGAAAGCCTGGTCCGTTTGCTGTCGCAGCAACGATTGCGCGTATTTACTTGAGATCGCACGAACAGCAGCAAGATGTTCGAGCATCGACGAACTTGTATCCACCAGAATAGCGGCGCGAATGGGATAGTCCCGAAGCAACTCGAAGGCAAGGACCTTCCGTGGTGGCTTGCCCCTGTCCAGAAGGCTCAATTCGCTGAGCTTCAGGTCGTTGACAGGAAGGCCGTGGGCATCTTCCGCGTGGAAGTTGAGGATGACTTCATCGATAGCGACGCTGAGGTCATAACTCCCCGCGCTTTGAGCGGTCGTCACGCTGGTATTTGTCTGCGAGTCAGTGCGCCGCGCCAGAGCAAAGAGCGGAAAGATCACTAGCCCGCAGATAATCCATGATCGGCGCATCCCCTATCGCCTCGCACTTTTGCAGCATTTCTATACAGCCATAACCCGAACCTGATGATCCTACCGAATCGCCGCCATCGCCGCCCGGAACAGCGTCTCGAAGTCCTGCGCTGCCTCAGCATCTTTCGCAGCAGTGGTCTCAATCGCCTTCTGCGCAATCGGTCGAGGATAACCAAGATTCACCAGCGCCGAGAGCACATCGTCTCCCGCCGGGCCATGATGCGCGCCCGAAGAGGCAGCCACTGGCACCGCCATATCGTCGAGCTTGTCCTTCAGCTCCAGCACCACCCGCTCGGCCGTCTTCTTCCCAATCCCCGGAATCCGCGTCAGCGTAGCGTGGTCGCCCGAGCGAATCGCCGTCACCAGCCGGTCGGCGGCGATGCCGCTCAGCACCGTGATCGCCAGCTTCGGCCCGATGCCGCTGATCGTCAGCAGCTTCTCGAACAGCCGCTTCTCCTGCGTCTCCGCAAAACCGAACAACGCGAGCTGGTCCTCGCGAACATGCGTATAGATGTGGAGCGAGGTCTCAACACCCTCCGCCGGAAGGCTGGTGAAGGTAGCGACCGAGATCGTGGCACCATAGCCCACGCCTGCGCATTCAATAACAGCTTCGTTCGGGCTTTTGGAGAGGAGACGGCCTCGGAGATGGACGATCATGCTTCGCTGATTGTATCCGGTAAGCCCACCCCAAAAACAAAGAGATGCCACACAAGCGGGTGCCCCATGTCCCGCTTCTGGGACATGGGTTTCAGACGCCGCGTCCTGCTACATCAGGAGGAACCGTCTAGAAGTGGTAGCGCAGAGCAAACTCCAGAATGCGCGGATCGGCAGCCGCGGTGGCCTGCCCATACGTGCTCGAACCGAAGCTCGTGCCGATGGTAGTGAAGTTCGTATGGTTGAAGATGTTGAACGCCTCCGAGCGGAACTCGAAGAAGTTCGACTCGGTGAAGTGGAATTCCTTGTAGAGCGACATATCGAAGTCGACCAGCCCCGGCCCCTGAATGCTGCCCGTCGCTCCATTACCGTAGAAGCCTGCCTGCGGAGCAATGAAGGCTGCCGTGTTGAACCACTCCGCCTTCGTCTTCGGCCCCTGGATGCTGGTACCGGCGACGCGGTCTGGTCGCACCGCATTGCCCTGATTGGTGGTGCTGAGACCGGGCGACAGCGAGGTGCCGCTGCGCAACGTCGTAATGTCCGAGAGCTTCCAGCCGCCCAGCACACCGCCCTTGAAGCCCTTCGTCTCGCGCAGAAACGGCAGATTGTAGATGGCTGTGATCGAAAGCGACTGCGGGAAGTTCAACCCCTCGGCGTTGCCGTAGTAACGCGAAGGATTGTACGGATCGATGGCGCTGAACGTGCCGCTGACGTGGTCGGTAAGGTCGTGCGACCACGTATAGGCAACCGTAAGGAAGAGGTTGTTCGTCACCGGATGGCGCAGGCTCAGCTCCAGCGCGTTCCAGTTCTGGTTCTGCCGCGAGGTGTAGGTCGTGATCGCGGCATAGCCCTGATACGGAGCGAACTTATACGGCGTGATCTTGCCGGTATTGATGCTGGGATCGAAGTCGTAGATCCCGGTGTGCGGCGCAGCGTTATAGTTCCACGTTCCCACCAGGTGCCGCGCCTGGCTCGACGCTCCAGCCGCAGAGGCGATCCAGTTGCGCGCAAACTCGTGCTGCAAACTCAGGCTGTAGGTGTGCACCTGCGTCGCCTGAATGTTCTGGTCGGCAGCCGTAATCGCGCTGATGGTCGCCGCCTTGGCCGTTCCCGAGCCCACAGGGTCGGGGAAGTTGGCATTCTGCAGGTTCGCCGACTGCAGCCGCGGAGGATTGATCGCGCAGTTGAACGAGCAGTCCTGGTTGGTGAAGATGCGCGTGTAGGTAATGCCGTAGCCGCCGCGCAGCGACGTCTTGCCGTCGCCGAACACATCCCACGCAAAACCGGCGAGCGGCCCGGCGTACCAGATGTGGTTGTTCGAAAAGTTGTTCGGTATCCCGTTCGTCCCATTGGTCACAAGGCCGTTGAGCGGGTTATACGCCGGTGTCACGGTGATGGTCGCATCGTTGTTGACGATGGGAACATTCGCCGGATTGAACGCCGAAGGAATGAAGTTCGTCTCCGACTGCGGGGGCCCATAGGGCAGCGGCATATGGAACAGGCGAATGCCCGCCGTCAGCGTAAGGTTCCGCGTCAGGTTGATGCGGTCTTCCACATAGGGGGAGATCTCCATCGCATGTACCGCCACGCGAGGCTGGTCGCTGGTCTGCGTAAACGTCGCCGCCTTGCCGAACAGAAAGTCCGCAAGCGCATCGTCCTGTGTCACCCCGCCGGACTTCGGCGCAGTGGCCGCTCCAGTAAAGGTGAACTGGCCATTGGTCGCGCTGCCGGGGTTCTGCCGCTTGGTATTGAAGACCACAGTAATTCCAGCCTGGAAGAAGTGGCGGCCATGCAGCCAGCTCCAGTCGTCGCCCACCGTGTCATCGAGATCGGAGGCATGGGTCAGCGGACGGGCAGCAGCGATGCCCTGCGGCGCGATGCCTCCGCTGAAGGTGACCAGCGGAAGCCGGTTGGAGAGAAAACCGTTATAGGGCAGAGAGGTCTGGAAGCCGGGCACCTGGTCGACGAAGGCAGTACCGGTAAGGTTCAAATCAAGATCGAAGATGTTCATGGCCATGCTCGTCGTATTGACCATGTTCGGCGTCAGAATCTGTGTCAGCGCAAGCTGCGCAAGCTTATTGTGCGTGTAGTCCGTCTCGCCGTTGGTGTCGAAGATCTCACCCGCCTGCGACCCGTTCAGCGAGTTCTGCGCATACTTCTGATACTCGTCGAGATACTCGCCCAGCAGGTGGAAGCGCGCATTGAAGTTGTGGTCGATCTTGATCTCATCGTCGCGCTGTACCGTCACCTGTCCCTTGGGATTGATGTAGTTCGTGCTGCCGCTGCCGACGAAATTAGGCAACGGATACAGCGCATTGAGAAACGCCGTGGAGTTCGAGTTGATCTCACCCGACGGAATCACATATTGGCCAGCGCCGTTCTTCGCAACGGGCGCGCCCGTGTTGGGGTCTACGATCGGCGAGTTGAAGATGCCGGCGCGCTGATTCGCGGTCGGCGTCACACCGGTCAGGTTGGTCGGAACCTGGTGCAGAATCACGCCCTGCTGGCTCCAGAAGAAGAACGTCTTCTGCTTGCTCGTGTTGTAAAGATGCGGAATAAACAGCGGGCCGCCGATGTTATAGCCGAAGATGTTCTGCTTGTAAGGCAGCACCGAAGACGCAAAATAGGGCTTCGAGTTCAGCGCATCGTTGCGAAAGAACTCCCACGCAGCGCCATGAAAGCTGCTGGTCCCGCTCTTGGTCTGCAACAGCACGACGGAAGCACCCATCAGGCTGTAGCGCGCGCTGTAGTTGTTCTGCAGCACGCGGACCTCTTCAATCGAATCCGGGTTCGGAATCACCGAGGTCTGGTTCATGTTGCCGGTGTCCTCATTCCAAACGCCATCCAGCGCGTAAAAAGTGCCGCTCTGCGCCAGCCCGTTCACCGAAAGCGCATTGTTGGTGGCTCGACCACCGGTCGTCAACGCCACTCCGGCGGAGGTGTTCTGCACGCCCGGCATCAGCGAAGCCAGCCCCTGATAATTGCGCCCATTGATCGGCAGCGTCGAGACCTGCGCCGCATCCACCGAGGCCGAGTTCTCAATCGTCGCCGTCTCCACCTGCACCGCATTGGCCAACACCGTGACGGAAGTAGACGCCGAGCCGGGCTGCAGCGTGCCGTTGACCGTCGCCGTCGCCGCCGGATGCAGCACAATGCCCGTCAGCGTATAGGTCTGAAAGCCCGGGCTGGTAATGCTGACCGAATAGGTCCCCACCGCAAGCCCCGGAGCGATAAAGCTGCCGTCGCCGTTCGATTGTATGGCCGTGTCCGTCTTGGTCCCCTCGTTCCGCACCGTGACCTTGGCATTCGCGACAATGGCTCCGGTAGCGTCGGTGACAGTCCCGGCAATGGTCGCAGTCGTGGACAACTGCGCCTGAAGCCTGGGGCTGAATACGCAGGAGAGCATCAGCACAACGAGAGCGAGGAGAGAGCAGAAGAAGGGAGGGGAGAGGCGGCGAACGAGCATAGGTTCCTTAATGGTTATTTCAATGGATAAACATTTTCGTACGTGGTTGAACTTTACAAGACGCAAATTCGGCATGTCAACGAAATTCGCAAAAATGGCCGGACCTCTTGAGCCTTCCCCTGCCACAACCGCACATTTCATCTCAACCGAAGACGGGTACAAGGCGGGTGCCCCATGTCCCGCTTTTGGGACATGGGTTTCTCCCCATCACACCCACACCAGCGCCATCAGGAACCACAAAAAGAAAAGCCTCTTCCTCGCAACAAACTGCGAGGAAGAGGCTTCGGAGGAAAGTGCTGCGCTCTAACGGCCCGGCGAGAAGCCGAAGGTCACCGACAGAATAATGCTGCGGCCCGGCAAAAGGTTGGGGTTGTCGGCCAGGTTCACTCCTCCGGTGTATCCGGGAGAAGAAGTCGTCGCTCCGACAAACGGGTTCGTATAGGTCAGTCCGCCTGAGGTGAGCGAAGAGGCTACCAGCGCTCCTCCGGGCGTCACGCTGGTAATGTTGTGCGAGCCCATCAGGTTGTTGACGCTTAGCCGGATCTTGGTCTGGTCGAAGTGCGATGCGCCGCGAATGGTGTAGTTGATATACGCATTGCTGACGTTGTAGGGATCGTCGCGCAACTGGTTATGGTACGCGCCGTTGTCCTCCCACTTCGAGCCGATACGCTTGTTGAAGACGCCGACGTTCCACCCCTTCTCCTGATAAGTGACGCCCTCAGCCTCGGTGTCCGACGGAGCCTGAGCGACCCACAGCCCCGAAGGGGCCTTGACCACCAGCGGATTGTCAGTCGTGGTGCTCGGACTGTACGCCGTCAGCGTGCCGACATAGGTGGCCTTACCGCGAGTCCCGTTCAGATAGAGGCTAAGCCCATGTCCAAAGTAGACGCTGGTCTCAAACTCACCACCCAAAGTAATCGAGCTGGGTGAGACATACTGAATCGACTCGCCAAAGAGCGCCGAGTTGGGATCGTTGTCAGTCGCCGACGAATACCCGTTCTGGAAGCGGGTGTGATAGAAGTCCGCATCGAAGGTGACGCGCTTGAGCTTCAGCACCGTCCCCGTCTGGTAAGTCGTCGAAGTCTGCGGCTTGGGCGGCGTGCCCACCAGCGCTCCCGCCGTGTCATAGACGCTGCTGGGAGGAACGACGCTACCGGTCGAACCCTGTCCATACACCGACCAGTTGGGCTTGATCCGATAATTAGCATCAAGCGAAGGCAGCCACGAGTGGTAGTTCACCGAGTTGCTGACAGAAGTAAACGGCAGGCCCGTAATCGGATTGGTGCTGCCGATCTTGCCGCCGTTGTCGGCGAACTGTTGCAGGTCCATGGTGTAGAACGCGAACTTGAGGCCAGCCGTAACGCTGAGCTTTTTGGTGGCCATCCACTGGTACTCGGCATAGGGCTGGTAAGAGTTGGTCCAGAACTTCTCGCTGAAGTTAGGCAGCACATCGTCCTTCAGCGTGAAGGGGTTCGAAGGGGCCTGGTGGCGGTTGGTCGCAGCCCACTCATACCAGAGGCCCGTGCGGAAGATGCCATGGCTCGAGGTCTGGCTGACGGCCAGCGTCTCGCCGTACTTGCGATAGCTGTTGTATTTATCGACAGCGCACGGACTGATACCCTTTACCGGCGTCCCGCAGACAGTCGGGTTGATCGGAGCGTTCTTGGGTTGCTTCGCGTAATACTCCGAGTTGTCGTAGTTATACGTGTAGGGCTTGAAGTCGAGGCTCCAGCTATGCGCCAGTTGCGAGTTGATACCGACATACTCGAAGTCCGTGGGCACATGGTAGTAGTTGTACTTGTAATAGTTCGCCTGCGTGGTGTCGGTCTTCTGCAGCAGGTAGTTATCGCCGTTGGCCAGAATCTGCGCGCGCGTCGAAGCAAGGTTCGGCGAGTTGGCATCCAGCCAGATCACACCGGTAAAGCCCGTCAGCACCGTCTTGTCCGACAGCCGGTACTGATACTTCAACGACCCTGCGTTTCGCGTCTGATAGTTCAGGGTCTGGTAGCCATCCGATGACATGTGGTGCACATCGACAAAAAGATTCGACTTTTTGTTCGCCCCGCCGAAGTCGCCCGAGTTGAAGCTGCCGTCGAAGAGGAAGGTGTTGAACGAGCCATAGGAGACGCCGCCGCGAAGGTTACGCTCCGAAGGCATCTGCTTCGACAAAAGGTGGATCGAGCCGCCGAACGGCGTAGGCCCAATGGTCGAAGCCGTTCCCGGACTGCGGTCGAAGTCTACCCCACCGATCCACTGCGAAGGGAAGAATGCCCACGAGTGGTGCGAAGGCGTGTTGGTGTCGTAGAACGGAATCCCATCGAAGTCGATGTCGTAGTCGCCATCGGCAAAGCCGCGGAAGTTGGTCGTGCTCTGGCCAAGGCCGACGCCGTTCGAGTTGGTCGTCTCCGTGCCCGGCACCATCGCCACCAGCTCGCTATAGTCGGCAGTCGGCGCGGTGTAGTTCTGAATAAAGCTGGTGTTCACCTCGGTGCGCGCCGAGCGCTCGTCGAGCGGCGCATCCATCGGCGCCAGTTGCGCGGCGATGGAGTTGGTGCCGCCCGCATCGACCGTCACCTGCTGCGAAAAATTGCCGAGGCTCAGGGAAAACGTGAGGCTCTTCGGCTGGTCAGCCAGCACCCGCACTCCTTGCTGCACCGCAATCGAAAATCCCGGGGCCGAGACCGACACGGTATACACACCCGCCGGCACATCGCTGATCGAAAAATGTCCGCCGGAATCAGCGTTGGCCTTGCGGGTAAAGTTGCTCGAATCGCTCTTCAGCAGAACCGTGGCGGCGGCCAGCATGTTGCCGCCCGGATCGGCGACGGTTCCAGTGATCGTGCTTCCGCCCGAGACAGCCTGAGCAAACAGCGAGCTCGACTGGAGGGGAGCGAAGCAGGGAAGGGAAAGAACTGCGGTGAAGGCCAGGGTACACATGCGTCGTGGCGGCAAAGACATCAGGAGGTTGCCTCTTAGGTAGGGAAATTAATATTTGCTAAGTCCTGAGTGTGAGAGCAGCACATGACGAGAGAGTGAACACCGTGTTGCAGCCGTGTTACTTTTCAACCCCACGCAACCGCAGCCCAAACGCACGACCGAAGGCGGGTGCCCCATGTCCCGCTTTGGGACATGGGTTGAACCACCACAAAAGCCACGTCGTCTCGACCGCAGCAGCACAACCGCACGTCATCTCGACCGGAGCGCAGCGCAGTGGAGAGACCCCTGTATTTCGCCGTTGCCCTTGCCTGTTCTTTCATCGGCATACACCCACAGCCCTCAACCCCAGTGCAAGCCCACGCACGACTATGAGACCATCGCCCTTAGCAACTTTTTGGGAGTGAATGCGTATGTGCGCCCAGCGCCTGAAGGTCACAGTCGGAGTCTCGGGAGGCATCGCCGCTTATAAATCGGTGGAGTTGGTGCGTCTGCTGCAGGACGCAGGCTACGATCCCCATGTCGTCATGACCCGCGCCGCCGAGGAGTTCGTGCGTCCCCTGACCTTCGCCGCCATCACCGGCCACAAGGTCATCACCAGCCTCTGGAGCGAAGACGCCGGAGTTGGCTCCGAAGCAGACGAATCCGGCATCGAGCACATCAACGAGGCGCAAACCACGCAGGCGCTCATCGTCGCACCAGCCACCGCGCATGTGCTCGCCAAATTCGCCCACGGCCTCGCCGACGACTTCCTCTCGACCATGTATCTCGCGACCACCGCCCCCGTCATCATGGCTCCCGCGATGAACGTGACCATGTGGGACCACCCTGCCACCCGCGCCAACGTAGAAACCCTCCGCGCTCGCGGCGTCACCTTCATCGAGCCCGGCAGCGGCTATCTCGCCTGCGGCATGGTCGGCGGCGGCCGCCTCGCCGACAACACGGCAATCCTCGCAACGCTGCAATCAGTCCTCGCCTCAGCCAACATTTCAACCAACGACCTCACAGGCGAAACCGTCATCGTCACCGCCGGAGGAACCCGCGAGGCAATCGACCCAGTGCGCTTCATCGGCAACCGCTCCAGCGGGCGCATGGGCTTCGCCCTCGCCGAAGCCGCGCAGCGTCGCGGTGCCCGCGTCATCCTCATCGCAGCGCCCACCACCATCGCTCCCCCGGCAGGCTGCGAGGTCATCTGCGTCACCTCCGCCGCCGAGATGCAGGCAGCCGCATTGCAGCGCCTCAACGAAGCCACCATCGTCGTCATGGCAGCGGCCGTAAGCGACTACACCGTCAAGAACGCAACCCAAAAGCTGAAGCGCGACGGAGCCCGCACCCTCGAGCTCGAACCCACCGCCGATATCCTGCGCGAGATCTCCACGCGCAGAAATCCCGGAACGCTGGTCATCGGCTTCGCCGCCGAGACCGAAGACATCCTCGCCAACGGACGCGCCAAGCTCGAGCGCAAAGGCGTGGACGCCATCGTCGTCAACGACGTCTCCTCCCCCCACCTCGGCTTCGACTCCAAAAACAATGCAGGCACCATCCTGACCAAAGACCACGAAGTAGCAATCCCTCCCACCACTAAAGCCGCCATGGCCGAGCGAATCCTCGACGAGATCAAAAGACTGCGCACCCTGCCTACCTCTTAATCTCTGAACCGCATCACCGCACACAACCCACCACAAAAGATCATCATTTCGACCCATCAAAAGCCGGACACATACAAAACGCACGTCATCTCGACCGAAGACGTGCAGCTTCATCGCACGCCGTAGTGGAGAGACCCCTGTATTTCGCCTTCGCGATCTCTAACCCCCAGCCACCACCCACTCTTGCCACCACCCTTACCCAGCGCGTACCCTTAAGGTGCTGCCGGAGAAATCCCGGCGACAGGTGGTATCCGGCCAAAGCTGCATTTCGCAGCAGCGGCGGAGCTGCACTGGAGATTGCAATGAGTCTGACCACGTTTCGCCCCTCCGCCCCCGAGCGCACGGCCGGAGATCTCAAGTTGTCTCCCAAAGTCACCGTTCCCTCCCTCCTCGACAAAAAGCTCTCCCGCCAGCCCATCACCGTGGTCACGGCATACGACTACGCCAGCGCCCGCCTCGTCGATGAGGCCGGGCTCGATATCATCCTCGTCGGCGACTCGCTGGCCATGGTCATGCAGGGCCACGAGAACACGCTGGCCATCACCATGGACGAGATGCTGCTCTACACTCGAGGCGTCCGCCGCGCCGTCCGCCGCGCCCTGCTCGTCTCCGACATGCCCTTCGGCAGCTACCACGTCGACGACCGCGAGGGCGTAGCCAACGCCCTCCGCTTCGTGAAAGAAGCTGGAGCCGAGGCCGTCAAGGTCGAAGGCGGCCGAGAGCGCACCGCGCTGGTGCGCCGCATCGTCGACGCGCAGGTCCCGGTCATGGGCCACCTTGGCCTCACCCCACAGAGCGTCCATCGCATGGGCGGCTACAAGGTGCAAGGCAAAACTCTCGCTGCAATCGAAGACCTGCGCGCCGACGCCCTCGCGCTCGAAGACGCAGGCTGCTTCGCCATCGTGCTCGAAGGCGTCCCCCGCGAGCTGGCCAGGATCGTCACCGCAGAGTTGCACATCCCCACCATCGGCATCGGCGCCGGGCCCGACTGCGACGGCCAGGTCCTTGTGCTGCACGACATGATGACCATGACCTTCTCTCCCCCGGCCAAGTTCGTCCGCCGCTATGCCGACGTCTCCACCGTGATGCGCGAGGCCCTCGGCAACTACAAACGCGACGTCGAAACGCGCCAGTTTCCCTCCGACGCCGAGAGCTACCACCTCTCACAGGAGATGCGCGACCGCATAGCCTCACTCGCCGAAAAAGCAGGCTAACCCCTGAGCGTCCTTTTGTTTGTCATTCCCGAAGGGGAACAGGCGTGGCTTCCTTTTGTTTGTCATTCCCGAAGGGGAACAGGCGTGGCTTCCTTTTGTTTGTCATTCCCGAAGGGAATCTGCGTTTGCTCGAATCGTCAAAACTACATCTGGAGGAGAACCTCTCTAGCCGAAGCACTATCCATCATTCACAAAAATCCCAAACCCACGTCATCTCGACCGGAGCGAAGCGGAGTGGAGAGACCCCTGTATTTCGCTTTTTCCGTTGTCTGTTCTTACACCAATAGCTCAACCAACCCCGGACACCTCAAAGTATGAAGATCGTCGAAACCGTAGCCGAGATGCAGCACCTCTGCCGCAACCTGCGCACCGACCACGCTCCCCTCGGCCTGGTCCCCACCATGGGCGCGCTGCACGCTGGGCACCTCTCGCTCGTCCGCCGCGCCAAGTCGGAGTGCGCCTCCGTCGCCGCCACCATCTTCGTCAACCCGCTCCAGTTCGGCCCCAACGAAGACCTCGCCAAATACCCGCGCACCTTCGACGAAGACTGCCGCCAACTCGCCGCCGAAGGCGTCCACCTGCTCTTCGCGCCCACCCCGGCCGAGATGTACCCCTCCGGCGCGGCCACCACCATCAGCGTCTCCGGCATCGGCGACCGGCTCGACGGAGCCTCCCGCCCCGGCCACTTCACCGGAGTCGCCACCGTCGTCGCCAAGCTCTTCCACATCGCCCAGCCTCATCGCGCCTACTTCGGCCAAAAGGACGCGGCGCAGCTCGCCGTACTGCGGCAGATGGCCCGCGACCTCAACTTCGACCTCGACATCGTCGGCTGCCCCATCGTCCGCGACGCCGACGGCCTAGCCCTTAGCAGCCGCAACAAATACTTAAGCTCCACCGAACGCACCGAGGCCCTCGCTCTGCACCGCGCCCTGCGGCGCATCGAGCAGGCCATCGCCCAGGGCGAGCGGCAAAGCGAGCGCCTCATCCAACAAGCGCTGCCGGAGCTGGCCAACGTAAAACTCGACTACCTGGCCACCATAGACGCCCAAACCCTGCTGCCGGTCACCACAGTCGACCCCGGAACACTGATCGCCGTAGCCGCCTGGGTCGGCCAGACCCGCCTGATCGATAACCTTCTAGCAAATTGAGTTAGGCCCGGCCCACCACAGACGCACGTCATCTCGACCGCAGCGCAGCGTAGTGGAGAGACCCCTGTATTTCGCACCTGCCGTTGCCTGTTCTTTCCCCCAAACCGCTCACGCTCTCGCCCACCGTTGCCGATAATCTCCACTGGGCCACGTAAGTGCAGCTATACTGGTACATCTTTTGAAAGAAATAGCTCGAAAGTTGCAGAAAACTGATCTGCGTCGGTTCGCCGACTGTGACAGACTAATCAGAACCGGACATCTAGCTTCTAAACGGTAATTAAAACAGTTACTTGACTAAAATTTAAGGGAGCCTCCGCAGAGATCGGGCCAGATTCTGACCAGTGTTGGGAACGGCGGTTTTTTATGGAGTCCAATTCGATCCACAATCAGGTCACCAGAGAGATCGAGCGTCTCTCCGGCGTGAAGTTAGAGTGGCCGAAGCTGCCGCCAATCCTGGAGGAGCGCTTCGAGCAGAACATCTCCCAGCAGCGGTCCACCCTGCTGTGGTACCAGGGCCTCATCGCCATTGTCCTGTTCGTCCTCTTTGCCGTCATTGACTACTTCATCGGCGACGGCGCCTCGTGGAGAGCGATCATCCTGCGCGCCGCCATCATCACCCCTCTGGCGCTGCTGGTCAATGCCACCATGCGCTGGAACCCCGGAAAGATCTATCGCGAGACCAGCGTCGCCCTGGTCATCATCCTGGTCGGCCTCTCCGAGCTTTACATCGGGAGCGGCAGAAACCCCGCCGCCTCAGCCTATGCGCAGACCGGGCTGATTATCGCCATCCTCTTCGCCAATCTGGTCATGCGCCTGCCCTTCAGCTACGCGCTCGCCTCTTCGGCCATCCTGTTTTCCGGCGATCTCGTCTTCCTCCGCTTCGATCACTTCCTCAGCCCCTCCGATCAACTGCTCGGGCTTACGCTGACCGGCTTCGCCACCCTGATGTCGCTCGTCTCCAACTTCAGCTTCGGTCGCCAACTGCGCCTCGTCTACCTCATGCTGCTGCGCAACGAGATGCAGAGCGAAGAGCTCGCATTCGTCAACGCCGAGCTGCACCGCATCTCCAGCCGCGACAACCTCACCGGCCTCGCCAACCGCCACTCCTTCGAGCTTTATTGCGGGACCCTCTGGCAGCAGGCCCTGGCCGAAGGTTCGCTGTTGTCCGCCATCGTCATCGATATCGACCGCTTCAAGGCGGTGAACGACCTGCGCGGCCATCTCTACGGCGACAAGGTCCTCACCCGCGTCGCGTCGCTGCTGCAACAGTCGCTGCGCGGCAAAGACGACTTCGCGGCCCGCTTCGGCGGCGAAGAGTTCGTCGTTCTCCTCCCCCAGACCTCGCAGCGTTCCGCGCTGATCGTCGCCGAACGCATCCGCAAGCTGGTCGAGGTCGCCGGTTCCCCGGCCGTCGAGGCAGCCGAGCCCGGCACCGTCCTGCCGACCACGGTAAGCTGCGGCGTCGCCACCTGCCTGCCCGGCGAGGGCTTCTGCATCGAAGACCTGCTCGAAGCCGCCGACAAGGCGCTCTACGAGGCCAAGCGAAGCGGCCGCAACCGCGTCTGCTCCGGCGAAGTCTCCACCTCAGGCGGCTCCTATCGCTCCGACGAGAGGTCAGGCAACCGCATCGGCGCACAAAGCGAATCGAACCTGCGCGCCACCGCCCGCAAAGTCCTCTGGGGCTAAGCCGCTCCCAGACGCACGTCATCTCGACCGAGGCGAAGTTTGTTTGTCATTCCCGAAGGGAACCCTGCGTTTTGCTCAAATCACCAAAACCACATCTGGAGGAGAACCGGTCCAGGCGGTATCCACGACGTTGCATTTGAATGTTGAGGGCGTATCGACCTATTCCTCTGGGTAGGTAGTTGCTTCTATGCAGGAGTGATGAGCTCTCAACACCAACTCCGCGCTGAAGGCGCGGTCTATACCAGCATGGGGCGCAGCCCCATGGACCATAGAGGAAGACAAGGAAAGGGCTGAAGGCCCGATCGATTCGCTTCGAATCGGTCGATACACCCTACCGCAGCATATGCCCATGCCCAACCGGCCCCAGCAGACCGAACGACTGCAGCAGCCAGATAATCACGGCGATGATCACCACCACGCGGATGATCTGCTTGATCGTCCCGTCCATAGGAATCAGCCCGATCAGATACAACAGCAGGCCAACCACAATAAGCGTCACAATAATGCTGAGAAGAGCAGGCGTAAGCATAGGGCGTCGTCCTCTTTCGAAATACCTTCCTCGATCTGAGATGCCGGAAACCCGTCCGCCGCCGTGCCGGAGACCGCACGAAACGCAAGACCCACAAAAATTCTGCCCCAATATCTCCTGCCACCACTCCAAAAACCCACGTCATCCAAAGACGGGTCCAAAGGCGGGTGCCCCATGTCCCGCTTTTGGGACATGGGTTTTCCCATCACCCACCCCAAAATACACGGCATCTCGACCGGAACGCAGGCGGGGTGCAGGCGCAGTGGAGAGGCCCCTGTATTTCGCCCTTGCCCTTGCGTTGGTCCGCGTTGATCCGCGCCAATCGGTGGTCGTCTTATCTCTTCTCTCATCGGTGAAATCGGTGCAGATCGGCGTTACCCCTTCCTTCAGCCGGTCACAATCCCCAGCGCCATCACGGCGAACCCCACCGTCACCAGGTCCTCGGCCACCGCCACCGGCCAGTCCTTGCTGCCCGACCGCAGCACGATCTCCCGCCGGATCAGGTGCCCGCCGAACGCGCCCACCAGCGCCCCGCCCACACCGAGGATGACCCCCTCGAACTCCGACCCATTCAGGCTGGCCGCGACAATGCCGCCCACCAGCCCACCAAACAAAATCCTCGCCAGCAGCGGCCCGGTAGAGGTCCGGTCAGGAGTCCGCGGCAGCTTGTCTCCTACCAGCTCGCCCAGCGCCAGCACGGTGAAGATGACCGCCGTAACCAGCTTCGCGACCCAGAACGCCCATGTCCCATCCACCGGCACATATCCGGCGTACGCAAACCAGCAGATCACCGCCATCGGGGTAAACGTCCGCATCCCGGTCGCCGCCCCAAGCAGGGGGATTGCCACGATCCAAGCCATCACCGCCATCGCCATCGCTGTCCCCTCGCCGCGCCGACTCTTGCGAGACCAAGAGTACAACGTTCTCCGTCCCAAAAGGGAACGAAAACTTGAGCGTGCCTTAAAAATGACACGGTTGCAATGACGTATCTTCCATGCAAAAAGCCGCGCGACGGACACTTTTCAGCATGTCTTTCACGCGGCCCTGAATAAAGGATTGCGGTCTTTAAGACTTGTGCAACCAGCTATAAAGCGGGAACTTGTTGGCCAGTTCGCCCACCTGCCCGCGAATCTTCGCCAGCTTCGTCTCGTCCGCGCGATGCTCCAGCGCCTCGGCGATCCAACCGGCGATCACGCGCATCTCCGCCTCTTTCATGCCTCGCGTCGTCAACGCCGGTGTGCCGATGCGGATGCCGCTCGGCTTCATCGGCGGATTCGTATCGTAAGGAATCGCGTTCTTGTTCACGGTGATTCCCGCCGCGCCCAGCGCATTCTCCGCCTCCGAGCCCAGAATCCCCTTCTGGAAGACATCGACCAGCATCAGGTGCGTGTCCGTGCCGCCGGAGATGATCCGGTAGCCCTCGCCCGCCAAAGCCTCAGCCAGAACCTTCGCATTCGCCACCACCTGCTTGGCATAGACGGCAAACTCAGGCTGCAGCGCTTCCTTGAAGGCCACCGCCTTGGCCGCAACGATGTGCATCAGCGGGCCACCCTGCTGCCCCGGAAACACGCTGCGGTCCACATTCGCCGCAAACTCCTGGCGGCACAGAATCATACCGGCGCGAGGCCCGCGCAAAGTCTTGTGGGTGGTCGTCGTAACGATATGCGCATGAGGCACCGGCGAAGGATGAACGCCGCCTGCCACAAGACCGGCAAAGTGGGCCATGTCCACCACAAAGAAGGCTCCCACCTTGTCCGCGATGGCACGCATCCGTGCAAAATCAAACTGCCGCGGATAGGCGCTGCCTCCGCCGATAATCATCTTCGGCTTCTCGCGCAACGCCGTCGCCTCAAGCTCGTCGTAGTCGATGGTCTCGGTGTCCTTGCGAACCTGGTAGCCGACCACGCGATAGAGCTTGCCCGAAAAATTCAGCTTGTGGCCATGCGTCAGGTGTCCGCCATGGGCAAGGTCCAGCCCAAGAATGCAATCGCCCGGCGTCAGGATCGACATATACGCGGCAGCGTTCGCCTGCGAGCCGGAGTGCGGCTGCACGTTCACATGCTCCGCGCCAAACAATTGCTTGGCCCGGTCGCGCGCAATGGTTTCGACCACATCGGCGTACTCGCAACCGCCGTAGTACCGCTTGCCGGGATACCCCTCGGCATATTTGTTCGTGAAAACCGTCCCTGCGGCCTCCAGCACCGCGCGGCTGACAAAATTCTCCGAAGCGATCATCTCCAGCCCTTCATGCTGGCGGACGACCTCGTGCTCGATCTGCGCGGAGATATCGGGGTCCGCGGCGGCAAGGTTTGCGTTCAAATCAATGGGCATGCCTCTATTTTATGTCACGGTGCGAAGCGCCCCAAAAGCACGTCATCTCGACCGAAGCGAAGCCCAGTGGAGAGACCCCTGTATTTCGCTTTTATCCGCGCATCTCCGCGTCAATCCGCGGTCAGTCTTTTAAATCGGTGTCATCGGTGCAGATCGGTGTTAAGCCTTTCGCCCCTGCTCGCGCAGCCGCTTGAACGCACCATACACAAACGACCCCAGATACCAGCCATCGATGTACTTATAAGGCGTCTCGCCGGTCGTATAGTGCCCGCACGGCAGCACCTTCGAGACGTAATCAATGCCAAAGCGGTCGAAGTTCGCCAGCACATCCAGCGAAAACTCGCGCAGAAACGTCAGGTCATACGTCGCATGGACCACCAGCACCCGCTTCGGATGCGCCGCGAACCGCTCCATATAAGACATGGGGCTGATGCCGGTAAAAATCTGCCGCACCGTATCCTGTGTCAGCCCCGCCTGCTCGAACGCCTCACGAACATGCCGTGTGCTCTGCCCCGTCCACACCACATCGCCAAACCACGTCGAGGCATGATTGAACGCGCACACCTTCAACCGCGCATCGTGCGCCGCAGCGATAAACGCATAGCAACTGCCCAGGCTCGTTCCCAGCACGCCGAACTGCTCGTACCCCTGCGACTCCAGCCAGTCGAGGCAGCTCCGAATATCCACCACCGCCTGCCTGCAAGCCTCGGTCGTCCTTCCGATATTGGAGCTCACCGCATAGTCCGACCGCTCCAATTCAGCCGGCCGGCGAATATCGTGAAACGGCTTCGACAACCGCAGCGCCGAGATCCCAAAGCGATTGAAGAGCGTGCAAAGCGCGTTGTGGCTGAAGGCATCCGCATTCCATTGCGGCATCACGATGATGGCCTGCTTCGGCTTGCCCACCTGCTTCTCCGCATCCGCCGGATACCAGCGCGCATTCACCACATCGTTCTCCGGATAGCGCGTCCGCACCGCCGAGGTAAACCGGAGAAACTCTGCAGACTCCAGCTCCCCCGCAGCAGCCTGACGTTTCAGCTCCGCATCCTGCGCCAGCGTCTCCGGCCTTACATTCGTCGGAAAGAGCTGCGGATGCCGCGCTTCCAAACGAAAATCCGTCGGCGTCTCGTATCCAAAAAAATCGTCGGAGCGTTCGACGATGTCCTGATTGACCGCGATCATGCGATCCAGATCGCCCAACGCAGCACCGTCCGATGCAGCCGCGGCAGCCAGCGGGCTGAAGTCCGCGAGCCAGTCAAACCCCCACTCCAACGGCCTCACAATTCGGTTCGTATCGCGAGTGGTAAGCGCATACTCCCAGTCATACATCCACTTCGCATAAAGACTTTGCCGCATCTCTCAAGTTTAGCAATCGGCTT
The DNA here is from genome assembly GCF_009765835.1 of Granulicella sp. L56. Classification (NCBI taxonomy): domain Bacteria; kingdom Pseudomonadati; phylum Acidobacteriota; class Terriglobia; order Terriglobales; family Acidobacteriaceae; genus Granulicella; species Granulicella sp. L56. The sequence continues at coordinate 1,794,557 of NZ_LMUS01000006.1, read as the reverse complement.
CCTTTGTTTGTGGCGTAGCTTCCTTTGCTTGTCATTCCCGAAGGGAATCTGCGTTTTGCTCGAATTACCAAAACTGAGCCTGGAGGAGAGCCGGGTGCCCCATGTCCCGCTTTTGGGACATGGGGCACCCCAAACCTACGTCATCGACCGAAGGCCCACCACAACCACACGTCATCTCGACCGGAGCGCAGCGAAGTGGAGAGACCGGTATTTCGCCTTTTACCCCCTCAAAGCTCCGAGAACACCAAACAAACCCGCCCCACAAGATAGTCCGCAGGCGACTCATGCGAAGCCAGCGGAATCAACTGCACTGAAAACTCACGCGAATAGGGCCGCAAAATCAAGTGCCCTTCGTCGAACTCCACATAGCGAAGCAGCAGCGCAGCGCCGCAGCGAACCGCATACAGCGTAGGCTGTTGTGCGCGATACGGCGCAAGCGAATTGTAGTGGCGGTCGAGCACCGCAATCGACCCCGGAGCCAGCAACGGCTGCATCGCCGCCGACTGCTGCGCATCCGCGCGAATGGCCAGAAAGCGCTGCCAGTGCGCATACTTGGTCGACGGACGAGCGCGGTTGTCGTGCAGCCGCGACGCCGAAACCTGCACCGTCTCGATGATGGCCGACTCCGCCACCCGCGCCTCATCCATGGCCACCGAACACGAGACCACCGGGACGATCTCAATCGGCTCCTGCGTCTGCGGCGCCGCGGCCGCGGCAATCTCCAGCGGAAGGATCTGGTCGATCGTAAGGTTCTGCGACGCCAGAACCCGGTCGAGGCCCTCCAGCGAGAGCGCCCGTTTGCGGTTGAGAAAATTAGAGATGTGCCCCTGCTGAAAACCGGCTTGTTGCGCCAGCCTGCTCCCGGTCAGCGGGCCGCGCTCGATGCGGCGCAGAAGTTCCGTGCGAAGAAGTTCGTGCAAGTCTTGGAAATTCATAGAACTAAGGCTCCTCAACGCAATGTCATATCTTTTAGCATGACGAAGATTAGGCGAAAATTTCGTTTTATGCAATAGAGTTTGATGCACAAAGCGCTGCTTATATGGGGTTTATCGCTTTGCAAAAGTTGAGGAAAATTGCTGTTGACAGATGTTTTGTCTAAAGCTATAACCTTGAAACTTTCCATTTGAAGGAACGTGGAGACCTGAGAGCGTCCAGTCGAACGGGCTGAAAACAGGGTGTCTGCATCTGGGCCCAAGGGTGGAGGATTGCGAGGGGTAATTTTTGATTTTTTCCAAGGTACATCACCACAGCGAGCAACGACAGACAAGCGTTTGAGCTGATCTGACGGGACCGCAGAGTCCCGCGGATACAGGGAGAACGTTTCACAGCAGCCTGAGCGAGCCCCTTCGACCGTTGAAAAACAGCGAGGCCCGCCAGGGGAGAAGTACGCCTTGAAAGGGAACGAGATGAATTACTTGCGCTTGGTTTTAAAGGTATGCGAAGGATGCGGGACGCTTTGGCTCCGCATGGAATCGACAGATGGCGTCTATTGCCGCCGATGTGCCGAGCACCTGGCCCACTTTCCGGCTCCCCGGGGAAGACATGCCGGTGGACGGAAGCCGCGATTGGCGCGGGCTTCGCGCTGCTCTGCAAACGCGAGCGGAGGTCAACGATGAGCGCAGCCCTGGTTCTGCCGATGGTGTGGGCTACGGCCCCAATGCAAAAGCCGGTGCGTCGGAAACCGGCCCCCGCTGCATCGCTCGATGCCTACCGCAAATATACGGAGGCGTTGTTGCGGCGCTACTCGCAGATGGCCATGGAGACGGGCAGGGTGCCGTCTTTGCTGGGCAGGGAGCTGTTTCGTGGCAAGGTAACGAACTATGTCGTGCACGGCTTCGACGACGTGGTGATCTTCGTTCACGACGTGGAACACTGCCTCGAAAAGCTGAACAGCGAAGAGTACCGGTTGATCGAACGAGTCGCCTTACAGGAGTACACGCTGGAGGAGACGGCTGCCTTGCTCGGCCTTCCCGTCTGGACGGTAAGCCGGCAATACGGCCATGCGCTCGACGAGGTGACAGAGATGTTTCTCGAGCGTGAAATGCTCGAGCGCCTGATTTGCTGTCAAGAGCCGAAAACCGTGGATATCTCGCTATACCACTGATTCAATGGAAGAAAATAATTGTCCTTAAACTGCAAAAGAGTTTTGGCGTAATTGCTATTCTTAAAAGGTAAGTAAGAACTGAATCGGGAGAGCGCCTTCGGGCTGCTCTCCCCTTTTGCTTTAAGGGGGATGAATGGAGAGAAAGCGCGTAAAGGGCCGATTCGTGGCGGAAGACAAGGGTGGAGTCGTCAGAAAAGAAGTCGCCGCACCAGAGGCGAATCCGCATCAAGCCTCGCAGCAAAATCCTGCAACACCAAGCCGGGCAAAATCGCTGGTTGGATTACTGCTCAACAAGTGGAAGCGGTCGCACAACACCACTGCGGAGTGAAGGCAGTCATAAGCAACAGTTTCGAGGAGGTGGCATGGAAGATGGATTGGCGGTTCATCGCAGAAGGGCTGGTATGGCTTGCAGAGCGGGGTTGGCGCAGAGTTCAACTGGAACGGCTGGAATGGAGCTGCGAGCCATGGCGGTCGAGTTTCCGGTAGTGCATGGGCATCCCAACCGTCTGCCGTTTGAAGGCGTGTTGACGCTGGTGGATGTGGCCAGCGACAAGGCCCCCAGCGGCGCACGCGGACATCGCGTCGTACTGACGCGGGCCGCGGCCGAAGCGGCGTTGCCGAGCCTGCTCGGAATGGCGGTGGACTACAAGGCCGGATGGGACGGCCACGATGCGCGGCAGAAGTGCGGCATCATCACCACCGCCGAAGTCGATGGCAAACGGTTGACGGTGTCGGGCTATCTGTTCGCGCGAGACTTTCCCGAGATGGAGTCGAAGATCCAGGGAGAGGGAGCCATGGGCATGAGTTACGAACTGGCCGACGCGCACGTAGCCGATATGCGCGCGCAGGTCTGGACCTTGACCAAGGCCACCTTTACCGGCGCGGCGATTCTATTGCGGGAGAAGGCCGCTTACCGAAGCACGAGCTTCCGGTTGAAGCGGCCAGCGATTGCGCGGCGAGCCGCATTGGTTCGTTAGCAAGGGGGCTGGATCCGGAGAGGCAACCACCTCTCCGGATTTGTGGCAATCGAAAAAGTAGCACCGCAAATACACGTCATCTCGACCAAAGGCGGGTACAAAAGCGGGTGCCCCATGTCCCGCTTTTGGGACATGGGTTTGTTCATCACGCCACCATCCAATACACGTCATCTCGACCGGAGCGAAGCGCAGTGGAGAGACCCCTGTATTTCGCTTTTGCCGTTCTTCAACCCAGGCAAAAAATATCGTCTTGAAGCTTTCAAAAAAAGAAGGAGACACAATGAGTTTTCTGAACGTGCTGGAAGAGGTTGGAAAAGATTTTGAGAAGGGTTTGAAGTGGGCCGTGGAGTACGCGGTTCCAGTCGAGAAGCTGGCGGCGCTCCTGTTTCCGCAGGCCGCCCCCGCGATCAACGCGGTCGCTGACGCCACCTCGTTGATTCAGGGCGCAGTGTTGCTGGTCGAACAGAAGTACGCTGCCAGCGGCGCGCAGAGCGGAACCGGGCCACAGAAGCTTGCCGAGGTCATGCTATTGGCTGGGTCTGCCGTAACGTCGCTGTTGCAGCAGGCCGGAATTCTTGCCGATAGCGGCTACATCGAAAGCCTGATCTCGGCAGTGGTCGGCATCTTGAAGGTGCAGGCCATGCCGACGGCCAAAGCTGCGGCCTAGAAGGCCAACACCACGAAACCACGAAGCACAAGAAAGAGTGAGGAAGAGCATGGAGATGGAATTGAAAGATGAGTTGGGAGTCACCGTCGAGCGGTTGGCCGCCGCGGCTGGCTTGCTGGAGCAGGCAGTTGAGCGGCTGGCGCAGCGCCAGAGCGACTCCGAAGAGTCGATCGGGCGCATCGGACACATCGTGGCCACCGTCGAAGCCCGGCGCGAAGCCGAGCTCGAAGAAAAGCTCGCCGCCGCCGAGGCCGAGATCGCCGAGCTTCGCGCCGCCGCTGCTTCTGTACCTTACACAGTTACAAATGGGAGGAAGACGCTACCGGTCGCGATGGCGAACCTTCTCGCCAAGCAGGGAGTCACCGTCGATTCGATGGAGGCAGGGGCCTTGGACGTCGCTCTGGTCAGCCTGAGCCTCGAGCAGCGCATCGCGGTCAAGGCCCAGTTGATGCGGGCGGGCCTGCTCGGTTAAAGCCTATTTCCTCTCAGGTGCAGCGTCCTTGGTCTGTGAGTTGCAGCCTCTTTGTTTGTCATTCCCGAAGGGAATCTGCGTTTTGCTCGAATCACCAAAACTACATCTGGAGGAAACGCTCTAACGCGAAAACTTTGCTCCGCAAATCCTGCGGATCGACATTCCCACAAAGAAGGGCGCGGCCACGGCTGCGCCTTTTCATTTTGAAAAGGAGATTTACGAATGAACGCCAAGTTTACTGAGATTCACGCAGCCGCCGATTACATAGGACCCGGTGCGATTGAAGTTCCAATGTATCAGTCCGAGATCACCGACCTGGTGCAACGGCGCGGCGTCTTCGGACGAAGAATCAAGCAGGTCCCCGCAACCGGGCATCCTTCGCGCTTCTTTGAAGAGATTGCGATTCCCTCGCCTACGGCTGCAACAGCGTTCGTCGACCCACGCAATATCATTGCCCCGCTGGTGAGCCCAACTCGCCTGGAGCGCAGTGTTCCGCTCAAGGCGTTGGTCGCGCAGATCAACTACAACCTATTCGATATCGAGCTTGGCCAGCAGCAGAGCCAGTTCGCCTATCTGCAGGCCAAAGACCTCGCCGATACCGTCGATGGCGTCTTGCGCACGCACGATGTCGCTCTATGGAACGGCAGCGACACCAGCCTCAGCACGCCGACGACCGCCCAGTACTTCGGCGCCGCTGGACAGATCGCCGCTGGCGGCAACACCGTCAACATCGGCACCACCCAGAGCATCGTCGATGGCTTCAAGTCGGCAATCGCGGAGATGGTCTCGAACAGCTCCTACGGTGTGCGACCCACGGCCATCTACGCCAACCCAGTGCTGCTCGACCTGATCGACCGCGAGATGAAGTCCGAGTTCAACGTCGTGCTTAACACGAAGGAGATCGCCGCTGGCCTCTCAGTCAAAACTCTCTCGACACAGGCTGGCGACATCCCGCTGATTCCCGAGTGGACGCTGAGCTACACCGGCACTCCCGGCTCGGGAACCGCGGTGCTGCCTGCCTATATCGTCACCGAAGACTTGATCGAGTATCACTGGCTCAGCGACCCCAACCCGCGCATCTTCCAGCTCGGCGTTCCCGGCTCGCTGGCTTCGCAGTACGTGGTGGTGAAGTTCGGCGGCCTCGTGGTCAAGGGCGCGAACTACGCGCACTATCAGGTGCTCGTCGACCGCTAGGAACTAACGCAGTACGCGACAACAGGGGCCGGCATATTTGTGCTGGTCCCTGTTGCTTTTTCAAAGGAGGTGCTTATGGGTTATTTGTTGCCGGCAGAGTACGTGCAATATGGCTTGACGGCGGAGACGACGGACGATTGGGTAACGATGGCCTCGGCACTGATGGAGTCCTACTGCCGCCGCCCCAGCCTGATGGTGACGCAGTATGTGGAGCGGATGCGGCTGACCGCCGGAGCGCAGACAGTGCGCCTGAGCTATCGTCCGTTGGCCGCTGCCGCAGGTGCGACTTCGGCGTTGGTGGGAGTTCAGGTACGCTACGGGCGTCCGCGGCGAGGAGAGCTGTCCGATCCCCATCGCGAGCAGATTGCCTGGGCCTTCGGCGTTCCGGGAAGCTGGAGCGCGCTCGACGTGAACAGCGTGGACGTAAACCAGGCGACTGCGGAGCTGACGTTTCCCATGAATTTTCTCGGGCTCAACTACAACGAGGTCGAGGTGACCTACACCTCGGGACTGACAGCCATTCCGGATGCTGTGAAGGTTGCGTGCGTGCAGATCGTGAAGAACGCGCAGGCAACTCCGGCCATGAATGTGAGGTCGAGCCGCATGGACACCATGCAGATGCAGTACTTCAGCGGATCGCTGATCGATCCCCAGGTGCAGGCGCTGCTACGGCCTTACCTCGCAGAGAGGCTGGGGTGACGCGATGGCCAATCTATTGATGGATTCAGGCGCGGCGGTGCGCACCGCCAATGTCTTGTTGCGCGGTGTCGGCGGTCGCACGGTGCTGCTGCGGATGCCTGCTACGGCGAGCGCAGACGATATCACCGAGCAGCTAGGGCTGGCCACACCGCAGTTTCAGGATGTGGAGTTAGCTCCCGTGGTGTTTCGTTCGGCGCGCGCAACGGTGGCGGAAGGCAAAGCGGCGAAGTGGGAGATGCTGGTCTCCGGAGACGCGGTCGAGGCGCTGGTGGGGTCGCTGGGCTACGGTGCGGCGGAGTCGTTGTTCGGCGCGGCGTTTGGCGTCCTGGTTGACGGCGTGCTGATGACGGTGGAGTCGACCACAGCCGCCGAGGTCAGAGGGTCGGCCTACCTCTACCGGCTGGTGCTGCGGACCCCGCTGGCACAAGCGGTCTAGCGGATCTGATGGAAATGTATCGAGAAAGGTTACAGATCAATGCAGAACGCGAAAGATACGTTTTATACGACGCTGCAGGCGAGGCTGGCGGCGGTGAATCCGGCGCGGACGATGGTGGTGCGAGGCGTGACGCGGCCAGCGGTGCTGGTCGAAGAGAACGAGCTGCCTTCTGACGCGGTGCCTGTCGATGCGTTTCGCCTGCGATGGGTGGGGCTGAAGACAGATTCGAATGGAGCGCTGCCGCTGGTGGCGATGAGTTGCGAGATTCGCTATGCGACCGACGGCAACGCGGGCAATGGCGGCATGGATCGCGGCCGATTGCTGGCTGCGATGGATGCGGAGCTGGCGGCAGCCGCGAGGATGTCTCCGCGCAGTACAGCAAAGATAAGCTATTCGACTGCGCCGCCTACGACTTTGGGAACCAATGTCTTCTGGGGAGATGTGTCGTTTGCCGCTGCCGTGGTGACGGACGAGCGGCTGGAGCGAGTCGCAACGGTAGAGATTTTTTACTACCAGGAAGCGGGTGAGCTGTGAGCGGATTAGTGGAGGCAGTGGCTCCGATAACGCGGAGGGTACGGGCTTATCTCGCGCCGGTAAATCGGACGACGGGAGTGCCTGCAGTGTTTGACGCCGCACAGATGGGGAGCTTTGCGCTCGATGCTGTTCCCGCGCCGTGGATCGATCTGGGGTGGTGCTCGGGCTTTGCGCGCAAGACGGCGACGAAGATAGAAGCCTTGCGGACAGGGGCTCCGGCAGTGGTGCAGACGCAGGTTCGGTCGGAGGTAGAAGCTACGGTCTCGCTTGAGTTCGAGAGCTGGGGCAAGTTGCAGATGGCACTGGCCACTGGCTCGCAACAGATGAACCTGCTGGCGACCGCAACAGGGGCCGCAGCGAATGGAAGCGGCGGCACGGCCGCGGCGGCACGGCCGCTGGCTGCTGGATCTACGGCCACTTCGTTGAATGTGGGAGCGGCGGCAGCAAATTTCAGCGTTGGAGATTTAGTCGTCGTAGACCTCGACTACACGGGCCAGGTTGGATTTGTAGGCAGCGGGATCAGCGGAGCGTATGTGGCTTCGGCTGCGACCGTGAACGGCGATGGGAACTATGTGCGGCGCGTTTCGTTGAACGTTGGCCGAGTGATTGACATTGCTGGCGGCGCCTTGCAGCTCGGCGCGGCGCTACTTGCAGGGGTTCCAGCGGCTGGAATGCAGGTGAGCAAGCTGGTGGGATTCGTGGACCGCGAGGGCGGCGGCTGGTTTCAGGAGTGGTCGGGATTGTTTGTGATGGAAGGCGAGCAGGGCGATCGCGTGATCTATCACTATCCGCGATTGCAGGCGATGCAGGGGGCTGCGGAGTCCGCCGAAGTTTTGGCGGGAACGCTGGAGCGGGTGCGGCTTGCAGGCGCGTTTCGCGCGTTGCCGGTGAAGGACGCGAACGACGGGGAGACGGTGGTCTGCTTCCGCAGCTATCTGCCTGCGGCGATGCGGTCGGTTTAGAAGGCAAAACTTAACCCCGATTCAAGAACTAAATACAGGGGTCTCTCCGCTGCCCCCTTCGGGCTTCGGTCGAGATGACGTGCATTGTGGCCGCACGGCTTTGGTTGTGATGACGTGCATTGTGCTGCTTCGGTTGTGCCGAGATGACATGCATTGTGGCGAGCGCTGGAGAACAGAGATTCGATGAGGAGGACAGGGATGGCTTGGAGAGTGAGAGCGTGGACGCTGGTGGGATTGCTGCTGGCGGTGACGACGGTAAGTGCGATGGCGCAGATTGTCACCACTACGGTTACAGATACAATTTACCGCGCGGATGGCACCACTGCGACCGGCACCGTGCTTGTAAACTGGCAGGCGTTTACGACCGCGCTGGGGCAGTCGGTGCCGAGCGGCAGCACCTCTGCTGCGATTGCGAGTGGTGGCACCATGACCATTGCGCTGGTTCCCAATGCCGGAGCTACGCCGATGGGAAGCTACTACACGGCGGTGTATCACCTTGATGACGGAACGGTGAGCCGCGAGTTCTGGGTGGTGCCTGCAAGCCAGACGGCGGTCGAGGTCAGTGCGATCAAGAACACCGTGCTGCCAACCTCGGTCGCGATGCAGACCGTGAGCAAGAGCTACGTCGATACGGCGATTGCGACGGCGGTGGCGGGGCATCCGCTCGACAGCAGCAATCCCTACGTCCTCAAGGCGGGGGATACGATGACGGGGCCGTTAAACCTTTCGGCAGATCCCGTGACGACGATGCAGGCTGCCGACAAGCAATATGTCGATACCAGCATCGCCGGAGTCGCAGGCGGCCTGGGGCAGAAGGTTTCGTTGTCGCCTGCGGGATCGCAGATTGTGACTCAACCTGGGGGCACGAACCTGGAGGTGAACAAGCTGAACGGTGAGATGTATGCAAGCCAGTATGTGACCGTGACGGGCAACAACGGCATCAGCAATGCGCTGGCCAGCCCCGATTGCGCAGGCGGCTGTGACATCAACGCGGACCCCAGTTATTCGCTCACGGAGAGCTATGTCCCCTCCACCTGGAACAGCAGCATCAACGGCGGGACGCATGTGGAGGACCGAAGGGCCGGCGAGAAGCGCGACAGCTATTTCAATCCGGTCAACATTCTGGGAAGTGGGCTGGACGCGGGAGTGGTGATGGAGGTCGATTCGACGAGGAGTGCGGCCAGCGTCTTTCAACGGTCGAAGGCGCAGGAGCCAAGCTCCTACGGGATGATCCTTACGCACAGGGGCCTCACCGGCGGACAGAACCTGTATCCGCAATCGATCGAGAACACGCCCTACTTCAAGAGTACCTACGGCGCGTTGTCCGTGCTGGGCTACTACAACACCATGGGACAGCATGGGCTCGTGCCGAAGAAGATCGAATGCTATGGCGTGGGCGACTGCCTGATCGGCTCGGAGTTCATCGTTGCGTCGGGCGGCTTTCGCGACGACGCGGACGAGGGAGCGCACCCGATGGACCTGCAGGTGCAGGAGGACTCGCGGGTCTTTCAGGGCACATGCAGCTCGGGATGCACGACCGGCTCGACGACCGTGATGCTGGCCGTGACCTCTGCACTAGGAACGCAGGGCGAGGGCCGCTACCTGATCGACAAGAACCCTGCCGACCTGATGGCGACCGGTTCCATCATCAGTGGAACGCCAACGGTGGCCGGTGTGCCCGGAGCCACGGTCACCTTCAGCGGCACGAGCTTTCCGGTGAGCGTCTTCTTCGAGACGGCGCAGACGATACCGTCGCAGGCGAGCAACATCGCACCGGGAACAGTGACGGTAGCGCTGGCGACGACCGGCGTAGTCACCGGCTTTGCAACCAACACGGCGGCAGCGCCCAGCCAGAGCGGTGTGGCCTGCGTCGTGGACCAGCCCAACGGCGCCAATCCGCAGAACTATGAGATGGCGAACTATACGGTGGTCGATGGAACGCACCTGCAGATGACGCTGCTGAAGGTGCATCGCGCCGGTGCGACGATTGCGATGGGCGGTCTGTGCGGCTACGGGCTGGAAGAGACGGTGGATACGGTCAACGGCATTCGACAGGTGTTCCCGGTGATCGGCTCTTACTCGCCGACCGGGCTTTACTACTACGGCTCATCTACGGCGATTGTAGGCATCAACGGGCAGACCGGCGGGTATCTCAATTTGAACGCGTCGATCGCTTCGATTGTGCGCAGCAGCAATGTGGTGACCGTCACGACGGCCGGATCTCTGCCGGTTGACGTGAATGGATTGACCTTGACCGTCTCCGGTGTGACCGATTCGAGCTACAACGGAAGCTATGCGGTGACTACAACCGCCGCGAATACGCTGACGTACGCGAACACTGGAGCGAACAGCACAAGCAGCGGCGGGACCGTGGGAATCCTGACAGGCGGATATGTCCTCTATCCCATGGCGGAGGTGCTGGGCGTATACGATGCGGCGACAAAGACTATCGATGGACAGCTAACGCTGGCTCCAAACACAGTGCCGTGGGCTGCAAGCGACCCGTTGGAAGAACCGCACTACTACCAGGAGAAGATAGCCGCCGATACCACCTACGTCACGCAGACGACACCGCGCGCGACGATCTCGCAGACCGCCGGAATCGAATTCGATTCGAGCGCGGGGCCGGGCCTGTCAGGATGGTTGATCAGGAACGCGGTGCCGGCTACGAACTACCTGGGCAACGGCGGAACGCATTCGATACCGTTGGCCGCCTATATCTCCAAGGGCATCTGGCAGACGACGCTGGATGCGCAGGCAGGCGAGAACAGCGTCTTCGCAATTCACTGCAACTCGCATGGCTGCGGCAAGTGGAACTCGGCCTATGATCTGTTCGAACTGGACAGCCTGACCAGTGTGGACAGGATCAACTTTCAACCGACGACCAGCGCGCTGACGATCAACCTGCGCGGAACGATCTACGGATTTACGCCGCAGTCGTTTACGGCAGGCACCATCAACGCGACCACGGTGAATGCGACGAAGTTGAACGGGGCGATCAGCGCGGCGCAGTTGCCGATCTTCGGCGGCTCCGGCAGCACTCACGCCGCAGGTGCGGTACCCGACCCCGGCGCAACCGCAGGCACGACGCGCTATCTGCGCGAAGACGGCACCTGGGCAACCGTAAGCGGGACCACCACAGGCGTGGCGGGGCAGCTCTCGACCAACCTGCTGGCGCGCTATGCGCTGACCGATGGCAGCGGCTCACCGCAGGACTCGAGCGGCAACGGCAACAATGCAACGCTGCCGGGCGGCACGCTGAATCCGGCATGGACGACACAGGGCATCACCTGCAATGGGTCGAGCCAGTACTTCAACTCTGCGGGGACACAGTCGGCAAAGACGTTTGTGTGGGTGTCCACCCAGACGCCGCAGACGACGGGAGCAGGACCGGTCGGACCGCAGTTCGTCACTCCATTCGGCGTCTCCGACAGGAGCGTATTTTTCGGCGGCAACGAGTGGTATGGAAACCAGCCGGCCGTTGTGGTCAATGGCGGACAGGCAGGATCGTTGAGCAACGGAACGCTGCTGGGAACGCATGTCTTCGCGCTTACGCTGGGAACGAACACAACGACGGACCCGACGCAGTTTTACATCGACGGCGCCGCGGTGAGTTCGGCCACGGCGATGGGTGCGGCGGCAGCAAAGGCAACCGGCGCCTACCAGGTATGCGGCACGCCAACCGGCGCGGCGACTTATTTTCCGGGGAGCTTCTATTACTTTGAAGCGTACTCGGACGAGAAGACGGCAGCGCAGGTAGCGCAGGAGTCGAACGCGGTGAAGCAGGCCGTACAGTCTCGCGGTGTAGCCTTCGCGCCGGTCCCGGACCAGACGACCAAGGACCTCTATCTGTCGATTGGAGATTCGCTGACCAACGGGCACGGCGTCACTCCATCGAGCAGCTTCCTTACGCCGACGGACTCCTTCGACGTGGTGAGCTACGGCCTGGGAGGCGCGCTCACTACCGATCTCGCCTATATGTTCGATGCCAGGGACGCGGCGCTGTACCGGCGCAATGCGGGAAGAAACGTGATCCGGCTGTGGGTGGGAACGAATGATTTCACGGTGAGCAGAACTCCGCAGCAGGCGCTCGAAGGCATACGGTCGTATTGCAGGAAGGCGAAGGCGGTCGGCTTCCAGACGATTGTCTCGGACATGATCAGCCGGACCGGCGAGGACAGCGACATGCTGGCGCTCGACGCGCTGATGACGACGCAGGATACGGGGTGCGATCTGGTGATCGATCTGGCCTCCGATGCGCGGCTCGGCGCAGTGGGTGCTTCTGCAAATGCCACTTACTTCCAGAACGATGACATTCATCTGACCCAGGCGGGACAGCAGAACATCGTCGCTCCGGCGGAGACGCGGGCCATCAATCTGCTGACTCACCTGAAGAGCTCGGAGATAAGTCCTACCGCAACTGCGGCGGCTTATACGATGGCGGACTACGACCTGTATCTTCCGGTGGGCCCGGCTGCAAATTCAGTCGCGGTGACGTTGCCCGATTGCGGCTACTTCACCGGGCTGACGCACTCGATCAAGAATGTGCAGGCGACGGGCGCGAACACGGTGACGGTCGCTCCCGCAGCGGGAGAGCTGGTCGATGGCTCTGCATCGCCGCTGACGATTGCGAACGGAGCAACGCTGGTGGTGCGCTCGGTGGTGCTGAACCGCACGACCGGCGGATGCAGTTGGCTGAAGGTGAGCAACAACTAATTGCTGGTTTGATGATGGCGCGGCTTCGTCCTGTGGGTTCAGGACGAAGCCGCATTTTTTATTCGAGGGTTGAGCGATGTGGGGATAGGTGGATGAGCGAGCAACAGTGGGGTGTGGAGGATTTGCTGAAGTATGGCAAAGAGATGAAGGATGATCCTCGGAAGGTCTTCGAGATCGCAGGAAAACTACTGAAGGTGCGGGACCGGGAGGGGGTCGAACGGCCGCTGCGCGCCAATCGCGTGCAGAAGGAGTTTGAGCGCAGGCGGGGGCAGCGGAACATTGTGTTAAAGGCGCGGCAGATGGGCATCAGCACCTGGGTCGCGGCACGGTTTTTTCTGAAGACGATCACCGCGCGCGGCGTGATGACCGTGCAGGTAGCTCATACGAAGGAAGCGGCGGAGAGCATCTTTCGCATGGCGCAGCGCTTCTGGGAGTGTCTGCCCGAAAAGCTGCGCGATGGGCCGCTGCGGCGCAACCGGGCCAACTCCGGACAGATGCGCTTCACCGAACTCGACAGCGAGTTTCGCGTGATGAGCGCGGGCGACGTGGGCGCGGGGCGCGGCCTGACGATGCAGAACCTGCATTGCAGCGAGTTGAGCCGATGGCCCGGCAATGCGAGTGAGACGCTGGCAGGAATGCGCGCGGCGCTCGCTCCCGGCGGCGAGCTGGTGATGGAGTCTACGCCGAACGGCGCTTATGGCTGCTTCTATGAAGAATGGGGGCAGGCGATCGCTGACGGCGCTGGCGGCAATGGCGTCGTGCGGCATTTCTTTCCCTGGTGGCTCGAAGAGGCTTATGTATCTTCTTCGGTTACAGATTTCACAGACGACGAACAGGCGCTGATCCTGACGCATGGACTGACGGCGGAGCAGATCGGTTTTCGCCGTAGCCTCGAAGCAAGCTATCGCGGTCTGCGCGTGCAGGAGTTTGCCGAAGACGCGGAGACCTGCTTCAAGGCCACGGGCGACTGCTGCTTCGAGGCTCCCGCGGTAGAGGCGAGGCTCGCCCAGTTGGATGAGCCGATGGGGACGCTGCACAACGGAGCGTTGCAGGTGTGGCTGCCTCCCATATCGGGCAAGCAATATCTGGTGGCAGCGGATCCGGCGGGCGGCGGGCCGGATGGCGACTTCGCGGCGGTGCAGGTGATTGATATGGAGTCGGGGATGCAGTGCGCGGAGCTGCAGCAGCGGCTGACTCCGCTCGATCTGGCGAAGGCAGCGGCGAAGCTGGCGCGCGAGTATCACGGTGCGATCATCGCGGTGGAGCGCAACAATCATGGCCATGCCGTGCTCGCCTTTCTCAGCACGGTAGAGCACTATGCGAACGTCTACGGGCAGGAGGGACAGGCAGGGTGGCTGACTTCGGCGGGCAGCAAGCCGGGGATGATCAGCCGCATGGGAGCGTTGCTGGTCGAGTCGCCGGAGATGTTCTCGAGTAGAAGATTGCTGGGCGAGTGCAGGACGTATATCTCGCTGCCGGGAGGCGGGACTGGAGCGGCCAATGGAGCGCACGACGATTGCGTGATGGCGATGGCCATCGCACAGGCGGTACGAGAAGAGTTGATCGTCAGGAAAAGATAATGTCCTGCCAGACGGGCCTCCTGCGCGGAGGGCGGCCACTTCGTGGCGTGTGTACCTTGTTGCGGTGATATCAACGGCTGGGGGCCTTCCGTTGGTCGGCAACGATACTTGATCCCGACCAACGGGAGGGCCACCCGAAGGCGTATACAAGTCACGAAGTGGCCGCCCTCCGCGCAGGAGGCCCGTCCGGCAGGACACGCGCTGTATTCTGTTCGGGAGGTATTACGGCTTGGCGGTTCTGGCGGTGCAGGCGATTCGAAGGATGCGGGGCGGGGCGCAGAGCCAGTTGATGCTGGGGGCCGACGGCAAGCTGTGGGTGGTGAAGTTTCAAAACAATCCGCAGCACCTGCGCGTGCTCGCGAATGAGCTGATCGCGACGCGGCTGGCGGCAGCAGTGGGTCTGACCGTTCCGCCGAGCGATGTGGTCGAGGTAACGGAGTGGCTGGTGGCCAACACCTTCGACATGCAGGTGGAAGGCCGCGGCGGACGCGAGCGATACGTCGCCGGGTTACAGTTCGGATCGCAGTTTGTGGGTGGACTCATGCCGGGGCAGGTGGTCGATTATCTTCCCGAGCAGCAGTTGGACGAGGTAAGGAACCTGGCGGAGTTTGCCGGGATACTGTGCATCGATAAGTGGGCTGGCAACTGCAATGGGCGGCAGGCCGTGTTCGAGCGCAAGCCGCGCGAGCGGAAGTATCGCGCCACGTTTATCGATCAGGGCTTCTGCTTCAACGCGGGGGAGTGGACGTTTCCCGACTCGCCGCTGCGTGGTGTCTATCAGCGCAACAAGGTGTATGAGCGCGTGACAGGGTGGCAGAGCTTTGAGCCATGGCTGAGCCGCGTGGAGGCGATGGAGGCGGGAGTGCTGTGGGAGATCGCCGAAGCGGTTCCGCCAGAGTGGTATGGCGGCGATACGGCGGTGATCGAGCAGTTAATGGAGCAGATGCTGCGGCGACGGTCGCGGGTGCGGGAGCTGATCGCGTCGTTTCGGGATTCGAATCGGGAGCCGTTCCCGATGTGGGATGCAGCGAAGAAATTTGTGGTGCCTCGACAGTTCGCCGAGGTGAGTGGAGTGGGAAAATTTGTAATGTAGTTGGTGATTGGTGGTTTTCATCCAGCAACTAACAACCATCAACTAACAACTAAGTAGTTGAAGAGGAGACAGTCTTGAAGGAACGTTTGCCGTGCGAGTTCTTCCTGATTCGGTATGTCCCGGATGTGGTGAAGGGCGAGTTTACCAACATCGGTGTGCTGCTGCGCGAGGCAGCCAACGCCGAGAGCGCGGTGGTGCGTTTTACGCGGGACTGGAGCCGGGTTCGGTGTATGGATGCG
The DNA here is from genome assembly GCF_009765835.1 of Granulicella sp. L56. Lineage (NCBI taxonomy): Bacteria > Pseudomonadati > Acidobacteriota > Terriglobia > Terriglobales > Acidobacteriaceae > Granulicella > Granulicella sp. L56. The sequence goes on along the minus strand of NZ_LMUS01000006.1, from coordinate 1,778,884 downwards.
GATGCCGACCTGGGCCTGCTGGAGGCGCTCGAGGGAGAGATCGCAGAGCGGTTGCGGATGAGTGCGACCGATCCGAAGCCGGTGCTGGCACTGTTGCAGGACACGCTTTCGAACTCGGTACAGATCTCCGAGGCGCGGGCCTCGCTGGCTGAGAGTATGCCGGCGGAGCTGGAGCAGTTGATGCGGATGTATGTCGAGCCGCTGAAGATTAAGGTCGAGCGTCGCCGGACAGGGCGCGCAGCCATTGCCGGAGCAATGCGGACGGAGTTTGAGCGCGCAGGAGTGTGGGGGTTGATGCGCAAGAGGATTGCGGCTTCGCTTTATACGCGGCCGGGCGATCCGATGAAGATCGATTGCGGCTATCGCCCGAACGGAATCATCCGCATGTTCCAGGCGGTGTCGCTGGAGGGCGATGTGGAGGCAGCGAAGGGGTTGGCTTATTCGGCTCCGCAGTTGCGCGAAGGCGTGCTGCGGGTGGAGAGCGCGAAGCTGGAGTTGACGGCTGTAGTCGAGCCGCTGCGGTCTGTCTCCTCGGATATAGAAGACGAGGCGATGGAGCGTTATCGCTTTGGCGTCGAGGCGATGGAGCAGCAGGAGATTCGCGTGGTGACGGTGAGCGATCTCGCGCGAGTGGCGGAGACGGCGCGGGTGGAGTTGCGAATTTGAGGGACGTTGCTGGTTGTTGGTTGTTGGTTGAAAACGACCCGCCAGCAACTAGCAACTAGCAACTAGCAACTAATTTGAAGGCAAAGGCATGGCCCATGGGCTATGCCTTTTTCTTTTTGCAACGGATACGGAAAGAGAGAGGTGAGGCATGGGAGTTCGTTCGATGGTGAAGGATGTCTGGGAGAAGATCGCTGGCGTGGAAGCAGCAGCGGATGCAGCGGTTGGGGAGCGCAAGACGGCGATGCTGCCTTCGATCTTTACACCGTACCAGGCGGGACGGACGGGGCAGAGTGCGCTGCCCAAGCCTACTCCGGCGAACCTGCGCAAGTTCGCGGAGACGCCGGTGGTGCGGCGTGCGATCAACGTGGTGAAGGACAAGATCGCCAGCATGGACTGGCAGGTGCGCGTGCGCCGCGGCTACGACGCGGCAAGCGTGGCGGATGCGACGGCGCGGTTGAATGCGCTGCGGCTTTCGCTTGAAGAGCCGAACGCCGCGGACAGCTTTCGCGTGCTGTGGGAGCAGGTGCTCGAAGACCTGATCGTCGGCGGGTTTGGCGCGGTGGAGATGGAGGCGACCGGCGATGCGGCGCGGCCGTTTCATCTGTGGGCCGTCGATGGGGCGACCATCCAGATCGACAGCAAGTGGAACGGCGACCCGTCGAAGCCGCGCTACGCACAGGCCACAGGCCAGTTGGGTCGCGAGGGTTTGATTCCTCTGCTCGATGATGAGTTGATGTATCTGCGGCTGAATCCGCGCACGCATACACCGTTTGGGTTGGGGCGGCTGGAGGTTGCGTTCGAGACGGTGAACCAGTTTCTGAGCGCGAACCGCTATGCCGGTCGGCTCGCTTCGAACTCCGTGGTGCAGTATGCGCTGTGGTTGAACGAGGCTACGCCCGAGCAGCATGACCGCCTGATTCGCTGGTGGCAGGACGAGATTGAAGGCACGGGCCGCGTGCCATTGTTGAGCTGCGAGCAGAAGCCCGAGGTGTTGCGCTTTGCCGGCGGCACCGATGCCGATCTGCGGCTGGCGTGGCAGGAGATGCTGATTCGCCTGATCGCGAATGCGTTTGAGCTGCCGCCGATGCTGCTCGGCTTGCAGAGCGACGTGAACCGCTCGACTGCGGGCGAGATGGCGGATGAGGCGTTTCAAGGCGCGATTGTTCCCGTGGCCAAGCTGCTGGCCGAGCACATCACGCGCGACCTGTTTGCGAAGAAGCTGGGATGGCGCGAGTTCGAGTTCTGCTTCAACGATCTGGAGAGCAGGGACGAGAGTGAAGAGGTGCAGATGCAGACCACGCTGCTGAAGGCGGGTGTGTTGACGGTGGATGAGGTGCGGCAGATGCGCGGGCTGGCTCCGCTGACGGTTGAGGAGGCGCAGTGAAGATTACGATCGACAACCTGGATAGCGCGGGCGCGGTGGACTACAGCAATGCTGTGTCCGCCGATGGCCCGTTGAAGATTGAGCGTGTGTTGAATGCTCCTTCGCTGTGCAGTGGGCTGCTCGATATCAGCGCGAGCACGCTGCCTGTGCCTGCTCGTCGCGGGCGCGTGGTCGTGACCTCGGATGCCGGAACGGTTCTGTTTACGGGATACGTGGCGACCGAGCCGGAGAGCATCTATGCAGGCGTCGCGACGATGGGTCCGGTGTATCGCTATGCGTTCAGCGCGGTCAGCGATGAGTGGCTGCTGGACAAGCAGTCGGCGGTGTTGAGTGGCACAGGGCTGGCGCAGGCGGGCGGCGAGCTGCTGACGACGCTGACCGAGCGCGTGGATGGAGCGCTGTTCACAACCACGGGCGTGCTTGCTGGCCGTAACGTTGGCGTCTTCGAACCGTCGCAGGTGGCGACGTGGTCGGAGAATGCGGGCCAGCTTGCCAGTGCTACCTATGCGGCGTATCGCGTGCTCGATGGCGCGGTCTCGATGCAGCCTGCGGGTGCGGTGACTCATGCGTTGAGCGATGGCGACGGCACGTTGCAGATTGCGGCGCTGAAGACAGCGTCGGTAAAAGAACTGGCCAACGATGTGACTGTGAGCGGCGATATGGAGCCTGCGGCTTACATCAGCGAGACGTTTGCGGGGGATGGAACAACGACGGTCTTCGAACTGGCGCAGACGCCGTTTCGACCGAAGAAGACGGCCAACTCTTCGAACCTGTTGACCGATAGCTTCAATGAAGGCGCCTTCAATACGCGGGTGTGGCAGGTGACCGATCCGGGAGCGCACTTGGGGTTCGGCGCGGCTGGGCTGGCGCTGATGGGAGGCAACGGGCTCGATGGGCAGACGACGCTGACTGCCATTGACGCGGTCGAACTGGGTGGGACGCTGGTGATCGAGGCAGGCAGCCTGCAACTGACGGCGGGCAGCACCGGCATTGTGTGCGGGTTGTACTCGGGCACGGTGGAGAGCACGAATTGCTTTGCGGGCTACAACGTGCGCCAGAGCGGCGGCGCGACCCTTGCGGTCCCGTTTATGAATGGAGCGGAGGTGGGTACGGCGCTGACGCTGCTGAGTGGGCATACCTATACGCTGCGCATCCGGCTACATTGCGTCGAAGCGCAGCGCGTGTTGCAGTCCTTCTACACGATGGTGGACGGCACGGTGCAGGCGTTTGGTGGCGGCGTGATAGCGGCACCGATGAGCGTTGTGTTCGAGATGCAGGACCTGGGTGCGGCTTCGAACACACCGGCGACAGTCTTATACGACGGTGCAGTGGCGAGTTCAGCAGGGAGTTGCAGCTTTGTTGCGGTGAACAGCGTGCAGATGTTCGGGTCGATGGGCTACTGCCGACTGACGCAGACGGGCTCGGCCTGGGTGGTGAGTACGCTGGCCAATGGAGCCAAGGTGACCCGGTTGATCGGCGCTGCGAGCGAGGGCATAGATTGCACCGTATCTGCTACCGGAAAGGTTACATTTCTGGCGGGACGTGTTCCGGTGGCGGGAGAACTTGTAACCGTGGTGTATCGCGGCGAGCAGCGGGCCGTGGCCCGGCTGGAGAATGCGGCGAGTGTGGCCGCCGAGGCCGCGGGCAACATGCCGGGGACGGCGCAGTGGCTGGGCAAAGTGGACTCGCCTGCGGCGCGTTGCTCTGCGGACTGCGAGAACGCGGCGCTGGCCGTGCTGAGTTTTTCGACAAGCCGTGCGGCTGCTCTCTCCGGAACGTATGCCGCAGTGAATCCACCGGACATTTGGCCTGGTGATGTGCTGGACATTATGAGCGCAGGCGCAACGATGAGTGTTGTGGCTCGGCGTGTAGAGATCGCAGACGGCGCGGCGTGGCCGGAGGTGCTGACGTATCGCATCGCGTTTGCGAACGACTGGGCTGAAGGACTGGGGCTGAAGTTGTCGGAGGCGATTGCGGCGGACGCTCTGCTGCCGCAGACGGCGTTGACCACTGCAGGCAATGTGCTTGCGAACCTGCAACAGTTACAAATTGTGAGCGCGACGGGGACTGCGCTGCAGGTCGATGCTGGGATGGCTCCGCCGACGGGCGGCGGGTTCGAGGTGCGGCGGCGCGACTGGGACTTTGGGCCGGGTGTCGATCAAGACCTGGTGTTGCGCAGCCCGGTGCGGAACTTTTCCATTCCGCGCGAGGCACAGGTGGAGCGGTACTACGTGCGGATGTATGACGGCTCGACGCCTCCGTTGTATTCGCGTTTTTCGAGTGCAGTGTTTACGGATCTGCCGGTGGGGTCGTAAGGGGGAGTGATGACGGAGTTTGAAGCGCAGGTGCTGGCCGATCTTAGTGTGTTGAAGAGCCAGATGCAACAGGTGATGGGGATTGGCCAGCCGGGGCGGCTGACACAGTTAGAGGAGCGCGTGGAGCGGCATGAGCGCAGCGTGCAGCGGATGAAAGGGCTGTTCACGGCTGCTGGTGGTTTAGTAACGATGGTGCAGGTGGCGGTGGATTACTTTCGCCGCTGAGCGAAGGCTTAACACCGATCTGCACCGATGACACCGATTTAAAAATCGATCACGGATTACACGGATAAAGACGGATGTTAAATACTGAAAGGCAAATGGCTTCTTGCTTTTGATCGGTGTCATCGATGTAAATCGGTGTTAAGTTTTTAAATCCGCGTTCCTCCGCGTAATCCGTGGTCGTATCCTTATGTCTTATCGCTGTTAAGCAGTGCAAAACCGTATAATCGTGGTCTATGAGTGCCGAGCCCCTGGTTGGAATCGTGATGGGAAGCCGCAATGATTATGCGGTGATGAAGAGCGCTGTCGAGATGCTGAAAGAGTTTGGCGTGCCGCACGAGGTGCGCGTGGTCTCGGCGCATCGCACGCCCGAGCTGCTGTTTGAATACGCCGATGCGGCGGTGGGACGCGGGCTGCGTGCGATCATCGCAGGCGCGGGCGGCGCGGCGCATCTGCCGGGAATGCTGGCAGCGAAGACCGTTGTTCCAGTGCTGGGCGTGCCGATTGCCGCGACCGCGCTGCAAGGGATGGACTCGTTGTTAAGTATCGTCCAGATGCCGAAGGGGATTCCGGTAGCCACGCTGGCGATTGGCGCGGCGGGCGCGGCCAATGCGGGGCTGCTGGCGGTGGCGATGCTGGCCACGACCGATCCGGCGCTGCGGGTGAAGCTGGTGGAGTGGCGTGCGACACGACGCGACGAGGTATTGGCGCAGGTGGTTGGTGAAGACGAGGCGGGCGCGTGAGCTTGTCTGATTCGCAAAATAGCACACCTGGTTCACAGAAAAATTTGCGTGCGGCGAAGCCGATCCTTCCCGGTGCGACGATTGGCATCTTTGGTGGCGGGCAGCTTGGCCGCATGACGGCGATGGCGGCACGGGCGATGGGATATCGCATCACGGTGCTCGACCCGGACCCGGCTTGTCCCGCGCGGTTTGTGGTGGATGGCTGCATCGAGGCTGGGTGGGACGATGCGCGTGAGGCGGCGAACCTGGCTCGCGGATGTGATGTCGTCACGCTGGAGATCGAGCAGATTGCGGCGGCGAGCATGGAGGCGGCGGCGAGCTTTGCGCCGGTGCGACCCGGCGGTGCGATGCTGGCGATCATTCAGGACAGGATTGAGCAGAAGGACTGGCTGCGCAGGAATGGCTTTCCTATCGGCGAGTACCGCGCGGTGCGGTCGCTCGACGAGTTGCGTAATGCGATTAGCGAGCTGGGCGGCAAGTGTTTCTGCAAGAGCGCGACTGGCGGCTACGATGGGCGCGGACAGGGCAAGGTTGGGTTCTCTGCTGGGGCTTCATTGGAAGATGAGGTGCGCGGCGCGTGGGCGGCGTTGGGCGAAGGGCCGGGAGTTGCCGAGAAGGCGATTGAGCTGGAGCGCGAGATCTCGGTGATGGTGGCGCGTGCGCCGAATGGCGAGGTCAAAGTTTTCCCGACTGCGTGGAATCATCACGAGGAGCAGATTCTGGCGTGGAGCGCGATGCCTGCTCCGGTGCCTGCTGCGATGGAAGCGGAGGCGCGGAAGATTGCCGAGGAGATCGCTGACACGTTCCAGCTTGAGGGTGTGCTGGCGGTGGAAATGTTCTGCACCAACGACGGTCGGCTGCTGGTGAATGAGCTTGCTCCGCGGCCTCATAACAGCTACCACGCGAGCGAACGTGCCTGCGTGACCAGCCAGTTCGAGCAACTGGTGCGCGCGGTGTGCGACCTTCCGCTGGGCGAGGTGGAGATCGTGCAGCCTGCGGCGATTGCGAACCTGCTGGGCGAGGTTTGGCTGAACGCTGACGGCACGGCACGGGAGCCGCGGTTCGATGCGGCGCTTGCCGTACCGGGGGTGCGGCTGCATCTGTATGAGAAGCACAAGCCGCGCAAAGGCCGGAAGATGGGGCATCTGTCGGCTGTGGGCAAGACGGCGGAGCAAGCGGTGGAGTTGGTACTTAGGGCTAAGGCGCTGCTGTAGAAGCGCCTTGGCGTTGGAAATGGTATCAACAGTGTCTTCTATGAAGACACCCGAAGCACACACTGTTGTTATCCTGGTTCCGGTTAATCTCTTTCAAACATGGCATCTTTCTATCGAACGACTGTTGGAGTGTTTCTTACCCAAACAAAAGAGCACGTGCTTGCGCACCTGGCAACGGCATATGCGAACCGGGGCTATACAACACAGTACTCTGACCAGACACTTACGTGGGAACGCGATCTTTATTCGCTCAAAGAAGCTCTTGAGCAGTGCATCGCAATATCCGACAGTGCTCAGCGATGGGGGCTAATCCTGGAGTTTTCAATCCCCCGGAAAGAACTTCGCATCGATGTCGTGTTACTCATCGGAGACGCAATTGTCCTTCTCGAAGCCAAAACGGGGCACACGGCATCACAGGTAAAACGACAGATTGAAGAGTACGCACTTCTATTACATTATTTTCATAAAGGCTCGAACGGACATAGGATTATTCCGATCCTTGTCTCCTCTGAGGATGGAAGACCTGATTGCGTAGGCATACATCAACGGGAGTTTTTTTCACAGCTATCCTCGTATTGGGTGGCGTCGGTTCTCCGAAGTTCATGGCGTGAACTACCAAATGTGCTGTTTGATGTCGAGCGGCATGTTCAAGGTCAAATCTCTGCAGAAGAATGGGACGTCAGCCCCTATTTCCCTGTGCCTAGCATTATCGAAGCAGCAACTGAACTAAGGCGTGGGCTTTCGATTCGAGAGATTGCGCACTGTGAGGCATCAGAACATGAGATTGAGTCTGTATGTCGAACGGTGCAGGACTATGTGAATCGTGCACGCAACGAGAGCCACCATGCGATATGTTTTCTGACAGGCGTACCTGGTTCTGGAAAAACTTTGGTGGGATTGAGTCTCGCTCACTCTACAGAAAATAATGCAAATGCGATCCATTTTATGAGTGGAAATGGGCCGCTTGTAAAGGTTCTACAACATTTGTTTACAAAGGAGAGTATGAAGGGTGGGGCCTCGGCTCCTCAAGCTAGGACGGAAGCAAAGACGCTGATAGAAAACGTGCATGTCTTTGCTCGATACCATACAGAAGATAATTTGGAATCTCCCTCGAACCACGCCATCATCTTCGATGAAGCGCAGCGAGCATGGGATCGAGCACAGAATATGAAGAAGTTCCATCGAGACTACTCAGAACCCGAGATGTTGCTTCGAATTATGGAGCGACATCTTGATTGGGCCATCGTGGTTGCCCTTGTCGGTGGAGGCCAGGAGATTAACGATGGTGAAGCAGGCCTGGAAGAGTGGGGAAGGGCGTTAGCCGCCAGCGGAAAGGATTGGGTTGTGTATGCATCACCAGAGGTTCTGGATGGCGGCGCATCCACCGCGGGACATCGACTCTTCGAAGACTCTTCTCTGCAGAAGAGTATCCATACAAATGCAGCCCTTCATCTGAGAACTTCCAATCGGAGTTTGCGCGCGGAGCAATTAGCAATATGGGTAAACCGTGTGTTGGACGGGGATGCGAGGGGAGCATCTGCACTCAAGATCACGGAACGCTTTCCTATCCTTCTCACGCGCAATTTAAGTGTCGTACGCCGAAAGCTGCATGAGCAAGGGGTTGGGGTAAATCGCTATGGCCTAATCGGCTCCTCAGGTGCAGCGCGCCTTCGTGCAGAGGGGCTTGAACCCAGTTCATCTTTCCATGCTGAGTATCCTTGGGAACACTGGTACCTGGCAGATAAGATGGATGTTCGCTCCAGTTGTTCCTGCGAAGTGTTTGCAACAGAGTTTGAAATCCAGGGACTTGAGTTGGACTGGATTGGACTTTGCTGGGGTGGAGATTTCATCTGGAATCACTCCAGCGGCTGGCAGATGCGCGCTTTGCGACATGGGTCGCCCACCAAATGGTCCGCTATCAAAAATCGCGAGAAACGAATCTATCGGCAGAATGCTTACCGCGTTCTGCTGACTCGCGCACGACAAGGAATGGTTATCTTTGTTCCGGGAGGTAATACTGAGGATCCTACAAATCTGCCGGAGGAGTTCGAGGCCACGTCGCAATATCTCATTGCATGTGGTGTGACTCCTCTAGTCTGAAGCGCATGTCTTTGACTTTAAATGTAAACGGCAATCTTTCTCGAGATTGCCGTTTCATGATCGAACATACGTGTCAAAGCTGATTTTTCTTTACCCGATGTCTTCGGACCAATTTTCGAGGTAGGCCTTGAAGTCGGACATGAATTTGCCGGCGTCGGCCCCGTCTACGATGCGATGGTCGAAGCCCAGGGTGAAGCGCTGGATGGAGCGGATGGCGATGACGTCGTTGCCGTCCTTGTCGGTCAGCACTTCGGCTTCTTTGTTGAGGCCGCCGATGCCGAGGATGGCGCTCTGCGGCTGGTTGATGATCGGCGTGCCGAACTGCTCGCCGAAGATGCCGGAGTTCGTCAGCGTGAAGGTACCGCCGGAGATCTCGTCGGGGGCGAGCTTCTTGTTGCGCGCGCGATCCGCAACGTCGACGATGCCGCGGGCGATGCCGAGGAAGTTCTTCTCTTCGGTCTGCTTGAGGACGGGGACGATGAGGCCCCAGTCGAGCGCTACCGCGATGCCGATGTTGATGTTCTTGTTGTAGCGGATGGCGTCGCCTTCGATGGCACCGTTGACGATGGGGTGCTTGCGCAGGGCCACAATCGCGGCGCGGGTGATGAAGGGCATGTAGGTCAGCTTGACGCCGTTGCGCTGCTCGTACTTCGACTTCTCTTTTTCGCGCAGCTTGACGATGCGGGTCATGTCCACCTTGAAGACGGTGTGGACGTGCGGGCTGGTGCGCTTGGACTCGACCATGCGCTGCGCGATGATGGAGCGCATCTTCGTCATGGGAACGAGATCGCCGGGCTGCGGGGTGGATGCAGCCGGTTTGGCCGCAGGAGCCGATGCCGCAGGAGCAGCGGCGGCGGGCTTGGCGCCTCCTTCGAGATGGCCGAGGATGTCGGTCTTGGTGATGCGGCCTTCGGAGCCGGTGCCGGGGACCTGGGTGAGATCGACGTTGTTGTCCTTGGCGATCTTGCGCACCAGCGGCGAGGAGCGGACGCCTTCGCCGGCCGAAGCTGCGGGTGCAGCAGCGGCAGGTGTAGGCGCAGAGGCGGCGGGTGCGGATGCCGCAGGGGCGGCGGCAGGTGCAGCTGCGGACTTACCGGCAGCGCCGCCGATGACGGCGACTACGGTGTTGATGGTGACGGTTGCGCCTTCGCCGACCTTGATCTCGGTGAGGGTTCCAGCTACGGGCGAGGGAATCTCGGCGTCAACCTTGTCGGTCGAGATTTCAAAGATGGGCTCGTCGCGCTGAACGCTGTCGCCGACCTTCTTGAGCCACTTGGTGATGGTGCCTTCGGTGATGGATTCGCCCATCTGCGGCATCAGAACTTCGGTGCCGGAGCCAGCGGCGGCGGGTGCCTCAGCAGCAGGAGCAGCAGCGGGGGCCGGGGTGGCTGCTGCTGCGGTTTCGGCCTTTGCGGGAGCGGCAGCGGGAGTCGAAGCAGAACCAGCTTCAGCGATCGTGGCGACCACGGTGTTGATGCCGACGGTCGCGCCTTCGGCGACCTTGATCTCGGAGAGGGTGCCAGCTATGGGCGAGGGAATTTCGGCGTCGACCTTGTCGGTCGAAATTTCAAAGAGCGGCTCGTCGCGCTGGACGGTGTCGCCGGGCTTCTTGAGCCACTTGGTGATGGTGCCTTCGGTGATGGATTCGCCCATCTGGGGCATAACTACTTCAGTCGGCATGAAGGTTCCTTATAGTGCTAGCTGGCGCTGGTTATATTGCCGCGCACCTTTGGATTATAAGACTGTGTGTTGAAAACTGGCATGTTCAGCCGATAATCGGCGGTCGCGGTCGCAGGGGTGGGAATGGCGGAATCGGGGTTTGGGAGAAGGCGTAAAGGCGAAATACAGGGGTCTCTCCACTACGGCGGCAAAAGCGCCGCCTCCGGTCGAGATGACGTGCTTTATTGCTGGTTCGGTTATGTTGAGCGAAGACAAAAGCAGATCCCTCCGCTTCGCTGCGGGATGACAAGAAATTGGTGCAGGATAGTAAAAATTTGCTGCGGTTGACAAAAAAGAGCTTCGCGCACAATGGAGCTTCGCGATCGGAAGTGCCGGAGCATCTACTCGGGGATCATCCCGATGGTTCCCAGCCACGTCTCCACCAGCTCCGGCCAGCGCGTCGTGGGAAACTTCGTGCGACGTAGACCGAAGGCGTGGCCGCCGTGCGCGTAAAGATGCATCTCCACTGGGACCTTGGCCTTCTTGAGCGCAATGTAATAGCTCAGTGAGTCGTTTACGTTGTCCACGTTGTCGTCTTCGTTCTGGAGCAGGAACGTGGGCGGCGTCTGGGCAGTGATGTGGGAGGCGATGTCCAGGTTCAGATTGAGGGGTCCGCGCATTGACAGATGACCGGGATAGAGGGCCACGGCGAAGTCGGGGCGGCAGCTCTCTTTGTCAGCGGCATCGATCGGCGGGTATAGACGCTGCCGAAAGTGCACACTGGTCGCCGCCACCAGATGGCCGCCTGCCGAAAATCCAAGCACGCCGACCTTATGCGGGTCGATGTGCCACTCGGCGGCGTGCAGGCGCACCAGCCCCAACGTTCTCTGCGCATCTTCAAGAGCGATGGGCGACTGCGGATACGCTCCCCAGTTGGGGCTCGACCTTGGAGCGGGGACGCGGTACTTCAGCAGGACACACGTAATCCCCTTGGAGGTGAGCCAGTCACAGGCCTCCGTGCCTTCAAGGTCGATGGCGAGAATCTCGTAGCCTCCACCGGGGAATACGACGACGGCCGCGCCGGTATTTTTTCCCGTGGGCGAATAGACGGTCATCGTTGGCTGCGAGACGTTCTCCACGACAACCCACGGCTTGCCCGCGACCAGCTCCTTCGTGTCCAGTTGCATGTCCTCCGGCGCCTTGGCTGGCCGCGGATCGGGCGGCGTGCTGAGCCAGATCGGTATCTGCACATGGCCCGGCGTGGGCTGCCAGGTGGGGGTCTGCGCGTTGAGAGCGCCGAACGCGAACATCGTGTAAAGGGCAAGGAGGAGAGGCTTCGTCACAGTCACCACAGGGTAAGGGGGACGGTGGCTGTGAATCGTGTGCTTTTGTGGGGAGTGCATGCAACGGCAACAGCAGTTCTTAAACTGCTTCGCGGGTGGTCGCATCTGCTGGATGCAGCAGCTCGTCGAGCGATTCGTTCCAGAGCATCTGCCGCCCGAAGATGCGGCCAAAGTTACGCGCGGCGGAGTGGATGGCGTTCTCCATAGTTGGCGCGTGGCTGCCGTCGGCTTCGAGTTCGAGGCTGGTGACGGCGCGGTCGGTGATGCCACAGGGGACGATCCACTCGAAGTCGCGGAGGTCGGTCGTCACGTTGAGCGCGAAGCCGTGCGAGGTGACGCCCTGCGAGACGTGCACGCCAATGGCTGCGATTTTTTTCTCCTGAATGCTGCCGCCTGCGACCGTCCATACGCCGGTGAGTTTGGGGATACGCTGGGCCATAACGCCGAAGTCGCCGCAGATGCGGATGAGGACTTCTTCGAGCAGGCGGACGTAATCGACCGGGCCTAGATGTGGGCCTTTTTTGCCGGGGAGATCGCCGCGCAGATCGAGGATGGGATAGCCGACAAGCTGGCCGGGGCCGTGGTAGGTGACGTCGCCACCGCGATTGATCTCGTGCAGCTCTATGCCGCGCTGTTGTAAAAATTCATCGCTGGCGAGGATGTTGGAGCGGCTGGCGTTGCGGCCAAGGGTGAGGACGGGTGGGTGCTCGAGCAGGAGCAGCGTGTCGCCGATGAGGTTCTGCTTGCGCGCGGCTACGACCTGCTGCTGGATGGCGAGACCTTCCGCGTAGGGGATGCGGCCGAGATGGAGGAGGTGGATGTACATTACTTCTTCACGAGCGGATTGTTCCAGCGCAGACCGGGGAAGCGGGCGAAGTCGCGATCATTCGTCTGCAACTCGCCGCCGAATTCCATGGTAGTCGCGGCGATCTGGGCATCGGTCACGAGCCGTCCGGAGGCATGGCCCTCGATCAGCATTCGTTGAAAGATCGACCAATGACGCTCTCCCGGAATAAGCAGACGGACTTGGGGAAGATTCAGCCACTCCTCCACGATCTCCACTGCTTCGTGCAGAGTGAAGCAGCCGCTTCGCAGGCCCTGCTGCGTCATGATGCGGAGAAATGCGGAGATGCTCTGGAGCGGAAGGCCAACGGGATCAGACGCGGAGAAGATTTCCTCCAGATAAGTGCGTGCCGGGCGGTGCTGGGCTGACTCGGCATCGTAGGCGTAGAGAAGGATGTTGGCATCGAGAACGATCATCGATGCGACGGCCCTTCCAGCATTTCAATCAGCTCGGCCACGCTGCCCGATGTCCACTCGGGAGGCAATCCGACCTTTTTGGGCTTGACTCGAAACGGACGTGGCTTGACCGGCGCGGCCGCCTGCTGAAGCCCGGAGCGAAGCAACTGATTCACGGTCTGCTTCAGAGACTGGCCGGTGCGGCGTATCTCCTTTTCGAGGAGGGTTGCTACATCGTCGTCGATGGTGAGGGTCGTTCGCACATCATGATGTTTTCAAAAAGACATCATGATGTCAATCTAGCAGTGCTGACCGACTGCCTCCTCCAGCTTTAGAGGCGGAAGTGGCTCGTCTTTGAAACGCCATTGCGATAGCGAAACCAGCAGTCGCCGCCAGGATCGAACTTAAAAGCGCTATCCACAACGAGGCTACGGTTGATCCAACAGGGAGCAAGTCGGTTGCTAACCCCAAGCCTAGAAAGGCACCGATAAACGCCATGATAGCTGCGACCATAACCCGAATGACAAGATTCCTTGCCCTTTGTGTATTTAGAAAACTTCCTTCAATGATGCGAATAAGCCTTACGGCAAGCCATGCTCCTACAACTCCTGGAAGGAGATAAAACAATAGGCCTTCAACAACTCCATGAGAGCCGATTGCAGGTCCTAAATTCAAGTGGAGAACGTTACCAGCAATAAGGATGAAGGCTATCCAACCAACGATCGAACAGACGCCGAAGGTTACAGGAATCACAAATGCGGCGGGCGCAAAACGCCGAAATCGCGGCATCGCAAGGCAAACGAAAAAAGCCAATATAGAAAGGAGAATAAAGGGCGCAGCATAGATGATTTGCATACAAAAATTCTCCCTTCTCCCTGAGCAGAATAAGGCAAAGTCTTTGTCGTGCGGCAACTTTTGTTAACGATAGTTATCTCGGACAGACCCAAATAAAAAGAGGAGAGCGTATCCATCACGCCCTCCTCAAGATACTTTCCCATACAGCACTAGACGTTGATGGCCATGCCTTCTACGCTGGAGAAGGCGTCGAGCAGGCTTTCCGACAGCGTGGGGTGGGCGTGGATGGTGAACATCATCTCTTCGACCGTGGCTTCGAGTTCGAGGGCGGTGACGCACTCGGCGATCAGCTCGGTGGCGTTGGGGCCGATGATGTGGACGCCGAGGATCTCGCCGTACTTCGCGTCGGAGACGACCTTGACGAAGCCGTCGTGCGAGTCGAGGATCGTCGCCTTGGAGTTGCCGACGAAGGGGAACTTGCCCACCTTGACCTGATAGCCCGCTTCCTTCGCCTTCGCCTCGGTGAGGCCGACGCTGCCGATCTGCGGGTCGCAGTAGGTGCAGCCGGGGATGCGGCCACGGTTGACGGCGCGGGCGTACTTGCCTGCGAGCTTGGCCGCGACCACGAGGCCGGCCATTGCGCCGACGTGCGCGAGCTGGGGCAGGCCGCCGACGATGTCGCCGATGGCGTAGACGCCGGGCTCGGTGGTCTCCATCCACTCGTTGGTCATGATGAAGCCGCGATCGGGGGTGATCTTCGTCTTGTCGAGGCCGACGTCAGTGGTGCGCGGGGCGCGGCCTACGGCGACGAGGACCTTCTCCGCCGACTTGATCTCGCCCTTGCCGTCGGACTTGGTGAAGTGGACGTTGACGCCGTCCTTGGTCTTCTCGATCTTGTCGACCTTGGCGGAGACGTGCACGTCGATGCCGCGCTTCTTGTAGAGGCGGAGCAGCTCTTTGCTGACGTCTTCGTCTTCAGCCGGGACCATGCGGGGCAGCGCCTCGATGATGGTGACATCGGTGCCGAAGCTCTTGAAGATGGAGGCAAACTCGACGCCGACCGCGCCCGAACCGATGACGACCAGCGACTTGGGCAGCTTGTCGATGGAGAGGACTTCGATGTTGGTGAGGATGGTGCTATCGGCCTTGTAGCCGGGCAACATGCGCGCGTCGGAGCCGGTGGCGAGAACGACCTTCTTCGCCTTGACGGTCTCCTTTTTGCCGGCCTTGTCGACCTCGACGGAGAAGACGCCTTCCTTGGCTGGGCCAGTCAGGCGGCCGTAGCCGTTGACGACGGTGACCTTGTTCTTCTTCATCAGGAAGTCGAGGCCCTTGGTGTGCTTGGCGATGATCTCGTTTTTGCGCGCGAGCACGTTTTGCCAGTTGAGTTTGGGCTGGCTGACGCCGTCGATGCCGTACTGCTCGGCGTGCTTAAGGTGGTCCCAAACTTCGGCGGAGAAGAGAATCGCCTTGGTGGGAATGCAGCCGACGTGCAGGCAGGTTCCGCCCAGCTTGTCGGTCGACTCGACCAGCGCGGTCTTCAGTCCATACTGCCCGGCGCGGATGGCGCAGGTATAGCCTGCCGGTCCGCCGCCAATCACTACAAGGTCATAAATCGTCTCTGCCAAGGGTTTGCTCCGTTTCCTGTGCCACTTTGGTCATTGCCAAACACTTTATCTTACCTCCGAGGCTTGCGATGGCCCGTTTATCGACCTTTTACGGGCGAATATCGCAATCTGCGGGGGTTGGAGGCTAACAAGGATTAGATGCTTTGGGGAGTGGGTGGACTCTCTTGGCTTTTGGTGCGTTCGTGAAGTGCTAGAGCGGTTCTCCTCACGATGTGGTTTTGGTGATTCGAGCAAAACGCAGATTCCCTTCGGGAATGACAAACAAAAGGAAGGGGGTTGGCTGGTTCGAGCTCAGTCCACTGACTGAAACAGGGTCATCTCGGCTTGGCGACGGGCGAGCAGGCCGGGCACGACGACTCCACCGGCGTGGTCCCACAGTAGAAACTGCGGCGCGGCGAGGTCGAACTCTCCTGCGTTGACGTGGCGCAGCAGGGTGGAACCGAGCAGGCGGCCGAAGCCGAGGTTGAAGGTGAAGTCGACCAGAGCGTCGAAGTGGCATTGGGAGATGCTGGCGGTGATGGCTCGGTTGACGCAGGCGACTGCGCCCGCGATGTCGCTGTGCAGTAGCACGTCGGCCTGGTCCTCGATAATGACCATTCCGCCGTGGACCTCGCGCCCGGTGTGGCCGTAGCCGATGGTCCAGACGCCGACCTGGTCCTGATAGGCGGTCAGGCGCAAGCCCTCGAACTGCCGGGTGAGATCGAAGCCTGCATCGCTGTAGCTGAAGTTGCACATAGGTACCTTGCCTCGCTTTCGTGGGGAGCTTCTGCCCATTGCAAATTAATGATTTAAAGCAGTCAGGGCCCAGCGAAAACGCTGGGCCCTGGGAGTTAATCTCGACTGTTTTCAGTCTAGAGGAAGGAGCATAACTCACCTGCAATTTTTGCGACAATATTTTTGGCAGGTAAACCGCTGCATCTGCGTTGGTTAGAGGATTTAACCAAGCGCCAGGGGGCTTGACATGCGGTTTTGCTGGAGTTTTCGAGGTCTTCGACGAGAGACAACTTTGAATCAGGGGTTTGTGATGGATCAGCCGAGCAGCTTCGCGGCGTCTTTGGCGAAGTAGGTGACGATGAAGTCGGCACCGGCGCGGCGGATGGAGAGCAGCGACTCCATCATGGCGCGTTCGGGTTCGAGCCAGCCGCGCTGAAACGCCGCGTGCAGCATGGAGTATTCGCCCGAGACTTGATAGGCGCCCATGGGCAGGTCGAAGCGCTGCCGCGCTTCGCGGATGACGTCGAGGTAGGGCATGGCCGGCTTCATCAGCAGCATGTCGGCGCCTTCGGCGATGTCGAGCTCGATCTCGCGCATGGCCTCGCGCAGGTTGGCTCCGTCCATCTGGTAGCTGCGGCGGTCGCCGAACTGGGGCGCGGAGTCGGCGGCTTCGCGGAAGGGGCCGTAGAAGGCGGAGGCGAACTTGGAGGCGTAGCTGAGGATGGGCGTCTGCTGGTGGCCGTCGGCGTCGAGTGCTTCGCGGATGGCGGCGATGCGGCCGTCCATCATGTCGCTGGGGGCGACGATGTCGGCACCGGCGGCGGCGAGCGAGGCGGCGGTCTTGGCGATGAGGGCTACGCTGGAGTCGTTCTCAACTTCGTAATGGTCGCCGTCGCGAACGACGATGCCGCAGTGGCCGTGCGAGGTGTACTCGCAGAGGCAGACGTCGGCGATCTGCACGAGTGAGTCTAGCTTGCGGTTGGACTTGAAGGCTCGCAGCGCGGTCTGCACGATGCCGTCCGCAGCCCATGCTCCTGTGGCCTGCTCGTCTTTCTCTGCGGGGAGGCCGAAGAGCAGCAGGCCTCCGATGCCGAGCGCGGCGCAGGTTTCGGCCTCTTTGACCGCCTCGTCGATGGAGAGGTTGAAGCAGCCGGGCATGGAGCTGATCTCTTTGCGAACGCCTTCGCCGGGGCAGAGGAAGAGCGGGTAGATGAAGGCTCCGGGGTGCAGACGGGTCTCGCGGACGAGCGAGCGGATGGCGTCGGTGCGGCGCAGGCGGCGCATACGCGTGGCAGGAAAGTTCATGCCAATAGTTTACGTCCGGCGCGCACTGTATTTAGATACGGCCAGCGATGGCGTCGTACTCGATGCCCGACTCCGCCGGGACGAGCACCCAGAGCGTGTAGATTCCCAGTGCCGTGCCGAAGGGGAATTTAAACAGGGAGAGGATGGCGACGATGATGGCGACGACTCGTCCCCAGGGCTGGCGCGTCATGAGGCCGAAGGCGACCAGAAAGGCCAGCAGTGCGGCGGCGACGGAGACCACGGCGATCAACGGGAGCAGCGCGGCCATCCAGGGTGGACCGAATGGCGCGTGGAAGCGCCCTCCCCACATCCACGGCTCCCCGCCGAAGCTGCGCGAGGTGGCAATGCCAAGGACGAAGATTCCGATGAGTCCGGCGAGGATGCGGTAGGCTCCGAAGATGCACCAGAGGATCCCGACCGTGTGAAGGTTTCGCTGCACGCGCCTCTCGGGCATCACGACCATGGGCGGGTAGGGTGGAGGGTACGCTGACGGCGGCGGAGGAACGGGAGCGGCGGCGACTATCTGTGCGCCGCATCGGGGGCAGAAATGAACTCCTGCCTCGACCGGATTGCCACATGCCTGACAGACCATTGGAATACCTCCTCAGGGCGGCGGCGTTGGTTTCGAAAAGCTGCCGCGACCTTCGCAAGAGAAGTTACGCCGGACGGCTGCCGCTGGTTCCGTGCGGGGTAACAATACTCCTTTTTAAAAGTAGATACGATGGTTAATGTGACCTCGTCCGATCTGTTACCCAATGTTCCCTCGCCGCTGCCTGAGGCGAGCGCCGCCGCGCTGGAGTGGCC
Source organism: Granulicella sp. L56 (assembly GCF_009765835.1). Taxonomy (NCBI): domain Bacteria; kingdom Pseudomonadati; phylum Acidobacteriota; class Terriglobia; order Terriglobales; family Acidobacteriaceae; genus Granulicella; species Granulicella sp. L56. The sequence continues at coordinate 1,760,753 of NZ_LMUS01000006.1, read as the reverse complement.
GCGCCTGCGCGAGGCGATTGCGGGCCGCACCTTTTCTCCGCTGGGCCGCGCGTGGGTGCTGGCACTGGAGCCTTCGGCCGACCTTGCGTGGATTGAACAACAGCAGCAGCGGACGGAAGAGATGCGGAAGATGCTGGCGGGCGGCGGCAGCTTTGACTTTCATGGCTTGTTCGATCCGACGACGCTGCTCGATCAGGCGCGCATCGACGGCGCGGCGCTGGAAGGTACAGAGATTGCGAGCCTACTGGGCGTGGTGGAGCGAGTGGCGGCGTGGCGCAATGTGATCGATCCGCCTGCCAATGGTGCGCGATATAACTGGCCGGGCATTGCTGCACTCTCTGCGCCGCTGGTGGATTATGACTTTGCGCCGCTGCTGCGGATGCTGCGGGGAAAGATCGAGCCGGATGGGTCTTTGAACGACGATGCTTCGCCGGAGCTGCGGCGCATTCGCCGCGCCATGGAACGGCAGCATCGCGCGATTGAAGAGAGCCTGCGCCGGTCGCTGCGCTCGCTGGCCGACGGCGGCAGTACGCAGGACGATCTGATCACGATTCGCGGCGAGCGGTTTGTGATTCCGGTGAAGGCGGAGTTCAAGCGCAAGGTGCCGGGCGTGGTGCATGGGTCTTCTTCTTCGGGGCAGACAGTGTTTGTCGAGCCGCTGGAGACGATTGAACAGAACAACGAGCTGGTGCGGCTGCTCGATGAGGAGCAGGCCGAGATTCATCGCATCCTTGTCGTGATGACGCGGGCGCTGGGCGAGAACGCGGCAGCGATTCATCTGGGTACGTGCATTCTTGCTGAGGTGGAGGCGCATGTGGCGCGGGCGCGATTCGCGGAGACGCTTGATTGCGTTCGGCCTGTGTTTACGGCAAACGACAAATACAGGGGTCTCTCCACTCCGCTTCGCTCCGGTCGAGATGACGTGGCTGGTGGGGCTGGCTTCAATCGAGATGACGTGGCTGGTGGGGTGGGCTTCGGTCGAGATGATGTAAGGGGAGAGAGTGAGCAGGAGGAAGCGAAGCTCTCGCTCATCGCCGCACGTCATCCTCTGCTCGAACTACGCATGAGAGCAGCGGCGATGGAAGATGGCAGCGAGGCTGCAAAGCCGGTCCCGCTGACGATTGTTCTTCCGGCGGCGACCAAGCAGCTCATCATCAGCGGACCGAATACGGGCGGCAAGACGGTGTCGCTGAAGACGCTGGGGCTGCTGGCGCTGATGGCGCAGGCGGGCATTCCGGTTCCGGCGGAGGAGGCGAGGCTGCCGCTCTTCACCAGTGTTTATGCGGACATCGGCGATGCGCAGTCGATCGAGCGCAACCTTTCCAGCTTCTCGGCGCATGTCGTCAATCTCGACCGCATCTCGCGTGAGGCGACTGCTTCCTCTCTCGTGCTGCTCGATGAATTAGGCTCGGCGACCGATCCGGAAGAGGGGGCGGCGCTGGCTGTCGCTGTGGCCGCGCACTTTCTCGCAGCCAACGTGTGGTGCTGCATCACGACACACCTTACTTCGCTGAAGGTCTATGCGGCCAACCATGCGGGCGTGCTGAACGCCGCCGTGGGCTTCGATCAGGAGACGCTGACGCCGACCTATGAGCTGCGCCTTGGCGTTCCGGGGGCTTCAGCTGGATTGAACATTGCTGCGCGGCTGGGGCTTTCGCCGGAGATCATTACGGCGGCGCGAGCGCAGATGACCACGCAAACCGCGGACATTGGCGCGTTCCTCGATCAGCTTCACGATCAACTCACGGCTGCTACTGCCGAGCGCGAGGCCATGCGCCAGAGAGAGAGCGAGTTGTCTCGCGAGAAGGCGCGCGTCGAAGTCGAAGGGCGCGTGGAGCAGAAGGCGCGGACGAAAGAGCTTGAGGTCAAGCTCAACTCGCTGATTGAGGACTTTGCCTATCAGCTTCGCGAGACGGTCAAAGCTATCGATGACAAGACGGTGGCGCAGAAGATTGCGCGGGACTCGGCGGCGCGGCTGGCGCGGTTGCGGCGCGAGTTTTCAGAGCAGTTCAACTCGACCGTGGTCGCACACAATACGGGCGCGGACAAGAACGATCCTGCTGCACAGCCGCATGTTCCCAAGGGCATCAAGGTCGGCGACCTGGTGAAGCTGAAGTCGCTGGGCAGGCAGGCGCGGGTGGATCGCGTGATCGATGCGAAGACCTTCGAGGTCTCCATTGGCCCGATGAAGATGCGCGCCGGCATTGACGATATCGCTGGAGTGGAGTCGGTGAAAGTAGTGACGCCTCTGGAAGCCGCGCGTAAACGTGGCAACGTTACTGTCTCGACCAACAACGACCCCGACTATATGTCGTCGGAGATCAACGTGATTGGCCGCACTGCGGATGAGGCGCACGACGAGGTGGAGCGCTTTCTCGACCGCGCCTTTCTCGCCGGGTTGCCACGCATTCGCATCGTTCATGGAACCGGCATGGGCGTGCTGCGGCGAACGCTGCGCGACTATCTGCGCGGCCATCCGCATGTCACCACCATCACCGAGCCTCCGCAGAATGAAGGCGGACAGGGAGCGACGGTGGTGGAGTTGCGGCAGTAAGGCTTTTTTGTTTTGAAGCTGCCGGAGCTGGGGTGCTCACGAGTTTAGAGAGGTTCTCCTCCAGATGTAGTTTTGGCGATTCGAGCAAAACGCAGATTCCCTTCGGGAATGACAAATAAAAAGGATGCTACACCTGTTCCTCTTCGGGAAGGACGAGCAAAAGGAAGCATGGCGTTTTCCTGTTGCCCTCATAGAAACAGGAAAACGGTCTAGACCATTGCGCCGCCGGTTCTGGGCACGGTGGACGCGGCGATCATCTTCCACAGGTCCCATAGCAATTTAAAGATTCTGACGGCCAGCCCGATCTCGAAGCCGAGATGGATCAGCGCATTGACCCCTGCGAGAGAGCCCAGATCGTGAGCGCTCAGCGCCGCTGCCGGAGCGAAGTACGATCGTGCCTGGAGCAGCACCGCAAGGATGCCGATCCCAAGCACCTGCTGGGCAATCTGCAGGCCGTCGCGCCATCTGCTCAGAGGGGTGTACAAGGCCAGCGCCTTCAAGGGAAGCATCAAGATCAGCAGCGCCATGATCTGCCAGTAGAAGACGTGCCACTCCGGCGTGAGGCCGACGTGCAGCCCGCGGATATAGCCGAGTCCGGGGCCGAGCAGGAGATAAGGCTTATACGGAATGATGAAGAGCCACGCGATCCCAACCACATGCACAGCCACGTCGGCGATGCCGCTTGCCAGCGACGGCCGCTTGCCGGGTACAGCGAGCGGCGGCAGATCGTTCGGGTTCCATCGATTCGATACTTTGATCTCCGCGAAGTATCGGCCCTGCGCAAATTCGAAGAGGGCGAAGGCCAACGTCACACATCCCCAGAAGGTGAGCAGGGCGAACGGCAGATGGCCGATGGCAGCCCAGACATCGAAGCTGCCTTTCTGGAAGATGAGGCCGACCGCCTGCGCGGTCGCGTAGGCCAGCAACACCAACGGGAGACTCTTCTTCATGGTGAGCGAGTAGATCGGGAACAATCCCGGCCCAATCAGATACTGTTGCGACTGATATTGCGCCGCCACCAGCACCGGCCTGCCATGGGCTTCGAGCACCGATGCAACCTCGGCCTGGGTGAGAGGCCGTCCCAGCTCTTCCTCGCGGGCCTCGATCTGCGCCAGCAGGTTCTCGCGCAGCTCGGCCAGCGTATCGAGCCTGGTCCTTGCCGGCAGGTGCTGTCCAACTGCCTGTAGATAACGTTCGAGAAGATCCATCGCTCTACCTCTCTCTCTTGTCTTTTAAAATCCTGTGCAGTGAGTCGTTGATGCCGTTCCATTCCACAAGCAGTTGCTCAAGAATTGCTTCGCCAGCAGCAGAGAGCCGATAGAAGCGCTTGTTGCGCTTCTCCTCCTCGCGCCACTCGCTGCTCAGCAGGCCCTGCGTCTCCAGCCGCCGCAGCAGCGGGTAAAGCGTGCTCTCCTCGATGGCGAGTCCCTCATCGGCCAGCGCCTTGCGCAGCGTGTAGCCGTAGTGCTCCACGCGTAACTGTGCCAGCACGGCGAGAATCAGGCAGCCCCGCCGAAGCTCAAGGCGGAGGGAATCGAACAATTCGTTTTGGGTTGTCATAGTCATACTGTTCAATACACACTGTACATCACACAGTGTGTGCCGTCAAGTGTGGCTTTCCGACAGGTCCGGGGCGGTTCTTCTCCCCATGTGGTTTGGTGATTCGAGCAAAACGCAGATTCCCTTCGGGAATGACAAATCAAAAGAGGAATGACAAACAAAGGAAGCTGCACCTGAGAGGAATAGCTCTAACGCTGCCTGTTCTGCCGCAAAATTCGGGGGTTTTTGCTCAAAGTGAGATAATAAAGCTGCCATAGGTGAAGACCGCTTTGGGCTATTTTTGTTAGGATTTCGAATACTTTATGGCGAGTCGAGCCCATGAAAGCGCAGTCGTCGCAGCGCCGCGAACCGATCTGGCGCTGCCCATCCCCTTCGGGGTACGGCTGCGCGCCCACATCGCGATCATGCGATTGGACCACTCGATCAAGAACATCTTTTTGCTGCCCGGCATCGTTGTTGCCCTGAGCCTTCTGCATCCGAAGCTCAGCCAGTTGGGCCAGATACGGCTGATGCCCATCGTAGTCGGTGTCGTGGCCGTGACCTTGATCGCGTGCAGCAACTACGTGCTCAACGAGCTGCTGGACGCGCCCTACGATCGGCTGCATCCGCACAAGTGCAATCGTCCAGCCGCGCTTGGATTGATTGACCCGAGCGCAGCCTACGCGCAGTGGCTGGCGATGATGGTCGTGGGCATGACGCTGGCCTCGTGGATTGGACTGCGCTTCGCCGTGGCCGCGGGAGCGCTGTGGATCATGGGTTGCATCTACAACATTCGGCCGCTGCGCACCAAGGATGTCGCCTATCTCGATGTGTTGACGGAGTCGCTCAATAATCCGCTGCGCATGTTGCTGGGCTGGTACATGGTCACGCAGGTCATCATTCCGCCGACGTCGATGCTGTGCGCCTACTGGATGCTGGGCTGCTACTTCATGGGGCTGAAGCGGTTCAGCGAGTTCCGCGAGATCGGCTCGCACCAGGGTGCGTGCGCCTATCGCAAGTCCTTCGAGAACTATAGCGAGCGCAGCCTGCTCGGCTCGGTGGTCTTCTATGCGTCGATGGCCATGATGATGTTCGGCATCTTCGTCGTCCGCTATCGCATCGAGCTGATCCTCGCTTTTCCGTTCATCGCGCTGCTGATGGCCATGTACTTCGACCTCTCTTTTAAGAAGAACAGCGCCGTGCAGCACCCGGAGAAGCTGTACCGGGAGCCGTCGCTGATGGCGATTGCGCTGGCAACCTGCATCATCATGATTGTGCTGCTGAATATCCATCTCCCGCTGGTTGGGCAGATCTTCACTCCGACGAAATGGTAATTCGCAATTTGACAGAAGACAGGACGCAGCACCTTCGCTATCCATTGCTTCGCCTGTTTCTTCTGGCGTGCGCGGCAGTGCTGGCGCAGGGCTATCACTTTGGCGTGGACGATGGCGAGATCTACATCCCCGCGATCAAGAAGGTCTTCAATCCGAGGCTCTATCCGTTTGGCGCGGAGTTTTTTGAAAGCCATGCGCATCTCTCTTTGTTCTCTCCGCTGGTGGGATATTCGGCGCGGCTGCTGCATGTCTCCGTCGAGTCCGCTGTCTTGTTCTGGCATGTGGGCTGCATTTTTCTGATCCTGATCGCCGGTTGGCAACTGGCGCAGATTTTTTTTCGCAGCGCGCGCGCGCATTGGGGAGCGGTCGCGCTGCTGGCCGCGCTGCTTCCGGTTCCGGTTGCCGGGACCGCGCTTGTGCTCTCCGATAACTACCTCTCGGCACGGTCGTTTTCCGCACCATTCGCTCTGCTCTCCATCGGCTTTTTGTTGCGCGGACGGCTGCGAATGGCCTTCGTGTGGCTGGTGGTCACAGCGTTCTTTCATCCGCAGATGGCGGTCTACTGCGCCGCGTTTTTGATCCTCTACTGGTACATCGACCGCAGCTCGGCGACCAACACGGAGCAACCCGTACGGCTGTTGGCGCTGGCTGCTCCGAGCGCGGGGCTGCTGCACAGCTTCAGTCTTCAGCCGGCGACGGGAGCTTATCAGGCGGTGCTCTACAGCCGCACCTACTTCTTTGCCTATCGCTGGCACTGGTACGAGTGGATCGGCGCGATTGCTCCGCTGCTTCTGCTGGCACTCGTCGCGTGGCGAACGCCTCGGGCTGCGTCCGCTGCCATGGCGAAGACGAGCCGCGCGCTCATCGTGCTGGGAGTTTTTTCGACCGTGGTCTTCCTCGTTTTTTCGGCGAGCCATCGCTTCGACAACTTCACCCGCCTGCAACCGATGCGGATGTTCCACCTCGTCTACCTGCTGATGTTCGTGATGCTCGGCGGCCTAATCGGCGAGTATGTGCTTCAGGCGAAGCCGTGGCGATGGATCGCGCTGTTTGTCCCTCTCGCGCTCGGCATGTTCGCGCTCGACCGCAGCGAGTATGCGTACAGCCCGCACATCGAGCTGCCCGGACGCACGGACGGCAATGCCTGGCTTGAGGCCTTTGCATGGGCCCGCGCAAATACGCCCGTCGATGCGGTCTTCGCGCTCACTCCGAACTATATGGCGATTCGCGGCGAAGATGTCCATGGCTTTCGCGCGCTTGCCGACCGCAGCATGTTGGCGGACGCTTATAAGGACAGCGGCGCGGTCACCATGTTTCCTCGCCTGCTCGACGACTGGCAGCAGCAGGAACAAATGCTCGCGGGCTGGCGCAGCTTTGGGCCGACTGACTTCGAGCGCCTGTCCGAGATCTCTCCGGTGACGTGGGTCATCGTCGAGAGGCGGCAGCAGAGCGGTCTGGACTGTCCCTACAGCAACGGTGAAGTCGCGGTCTGCCGCATCGTCGTGAAGCCGTGATCGAGTGGATGCAGTTTGCGCGAGCCGAAAAGGCTAACACCGATTTAAAGACGATCCGGCCTTGATTTCCAGATGCCCTGCCTGCCAGGTGAACTCGGCCACCCCGACGCATGTCATCTCGACCTGCCACTGATGTACGTCATCTCGACCGAAGGCGTGCGGCTTTATCGCACGCCGTAGTGGAGAGACCTCTGTATTTTGCCGACGCATCGGGGCTGAACATTCGGCGAGGAGATTGAGAACCGAAGGTTAAAACAAATACAGGGGTCTCTCCACTACGCTTCGCTCCGGTCGAGATGACGTGCCTTTCTGGCGGCCATCTGGGGATCCTGGTGACGTTTTGCGTCGTAAAAGCAGCGCCTGAACCATCGCCGGAATACAGCTCCGTTGATCCAATTGTGCTATTCTCGGCGCAGCGTGGAGCTTTTTCTAAATCTCGCATGGGCCGCACTGTCTATCTTCCTTATCTCGGGGTGGGTGTGGGCGATTCGCAAGGGACACGCTGAGTTTGAGTGGACCACTTTGGTCGCCTTGCTGCTGCTGCTAGTGCTGCTGTTCCCGGCGATCTCCATGACCGACGACCGCGTCGCGATGAGCACGCCGAGCGAGCTGGAACATATGATGCGATCGAGCGAAGCTCCTCTTGGCCAGATCGCGGTCCTTGGCCTGTTCAGCCTGCTTGGGGCAATCGTGCTGGTCGTCCTGAACATGGCCGCGCCGCTGTTCTATTCACGACTGCGCCCGCGCATCTTTGCCGAAAAACTTCTGACCGGCTTAATTCGAGCCGTTGGCGTTCGACCGCCTCCCGTGGCAGGTCTTTTCGCCTGCTAGCAGAAGCTCGTCCCTTATCAGCTCTTAAAATCCAGACACTGAAGGCAGTATGACGCAGAAATTTTTCTACGTGCTGTGCGCCATTTCGATGGCATGGCCGTCTCTTCAAGCACAATCACCGCCCTCATCGGTCCAGCCTGCGCCGATCACGCTGCAGCAGGCGGTCGATCGCGCCGTGGCCGACAATCCCTCGCTGGCCTCGGCCCGCGAGCATCTTTCTGCCGTGCGCTCCACCATGCTGACCGCCGAGGCAAGGCAGAACCCGACGCTGACCCTGCTGGGCCAGGGGGTCACGCTGCCCGAGGTCAACGACAACGGCGGCAACCCTTATTACTACTCGGCCAATGTCTCGCGGCTGTTCGAGCGCGGGCAGAAGCGCCGCTGGCGGATGGAAGGCGCAACCGACACGGCGCTGGTGACCGAGAGCCAGCTCCACGATCAGCAGCGGCAACTGGTGCTGAGCGTGCGGCAGGCTTTCACCAACATGCTCGCCGCCAAGGCCGCGCTGGCGATCGCCGAAGAGAACCTCACCGACTATCGCAAGACGGTCGACCTGAGCAAGCAGCGTCTCGATGCCGGTGACATTACTCGCACCGACTTCGAGCGGATCGACCTGCAACAGGCGCAGTTCGAGGCCGACGACGACTCCGCCGGTCTGAACCTGCAACAATCGAGCGCGCAGTTACAGCAGCTCTTCGGCATCGATCATCCGTCGCCGACGTTCGACGTCACCGGCACGCTCGAGCCGCCACAGCTTGCGCTGACGATGGCCGACGCCGAGACTCGCGCCCTTGACGCGCGTCCGGACTTTCAGGCAGCGAAGCAGTCGCTGCTGTTGTCGCAGGCCAATGCACGCTTCGCCATCGCCAGCGGCACCGCCGACCCGACGCTGGCGAGCGAGTATGAGCGCAGCGGCGCAGACAACACCTTCGGTGTCAGCCTCTCGATTCCACTGCGCATCTTCGACCGCAATCAGGGCGAGAAGGAACGTACGCGCTACGAGATCGACTCCAGCAGGCTAGCCGTGGTGGCAGCGCGCACACAGGTCGTCTCCGATGTCGACCAGGCGTGGTTCGCGCTCGACACCGCGCAGCACCAGGCGGTTCGCTACAACACGCATTACCTCGCCGAGGCTGGGCGCGTGCGCGACAACCTGCAGTTCAGCTATCGCAACGGAAACTCGACGCTGCTTGATTACCTCGATGCACTGCGCGACTACCGTTCCATTCATCTCAGCAGCCTCAACGCCAATGTTCAGGTGTGGCTTGCCATTCACCAACTCAGCTACGCGACCGCGACGGACATCCTCCCATGAAAATCTTGAAGCCACGCATTGAAATTTTGTCAGTCCTTGCACTCTCCGTCTTTCCCTTGACGGCCTGCAACCATACGCCGCCCGCGGCTGAAAAGCAGCCCACCAACGTCGGTGTCGATACCGCTGTCGTGCACGCGACCCAGAGCACGGACTACCTCGAAGTACCAGCGCACATCATGGCCGACCCGGCGCACGTCGTCCACATCTATCCGCCGCTCAGCGGGCGCATCCTCGGCCTCAACATCCTGCCCGGACAAAATGTGGTGAAGGGGCAGGTGATCGCGCAGTTGCAGAGCAACGATATCGCGGTGGCGCGATCGGACTTTGAGAAGGCAAAGATCGAAGTGATCCGCGCGAACGGCGCACTCGCTCGCGGCAAACTGCTGCTGACGCACGATGTGCTGTCGCAGGCGGACTTCGCCGAGTTGCAGGCCACCGACGATGTTGCGCACTCGGAACTCGAACGCTCGCGCCAGCATATTCGCGAGCTTGGCTTTGCCGAGAACAGCGTGGCCGACACGGTTGCGCTGCGCGCACCGATCTCCGGCGCTGTGCTCGACATCGGCACGGCAACGGGTGAGATGCAGCGCTCGCTGGACAACGCAACCTCGATTGCCACCATCGCAAATCTGGATACGGTGTGGGTGGTGGGCGACGTCTTCGAGAAAGACCTTGCATCGGTCCGTCCAGGCAGAGCGGTCGATATCGTGGTGCCTGCCTATCCCGACCTGAAGCTCACGGGCCACATCCAAAATGTCTCCGACGCGCTGGACCCGACGACGCACACGCTGAAGGTGCGCGTGGTTCTGGCGAATCCGAAGCACCAGTTGAAGTCCGATATGTTTGCCACCATTCGAGTGGCAGGCGTTCCCCATGCAACTTATATCCTGCCCGCGACGGCGGTGCTGCATGAAGCCGACAAGACATTCGTCTTCATCGCGAATGCTGCGGGAGGATTCGATCAGCGCGCTGTGACCGTGGGCCGCACGCTCGATTCGGGTACGGTGAAGAACATCGAAGTCCTCAACGGTCTCAACGACGGCGACAAGGTCGTCACAGCCGGCGGCGCTCTGCTTCGCCCAACGAGCGGAGACTAAGCGTGCAGCCACTCATTCGCCTCTTCATCCGCTATCGCACCATCATCCTGATCCTCTTCTTCGTCATGCTCGCGCTCGGCGGCTTCCTGGTGACGCGCCTCGATATTGAGGCGTATCCCGATCCCTCGCCGCCGCTGGTCGAGATCATCACGCAGAACCCCTCGTGGTCTGCCGAAGAGATGGAACAACAGGTCACCGTACCGGTTGAGACCACCATCAACGGCACGCCGCATCTTGACCAGGTACGCTCGATCAGCATCTTCGGGCTCTCCGACGTGAAGCTGTACTTCGACTTCGACAGCGACAGCTTCCGCGATCGCCAAGAGGTGTTGAACCGTCTGCAGACGCTGTCGCTGCCGAATAATCTGCAGCCACAACTGTCACCGTGGTCGCCTATCGGCGAGATCTTTCGCTATCAACTCGTAGGCCACGGCTACACCCTCAACGAGATCAAGGCCACGCAGGACTGGCTGGTGCGCCGCGAACTGAAGCAGGTTCCCGGCGTCATCGACATCACCACCTTCGGCGGCACGACGCGGCAGTATCAGATCGAGGCCGACCCCAACAAGCTGTTGAGCTACGGCGTCACGCTGCCGCAGGTCATCAACGCGGTGCAGTCGTCGAACGCCAACGCGGGCGGAAATTATTTGCAGCTCGGCAACCAGAACGTCAACGTGCGCGCAGTCGGACAGGTGCACACGGCCGAGGACATCGGTGCGATTGTCGTGGCGGAGAAGAATGGCACGCCCATCACCGTGCGCGACATCGGCACGGTCAGCGAGGGCTTTCAGCCACGGCTGGGACAGGTCGGGCGCGACAAGCAGAACGACATCGTGCTCGGCATTGTGCTGTTGCAGAAGGACGAGAAATCGCTGCCGACGCTGAAGGCGCTGAAAGAAAAGATCACCAGCCTGAACGCGGGCAGCCTGCTACCGCCGGGCATGAAGATCAGCACCATCTACGACCGCACCACGCTCATCAACCAGACGACCCACACCGTGCGCGACATCATCATCACCGGGCTGATCCTGGTGACGCTGGTGCTGCTGTCGATGCTGGGAGACCTGCGCATTACCTTCATCGCGGCGGTCACCATTCCATTCGCGGTGCTGTTCGCCTTCGGCATGATGGTGCTTGCGGGACGCTCCGCGAATTTAATTTCCATAGGAGCGATTGACTTCGGCATTCTCGTCGATGCATCGATCATCGTGCTCGAAAGCATCTATCGAAAACTGTCGCGGCGCATCGAAGGCGAAGAGACCGGCGAGCTGATCGTCGAAGGCGTCACCGACGCGGCGCGGCCTGTGCTGTTTTCGACGGGCATCATCGTGGTGGCCTTCATTCCGTTGTTCACCATGCAGGGCGTGGCCGGGCAGATCTTCTCGCCCATGTCGGTCACCTACGGATTCGCGTTGCTGGGCGCTCTGCTGTTCGCGCTGGTCTTCGCTCCGGTGCTCGGCTATCTGACCGCGCCTACGGTGCAGAAGGTAGGCGACGGCTATACGTGGTTGAGCCGCTCGCTGCGCCATGGCTACGAGAAGGTCCTGCATCGCACGCTACGCCATCCCAAGTCTGTCTGGATGGGCGCGGCGATAATGCTGCTGGCGGGTGTGCTGTGCTTCATCTTCGTCGGCGGCGAGTTCATGCCTCCGCTTGAAGAAGGAAATCTATGGATCCGCGCGACGCTGCCGCAGGACATCTCCTTCGACACCTCGGCGACGATGGCGAACCAGATTCGTGCTGTCATCGCGGAGTCGCCCGAGGTGACGCAGACGGTCTCGCAGATGGGACGCCCCGACGACGGCACCGACGTCAGCACCTTCAACAATATCGAAGTCTCGGTCGCGCTGAAGCCTGCCGACAAGTGGCGACCTGGGCTGACGAAGCCTGAGCTGATCGAAGAGATGAACAATCGGCTGTCGCGCTTTCCCGGCATCGAGCTGAACTTCTCGCAGAACATTCAGGACAATGTCGAAGAGGCCATGTCGGGCGTGAAGGGCGAGAACTCGCTCAAGCTCTTCGGCGATGACTTCGACACGCTGACCAGTCTTGCCGACAAGATCGAGACGGTGATGAAGTCCGTTCCCGGCGTCGCCGATGTCGGCGTCTTCAAGGTGGGCGGGCAGCCGTCGCTCATCATTCAGACCAACCGCGCCAAGGCGGCACGCTACGGTGTGCTGTCGGCGGACATCAACGCCGCAGTGCAGGCTGCCATCGGCGGCGCGCCGGTCACGCAGGTCATTCAAGGCGACCGCCGCTTCGACCTGACGGTACGCTATCCCGAAGGCGATCGCAGCAGCCCCGATGCCATTCGCGCCATTCTTATCCCGACCGCAGACGGCGGCAGCATTCCGCTGGGACAGGTGGCCGATGTAAGCATTCGCGAAGGCAGCTTCATGATCTATCGCGAGGGAGGCCGCCGCTACATTCCGATTAAATTCAGCGTGCGCGGACGCGACCTCTCGACCACCATCAACGATCTGCAGGGAAGGCTCAAGCAGCAGGTGAAGCTGCCGACCGGATACGACTACACCTGGGCGGGTGAGTTCGACTCGCTCAAGAAAGAACAGCGGCGGCTCGCCGTCATCATCCCCATCTCGCTGGCGATCATCGTGGTGCTGCTCTTCATCCAGTTCAATACGTGGAAGGATGCGTTCATCATCATCGCCACGCTGCCGTTTGCCGCAGTCGGTGGAGCGGCGTCGCTGTTCGTGACGCGAACGCCGTTCAGTATCTCCGCCGCAGTGGGCTTCACGTCGCTGATAGGAGTGGCCACGCTGGGAGCGGTGGTCTTCATGTCGGGCGTGCGCCGCGCACAACGCGAGAGCATCACCGAAGATGGACGAACCGACAAGGGGCTCGAAGAGGGCTGCATCGACGAGATGCGTCCAGTGGTAATGGCATGCCTCGCGGCTGGCCTTGGCCTGTTGCCCGCGTCGCTCTCAAACGGCATCGGAGCGCAGGCGCAGCAGCCGCTGGCCCGCGTCGTGGTGGGTGGAATGATCACGACGATCATCGCCATCCTCTTCATCCTTCCGCTGCTGCTTCGTCAGAAGCCGCAACGCAGAGAAGACGAGGCTGCTTAGTTACTGCGTGGCAGAGTCGCTCGGAGGCAGGATGCGAAAGCTGACTTCGAGCTTGTGGTAGTTGCTGTAGGCAGCGTTGAAGGCCCACTCCGTCTCGGTGCCCTCGTAGGTTGAGTCCGCAGTCGAGGCGATGGTCGTGGGCATCCAGAAGGTGCGGCCATCGAGCAGCATCGGAGCGTAGACGATGGTGATGCGCCAGGCGCCGACCGTCTGCGGAACAATGATGTGGTGGGGCACGACAAGCTCCAGCCGCTTGACCTGCATCGTGGCCGGGTCGATAAAGACCCGGCCATTGCTCTCTTCGGTGAGCAGACAGTTGTCATGCTTTCCCGGCAGCGTGGCGAATTGAATGACGTACGGCTTGCCCGGCTTCGTCGGTTCGAGCGCGTAGCTCATGCACGATTGCTGGTCGAGGCTGACGACGTCAAGACCGCCCGAGAAGACGCCGCTGAGGGTCGTTGGACCCTGAATCTGCTTTTCCGCGACGGCCCCGTTCACTGCCTTGGTCTCGCGCGACTCATCGAGCGTCGTTATTCCGCTGGGATGCGTGACGCGCTTCAGCCGGAAGATCGAATCGTTGACCGAGATCTGATGCGTGTTGCCATAGGTCAACGAAGAGACGACGTGCTCGCTGCAATAGAAGTCGGGGACCTGGGCATCGTAACGATGAAGATTATTGTCGAGCTGCTGCAGCACATCATTGAGCGTAGGCGATGAAGCCGTTTGCGCGAGGGCCGCAGCAGGCAGGAGGAGAACACCGAGCAGCGCAAGCGCGGCGATCCTCTCGACTCTGGCCTTCATCTGTCTCCTCCTGAACTGCGGCTTCGGAAGTCATGAGAATGATAGGCCATGCAGGCCGCACATGGTTAGCGAGCAGGCTGTTCCGCAACGGCGACTCCGACGAAAGAGTCGGCGCAGCCGTAGTAGAGAAACCACTTCGCCTTGAAGAAGACCAGCCCCTCGGCAAACGTCGTTCCCGTGGGATACTGCCCGCTGCGCTCGAAGGGCATCTCGGGCTTGAAGACCGGTTCGTCGGTACGTTCGAGCAACTTCGCCGGATCGTCCGCAGAGAACAGCGCTTCGCCAACTGAGTACGCGCCGGGATCGAGCCCGGCTGCACCATGCGCTGTACCATTTTTGCCGTTGTACAAAAGCACGATGCCCTTCGGTGTCAGCACCGCCGGTGGGCCAACCTCGGGAAAGCCGCTGTCGAAGCGGTCTTCTCGGCGCTTGAGCAGCACCACCGGATCGCCCTTCTCATCTTCGAGCGCAGTCCAGTGGATGAGGTCAGGCGACGTGGCCAGATGAATTTCGACCTCGCCCCAGTACATCCAGAACTTGCCGTGAATCCGCGCAGCGATCAGGCGTCCGTTCACAAGCTGCGTCACGATGCCCGATGACTTGTAGCTGTGAAATGCCGGACGATCGCTCGGCGGAAACACAGGCCCATACTTCGTCCAGAGCATCAGGTCCTTCGAGGTGGCGATGCCGATGCTGGTGGACTTGCGGTTCCACTGCGTGTAGGTCAGCACGTAGCTGCCGTCGGGAGCCTCAACCACACGCGGATCTTCGACGCCGCCCGGCCACTCGCGGTCTTTCTGCGCATCGTTCGCGGCATAGAAGACTGGCTCGGCGTTGCGAACGAAGTGAATGCCGTCGTCGCTCGAAGCCAGCCCCAGCCGCGAGATGTGCATGCCGATCACCCTGGGGCCGCTATCGTCTTCGGCGCGATAGAGCACGTAGATCTTTCCGTTGCGTACGACCGCCGCCGGGTTGAAGGTGTTCGACGCCTCCCAGTGAACAGGGTGCTGCCGCAGCGGATCGGAGAAGACCGACTGCGGATTGGGCGTGATGACTGGTGCCGTGACGGGCCGGTGAAACGGGCTGATGGTCCAGGGTTGCTGACACAACGCGGCGCAGGGAGCCATAAAGAGGGCCAGCATCGCAGAGGCTCGGGCTATTTGTGAGAGCGACTTGATGGCGACGAATTTTCTTTGGGGAGGCATCGGATCAATATAGTGGAACCGATACGCATTCTTTAAAAGCAAAATACAGGGGTCTCTCCGCTACGGCGGCAAAAACGCCGCCTTCGGTCGAGATGACGTGCGTTTATGATTCGGTTGAGTTAGTTTGGGCTCGATTAGGGAGCACACAAAAGCACGTCATCTCGACCGGAGCGAAGCGCAGTGGAGAGACCCCTGTATTTCCCCAATCCACGCAGCACTCTCCACATCCAGCTACTCAAGCGTAAGATCCATAGCCGCCGCTCTGTGTGGTGCCGCAACAGTGGCCGTCCATGCGTTACCAACCTGCCGCAGCGGCAACTTCACAGTGGGTGACGCCAGCTCTTTCGCCACAGGAGACCAGCCCATAGCCTCGATGCGGAGCTGGCTCCACCACGGAACGAAGCTGCCCTCGGATGCTGCGATGTGCACGACGAGATGATGATCGGCGGTGACCGCGCAGGTGAAGTGCTGGCGGAAGAACTGGCCCGAGCGATAGTCGAAGGTCTTGCCGTCATCGAGATAGATGTCGCCGTGGCAGTCTTCGCCTGCGTAGACACGCAGCGTGAGCGGCCCAGTTGGCTTCTCCGAGGTGCTCTGCGTCAGAGGAGCGATGGGCAGGATCGTTCCTTCGCGAACATAGACCGGCAGCTCGGCCAGCTTCGGCGTGATGAGCAGCGGCTTGTTGGGTTGGGCAGCATCGCGCTGTTCGAGATCGCGCGCGACAGTCTGTGCGCGGCGGTCGAGGCGCTGGCCGCTCCAGTAGTCGTACCAGATACCGGGGGGCAGATTGACTTCGTACTGCGCGACCTCGTCGGGCGAAGGTGCAGGCGCGATCAGCAGGTCGGGGCCGAGCAGAAACTCGTTGCCTGCGTCGAGGTCGATGGGATGACCATCGGCGGTGGCATGAGGAAATTCGAGGAACAGCGGACGGTCGATGGGCAGGCCGGTGCGCGACATCTCTTCGGCGACGGTGTAGAGGTAGGGCATCAGGCGATAGCGCTCATTAATAAAGCGGCGGCGAATATCTTCGTGCATCGGCCCATCGACCCATGGCTCGTGCGGTCGCGTGCCTTTGGCGGCATGGTCGCGGTCTATAGGCTGGAAGGCCGCGAGCTGGAGCCAGCGCGTGAGCAGGTCAGGCGAAGGCGATCCGGCAAAGCCGCCCACGTCGGCGCCCGACATCGCGAAGCCACTGAGTCCGAGGTTCAGAATCTGCGGCACGGTCATGCGCAGGTGGTTCCACGTGGAACTGTTGTCGCCGGTCCACGTCGCCGCGTAGCGCTGGCCACCGGCGTAGCTCGCACGCGTCAGCACGAAGGGACGCTCGTTAGGACGCAGCGCGATCAGACCGTCGTGCGTGCCGCGCGAGTTCTCCATGCCGTAGACGTTGTGGATCTCCAGATGAATCGCCGTGCGCGGCGCAAAGCCGGGCTCGGCGATGCGATGCTGCACGTCGTCGGGCATGGTCTTCGAGGGGTAGGTGAAGACGGCGGGCTCGTTCATGTCGTTCCAGAAGCCGGAGACGCCTTCATCGACGAAGCCTTTGTAGAGCGTGCCCCACCACTGCCGCGTGATCTCGCGCGTGAAGTCGGGAAAGACCGACGGACCCGGCCACACGATACCGGTGTAGACGGTGCCGTCTGTGTTCTTCACGAAGTGATCGCCCGCGGTGCCGGAGTCATACGGGGCGTAGCCCGCATTGGGCAGCTTCGCGATGTGCAGGTCGGTGATCGCGACGACATGGAAGTTCTTCTCTGCAAGCTCGTGGATCATCTGTGCAAAGTGTGGGAAACGTTGCTTGTCCACGGTGAAGGGACGGTTGTGGTCCTGAAAGTCGATGTCGAGATAGATGGCGTCGGCGGGGATGCGGTCTTTGCGCAGGCGGTCGGCGATCTCCATGACCTGCGACTGCGGATAGTAGCTGTAGCGCGACTGCTGGAAACCGAGCGTCCACATCGGCGGCAGCGGCGTGGGTCCGGTGAGCCACGCGTAGGTTTCGACCACCTGTTTGGGAGCGGGGCCGTACATCAGGTAGTAGTCCAGTGGGCCATCGGGAGCGCCGAAGGAGTATTGATCGGGCACCTCTTTGCCGAAGTCGAAGAAGGTGCGCCAGGTGTTGTCGAACAGGACGCCGAGCGCGCGGCCTTCGCGGTCGTCGATGAAGTAGGGGATGCTCTTATAGATGGGGTCGGTGGACTCCTGCCAGCCGAAGGAGTCGGTGTTCCACATGGTAAAGGACTCGCCGGCGCGGTCGAGTGGGCCGGGCTTGTCGCCGAGGCCGAAGAAGTGCGAGTCTCCATACTTCTGCTTGTAGACGTGGAAGGCGGTGCCGTGCCACTCGGCGGGGCGGCTGTCGCTCTGGAGAATTTTTCCGGCCAGGTCGCTGACGGTGATGCGGAGATCGGGGCTGATGCTGATGCGAAGCTCGCTGGTCTGGAAGCCGTCGCTCTCAGGCGTCACCGCGACCGAGGCGGTTCGCGCAGCGGGGAGGACAGCCCATGATGCGTCCTCGGGCAACGGAGCGTCGTGGCTCTCGCGGACGCGGAGCACGTCGTCGCGTAGGGCGGTGATCTGCAAAATGGTGCCACCGCTCGAGACGCGGATGCCGTTCGGCAGCGGCTCGACCTGAAGACTCGGCGTGGCGGCAGTCTGGGCAAAGGCGCATGGGCTGAAGGCGATGAGTGCGAGAGACAGCAAAAGGCGCAGGCGGGCGAAGCTCGTAGAATGCAGGCTCATGAGAGACAGGGAACCGCATCGGCGGTGATTGTCGCAATGCAAGAGTGGTACTCTCTCCATCATTTCTCGATCAACCCATAAGATGCTGCGAATGAACTATATAGCGTTTCGTTTGAATCGTCCCCGCGCAGGCCGGGCACTATTTCGCGTCCAGATCGAGCGAGTACAGGTTGCCCGTGGACGAGCGTGCGCGCACCAACGGGACGTTATCCGGCGTGATGCCGCAGAAGAAGTAGTCCGCCGCCTCGCCGCTGTGGAAGCTGGCCAGGTTGGCGACCTCGTCGAGCTTGCCGCTGGGCACCTCGACGCGATAGATGGGCTGGGTGGGAGCCATGAAGGCATGGATATAGATAGCGTCGCTGGTGGCGCTCCACACCGGATCGGCGGCGCTGGTCTCGGTGAGCAGCCGCCACGTCTTCGCGGCAACGTCATAGAGCATCAGCTTGCGCTGATCGAACGAGATGGCGGCGATGAAGCGGCCGTCGGGCGACCAGCGCGGACTGAACAGGCCCTCCGACCCCGGCAGCATGGTGACGGCATGGGTGCGAAGGTCGAGAAGCTGGATGGCGCGGGGGCCGCTCTCCTTGCCCATCAGGTCGGGCACGCGGCCAAAGACCAGCGAGTTGCCATCGGGCGACCAGCCGGGATCGGCGGCGTTGCGTTCTTCCTTCAGCAGAAGCTGCGGGCTGCCACCGTCGGCAGGCACGGAGTAGAGATGCCATGCCTTGCCCGGCTCACGCGCCATCAGCGCAAGCTGCTTGCCGTCCGGCGACCAGTGGGCGAGAAAGACCTGCATGGCGTCGGGTGTAAGCTGCAACTCTTCCGTGCCATCGGTGCGGGCGCGCCACAAGCGGCCCTGCGCATCGGTCCATGCGACCCATTGATGATCACGCGAGAAGTCCACGCGATTAGCCAACGAAAGGAAGTTGCTCTCGGGCACGAACTCCTTGCGGTCCGCGGCATAGCGCAGCAGCTCGGACTGTGTATCGAGGCCAAGAAAGAAGATGCGATGCCCGTTGCGCGCTGCCAGCGGAGCCTCGTAACGCAGCGGGCCGTTGGTGATCTTTACCGGGTTGGAGGTGGATTTGCCGTTCAGCCGCCACAGGTCGTCGCTGCCGTCGTGCGCAGACTGAAAGACAAAGTATTTGCCGTCGGCAGTCCAGGTGCCGCAGCAGTCGGAGGCCGGACTGCTCCACTTTGGCAGCATCGGCTGCGCGATGTGGCCTCCGGCGGCAAGCTCCCACAACGATGTCGTGTGCTCCAGAGGATCGATGATGGTGAAGTGCAGCAGCTTATGGTCGGGCGACCAGCGCAGCCAGAAGGCGCGTCCTGGTAGCGTAGCAAGAACAGTCGAGACCCCATCTTTAAGATGCGTCACAAAGAGCTGGTTGCCAGCGGCGTAGAGGATGCCGTCGCCGTCGGGCATCCACGTCGCATCGTGGGCCAGAATGTTGGCCACGCGCAGCGCGCTGCCGCCATCGACGGGTACGACCCACAGCGGCTGTTCGGACTCGGGCGAGAGATGGTTGCGCAGCAGCAGCCGGGATCCATCGGGCGAGAGGTCGCCCATCGAGGGAGCCGGGATATCGCTGGGGATGGAGAGCGGAAGCACATCGCCATTCGCAATCGAGACCTGCGACAGCACGGCGCGGCCATTTTCGATCACCGAAGAGAAGATGTGAACGCCGTCGGTCGCGGTGGCGGGCAGGCTCTCCATCGAGGGAGCGCCGGGGGCGATGCGGCCGTTGTGCGTGATCTGCGTGATCCGCGCCGGAGTGATGGAGCCGTGAGAGCTGCCGATGAAGATGCCTATGCCCACGGCAGCGGCAAGCGCGGCTGCTCCCGCAACTATATAGAGCACGCTGCGCAATCGGGGATGTTGGCCTTTCACCGGCGTGGCGAAGGAGACGCCTTGCAGCTCTACGGACGTGGACGGAGCCAGCACGGCCGGGTTCGCCAACGCAGTGACCGCCGCCGAATAGCTGACCGGAGCGATGAAGCGATAGCCCCGTCGAGCCAGCGTCTCGATGAAGCGAGGATTTTCGGCGGCGTCGCCGAGCGCTTCGCGGATCTTATTGATCGCGGTGCCGAGCGAGTGCTCGAAGTCGACGATGGTGTCTTTACCCCAGAGACGCAGTTGCAGGTCTTCGCGGGAGACGACCTCGCCGGGATGTTCGAGCAGCGCGGAGAGCACTTTGAAGGGCTGGCTCTGGATCTTGATCCGCTTGCCAGCCTTCCACAGCTCGCCGGTCTGCAGATCGGCCTCGAAGAGCCCAAAGGTAACTCTGGACGGACTCTCGATTGACGGAACCATCGGCCCAATACCTCTTGGGACGAATTTACCACGTCGTCACAAGCCTCGTCCTGACGGCGAAGGAGTTGATGAGGCCAAGTTATGTTCATGAAATGAAGGCGTTTGTTGGAGGACAAAGAATTGAGCGAAAAATGGGGAGAGGAGCATTGCGGTGATCGCTTCGAACCGACGATGGTTCTCCCCGCAGCTCGGACTGCAGCCTGATCTCAACAGAGACAGGCGAGGGATGAACCTATTTGGGAGGCAGTATGAAGCGAATTTTCAATTCAAGCTCGATGGCAGGAAAGCTCTCGAAGACACTTCTGGCGGTTGGCCTGATATTTGGGATGGCCAGCGTGATGAAGGCGCAGACCGATACCGGCCGCGTCGAAGGTACCGTCACCGATCAGGAGAACGCCGTCATCCCCGCAGCCGTAGTGACGGTGACCAACACAGCAACCGGAGCGGTCTACAAGGCGACCTCTGACCCGTCGGGCATCTTCAGCATTCCCGTCCTCCCCCGCGGCAGCTACCAGGCTTCGGCTGCCGCCAATGGCTTCGCGGCCCAGACCGTGAACTTCCAGTTGACGGTCTCGCAGGTGCAGGCGCTCAACTTCAGGATGGCCGTCGGCGCGGCCACCACCACGGTCGAAGTCTCAAGCGCGGCCCCGCTGGTGGACACCGAGACCTCCTCGACCGGCATGGTCGTACAGGGACGCCAGCTCTCTGAACTGCCCCTGAACGGACGCAACTTCGCGCAGCTCGCCCTGCTCTCTCCTGGTGTCACCCAAGGAGCCTACGGTAGCGCGGCCAGCGGAGTCGGCGGCAACTCCGAGACCTTCCGCAACGGCGAGACCGGCGGCGCAGCACTCGTGGTCAACGGACTTCGCCCGCAGGCCAATAACTTCATCCTCGATGGCGTCGACAACAACGAGTCGCTGGTCAACACCATCAACTTCTTCCCGCCGGTCGAGGCGATGGAAGAGTTCCGCATCAACACCAGCGTGGCCCCGGCGGAGTTTGGCCGCGCG
This sequence comes from Granulicella sp. L56, assembly GCF_009765835.1. Taxonomy (NCBI): domain Bacteria; kingdom Pseudomonadati; phylum Acidobacteriota; class Terriglobia; order Terriglobales; family Acidobacteriaceae; genus Granulicella; species Granulicella sp. L56. The sequence continues at coordinate 1,739,417 of NZ_LMUS01000006.1, read as the reverse complement.
GGCGGCGCCGTCATCCAGACCTCGCTCAAGTCCGGCACCAACAGCATTCACGGCTCGGTGTTCGACTTCATCCGCAACAGCGTCTTCGACGCCAACCCCAACTACTTCTCACCCACCACGCCGAAGTCGTCCTTCAAGCGGAACCAGTTCGGCGCTACGCTGGGACTGCCTATTCTTAAGGACCGCCTCTTCCTCTTCGGCGACTATCAGGGCCTGCGGCAGGATCGTCCGCTGGGCGTCGCCACCAACACCGTACCCACGGCAAAGATGCGCACCGGCGACTTCTCCGAGCTGCTTACGCAGTCGACCGACTTCACCACGCTGCCGGTTAATGGACCCGGCTACACCGCCTGCACCGGAGTCACCAAGGTTGTCGGCGCGATCTACGACCCCACCACCTGCAAGCAGTGGAACTACAACGGCCAGCCCAACGTGATTGATCCGGGCCGCATCAACAAGGCCGGTCTCGCCTATCTCAATGCGTTTCCGCTGCCCAATGCGAACAACAACATCGAGAACAACTACACCAATGTGCAGGATGACATTCGCCACTTCAACGACTTCGACGTTCGCCTCGACTACACGCTGAGCGCGAAGAACCTTCTCTTCGCCCGCTACAGCTATGGCCAGGACGAGTATGACAAGACCGTCAGCGTGGCCGGCGTGCCTTCAGGCTTCGCGTCGGGAAATAACATCACCCATCCGCGTGGCATGGCCGCCGGTTACACCCACACCTTCACCGCCAACATCGTCAACGACTTCCGCTTCGGCTACTCGCGCCCCTTCTTCGGCTACATCAATCCGTTTGAAGGCGTGCCCTTCTCGCAAAACCTCGGCATCCAGAACGCGAACCGCAACGCGCTTCTCGGTGGCGGCGCTCTGATCGGCGGCTTCAACTCCGAGATCAGCTACACCGGCGACGGTGGCCCGTATGAAGTTCCGCAGAAGTCGTTTCAGTATCTCGACACGCTCTCGTGGGCGCATGGAAGACACAACTTCCGCTTTGGCGGCAGCGTCATGAAGCGCGAGGTCGACTTCTTCCAGGGCAACGACGCCAAGGGCTTCTTCGACATCGGCCCCGGCACCGGCGAGTTCACCGGCTACGAAGTGACCGATCTGCTCGCAGGATTTGTCAACTCGTATTCAATCTCGAACTCAAGCTCATACTTCCACACCGCCAGCTACGAGACCGGCTACTTCGCCCAGGACGACTGGAAGATCAGCAGCAAGCTTGTGCTGAACCTCGGCGTTCGCTACGACCTCTACACTCACCCGTACGAGACGCACAACCTGCAATCGAACTTTGACATAGCAAGCGGTCAGTTGCTGCGTGCCGGAGTCAACGGCAACTCGCGCAGCCTGGTCAACACCAACTTCAACAACTTCGCACCGCGTCTCGGCTTTGCCTATGACGTGGGCAACAACGGGCGCACGGTCGTTCGCGGCGGCTATGGCATCTTCTACTTCCTCGACCGCGGCGGCGTCGGCAACGAGCTGAGCAACAACCCCGAGTTCAACGGCACTTCCACCTATAACGCACAGAACGGCTATCGCATCACCTTCACCGGGCAGAACACCGCCAACCTGCCGCCTGCGTCCAACTGCATCAACGACGCGAGCGTCTGCGACAACAACAGCCTCGATGCCACCACGGCGCTGCCCGAGCAAATCGTCAACATCAACGAGGCCGCACCCACCAACGCCAATGTCATCTCCTATCCGAAGAACAATCCCACCTCCATGATTCAGGAGTGGAACATGCAGGTGGAGCAGCAGCTCGATTCCAACACAGTGATGGATATCGCCTACGTCGGCACCAAGTCGGACCATCTTGCCAACGCCATCAACTACACCAACAACCAGCTCGGTACCGGCGCGAAGTTCTTTCAGCCGCAGGGCTTGAACGTCACGCTGAACGCCGACGGCAGCACCGCCCACTACAACGGTCTGCAGACGCGAGTGAATCGCCGCCTGCAGAACGGCCTGCAGTTCACGGTCGCCTACACCTGGTCGCACGCCATCGATAACTCCGCGGGCAGCCCGTCGGAGACGACGACCTCGAACGTCTTCATCGACGCCAGCGGGCCGCGCCTCGACCTCAATCGCGGCAACTCCGTCAACGATCAGCGGCACTCCTTCACGGCGTCCGCGCTCTACGAGCTGCCGTTTGGCCGTGGCAAGATGTTCGGAAGCAAGGTCAACCCCGCGCTGAACTACCTCATCGGCGGATGGCAGATCAATCCGCTCGTGAGCCTCGGCACGGGTACGCCGATCTATCTAAGCGTCAACGCGCCCAGCGGATCGATCTCGCCGGGCAACCGTCCCGACCTCGTCGGTACGCCCAACGTTGGCCAGCGCATCAACTTTGCGCATGGCTTCCAGTACATCAACCCCGCAGCTTTTGTAGCGCCTCCTGTGAATACGGCAGGCGTCTACTACCGGCCAGGAACGGTGGAGCCGTACCAGTTCTACGGGCCCGGACACAAGTCGCTGAACGTCTCCGCGTTCAAGAACTTCAACGTGACCGAGCGCGTTCTGGGGCAGTTCCGTGCCGAGGCATTCAACCTGACCAATACGCCGCAGTTCACCAGTCCTGATGGCAACATCAGCGATGCGCCCAGCAGCAGCGGCGGCTTTGGCGTGGTGAACGCGACACGCGACTTCACCGAGCGCGAGGTGCAGTTTGCTCTGCGCTTCACCTTCTAACCGGCGTCATGGCTTGCTCCCGGGTGCCGCGGCAGATCATCGCTGCGGCACTTTTTCATTCCTCTTATTTATTCCTGATACTGTGAGCCTTCTATGAAGATGCTGGTCGCTGCCGTTCTTGCGCTTCTAGTCCTGTCAATGCACCCCTTCGCGCGTGCGGAAGAGCCGTCGCAGCAAAGCTCACAAGCGCCTGTTATGACGAAGATCGATCCGCCAAACTGGTGGGCCGCGATGCCGAAGCCCATGCTGCTGGTGCGCGGAGAGCATCTCGAAGGCGCGCAGTTTCATGTGAGCGACAACGCTCTGCGGATTCAGCAAATTTATATTTCGAAGAACGGTCACTGGGCTGAACTGTGGCTGAGCGCATCGCCCGCGAAGCCGGAGACGATCTCCGTTGTAGCGCGAAACATCGCTGGCAGCTCGACGTTGCCCTTTACCTTTGCAGCACGGCGCGAGACGCGAGACGGCTTTGCAGGTTTCTCTTCGAAGGACGTGATGTATCTCATCATGACCGACCGCTTCGCCGACGGCGATCTCTCCAACAATGGAGACGTCGATCGCGCAAAGACGCGCGGCTGGCACGGTGGCGACCTGCGCGGCATCACGCAGCATCTCGACTACTTGCAGAAGCTCGGCGTCACCACGGTATGGATCACACCGGTCTATCAGAACCACGAAGACGGGAGCTATCACGGCTACGGCGCGACCGATATGTACGCCGTCGATGAGCACTACGGTTCTCTTGCAGACTTGAAGACGCTGGCCACCGCGTTGCACCAGCGCGGCATGAAGCTGGTGCTCGACACGGTTCCCAACCACGTCGGCCCCGCGCATCCATGGGTCAACGATCCGCCCGAGCCGGGCTGGTTTCACGGAACCAAGCAGCATCATCGCCTCGCACAGGGCGACTTCAAGCCGCTCACCGATCCCCATGCACCATGGAGCACGCAGCGCGATGTCACCGAGGGCTGGTTTGCCAACATCCTCCCCGACCTCAATCAGGAAGACCCCGCCGTAGCGCAGTACCTCACGCAGAATGCCGTCTGGTGGATCGAAGAGGCGGGCATCGATGGCCTGCGAATCGATACGTTTCCCTACGTGGGCCGCGCATTCTGGCACGGATACGACGCACAGCTTCACGCGCTCTATCCTCGTCTGACAACAGTGGGCGAGGTCTTCAATCCCGATCCCACTATCACCTCCGCCTTTGCTGGCGGAGTCACGCGCAACGGCGTCGATACCGGCCTCGACACCCCCTTCGACTTCCCCAGCTACTTCGCGCTGCGCGATGTCTTCCTGCAAGACGCGCCCATGTCGAAGCTCGCCGACGTGTGGCGGCTCGACGCGTTGTACCCGCATCCCGAGCGGCTGGTTCCATTTCTCGGCAACCATGACACCACGCGGTTTATGAGCGAGCCCGGAGCGACGCCCGCGAAGTTGAAGCTGGCGTTTACCGTGCTTCTCACCATGCGCGGCATGCCCGAGATCTACTCCGGCGACGAGATCGCCATGACCGGAGGAGCAGACCCCGACAACCGGCACGACTTCCCTGGCGGGTTTGCCGACAGCACGCAGCCCAGCGCCTTCGACGCTGCCACACGAACTGCCGCGCAGAAAGAGATGCATGACTGGGTAAAGGGTCTGCTCGACCTCCGCCACTCCCACACAGTTCTGCAAACGGGAGAGGAGCAGGTGCTGCGCGCAGACACGAATCTGCTGATCTACGTTCGCGGCGATCAATTGCAGCAGGGCTGCGCGGCGAAGAACTCCGGCGAGCGCGTCCTTGTGGTGGTGAACAAAGCGGACCAGCCCCAGACGATCACACTTCCCGAAGCTCTCACCGCGCTGGAGCAATGCAGCGTGAAAGAGCCTCTCCGCGGAACAGGCGCTTCGTTCAAGGTTGAACGAGGTGCCGAGCGAGGCATCGAAGGAGACACCGTCCGCATCGTTATCCCCGCCAATGCATCGGCTATCGCCTCCTTCGATTGAGAATCCAATCTCGCAAAAACTCGTAACCTACTCAGTGAGTGCGTAGTCTCATTCACGGAGAGTTGTTCGATGGTCTTGCTCGTTCTGGCGTATCTGGGCGGTGTTCTCACGATTGTCAGCCCCTGCATTCTGCCGGTGCTTCCTTTCGTCTTCGCGCGCGCCGACAGGCCGTTTCGCAGGAGCGGCCTTCCCTTGCTCGCGGGCATGGCGCTGACCTTCGCCGGAGTCGCCAGCATCGCCGTTCTCGGTGGAAGCTGGGTGGTTCGCGCCAACCAGTATGGCCGCATCGCGGCGCTGATCATTCTCGCGCTCTTTGGACTTACGCTTCTCTCTTCGTCTCTTGCGGAACGGCTCGCGCGCCCTCTGGTGCGGTTGGGCAACCGGCTCACGCAGTCTTCGTCGACCGATGCTGGCTCTGGCGCGCTGCAATCCTTTCTTCTCGGCATCGCTACCGGACTTCTCTGGGCGCCCTGCGCCGGACCGATTCTAGGTCTTGTCTTGACTGGCGCAGCCATTCAGGGAGCCAGCGCGCACACCTCGTTGCTGTTGTTCGCCTATGCCGCTGGAGCGGCGACCTCGCTTGCCGTGGCTCTGCTTGCAGGCGGACGCGTCTTTGCCGCCATGAAGCGCTCTCTTGGCGCGGAGGTCTGGATACGGCGAGTGCTGGGGGTCGCGGTTCTGATCGGCGTAGCTGCTGTTGCCTTTGGCGTGGATCGCGGCGTGTTGACTCGCCTCTCGCTCGCCAGCACCTCGGGCATCGAGCAGAAGCTTATCGATGATCTTCATCCGCAGCGGCCGGGTCAGCCGACGACAGCGACGGCCACATCGCCCGATGCTGCCGGTGGACAGAGGCTGCCCGACCTCTCCGGCGCGACCGCGTGGATCAACTCGCCTCCGCTCAATCGCGATCAGCTCAAGGGAAAAGTTGTACTGATCGACTTCTGGACTTACTCCTGCATCAACTGCCTGCGCACGCTGCCCTACGTTAACGCGTGGGCGCAGAAGTATAAGGACAGCGGCCTCGTCGTGATCGGCGTGCATACACCAGAGTTTCCCTTTGAGAAGGATCTGGGTAACGTGCAGAAGGCCATGCGCGAACTCGGCATCACCTATCCGGTCGCGCTCGACAACAACTATAAGATCTGGAACGGATTCAGCAACGAGTACTGGCCCGCGCATTACTTCATCGATGCAACAGGAAAGATACGCTTCCACCATTTTGGCGAGGGAGGCTATGACGAGTCCGAGAAGTGGATTCAGGATTTGTTGAAGGAGCGCAATGGTCAGCAGTCTCTGCCGCAGGGCATCGTCGCGGTAAGCGCAACCGGAGCCGAGGCCGCGCCAGACACCGAGGCGATAGCCTCTCCCGAGACCTATCTCGGCTACGAAAGAGCGCAGCACTTTGCCTCAGCGGGCGGCCTCAATCAGGACGACGCTCAACTCTATACCGCACCGAAGCATCTACAACTCAACCAATGGGCGCTCTCCGGCAATTGGACAGATCATGGACAGATCGCCGTCCTGAACTCGACGCCGGGAAAGATCCTGTTCCGCTTCCAAGCTCGCGATCTGCACCTCGTCCTTGGCCCCACCGCCGACGGCAAGCCGGTTCGCTTCCGTATCAAGATCGACGGACGAGCACCGGGCGAGAACCATGGAATCGATGCCGACGAGCAGGGAAATGGTGTGGTGAAAGAAGATCGTCTCTATCAACTCGTCCGGCAAAAAGGCTCGATTGCAGACCATACCTTCGAGATCGAGTTTCTTGACCCCGGCGTGCAGGCGTTCGCCTTCACCTTCGGCTGACGGCACGCTTCACGGGCTGCTATTTTTACTTGGAGATTAGGACTAGCATTTGAAGCCACAGGAGGGTTGCCATGGACAACGATGAGAGCAGCACACAGAAGACAACAACGACGCTCAGCCGCAGGGAGTTCGTCGCAGCGGTCGCAGCGGCGGCAGTGGGTGCGGTGGCATGGTCCACACGCGGCTCTCGCACGGTCGAGGCCAAAGACTCCAACCACTCTCCGAAGCAGGTCAAGATCGTGATGTTTTCGGATACAGGTCAACGGCAGGAGACCGTTACCGTGCCCATGGTCGCGAAGAGCGATGCCGAATGGCGGCAGCAACTCACGCCCGACGCCTTCGGCGTTACCCGCCAGGCCGATACGGAACGCCCCTTCTCAGGCCAGTATTGGAACAATCACGATAAGGGGCTCTATCGCTGCATCTGCTGCGACACCGCTCTCTTCAACTCGGACACGAAGTTCGAGTCGGGCACTGGCTGGCCCAGCTTCTGGCAGCCAATCGCCAAAGAGAACGTGCGCGAAATCTCCGACAGCACGCTGGGAATGGTGCGCACCGCTGTCAACTGCCGCCGCTGCGATGCGCATCTTGGCCATGTCTTCGACGACGGCCCACAGCCAACCGGTCTTCGCTATTGCATGAACTCGCTCTCGTTGCGCTTTGTGAAATTTGCCTGAGCCGCTATCCTGAACCCCACAAGGGACGCTGCGAATGACCATCGCGATCCGGTAACCTATGCCTATGCCTCACCCGGAAGTGCGCGGGATCGATCTCGACGCCCAGACGCGCTGCATCCACTACCGCAAGCCGTCCGACATCATCGCAATTAAGATGAAGTGCTGCGGCGTCTACTATGCCTGCAAGGATTGTCATGAGACATTGGCAGACCATCCCATCGAGGTCTGGCCGCGCGCCGAATGGGACCAGCGGGCCATTTTCTGCGGAGCCTGCGGCCACGAGCTGACGATCAACGAATACATGCATAGCGGCTACCAGTGCCCCATCTGCGAGGCCGCCTTCAACCCCGGCTGCCGCAATCATTACCATCTCTACTTTGAGAGCGAAGCTCAGACTGACAGAGACTAGGCAGCCGAGCGCTCGATGAACCGGCCCACCAGCGTCGCGCACTCTTCCACAAAGCTACGGTCTTTTGCACCGAACGCTGCCGGAGCGTGGCTGTCGATGTCGATCTCGCCGACGATCTCGCCATGCACGCGAATGGGCACAACAATCTCCGACCGCGTCTCGATGGAGCAGGAGAGATAGCGCGGGTCCGCAGCGACGTCGTCGACGACGATGGTCTCGCCCTGCGCCACCGCGGCCCCGCAGATTCCCTGCGCGACAGGAATGCGGACGTGCTCTGTAGGCGCGCCGTGAAACGGCCCCAGCACCAGCACGGTCGAGTCGTCGGGGGCCAGCATGTAGAAGCCCACCCAGTCGTAGTGCGGCAACCTGGTTGCGAGTGCATCGACCACGAACCGCTGCACTGCAGTCAGGTCAGTCGTCGTCGCCACAAATCGCTCGATATCGAAGATGATTTCGCGGAACATGAATCTATTGTCTAGCGTAAGTGGGCCCATTGTCGCCCCTTTCTCATGCAAAGCTGTTTCAGATCGCGGCGCCCACTTCGCGCGCCCTAAACGCGGCGGAGTCATCCATGAAGCTCTGGTTCGTCGACGCGTCCTGGAAGAGACACATCTTCATCCGAAGGACCAGTCAGCTTCGACCGCAAAATCGCGCAAATATTTCCATTGACAATCAATAACCGTATGGTTATGGTTGCGACATGCCGAGCAACGCAGACCGTCTCTTCAAGGCCCTCGCCGATCCCACCCGCCGGGCCATCTTCGAACGGCTGACCCGCGACGGCGACCAGACCGTTCATGCATTGACGGAGCGCGCCGGCGTCTCTCAGCCCATGGTCTCGAAACACCTGTCCGCGCTGAAGCGTGCCAAATTGGTTCGCAATCGCCGCAAGGGGCGCGAGACCCACTACAGCGCCCGGCAGGAAGCCCTTGCGCCGCTCGTGGATTGGGTCGGCAACTACGGTGCCTTCTGGCAAAACAAAATAGATCGGCTCGGAGATGTTTTGGAAAGGATGGATAAATGATGACACCTGATACTTCAACCCGTTCCGTAATCGTGGAGAAGGAGTTTCCTCATCCGCCAGAGAAGGTGTGGCGGGCCCTCACCGAGAGCTCTTTGATCGAGCAGTGGCTGATGAAGAATGACTTTCAACCTGTCGCGGAGCAGTCGTTCCAACTGCGCATGGACCCGGTGCCCAACTGGAACGGCGTCATCGACTGCCGCGTCCTCGCGGTAGAGCCCGGCAAGACGCTCTCCTATACCTGGGGCACGTTAGGGCTTGAGAGCGTCGTCACCTTTACGCTGACGCCGACCGATGCAGGGACCCATCTGCGCATGGAGCACTCCGGCTTCGGGCCAGATCAGGACGCCGCCTACAAGGGCGCGACCTACGGCTGGCAGGGATTCCTCGGCAACCTCGAACGCGTGGTCGCCGGGCTTCAATAACGTCGGCATGGGTCAGTTGGCGAAATCCGAAATAAAAATCAAGATCGGAGAGAACATGAAAACAGCAACCAGTGCGAAGGTCGAGGACGCTTCAGCGAATATCACCCGGCGCATTCAAGAGCTGGCAGACTGGCGCGGAGAGACGCTGGCGAAGGTGCGGGAGATCATCCACAAGGCCGATCCCGACATCGTTGAAGAGTGGAAGTGGATGGGAACCCCCATCTGGTCTCATGACGGCATCGTCTGCACCGGCGAATCGTACAAGCAGGTGGTCAAGCTCACCTTCGCTCGCGGAGCCTCGCTCGCAGATCCGAAGAAGCTCTTCAATTCCAGCCTGGAAGGGAACACGCGGCGTGCGATCGACCTTCGCGAAGGAGAGAAGATCAACGAAGCTGCCTTCAAGCAACTGATCCGCGAGGCGGTAGCAGTCAACTCCGCGGTGCACGCTCAGCGGGCAGCAAAAAAGAAGTAAGTCGGGGCCTCAGCGAGATTGAGAACCTTCAGTTCGCACTCAAGTGGTCGATGTGGTCCAGTTCAATTACATGGACTTCGCCTTTCTCAGACTGAAATTTCAGACCGAGCTGTTGAACCCGCTCAGATCTCACTCTCGCTCGATGAGTGACTCGGGCGGTTTGCAAGAGCTGAGAACGCACGACGCCAGGCATCTCTAAACAGGTAAGTTTTTCATGAACAGGATGCGTTGTCCTGCGGCGCCATTGATGAGAGGCGGCCGCAGGACCTACTCGACCTGAAGATCTAACTTGCTTCTTTATGTTCAGGAATCTTTTCGCGCAAGACAGTCAGCCGTTCTGCAAGATGGGCCTGAAGAGCGGCATACTGGGGCTTGCCGTAGAGATTGTTACGCTCACCGGGATCGGCGCGGAGATCGTAGAGTTCTCCCTCCGACGGATCGAGGACATACTGAATCAGCTTGTACTGCTCGGTCCGAATGCCGCGATGCGGCGCGACTTTCTCTGGATTAGGCCACTCGTAATACTCGTAGTACCACTCTTTTCGGAAGTCCGGATCCGTCTTCTTTACAAGCGGCAAAATACTCTTGCCCTGCAGGTTCGCTGGCGCAGGAACGCCCGCGAGGTCCAGAAGCGTTGGTGCGATGTCCGTATCCAAAATCATCTCTTCACGCACGATGCCGGCCGGAATGCGCTTGGGATAGCGCACCTGAAAGGGAACGCGAATCGACGGCTCATGCATCAGCCGCTTGTCGAAAAGCCGCCATTCTCCGAGGAAAAATCCATGGTCCGAAGTTTGCAGGATGGCCGTGTCATCGAGAATGTTTTTCTTTTCGAGCGTGTCGATCACGCGGCCGATGTTCTCATCGACAGCGACGAGACCTGCGTAGTAATCCTTCGCGACGCCTTCAAGAGAGCCGCAGGCAGTGTGGCTCGATGTTGTGCCCAGCTTATTTTCTGCATCGACAAAACTCTTCGGCTTACCCGGATAACCCTTGAGATCATCATCAAAGCTTGCAGGCTTCGCGATGGGCGTGCCGTTATAGAGGTCGGCAAGGCGGCGCGGACGGAAGAACGGCTCGTGCGGCGCAACAAACCAGATCAGGATGCAGAAGGGCTTGTCCCCACGGTCTTCATTGATCCATGAGATCGCGCGGTCGGTCGAGAGATCGTCCGGATAAACCGCTTTGTACTGCTTGCTTGGCCCGACTTTTCCCTTGCGACCTTCTTTAAAAATAGGATTCTCATAATCGTTGCCGGGATTATTATGGCCAAAGTAGTAATCCCAATTTCGATCCTCCACTCCATTGCGGGTATGGATTTTGCCTACGATGGCGACCTCATATCCTTCCTTCTGCAGTATCTCGGTGAAGAGAGGGATATCGGCAGCCAGAGGAATGCTGGCTTTGGTATTGTCCAGAGCGCCGGTGGAACGCGAGTACAAACCAGTGAGCGCAGTCGCGCGTGCCGGAGCGCAGAGTGCATTGGTGCAAAATGCGTTTGTGAAACGAATGCCTTCGTGCCCGATACGATCGTGGTTCGGCGTCTTGAGGACTGGATTTCCAGCGATAGAGAGCGCGTCAGCCCGTTGCCCTTCGCCCAGGAAGAAGACCAGATTCGGGCGCTTCGATTTCGTCTGGGCACCTGCCAACGCTGGCGCTACGGTCGAGACCGCTGCCGTGCCTGCAATCGCAAGCGATGCCTGCAGAAAGTCGCGCCGGGTCGTCGTGCCCGGTGCGGAAGCTAGAGGCCTGGAGCTTTGTTCATTTGCATCTGACATAAAAATCCTTTCATCCATCGATCGGGTTTGTTTAGAAAGAGAACTTCAACTTGAAAGCGATATTACGCGGATCGAGCGCAGAAGTGATCTTACCGAAGGTCGCAGAGCCAACAGTTGTTCCAACACCATTGAAGGCCGGGTGGTTGAAGAGATTGAAGAACTCGCCTTCGAACTTCGCTGTAATAGGAGTGTCCCCAATGAGATGGAAGGTCGCCTTCTTGGAGAGGTTGAATTGCGTGCTGTTCAAACCAGGCTGACGAATGGTGTTAAGACCCAGGTCGCCGAAGGCTCCCAGCGCGGGCTGGCTGAAGTTCGCTGTCGAAAAATAATTGTTGATGTTGCCATGTTGATAGGTCACAGGCCCCGTGATGTTAGGCCGTTCCCCCGTATTGCCAACGCCGGCGCGGTCCGCGGAGATCGTTGCCGTCACCGGCGTACCGCCCTGGAAGGTAGAGACTCCACTGACCTCCCAACCGCCAAGCGTGTAGGCCTCGAGGCTGCGACTGCCATGGAAGAATGGCAAATCATAAACATAGTTAATGGTGAAGCTCTGTGGCCGGTCGTAGGCCGTGGGGCCATTTTCATTAAAGAACTGGCTTTGCCCTACCTGCGAACCGAGGGAACGCGAGTAAGTGTAAGCCGCTTCAAAGAGGAACCCATTCTTGAAGTGGCGACGCGCATCCACCTGCACCGAGTTATAGCCCGCCGAGGCAGAGCGGAGATCATAGTTGATCGCGGCATAGCCCTTGTAAGGACGAACCGTGTTGACGTTTACCGTTCCCGCTGCGACGGCAGCGTTAGGCTGGGCCTGGTTGATGTTGGGTGCCTGATCGAGATGGCGGGCGCTGTTGCCCACATAGCTCACCGAGAGAACGGTCGATCCCGGAAGCTGTCTCTCTACCGTAAGAGAATATTGGCTTACCGTTGGGTACATCTTGCGAGGATCGAAGGCTGCGAGCGTCGGGGGGAACAACGTCTGCGCATCAGAAGCGAAGCCCGTAAGGGTAGTGTTGTAGATAGTTGCAGATTGCGAGTACGGAGGGTTGCCGCTCAGATTTTCGTGGTTGTCATTGTCCCAGTGATAAAAGATACCGTAACCACCGCGGACCGAGGTCGTAGAAGAACCAAATGGTGCCCAGGCAAAGCCAACGCGTGGTCCAATATTGTTCCGCGCGCCCGTGAGGGAACGGGGAAGATTAAGCCCTTTGAGATTGGTCGGCGTAATAATTCCATTCAGCGGATCTCCGGTGCCGGCAACTAAAGTTCCAGTCGAGGTAACGGTGGGCGCGTTCGTGGCGGAGTACAGGCTGGGGACAAAATCTGAGATGCGATTGTATTTTTCGTAGCCATTGGGCGCGCCCTGGAAGATCGTATCGCGCACTCCCAGATTGAGCGTGAGGTTGCGAGTGACCTTCCAATCGTCTTGCACATACCCTTCAAACATATTTGCGAAGAGGTAGTCATTCGGCACATTGCTCTGCTCGACGTAGCTGAAGGCATGACCGGTAAGAAAATCGGCCAGCGGATTGCCGGTCGCAGAACCCGTGAAGCTGAACGATCCAGCCTGGCCACCGTATGGGTAGCGATCGAACTTCTGAATGCGAAGGATATTGAAGCCGGCCTTCAGCGACTGATTATGCAACTGCTTCGTCAAGTCGTCCCGCCAGGTGTAGACATTGTTCGCATTATTCGTAAGCCCCTGCGCGCCGATCGATGAGAATCCGCTGATCGTAATCGTCGGAATCAGGTTATAGATATTCGCGTTATACAGACTTGGAATCGTAAGTCCCTCTGGCCGTTGACCACTGCTATCCGGCGACTGGGTGATCTGATTGCGCGAGTAGCCAATCGTCGCCTGGTTCAGCAATGTCGGCGAAAAGATATGGGTCCACTGCAGCACACCGCTCTGTCCCGGCTTTGCGAAGTAACCACCGATCGTTGCGAAGGACTGATTGGAAGGCTTCAAAATCGCTTGCTGCTGGCTCCACGCATCATGAGCATAGCGCGCGGTGACCGTATCGCTTGGGGTCAGCGTCGCGTCGACGCGTATCAACTCCTCGCGCCAGCTCGTTTGGCTCTTCGGACTGATCACGTAGTTCGAAGAGCTGGTGCTGTTAGGCAGGGGAAAGTACGCGTTCAAAAGAAGCGCCGCGTTGGGATCGATATTTGTAATCTGGTTATTCGCGTAGGGCAACCCAGTATCAGGATTCTTGATGGGTGCAGAGCCAGCAAAGTTTCCCGTTCTTTGCAGAGCAGTGGGTGTCGTCGCGGTGAAGGTGCTCTGCGGCGCTGACGTGAAGCTGGTAAGCTCCGGGCCGGAGCGACGGTCAAATGCCTGCGACCAGAAGAAGAAGATGTTCTGCGTGAATTTACCTTTTGCTCCAGGAAGCAAGCGGCCGCCCACGTCATATCCGAAGTTGTTGTCATGCAGAGGCGGCTTCGACGTGTTGAAATAATTGCGCGCATTCAGTGCATCGTTCGAAAAGACCTCGTACAGATCGCCGTGATACTTCTCGCCGCCAGACCGCGTCACGACATTTACCTGACTGTAGCCGAACGACCCGATGTCCGCCGTGTAGTTGCTCTTGTGGACCTGGATCTCCTGGATCGCTTCCATCGGAGGAAAGAGATTGAGCCCGCGATTGCCGCCGGTATCCATCGCCAGGATGCCGTCATAAGTGAATGCATTGGAGTTGATGCGGCCGCCGTTCACCGATGTGAGCGGATTGCCTTCCTGCCCCACGCCCATGCGCTGCCCGGTCTGCGAACTGCTTACGCCTGTGCCGAGCGAGAGCAGTTGCGTGAAGTTACGGCCATTGGTCGCAAGTTCGCTGAGCTGCGTTCCCGTGATGATCGTGTTCAGGGAGCCTTCAGAGGTCTCGATTGCAGGAGCAGCGGTCGTCACGGTCGCCACATCCGATGCACCCACTGTCAGTTGAAGATTGATCGTGCGAGTTGTGTCCGATTGCAGAACAACTCCGTGCTGCTCGATACGCTGAAAGCCCGACGCCTGCGCGCCGACAACATACTCTCCCGCGCGAAGTGCCGGTAGAGAGTAAAAGCCGGTGGAGTTTGTCTTTGTAGTACGTCCGAGCCCCGTTGACGTCTGGCGAACCGTCACCTCCGCATTTGGAATCACGGCACCCGAACTGTCGCTGATGGTTCCGTTCAGAGTTCCGGTTCCAGAGCTTTGAGCAAGGGCAGACATCGATGGGAGAGAAAGCAGAAAAATCAATGCGAGCAGAATCGATCGCCTGGAAAATATAAACATAAAGCCTCACCTGCGACATGTGTCGCGAAAGCGCAGGAACCCTGCGCGCAATGGAACGTGTAGAAGCACATAAAGTGCCGCCAATACTAGCTATTTATCGAGGTAAATCAGAAAGAAAGAAACGAACAGCACATCGTTCTCGCCGGACCGCAGAGAGGGTCAACAGCAACAACAAAGCACTAATTGGGTATGAATGAATTGCATACAAGCAAAAGACTAACATAAAGAAAACTCGCTGCACCAACAGCTTCGTTCGAGTCTCCTTGCAGAAAAAAATCCTTCAAGAACAAAAAAACATAAATTGGCCAGATGGCCAGCCTACGGTTTCTTTACAACAACATCTGTCCGTTGAAGCAATCGCTCCTCTGTTCGTTCCCCCAAGAAAGATTTGCATCCGAACCTACTAGTAGGTAGTCTCATTGGTATGCAAGGTGAGACAGCAGAACGGATTTTGAAGGCGGCGAAGGACCTTATGGTCGAACGCGGGTATTCGGCCTTCAGCTATGCGGACATCTCAGAGGCCGTCGAGATTAGAAAAGCGAGTATCCACCATCATTTCCCTACCAAGGCCGACCTCGTAGCGGCGGTCCTTAAGGCCCACAGAGAGAGCCTTGTACAAGGAACAGAGCTGCTCGATCAACAGATCGAAGATCCGTTGAAACGCATTCAGGCCTATGTCGCGTATTGGGAAGGCTGTATTCGGGGCCGCACCGTGCCGTTTTGCATAGCAGCCTTGCTTGGTGCCGAGATGCCCTCTTTGCCGGAACAAGTACAGGCGGAGATCCGGCTCTATTTCACCGCGTTGCGTGAATGGTTCGAACGGACCTTGAAGGCCGGCGTCAAAAAACGCGTCATCAAACTTCAGAGATCATCGGCAATCGAGGCCGAATTACTGCTGGCGACCGTACACGGCGCTATGCTCTCCGCACGCGCAACCGGAAATTGTGATGTGTTCCATACAGTCAGCGCTGCGGCGATACAACGGATCACCCCTTCAAAGACGTAATCGAGGGACCGCTCCTGTCGCCTTGCACATTCACCGAAACTACCTACTAGTAGGTCAAAGGAAATCATGCAAACCATCTCCGTACCATTCGCCCGCTCCCTGCGTACTCTCTATTTCACCCGAACCCTGTTCCAACTGATATGGGCAGCCGGCATTCTCTCAACCGCGATGACGCATCCGCGATGGGCCGCGATTTTGCTCGTCCTGTACCCTCTCTGGGACGTTGCCTGTACGCTCTACGACCTTAAAAGATCAGAACAAACCGGGAGCGTGAGGACGTCGCTCCTCATCAATGCGGGGTTAGGTTGCGCGACCGCACTGGGCATTGCGCTCACCGTCTTCCATCACTCCGCATACGCCATTGCGATCTTTGGTGCGTGGGCCCTGGGGGCAGGTCTGCTTCAGCTTGTTACCGGCCTGATCCGACGCAGGCAGTTGGGTGGTCAATGGGCGATGATCGTGAGCGGTGCACAATCGACCGCTGCGGGGCTGGCCTTTACGCTGGGTGGCCTTACGGGCAAGTTTCATACCAAAGACTTGGGCGGATACGCCGTCTTCGGCGCAGTCTACTTCCTCGTCGGCGGAATCCTACTCAGCCGAAAGCTCTCTCGGCTTTCTTCCTCGCAGGCAGGGGCCGCAGTGTCTACTCATTCATAAATATCGCCCATGCGCTTCTGTCCACCAGTCTCGTCGAGAACGGGTCTCAGGTCCTGAGCTCTGGTTAGCTCAATGCCTTTGCGAGTCGAATGAGTCCTTGCCGTATCGCAGGCTCGTCAAATCCGCCAAAGCCGAGGAGCAACGCATTCGGATCAGGACGTCTCAGGGTGCATCGATCGACGGCAAGAACTTCAACACCCCGGGCCGCCGCCAACTTTTCCGCCTGTCGTGACGTCATTCCATTTTTGAGGTACCCGATCGTGTAGAGGCCTGCCCTGACGTCAGAGATCTCAAGCAGCCCACCCAGATGTTGCCTGGCTCCCTCCGTGAGTGCTCCGAGGCGCTCCGCATACAGATTCCGCATCCTCCGCAGATGACGCGCCAAATGCCCATCGACGATGAAGTCCGAGAGCACCGCCTGGTCAAAGGATGAATTCCGGAAATCGGTTCGGTAACGGAAACTCAGGAAGGGACCTATTAACGGCGCAGGCAATACCACGTAGCCCACGCGTAAGGCTGGGAACAGCGTCTTGCTGAACGATCCGATGAAGATAACGCTTGAGTGATTATCGAGACTTTGCACGGCAGGCACAGGCGGTCCCTCAAACCTGTACTCGCTGTCATAGTCGTCTTCGATAACAAAAGCGCCAGCGCGTGCGGCCCAGCGAAGAAGGGCCATCCGCCGCTCCAGCGACATCGTTACCCCCAGCGGGAATTGATGGGCCGGCGTGACATACACACCCTTCGCATCCGGACAGATACTAATTCCGGCGGAAACAGACAGCCCTTCCTCATTCACTGGTACAGCAATCATCCTGGCTCCGACATTGTCGAACGCGATTCTGGCTCCGAAATATCCAGGGTCCTCCATCCATATCGGATCGCTCTTTTTCAAGAGCAGCCGCGCCAACAGGTCGAGCGCCTGTTGTATTCCGGAGACGAGGACGATTTGTTCCGCAGTGCATCGCACCCCACGGGACGTGCGCAAATACTCGGCGATTGCATCGCGCAATGGCCGATACCCGCGCCGATCAGACTCTGTCTTTAGCCATGACCTGAAATTACGGGCTCGGTCTGCGGCAATACGTCCCCAAACCTCGGACGGGAATTCGTTGATGGCTGGAGCTCCGATCCGAAAGGGGCGGATCCCGTCAACAAAAGCCTGGTCGACCCACGGTTGCGGCCGTTTATAGTTCGAAATCACGCGACGAATATATGCCGGTGTCGCAGTCGCCTGGCGGGCCGGACGAGGAGCCTCTACACGATTGACCCACGTACCGAATCCGACCCGAGAGGTGATATACCCCTCGGCTTGTAAACGCTCCAGAACGCTGACGACTGTGCCCCGGGAGAGTGCATACTGGCTGGAAAAATCTCTGGATGATGGCAGTCTGGCGCCCGCTGCGAGCCGACCTTCCAGAATGGCAGAGCGCAGTTCGCCATACAACCAATTGGTCAGGGTCTGATGGCGCGGCCGGCTTTTGAGAGTGAGTTCGAACGAGCTAATGGCTTTGGGCATCTCAAATGGTCCAATAGGTTTTAAGAAAATGGCTCTGTTCGATGTGCCAATGCGGCCATACTATCAGTTCTGAAATCGAGAATGCATGTATCTCAGGTGTGGTCCTCTTTGTTTGTCATTCCCGAAGGGAAGCTACGTTTAGCCCGGGCTGCCACGACTGCATCTTGAGAAGAACCGCTCTAAGCAATTCATGGGAGATCGGCAGATGAAAGTTGGAATTTGGTTCTACGGCTCAGGTACTGTTCTCACCGGCATTCTGAATATCGCCTGGGGTGCATTCGATGCCTCTCATCAGCCGATCCAGGCTCTGGGCATCAGTCTTCCCGCTGAATACATACTGGCCTACGTCGCGGGCATCTGGCTGGTCGCAGCGGGTCTTGCAATTTTGTGGCGGCGCAGCGCAAGGATTGGCGCCGCGGCATCCGCCATCGCCTACTTGATCTTTGCGGCGCTTTGGTTGGCTCGGTACTATGCCGGGATTCACGCGCGTGGCTGGCGAATCGACGTCTTATTCGGCGTCTCTTTCGGGCTCGCCCAACAGCTAATGCTGGTCGCTCCGGCAGCCATCGTTTACGTCTCCACCGCCTCACCGGATTCCCTGTTGCAAAAGAGAGCAGCTATCGCCGCACGTTGGATGCTGGGATTGCCTCCTGTCCTCTTCGGCATATTTCACCTCATCGGCCTTCGCGTCTTCGCGAGCATCGTCCCGCACTGGATGGGGTTTGGAGATTTTTGGGCGGCCTCAACCGGAATCGCCTTCATCCTGGCAGGAGTCGCCATTTGCTCGGGAATTAAAGATGTCCTGGCCGCGAGGCTTCTTGCGTTGATGCTGTTGCTGTTTGAATTTCTTGTAGAAATTCCTCCTATTTTTATCCGACTGCACAATCAGAGGACATGGGGTGCCGCCGTCTACAACCTGGCTGCGATAGGGGCATGCCTAATATTCGCCGAGTTTCTCGCAAGCCGCGCAGATCGAGAACGAATTGGCCCCGCGGAGAATGTCACCATGTCACGCCCCGATCCTGTGGTTGCGTAATTCAGTAACGCGTGGTCGTCGACGAGTACTAGAGCAAAGTAGGAGTTGGTGTAGAGTCTGCCGAGCCTTTTGTTTGTCATTCCCGAAGGGAATCTGCGGTTGCCTTCCTCCACGCCAACAGCTAATCCGCTCTAGGGTCGCCTCCGTCTCGGTTGATGACTTCAGCCCAATGCACTTATCGAGATTTATCTATCAAAGTAAATAACCCATAAAGTGACCTTTTGGCCAGCTTATGGGTTATTTGTCACAACATGAAAAATAACTCAGATCATGGCCAATTGAGACCATAAAGTGGCCAACACAACTCCTTTATTATAAATACCGCTCTGCGACATCGCTCGTAATCTTTGAGACCATAAGTTGGCCGAAATGTACTCTTGATAACAAAAGTTGGCCGAGAATTTCTCCCTGCATCCGAGGGGTGGATGGAGATCTAATAGAGGGCGATGCCTACGGCTTCTCGTCCGGAGCGGCTTACTCAGAACTGGGTTACATGAGACTTCAGCTCCTATGTAGGCATCTCAAAGATTGTCGATCCCCATCATCCGAACGATCGCCAATGCATTTGATTTTCTTGATACTCCCGGCTTCAGAAGATAGTCAAAGTCCAGCGGATCGTCCGGGTTATCGCTTTCCATATGCACGAGGGCACCAGCCAGGGTTGCATCGTCGAGGATGCGAGATAAGGCAAGGTCATGAGTCGAAACGGCACCCACTGCACCTCCTAAGATCAAGATCTTAACCACCGCCTCTGCGGCATCGATACGATCTTTGGAATTGGTCCCGCTGAGTATCTCATCGATCAGGAACAGGACAGGCTCTCCCGAGCGACTTAGCGCGATGGACTCGCTGAGCCGGGCAACCTCTGCCAGAAACTTAGACTTTCCCTCCAGCAAAGAATCCGTCACTGCGAGCGACGCACACACTGTCAGGTGTGAAAGCCGGGCACCGGAGGCCCGAACAGGGCCGCCCGCAAGAGCCATCACTGTATTCAATCCAACGGTCCTGAGCATGGTGCTTTTGCCGGCCATATTCGAGCCAGTGATCAGGTAGAAGCGTGACTGAGCATTCAACACGATGTCATTGCAGACGCAGCGCTTCGAATCCAGCAATGGATGTCCCAGCCGAACGGCCTCGAAGACCGGGTCTCCATCGACAAGTTCAGGAAAGATAGTACCCGGTTGCTCGAAGGCGTAGCCCGCGATCGCCTGCAAGGCTTCGAACTCCGCCCGGGCGTGAGGAGACGATCTAAAGCAGCATGACTCGTGTGCATGCGCTTTGCCATCTCAACTTTGGTGATATTTTCCTTGTCTATCGCCTGCTGAACCTGCCAGGCATCGACATCTTTCAGAGCGATGGCGCGGTTTCTTCGAGGACCCCCTCTTCCTTGAGAAGCCATCGAGGAGCGATCCGATATGCTTGTTCCTCTTCGTCATTATGTAACCTCCCTAATTCGCCGCTTCGCTATTTCCAAATCTCTGAAGGTGTCGTCGGCATTTTCTTGACGAAGCAGTGAGGTCCGCCCCGGCCCCTTTTATAAGCCTCCTGGCGAAGCTCTTTAGCTTCCTGAGGGGTGGGGTAGCCCGGAATATCACGATCCAAGCCTGGTGGCTGCCAGGGCTGGTCTCTAGGGTCATGAACGCGGCCTCCCTACTCTGCCAGTCCGTTAGCATCCAAGTCGGCAAGCTGAATGAAATGGACCTTGTCGCTAGTTGGGCACACGATGATGTTGTTTTGGCGCTCAGCTACTCCAGGAAAAAGCTTGGGTATTAAGTCTTGATCTGGGCTAGAGAATTGAGTCAGCATCCTGAAGCCTCGATTCTCTCCGTCGATGTGGGGCAGATCGACGACGCGGCACCGAGCAGCTCTACACATCTCACAGAACAGAAAATTCCTAGCGTAATGTGGCCAAGTGGTCACGTTACGCTAGGAATAACAAGAATGACAGCTTTATAACCATAAGTTGGCCAAATGGCCAACTTATGGTTTTTTTCGCACAACATCGCAAGACCGCACAATCTCAGATGCGCATCGGCATCAGGATGTAGCGGTACTTCACATCCTCGTTCGCATCCTCGGGACGCATCTGGCCGGCGCTCTGCGCGTCCTTGAACTCCAGCCGCACCTCGCCGGTGTTGCCAATCGCCTTCAGGAAATCGATCAGGTACTGGCTGTTGAAGCCCACCACCAGAGGATCGTAGTTGTACGGAGTCTCGATGGTGTCCTCCGACTCGCCCGCATCCGTCGACGACGAAGACAGCTTCAGTTCATTCTGCTCCAACCGAATCTTGATCGCGCCACTGCGCTCGTCGGCAAACTGCGCCACGCGCTGAATCGAACTCATCAGATCTTCCGAGCGCACGATCACAAACTTAGTGTTGTCGCGCGGCAGCACAGCCTCGTAGTTGGGGAACTGCCCAGTCAGCTTGCGGCTGGTCAGCACGCGCCCGCCGATCTTGAAGAACAGCGTCTGGTCGTCGTCGGCAAACTCCAGCGTGTCCGCGTCCGTGCTTCCCAGCAGGCTCGAGATCTCCGCCAGCGCCTTGCGCGGAATCAGCGTCTTCTTCTCGCCCGAGATGCCTTCGAGCGTCTCGCCCAGCTTTTCAATGTGCGCCAGCCGGTGGCCGTCCGTCGCCACCATCGCCATCGACTCCGCCTTCAGCACCAGCAGCGCGCCATTCAGCGTGTAGCGCGACTCCTCGTTCGAGATGGCGAAGATCGTCTTCGACACCATATTTTTCAGCGAAGGCACCGAAATTTTTACCGCCGAAGAAGCAGGGAACTCCGGCACCTGCGGAAAGTTCGCCCGCGCCATACCCACCATCTTCGTGTTCGAGCGGCCAGCACGAATCTGCACCCAGTGGTTGTCCATCAGCTTGATGGAGATCTCGCCCTCGGGCAGCAGCTTGATGTAGTCGTACAGCTTGCGCGCCGGAATGGTGCAGGCGCCCGGCTTCTTCACCTTTGCCGTGCAGCTCGTGCGCAGGCTCTGGTCGAGATCGGTGGCCGTGATCGTCAGCTTGTCGTCTGCTGCCTCGAACAGAAAATTCGACAGGATCGGGATCGTCGTCTTGCGCTCGACCACCGACTGCGCCGCCGTCAGTTCGCGCAACAGTTCGGCGCGGGACACGGTGATTTCGAGGTTGCCCGTCGGGGCTGCTGCGGTCGTCTCGTCCATCGGGGGCTCCTGGGTCGCACTGGTGGTCGCGGTCGTCACTGTCGATTCTCCGTAGGTTCAGTCGTCAAATTCAATTTCAGTCGCCAGATTTCAGCCAGACGGCGCTTGCAAAAACTTTACACCGAATCGCAGCCCGCGTGCATTCCCCACTCGGTCCACGCTCCGGCATTGGCTCGATTCTAGGGGCGAACCCCTTCCACCGCGACAACTTTCTTTGTGGAAAGCAGCGCCTTTGTGTGAGAGCCGGGGACTGTAGATATTTCCTCTCAGGTGTAGATTCCTTTGTTTGTCATTCCCGAAGGGAATCTGCGTTTTGCTCGAATCACCAAACCACATCAGGAGGAGAACCGCTCTAGCCTTCGCACCTCGCCGCAACGCCGATGCCCGTGCACAAACTGCTGCCTGGGGCGCGAGTGTTGTTATGAAACAAGACTTAAACAGTACAAATACTCATACTAATAATCATTGTCGCTGGAAAAGTGGATATCCTTCCTATCTACTTACCAGTCATTGACTTGAGGCACGTCCCGGTTTTAGAAAAACGGACAGCGAAAAACGCATCCCGAGGAAGACTGGATACCCGCCGCGCCATAAGCGTCCGGTTATCCGTTTTCTCCACAGGCCGCCGCCAACAATTCTGAGAAGACCTGTCCCCAGCGTGGGAATACTAACCAACCAAAACAAAATGAGGCAGTTGCCATGCACACGTTTTTCACATGCATCCAACCCAATAGAGGAAAACTCGATCCAAACTGCAATACCTCCGACCGCGCCTACACCGCCGGAGCAGCAAACCCCATGCACTAGAAATGGAGCAACAAAGCCACACCCGATCTCGACGGAAAAAGTCCTCGAAGCAGCAAAAAATAGAAGCAACAAATAAAGCACTCATCGAAAGAGCAACAAAGCACGCCATCTCGACCCGGACCGGGCAATCAACGTACGTCATCTCGACCGAAGTAGTCATAAAGGCACGTCATCTCGACCGGAGCGCAGCGGAGTGGAGAGACCCCTGTATTTCGCTTTTGCCCTCACCACCGCACAGCACCCAAAAGGACCCGCCCATGAATGTAGCCATCTTCGGAGCCAGTGGAGCAACCGGACGCCTGCTGACCAAACGCTGCTTCGATGCGGGCCACCACGTCACCGCGCTGCTACGCCACCCCGAGACCTTCCCTCTGCGCATGATCGTCCGCGGCGTACACGGCAGCGTCTTTGACCCCTCCGCCGTCGCCCGGACCATCGAAGGCGCCGACGTGGTCCTCTCCGCGCTGGGCGCAAACTCGCTTGCTAAAGAAGATGTGCTGGAGCGTGCCGTGCCGCAGATCGTCGCCGCAATGGATCGGCAAGGCGTGCGCCGCATCATCGCCCTCGGCTCAGCCGGGGCCCGGCCCGGCGCGCTCGACAAGCAGCCCGCCTGGCGCCGCTGGATCGTGGAGCACCTGGTCTACAAGACGTTTCTGAAGTGGCCCGTGGCCTCGCAGCGCAGCCAGTACGCGACGCTCTCCGCAAGTGGCCTCGACTGGACCATGGCAATGCCGCCCATGCTCACCAACAGCCACGGCCGCGGCAAATGGCGCATTGACCCCGACGCCCTGCCGCCCAACGCCAGCCACATCTCCCGCGAAGACGTAGCCCGCTTCATGACGCAGCAGATCACCACCCCGCAATGGATCGGCAAGGCCGTCTACCTCTCCTGGTAAATAAAACGCTCGCACACGCCGCATCCCTTGTTTGTCATTCCCGAAGGGAATCTGCGTTTTGCTCGAACCGCCAAAGCCGGTTGCCCCACGTCCCGATTCTGGGACGTGGGTTTACGCACCACCACAAACGCCCCTCAAGCCCCTACCTCTTCGTCGCCAGCACCAACGGCGAAGGCCCCGGAGACTCCAGCAGCCGCGCATCGATAAAGCCAGCCTCCCTCAGCCAGCCGCCGATCTCTTCAAACGAATAGGTATCTCCGTCGTCGGTATTCACCAGCATATTCGCGGCAAAGATCAGCCCATTCACCGGCCCGGTTCGGTCCGCATTCACCAGAAACTCGCCAATCGCAATCGTCCCGCCCGGTGCCAGCGCCGCGAATGTCTTGCGCAACAGGCCCCTGCTGCGCGCCTCTCCCTCGCTGTGCAGAATATGGCCCAGCGTCGCCACATGGTGGCCGCTGCCGAAGTCGACCGTATCCAGGTCTCCGCCAACGAACGCATACCGCTCCGTCAGCCCGAACCGCGCCACCGTCTTCTCCGTCACCGGAAGCACATTAGCCCAATCCACCGCCGTCACCGTGACCCGCGGCGAACTCTCGGCCAGCGCAATCCCCCACACGCCCGATCCGGCCGCCAGATCCAGCACCCGCACCGCCTCGCCCTTCTCACCCAGAGCCAGCTCTCTCGCCAGCACCTGAGCCGCCGGATAGCTCAGCGGAAAGATATCGACCACAAACTGCTGGAAGAAGTCGCTGCCATCTCCCTCCTGGTTGACCGCCGTCGCAGGCTTGCCGCTCCTGACCACCTCGTTCAACTGCAGCCACTTCGGCATCAGTTGCGTACTCACATGCTTAAGAAACCCGCCCTGAAAGCTGGGCTTGGTGCTGACCAGAAACGCCGCGCTCTCCGGTGTCAGCGAGTAGCGTTCCCCATCTTCCTTGGCGAGAAAGTTCAACCCCACCAGCAGGTTCATGATCGTTCGCAATCCCCGTTCCGACGCTCCCGTCGCAGCGGCCGTCTCCTTCACCGTCTTCGCGCCGTCATCGAGCACATCGAACACGCGATGCCGTATCGCCGCCTCCAGCACCAGCGGCGGAACATAACCCCACGCAAATTGCATAATTCGTTCCGGCGTAACCGCAGCAGCAGTCGTTCCCATTAACATTCTCCTTTCGAATGTGGAATTTAGAGGTATCGAATCAGTCAGCCGATTCTAAACCTCAAACCCACCCTTGTCAGAGTCTGTCGAATCAAAAGACCAAAAATATCAGCGAACCATCCACCCGCACACATCTCAGCCACGGCGCATCCCGAGCGGCCCCCAAAAAAGCACGTCATCTCGACCGGAGCGCAGCGAAGTGGAGAGACCCCTGTATTTGCCGTTGCTTGTTCTGCACCCACCCACCCACCATCCACCAAAAAAAGAGGCCAGCACTTAAGCCGGCCTCTCTCCATCCAAATCTAAATCCGCTAGCTCATCGTCTCCATCAGCTTGTTCACGGTCTGGTTCAGCGCCTTGTCCGTCCGTCGCTGCTCGTCGATCTTGGCAATGGAATGCATCACCGTCGTATGGTGCTTGCCGCCGAACTGCCGCCCGATCTCCGGCAGCGAAGCCTCGGTCAACTGCTTGGCCAGATACATCGCAATCTGCCGCGGCACCACGATCTGCCGCGAGTTGTTCTTCTGCTTCAGCTCCGCGACGCGCATCCCGAACTGCTCCGCCACGGTACGCTGGATCGCCTCAATCGTAATCTTGCGCACCTGCGTGTCGATGAACTGTTTCAGGCACTGCTGCGTCACCGCCAGCGTAATCTCCACGCCATGCATCGAGCACCACGCGATCAGCCGCACCAGCGCGCCCTCCAACTCGCGCACATTGGTCCGCACATTCGACGCGATAAACAGCGCCACGTCCGTCGGCAACTGCGTCTGCTCGGACTCAGCTTTTTTCTGCAGGATCGCAACCTTGGTCTCAAGGTCCGGCGGCTGAATGTCGGCGATCAGTCCCCACTCGAAGCGTGAGCGCAGCCGGTCTTCAAAATCCGAAAGCTCTTTCGGCGGACGGTCGCTCGCAATCACGATCTGCTTCATGCTCTCGTGCAGCGTGTTGAACGTATGGAAGAACTGCTCCTGCGTCCGCTCCTTGCCTGCAAGAAACTGAATGTCGTCGATCAGCAAAACGTCCACGCTGCGAAACTTGTCGCGGAAGCTGGTCATCTTGTCGTAGCGCACCGAGTCGATCATCTCGTTGGTGAACTTCTCCGCGCTCACATAGCAGATCGAAGCATGGGGTTGTCGCCGCTTCACATCATGACCAATGGCGTGCATCAGATGCGTCTTGCCCATGCCCACGCCGCCATACAGAAACAGCGGGTTGTACGCCTTCGAGGGTCGTTCCGCTACCGCCTGCGCCGCAGCCATGGCGAACTGATTGCCGCTGCCGATCACAAACGCATCGAACTGGTACCGAGGATTCAACTGCGAGGCCGCGCTCCAGTCGAACCGCGACTGCTCCGGCCCGTTTGCCTGCCGCCCTCCCGAACCCTGCGCGCCGCCCGGCCTCAAATTCGAATTCGGTGCATTGGGGCTATGGCTGGGCAACGGCGCAAACCCGCCGTCCTCGCGCACCTTGGGAGCGCGCGGGTCCTGCTCCGGCGTCGTAAACGTCACCGTCTCCACATCGAGGCCCAAGTTGTCGATCGCCTCTTGGATCAGGTCGGCGTAGCGGTCGCCCACATGCTGAAAGTCAGCCGAGGGGATGCGCACAAAGAGCGTCTTGCCTTCAAGATGGGAGAATCGCGTCGGCTTCAGCCATGTCTCGTACGACTGGCGATTGATCTTCTTCTCAAGTGCGGCGAGGATGCGGACCCAATAATTCAATACGGCGGTGGCCGTCGGAACGAATGACATTCTTTGCTTCCTTGTCTTTTTCTCTGTTCCAATCCAGCTGGCACTTGTTCCATCGTCTACTCAAAAAAATCAAAAAGGAAACACCAGTCCTTCCCGGCTAGCAGGTGAGTGCGGGGAGGTTTTCGTGTTGCCGGAATTCCCGTCGCGGCGCCCGTTAAATCCCGGGTCGCGAGGAGCAGTCGTTCAACGTGAGGCAGAGTGCGAAACAGCTGGACTTGCAGAAAAACATCTTACTGAACGGGTTCGATAGTAGCACGGAAAACCAGACGATTTTCAAGCCCGTTCGCCAAAAAAAACAAGTTGCACCATTCCTTGTGAAGAACCAAAAAAGATGCCCGCAGGAAAGAAAAATTGCCTCGATAAAAACTTCAAATCCAATTCCACGAGAGCGTGCCGTGTGATAAAGAAGCGCTCCGCGAAGGCAACTCTCTTTCCATCACTGCTGGCCACCTTCCCCACCAACCAATGGCACGTCATCTCGACCGAAGGTGGCGCTTTTGTCGCCGCAGTGGAGAGACCCCTGTATTTTTTGATGTACGAAGCGATCAAACATTACACGGTGCCGACAAGACAAAGAGCCAGGTACAGGGGTCTCTCCACTCCGCCTTCGGTCGAGATGACGTGCATTGGTCGGGGGGACGGAACAAGCCGTCGCCTACTTCGCCGTCGCCTACTTCGCCGCCGCTTCAATCTCCGCCCACTCCGCATCGCTCAACTTCACCGCCGCCGCTGCCACGTTCTCCTCCAGGTGCGCCACCGAAGTCGTCCCCGGAATCGGCAGCATCACCGGCGACCGGTGCAGCAGCCAAGCCAGCGACAACTGCGACACCGTCGCCCCATGTTTCTTCGCCGCCGCATCGAGCTTGCCGCCCGGCTTCGCCAGCTTACCCGCCGCCACCGGGAACCATGGAATAAACGCGATCCCATTCTTCTCGCAATAATCGAGCGTATCTTCATACCCACGGTCGCTCAGGTTGTAACGGTTCTGCACGCTCACGATCTTTACGATCTTCTGCGCCTGCTTGATCTCCTTCGGCTTCACCTCGCTCAGGCCCACATGGCGAATCTTGCCTTCCTTCTGCAACTTGGCAATCTCGCCCAGCGAATCCTCCAGCTTCGTCTTCGGGTCGATGCGGTGCAGTTGCCACAGATCGATCCGCTCCAGCTTCAGATAGCGCAGGCTCAGCTCCACCTGCTGCCGCAGATACTCCGGACGCGCCACCGGCAACCACTTGTTCGGCCCCTGCCGCGTCAGCCCGGCCTTGGTGGCGATCACGACGCCCTTGGCATACGGAGCCAGCGCATCCCCAATCAGCCCCTCGCTCACCGCCGGGCCATACGAGTCCGCCGTGTCGAAGAAGTTCACGCCCAGCTCGACCGCGCGGCGCAGCACTGCCTTCGCGCCTTCGACATCCTTGGGTGGCCCCCAGATGCCCTCGCCCGTAATCCGCATCGCGCCATATCCCAAACGGTTGACGGTCAAATCCCCGCCAATCGCAAACGTCCCGCTCGCCGCCGCATTTACAGTTGTCATAAAAATTGGATGCCTCACCGCCCAGAATGGTACATCGCATTGGCATATTATGGGCGCATGAAAACTCTGCTCCTTGGCGTCTTTCTGCTTAGTTGCACGGTTCTTCAAGCACAGGCCAATGACCTTGAAAGCTGGACGAACGCCTACTTGAAAGACCTTCCACCAGCACAGCATTTCCGTGGGAATATACTCGTCGAACGTGACGGGCAGGTACTTCTTGAGAAGAGTTACGGGTTGGCAGACGAGAGCTGGAAGGTTCCAAACGACCAGGACAGTCGTTTTGAAATCGCTTCTCTGACGAAGCAGTTCACCGCTGTGGCGATTCTTCAGCTTGCAGAGGCGGGCAAGCTCTCGGTCGATGACCACGTCAGCAAGTACTACGCCCAATCCCCTGCAGCCTGGCAAGCGATTACGATTCAGGAACTGCTCACCCATACGTCCGGACTGCCGAACAATAAGCTAGAGGATTTCACCAAAGGCATCGCCGTTCCTTACACCCCCGAGGAGCTGATCCAGACGTTTCGAAACAGACCACTTGTGGCATCGCCAGGAACGAAATGGGCTTATACAAACACCGAATACTATCTTCTGGCCTACATTATCGAGAAGCTATCGGGTGAGTCGTATGGCGCATATCTTTCCGACCACATCTTCAAGCCACTAGGGATGACGCATTCAGGATTCGTGCCGACGCTCACGATCGTCCCCAAGATGACAGAGGGCTACACGAGGGAAAACGGCACGCTACGACACAGGGACTATTTTGATCGCTCTCTGGAGATCGGCGCAGGTGGTATCTACACAACAACCGGCGATCTCCTTCTGTGGAACCACGCTTTGAATGCTCCGGGATTTCTGAATGCTTACTCTCTCAGGGAGATGTTCACCGCTCATCCTCCGGGGAACTATGGTTTTGGGTGGTTTGTAGATGACCGGCCTGTCCGTAGGATCTATCACGAAGGTGGTGATCCCGGTTTTGCTGCTTTTGAAGCACGCTATCCTGACCTACACCTGCTCATCATTATCCTTTCGAATGAGGATGATGCGCCGGTGCGAGACATGTCCTTGGCAATTGCGAGTCATCTTGGTATTGGCAAACAATAGCAACTTAAGCCACGCACAGCTTCCGCAATCACAGCTTCTTCTGAATTCAAACGTCCTTTTGGTAAACCCACCAACCCCTGTGAAAAACCCGTCCCATCAGGTATACTCAGAGATTGTTGCAACACCCTAAAGTTTGAGCAGGAACCGTAGTTCCCGCCGCAGGAGTTTTTTGTCATGCCGAAGCGTACCTTTCAACCCAACCGCCGCCACCGCGCCAAGACCCACGGCTTTCTCACCCGCATGAAGACCAAGGCTGGTGCCGCCGTCCTCAATCGCCGCCGCGCCAAGGGCCGTCACAAGATCGCCGTCAGCGCCGGTTTCCGCGACTAGTCTTACCGAAATTGCTTTGAAGAGGCGGGAACTGGATCCATTTCAGGTCCCGCCATAAAGCCACCCAGACCCAAGGCACAACGCCGTCGAAGCCGCCCAAAGTCTAACCGCCTGCTTTATCAATACTCTTCAATTCTGAGTCCTTTCCCCCTTCAGCGGCCCGCTCGCAAGGGGCAACTCCTGTTGCGCCCCGGCATCCAACTCCTCCATACCGGCTCCGCGTACGCGGAAGAAGAGCGCTGGCCGGTATTGAAGGAGAAGCACCATGGACAAACAGAGACCACCGTCCCCCCGCGACATGTCGCACAAGGGCGGGCAGCCGTCCCAGAGCGGACAGCAGGCGAAGACTGGCCAGACCGGCCAGGCCATGCCACCCGGTGGCCAGATGGCTCCGCCGCCAAAGGGCACACCGCCCACTCACACCGGCAACAAATAGAAATCGCCCTCCCCCTAGCGCGAAGCCCGTCCCCACCGGCGGGCTTCGCTTCGTCCCGCAGCCCAAAATCGCACACCATCTCAACTGCCTCAGAGCGATGTGCCCCCAGGCACGTCATCTCGACCGAGCCAGCTCAGCCCCGAAGATATGTCATCTCGACCGAAGCGAAGCGCAGTGGAGAGACCCCTGTATTTCGCCCTTGCCATTCCTTCTATAGCTATCTCCTCTCAGGTGTAACTTCCTTCGTTTGTCATTCCCGAAGGGAATCTGTGTTTTGCTCGAATCACCAAAACTACATCT
Organism: Granulicella sp. L56; assembly: GCF_009765835.1. Classification (NCBI taxonomy): domain Bacteria; kingdom Pseudomonadati; phylum Acidobacteriota; class Terriglobia; order Terriglobales; family Acidobacteriaceae; genus Granulicella; species Granulicella sp. L56. Next base: position 1,709,150 of record NZ_LMUS01000006.1, on the reverse strand, counting down.
GGAGGAGAACCGCTATATCCGCATTCCCCCGCGTCAATCCGCGGTCGCATCGTCTTTAAATCGGTGCGATCGGTGGCAATCGGTGTTAAGCCTTGAGTCCCACACACCCAATCCGCACTAAAATCAAGCCATGCCCTCCACCGCGGCCAACCCCGGCAAAGCCAAAGCCGCCATCACCTTCCGCCTGCGCAAACACGCCGATTACCAGAGCGTCTACAACGCCAGCCGCAAGCAGTTCGCCAAGCAGATGAGCTACTTCTTCACCCTCCGCCCCCAGCTCGGCCCCGACGGTACCCCGCTGCGCAACGCCGACCCCACCAGCCCCCGCGTCGGCCTCACCGTGGGCAAGGTCATGGGCAAGGCCGTCGACCGCAACCGCATCAAGCGCCGCATGAGAGAGGCCGTCCGTAAAAACCTCGCCACCCTCGACGCTCCCGTCGACGTCATCCTCCACCCCCGCCGCAGCGTCATCGACCTCGACTTCGCCACTCTAGACCGCGAGGTAGCCAACGTCTTCCGCGCCATCCAAAAGGCCATCGAAAAGCAACAGCCCCCTGAAGTCAGGCCCTAAAACAGTACTTTTGACCGCATAACGACTCACAAGCCGGGCTTGTCATTACCAAACTGAGTGATGAATGCCGGAGTCGCAGCAGCAGCATTCCCTCTCTTGACATAGTTTGGCTATGGCAGTAGCGTGTTGTTGGCATAGTCTGACTATGTCAAACGTTTTTGTTTGGTCGGAGAGGTGTCGTTTGAACCGTGATGAGATTCCGCCGGGTACGCTTTATCTGTTGATTCTGAAGACGCTGGCGCGTCATGGCGAGCTGCATGGATATGAGATTGCCAATTCGATTCAGCGCACTTCGGACGAGGTGCTGCAGGTCGAAGAGGGATCGTTGTATCCGGCGCTCCAGCGAATGTTGATCAAAGGCTGGGTGACGGCGGAATGGGGCACGACAGCCGGAAACCGGCGTGCGCGCTACTACAGGCTGACGGCCGTGGGGAGCAGGCAATTGGCGTTGGAGATCTCGCAGTTCGAGCGCGTGATGGGGGCTATTGGACGCGTGATCCAGGCAGCGTAAGGAGCGAGCGATGAACAAAATCCATGAAGTGCTGCGCCGTTTGCGCATGTTGTTTTACCGGAAGCAGTTTCAGGCAGATCTGGAAGAAGAGATGCGTCTGCATTTGGAGCTGCGAGAGCAGGAGCAGACAGACGAAGGGGTAGCTTCGTCCGAGTCACGCCGCGCGGCGTATCGCAGATTCGGCAATCCAACCTCACTCAAGGAGAAGAGCTATACGGCGTGGGGATGGGGATGGTTGGAGGGCCTGATGCAGGATGCGCGTTTCGCACTGCGGCAGTTGTGGAAGGCTCCGGGATTTACGGTGACCGTGATCCTCACCCTGGCGCTGGGGATTGGCGCGAATGCGGCCATTTTTACGCTGGTGAAAGCGGTGCTGCTGAAGAACCTGCCGGTGGTCGATCCCAGGGCGCTGGTGCGAGTTGGCGACCGTGCCGACTGCTGCCAGAACTCCGGGCCGAACCAGGACGGAGACTACAGCATGTTTTCGACCGACACCTATCAGCAGATGAAGAAGAATACGCCGGAGTTTGAAGAGCTGGCGGCGATGCAGGCGGGGTTCGAGAATCGGCCCGTTGTCATACGGCGTGATGGAGGCCAGGACGCTCCAAAGCCGCGGATGGGAGAGTTCGTCTCTGGAAACTACTTCCGCATGTTTGGGCTGCAGCCTGTAACGGGACGGCTCCTCTCCGACACGGATGATGTTGCTGGTGCACCACTGGTTGCGGTGATGAGTTATGCGACATGGAGGGGCGTCTACAACGGCGATGATTCGGTCGTCGGCAGCACCTTCTGGATGAATACAAAGGCGGTAACGGTGGTCGGTGTGGCGCCCGAAGGTTTCTACGGTGATCGCATCTCGAGTACGCCACCCGATTTCTACCTGCCGATTGCAACCATGCCCGATGAGGCCGGTGGAAAGAGTATGCGTGACCCGGCGCAGAATTGGCTGGACATCATCGGGCGGGTGAAGCCGGGAGTTGCGCTGGCTCCGTTGCAGGAGAAGTTAAGCGCGCAACTCAAGCGCGTGTACGCGACATACCCTGACTTTTCCGCCGCAGATATCGCAAAGACGCATTTAGTGCTGACCGCAGGTGGTGCAGGCACGCAGTCGATGCAGGAAAACTACGCTTCCAATCTGAAGCTGCTGATATGGATCGCCGCACTGGTGCTGATGATTGCGTGCGCCAACATTGCCAACCTTTTGCTGGTGCGTGGGATGCAGCGGAAGACGGAGATGAGCGTGCGGACGGCATTGGGCGCGATGCGTTCGAGGATTGTTCGGCAGTTGCTCACGGAGAACCTGCTGCTGGCGGGGGTAGGCGGCATCACGGCCCTGGCGGTTTCGTACGGCGGAGCACGACTGTTGCTGATGCTCGCGTTTCCCGGCGATCAGCATGTGCCGATCAGCTCCCGTCCTTCGACGGAGGTGCTGTTATTTGCGATGTGCGTGTCGATGGCGACAGGCGTACTGTTTGGCTTGGCTCCGGCGCTGATAGGCGCCAAAGCTCCGCCAGCCGATGCCTTACGCAACGGCACGCGGACGACGACCGGCGGCGCTTCACTGCTGCAACGCGGGCTGGTGGTGCTGCAGGCAGCGTTGTCGGTTGTGCTTCTGGTGGGCGCGGCTCTGTTTTCGCAGAGCCTTGGCAGGCTCCAGCATACGGACATGAAGCTGCAGTCAAAGAACCGTTATATCGTCCATATCAACGCACAAGCGGCGGGATATAAGGATGAGCAGGTGAACGCGCTTTACCGCCTCCTTGAAGAGCGGTTTCATGCAATTTCGGACGTGGTGAAAGTAGGCGTAAGCACCTATACGCCGATGGAAGGCAACAATGACGGCTACGGAATCCAATTGGTGGGGCAGCCGAACCTGCACAAGTCTGCTACGAACATCATCGTGAATTCGGAGTACTTCGATTCGGTGGGAACGCGTGTGCTGATGGGACGCGGAATCACCGTGCAGGACACGGCTACTTCGCCGCATGTTGCCGTGGTCAACGAGGACTTTGTGAAAGCGCTCTTCAAGCCGGGAGAGAACCCGATCGGACACCGCTTTACTGCTGGAGGAGACCCTGCCAAGCCTTACGAGATTGTAGGCGTAGTCCAAGGAACGTCTTATACCGACGTGCGCTGGAACGGGGCGCACCCCATGTATTTCGGGCCTCTGACCCAGCCATCCGAAGCAGGATACGCAGGCGCCATTGTGGTGGAGACGGCACATCCAATAAGCGATATGGAGTCGATTGCGCGGCGGACGCTGATGGAGATCAATCCCAATCTGGCCATGCAGAAATTCGAGACCTTCGATGCACAGATCGCAGGCAGATTCACGCACGAGCAGATGTTGTCGACCTTGATGACGCTGTTCGGCGGCCTCGCGCTCCTGTTGGCAACGGTTGGCCTCTATGGGGTGACTTCGTACACAGTGGCGCGGAGGACGAGCGAGATTGGCATCCGCATGGCACTCGGTGCAGATCGCAGCGGAGTCGTAGCAATGATCCTTCGCAGCGCGTTGTTGCAGACACTGCTCGGGCTCGCCATCGGCATCCCTGTGGCCTTCTACGGAGTCACGCTGGTCAAGTCACAACTGTACGAACTAACGACGGTAAGCAACGGTGCATTGGTGGCGGCGGTGGGGATACTGCTGGCGGCGGCCTGCGTGGCGGGGATAATTCCCGCGCGCCGTGCGGCGTCAGTCGATCCGGTGCGCGCGCTCAGAACAGATTAGTGCTGCCAGCTCTTATAGACGAATTCGAGGCTGTAGCCGTCCGGGTCCAGAACATTCGCCGCGTAGTAGCGCGGGTCATAGTACAGCCGCGCTCCGGGTGCGCCATTGTCCGTGGCTCCCGCGGCCATCGCGGCCGCATAGGCGGCATCGACTTCACTCGGGCTCTTCGCTACAAAACCGATGTGCGCGGCACGGCTGTCGGCCGAACCCTGTCGAAGCCAAAAGAAGATGCGGCCATTTGCCCCAAACCCTTTCAGGTCGGGATGACCAGGCGGCCCGTCTTTGCCGTCATAGTCAACGCGCTTGGTGATGCCGAGCGGAGCTAACGCTGCCGTATAGAACGAAATCGAACGCTCGACCTCGCTTACAGAAATGAAAATGTGATCAAGCATAGGTGTCCTTCACTTCAGATGAAGGAACCCTCCACACGGCTTCATTGAGTTGACTATCAGGAGAAGCAGCCGACATCACGGGACTAATTCGGCAGTGGGCTTCCTCGCCGCAAACCAAGATTTCGGCGTTAATTTACCTCTGGGGCTGGGGATGATCCTGCTTCACCCCAATCAGGTTCTGCACAGCGTTCAAGGCTGCAATCTGCTCGTCTAGCTTGTACAACCAAGAAGGAGCATTGCTAGGAGCAGCATTGGCAACGGTCTTCACTCGACCTCCAATCCTCAGTGAAGTGATAGAGACTGAGCCGTCAAAAGCGCGCATGACATATTCATCGCAGAGGCCTCCAAAACCCAATTGCCGGGCATTCGCAATGAGAGTTTGAGCCTGTCCTGCATCTACCCTCGCGGTGGCGTCCCCCATTGAACTCACGGCTTTGTCCCCGTGCCATGCCAGCCTGCCGTCCCCATACACGCGAACAGTGTAGAGGGGGCAGTTGGTAGAGCAGTGCATCCGATGCACTTCTATGAAGTCATCGCCTGAAATGCTTGCGCTCTCAGCGAACAAGGATGTTTCAGGACAGCCCTCATCACCGAAGCCGGGCTTCGGTACTTGACCTGAAGCAGAGAGAACAGTCATTGAAACACCGACTATCAGAACCGCCTTCATTTTCATTCACGCGTCTCCTTCTAAGCGGCTTCAGCATGTGCCTCTCTGAGCTAGCCGTTTTCTACGCGCGCCTTGATGTCCGTGTACGCCGCCTCGATCAGCCTGCGGAGCGATGCGGCGTCCGTGGCTGTTCCCGGTCTCAGCTTCACATGGCGCATAAACTTGCCGGTGCCTTGCAACAAGCCGTCCGGATCCGGCAGCGCTGCCCCCTGAAAGAACCCCACGTTGACATGCGAGGTGAATACATTGACGTAGCCGAAGGGCGCATCGCCCAGACATGCGACCGGACAGCCGTCATGCAGGATCTCCCGGACTTCGTCCCCGCACCTTCGCATTCTTTCAAACCACTCCCGCGCGATGGCCCCCAATTCACCGCTGTGCTCTTTCATCCACGCATCGATGGCGGGATCGCGTTCGACAGCACCGTTGAAGCGCAGCAAGTCCGTTCTCATCATCGTTTCCAAGTCTTACTTCTTCGGAACGGAAATCGTGATGTTGCGGTACTGGATAACACCGTGGTGGTCCCCCTGCAGATAGAACGGCCCCGGCTCGGCCTCATTGCTATCCAGAGCGCCCCCAGTCGGGCCGGGAAGCTCGACATTATCGTGGTACATCTTGCCATCGCGCAAGACCGTCACATGCCTGCCCACCAGCGTGACATCGAACGTCGTCCATCTTCCAAGATCATTTGCCGAGCCCGCAGGCGGCGCATACCAGCTATAGATCGCGCCCATCTCATGCGACGGAATCTTGCCGCCCTCGGTGCCCACCTGCAACTCATAGCGGCCGCGCAGATAGATGCCGCTGTTCCCGCCCTCCGGGCAGTTCACTTCGATATGCAGCTTGAAGTCCTGAAACTTCTCCGTCGTCATGATGTTGGCCGCTGGGCGCATTCTTTGACCGGGCACCTCGGGATTGTCATTCACCAGCTCGCCATCGCGCGCCACCCATTTGTTGTTCTCGACATGCTCAATCGGCTCCCAACCCTTAAGATCTTTGCCGTCGAAGATTGCCCGAGGCTTGGTCCACTTCTTCGGCACGGGCCGGTCCAGCAAAGGAGCCTTCACGCCAGCGAGCGTCGGGCCATCGGTGTCGCCGCGCTTCTCCACGCCGGTCAGCGTACCTGCGCTGGGAGACGTCAGCTCCCAGTCGATCGCGGAACCAGACCCCGCCTCCCCAACTTCCACGATCAGTTTGCCCGACTCCACATGCGCGCCCACGATCGGATGCCACGCACCGCCCCTCGGCTGAACCTTGCCCTCAATCTTTCCGCCAACCTCCGTAAGCTCCATCCACTGCGGATAAGGCGTGCCGTCGGCAGGCGTAACCGTCATGTCCCAACGGCCAAGAAACGCGTTGGTGTCTTGCGCAAAGACAGTCGAGGCGAGCGCGGGCATCAGGAGAGCTGCAAAGAGAGCGGCAAACAGGATCTTTATTCTCACGCGTGTGAGTGTAAGTTTTTCAACCCACACATGTCACCTGCTCTCTCCTTGAGCCCCTCAGCCGCGTCGTAAGTCCTTCTTACGCAAAGAGGCGTTAGCCTTTCAGGGAATTTACTGGGGACTTAATCAGACCAAAGCGCCCGCCGCCTCGTCGATATTCTCATCGCCGGTTCGCGTACGACGCCTAAACACCCTTACGACTTACCCCGCACGCGGCAAAAATAGCGACGGCCTGGACCCCTCCATCCGGGTAGCGAATAAGTAAACCGCGCTACTTATTTACAGTCGACTCGACTCCTTGAACTGATGGTTTCTTCATCGCATCTCCCTGAATGCGTCAAAGATATTTTCATTGACGCGCATACTAAGATGTCTATATAAAGACATCTAAATATGGCCAGGACAGATGCTCTGCAAGGTTCACTCGATTTGCTCGTGCTCAAGATATTGTCGCGGCGCCCGCGGCTTCACGGATACGCCCTTATGGCCGCCATCGCCAGTACCTCCGGCGAAGTGCTGCGCGCAGAGGAAGGTTCGCTCTATCCTGCGCTGTATCGGATGGAGGAAGCGGGCTGGATTCGCGCGGAGTGGATCAAGAAAGACACTGGCCGCCGCGCCCGGATCTACGAACTGACCCCCGCAGGCAAAAAGCAACTAGCAACGGAAGAGTCGCGCTGGCAGTCAGTCAGCCTGGCCATCAACCGGGTTCTAAGGGAGGCCTGACATGTCTTTGTGGTCGCGCATCTCGAATGCATTGCACGGCGAGCGCTTGAATCGTGAGATTGACGAAGAGCTGCAGTCACACCTCGAAGAAGCCATTGCCGCAGGCCGCGACTCCACTGAAGCGCGCCGTGCACTCGGCCCCGCACTGCATGTCCGTGAGGCGGCCCACAGCATTCGTGCAGTCGAATGGCTTGGGTCGCTTCTCGCCGATATGCGTTTCGGCTGGCGGCAGCTCTGCCGCAACAAGGTCATGACCGTGGCTGCTGTGCTCTCCCTTGCGCTTGGCATCGGTTCCTCCGTCGCCGCCTTCCGTCTCATCGACGCTCTGCTCTGGCGTCCGCTGCCCATCGCCCATTCCAGCAGCCTCTATGTCCTCTCCCGCAAAATGACCGGCTTCGACGGCAAGCCAGTCGAGGACGACCACTGGGCCACGCCGGACTTCAACCTCATGCGCGACGCCGTCAAGGACCAGGCCGACCTCATCGCCATCAGCGACGCCGACCGCACCGACATCACCTGGTCCACCGACGACGACATGGAGAAGGCCCACGTCGTCTCTGCCTCCGGCAACATGTTCCCCCTCTTCGGCCTTGAGCCCTCACTCGGCCGCCTGCTCGCCCCTACCGACGACCGCGCTTTCGGTGCCAGTCCCTATGCGGTACTCTCCTGGGATTATTGGAATCGCCGCTTCGGTCGCGACCCCGACGTCCTTGGCCGCTCGATCCACATCGGCAACCAGACCTTCGAGATCATCGGCGTCGGCCCTCGCGATTTCACCGGCACCGAAAAAGGAACCGTCACCGACATCTTTCTGCCCCTCAGCATGAACAGCTTCGCCACCCAGGACAACGTCCCCTGGCACCGCATCTTCCTGATGTTGAAACCGGGCGTTAACCCGACCACCGCCCTCGAGCCGCTTCGCCAGCACCTCTCTGCCGTCAACCACGTCTTCGATGTCGCGTTTACCAAAAGCTTCCACGGCGCGCCACAGGCAGAGATTGACCGCTATCTGAATCAGACCCTCGCCATCTCTCCCGCCGGCGCCGGCATCTCCGAACTCCAGAAGGACTATCGCCGATTCCTGGGCATCCTCGGCCTCCTGGTCGCTCTCGTCCTGCTCATCGCCTGCGTCAACGTCGCCAACATGATGACCGCGCAGGCCGCCGCTCGCTCCCAGGAGATGGCCCTCCGCATCTCCATCGGCGCTGGCCGTCGTCGTCTCGTCCAGCTCATCCTGTCCCAGAGCGCGCTGCTCGCGCTCTTCGCTTCCGTCCTGGGAGCATTGTTTGCGGCATGGTCCGCACCCTTTGTGCTCAGCCTCGTCAATCCGCCCGACAATCCGGCCCGCCTCGCCCTTCCCGCCGACTGGCGTGTCCTCCTCTTCGGCTTCGGGCTCATGATCCTTGTCGTTCTATTGCTTGGCTTGCTTCCTGCTCTCCGTGCCTCTGCCGTCCGGCCCGTCGCCGCCCTCAAAGGTGGCGAAGATCCCCACTCGCCACGCCGTCTCCTGCGCGGGGCCATCGCTCTTCAGGTCGCTTTCTGTTGCCTTGTCCTCTTTCTGTCTTCGCTCTTCGTCGCATCGTTCCAGCGCCTGCAAAATCGCCCCCTCGGTTTCTCCACCGACCGCATCCTCCTGCTCGAAACTGTTGCCGGTAAAGGCCAACTCGCTGTCGTCTGGAATCAAACTGCCGAGGCGCTCCGTGCCGTACCCGGCGTCAACTCGGTCGCCATCGCGCGCTGGCCCCTTCTCGGGCGGATCGCCATCAACAGCAACATCTCCATCAACAACGCGCTCCCCGGCCCAATTCCCGCCTTCTTTTTGAGCGTCTCCCCCGGCTGGCTCTCGACGATGAGGATCCCCCTCATCTCTGGCCGCGACTTCAGTCATGACGACACCTCGCCGGGAGCCGCCATCGTCAACCAAACCTTCGCCAAAACCTTCTTCCCCGGCCAAAATCCCATCGGCCACACCTTTGCACGTGGCGCCGCCGATCAACCTCCCAACCAGATCGTTGGCGTCACCCCTGACGTTCCCTACCGCGACCTGCGCGAGCCCAACCGACCCGTCTTCTGCGTTCCCTTCGCCGAAATCGATAAAGTAGACAACCAATCCGTTCCTAAGGCCGTAGACTTTGCCACCTTCACCATTCACACCGACACCCAGAACCCGCTCGCCCTCGCCGGTTCCCTCCGCCAGCTCATCGCCCAGCGCCACAACGGCCTTCGCGTCTCGAACATCACCACGCAGCTCGACCTCTTCCGCGACCAGACCATTCGCGAGCGTCTGATCGCCATGCTCGCCGCCTTCTTTGCCGTCGTCGCTCTGCTCCTCGCCGGCATCGGACTCTACGCTGTGCTCAACTACTCCGTCCTCCAGCGCCGCCGCGAGATCGGTATCCGCATGGCGATTGGCTCGACTCGTGCCGGCATCGTGCGCATCGTGACCGTCGATGCTTTCCTGATGATCGCGCTCGGAGGTTGCGCGGGCATCGCACTCGGACTCGGCGCGGCGCGTTATGTCGAGTCGCTTTTCTACCAGGTCAAAGCAACCGATGCGGACATGATCGCTTTGCCAACGTGTGCCATTCTGCTCACCGCGCTGGTTGCCACACTGCCCGCCGTGCTTCGCGCGCTGAGGACCGACCCCACCGAGGTCCTGCGCGCGGAATGAGAGGCCGAGTCCTACTGATGTGCAAAATTGCAGCGGGTGATCGAATTCTCACTCCCCTTTCAACGAACTCGCCTTAGCTTTATCGCCATGAATCCCCCAAATCGGCGAAAATCGCTATAGCAATTAGGCGAAATCGATAGAGACGCCGTTCCTCCATGCCCGAACCCGAACCCAGCCTCGCCATCCGCTTTGCCTTCGGCCTCTACAAGACCGTCGTCTCGCCCATCCTGCACGCCTTCAGCCCCTCGCAGTGCCTCTATCTACCCACCTGCTCCGAATACGCCTACGTCGCCATGGTCCGTTTCGGCCCCGTCCGAGGCTCCTGGCTGGCCCTCAAGCGCTTCGCCCGCTGCCACCCCTTCGCCAAAGGAGGCCTCGATCCCGTCCCCACCCGGAACCCCAGGCCTCCAAATTCAGCCCACTGACCGCAGGCCGAAGCCGCAGCGGATTTCCCCCTCCCAAACCCCGGGTGCCCCACGTCCCGATTCTGGGACGTGGGTTTACGAAGCCCACTCCCGCAACTTTCAGCCAGCTCAATTCCGTCTCCATTCACACAGACCATTTACCATAGAGCGAGGTGCAGCCTCAGCGCTGCCCCAAGCCATCGCTTCGGCAAAAGAATAGGAAATCTCCTTGGCAGAGTTTAAAAACCCCAATCAGCAGGGCGGACAGGACAACAACTCGTTCCTCCTCATGATGCTCGTCTTGATCGCAGTCTTCTTCGGCATTCAATACTTCCACACGTCCAAGACCAAACCGGAATCTCCCGCTGCCACCCAGAGCAGCGCCCCGGCCGCCGCCGCACCCGCCGCAACGCAGCCCACCTCGTCCTCCTCCGCTGCCGGTGCTGCCGCCAAATCTGACAAGGCCAAAGCCGCTCTGCCTGCCGTTCAGGCCACTGCCGCCTCCACCACCGTCATCGAGAACGAGCTCTACCGCATCACCTTCTCCAATAAGGGTGGCGAGGTCACAAGCTGGATCCTCAAGAAGAAGCCCGGCGGCGGAGTCTTCAAGGACGACAAGGGCCAGCCGCTCGACATCGTTCACCAGCAGGCCGCCGCGAAGTACGGCTATCCGCTCTCGCTCTACACCTCCGACCCGGCCCTGACCACGACGCTCGCCAACGCGCTCTACGTTCCCTCGGCCACCGGCAACCTCGCCGCTCCTGCCACACTCACCTTCAAATACTCCGCAGGCGACCTCACCGTCACCAAGACCTTCTCCTTCGACGAGACCTACGTCCTCCACGCCGATGTCGAGGTCACGCAAAACGGCCAGCCCGTCCGCGCCTATCTCATGTGGCCCGGCGGCTTCGGCGACCAGGTCGACTCCACCGGCTACGCCAGCGCCCAGATCGACTCCAGCATCGACGGCAAGACCGAGCACCTCGCGCAGAAGAAGGTCACCAACGGCGGCACCGCCGCCGGGCCTATCGCCTGGGCCGGTTCCAGCGAAGCCTTCTTCGCCGCCGTCTTCCTGCCCGATTCGCCCGATTCCGCTGTCCTCGCCACCACCAAGAACGAGATCGACGTCAGCAAGACCATCCACAAATCCGGCATCAGCATGTCCAAGGGCCCGGTCAACGTCCCTGTGCTCGGCGCGGGAATCGCCGACACCGGCGGCCACACGCTGACGCGCGTCTTCGTCGGCCCCAAGGCCATGAGCGTTCTCAAGGCCATCAAGGCCTCCAATAACGGCCCCAACCTGGAGTCGCTCGTTGACTTCGGCTTCTTCAGCGTGATCGCCAGGCCCCTCTTCATCTGCCTCCAGTACATCCACTCTGCCGGAGTTTCCAACTGGGGTTGGGCCATCATCATCCTTACTGTCCTGATCAACATCCTCATGCTGCCCTTCCGCATCAAGACCATGCAGAACGGCCTGAAGATGCAGCGCATCCAGCCCCAGATGAACGTCATCAAGGAGCGCTATAAGAAGTACAAGGCCACCGACCCCAAAAAGTCCGAGATGAACGCCGAGATCATGAAGCTCCAGAAGGACAACGGTGTGAACATGTTCGGCGGCTGTATTCCGACGCTGATCACCCTGCCGCTGCTCTATGCCTTCTACGGCATGCTGCCCCGCGTGGTCGAGCTGCGCCACGCTCACTGGCTCTGGATCCCCGACCTGCAGGCGCCGGACCCCTGGCACATTCTGCCAATCCTCATGGTTGTCAGCCAGTTCCTGGTGCAGTGGTACACCCCGTCTCCCGGCGTCGATCCCCAGCAACAGAAGATGATGGCCTTCACCATGCCTGCCATCTCCGGCTGGTTCACCTGGTACTACGGCGCCGGACTCGCCCTCTACTGGGCGGTCGGCAACTTCATCGGCATCATCCAGCAGGCTGTGATGAACCGCACCAGCCTCGGCAAAGAGATGCGCGAGATCGCCGCCAAGCGCGCCCGCCGCAAGGCAGGCACCGGCAAAGTCATCCAGGGCAAGCAGTAGTTTCAAGACGGCGTGGTCCTAACCACGCCGTCTTTCACTGCAACGAGGCACCCCCAAAAAAGCACGTCACCTCAACCGCTCACCCTCGCAAAAAAGCACGTCATCTCGACCGGAACAGCAAAAAAAGCACGTCACCTCAACCGAAGCAGCAAAAGGCACGTCATCTCGACCGAAGCGAAGCGGAGTGGAGAGACCCCTGTATTTCGCCCTTGCCTTTGGCCCTCACCCACCCGACCCCGAAGAAAACGTAACCGGCGCCCTGAGCTCTTCCTCCCGAAACGGTTCAACCGGCCCACCCCACTCCTCGCTCAAATCGCGCCAAGCAGGATTCTTCCCCACAATCAACCGAATCTTCTTCACCCGTGACCACCGCTTCAACTGTTTCTCCCGAGCAATCGCCGCATGAAGATCGGCGAAGCGCTCAAAGTAAACAAGCTGCTTGATGTTGTATCTCTCAGTAAAGCTGCCGGGAAAAGAGCCATTTTTGTGCTGGAGAACGCGAACCTCAAGCTCCGTTGTCACGCCAATGTAGAGGTGCTTAAAACCGCTGGCAAGGATGTAGACATAAGAGATCTCCGGCATGGCAGAAAGTATGCCAGCTTCCGGACAACCAGCAAAGACAAAATACAGGGGTCTCTCCACTACAGCGGCAAGTGCGCCGCCTCCGGTCGAGATGACGTACCGTTGGGGTGGACCTCGGAGGGCGTTTTGCGGGTGCCTGCCTGAACCACGTCATCTCGACCGAAGCGCAGCGCAGTGGAGAGACCCCTGTATTTCGCCCGTGCCGTTGCCTGTTCGTCCCCTCCGCGGCGCAAAGACTGGCAAGCCATGCAGTCGGCATGAGACGATAATTCTCGACAGAGTACGGAGATGACTTCAATCAACGACCCAGGCCACACAGACGAGCAGATCGAAAAGATAAAAGAATTCCTGCAGGCCCTCCTGACCTCCAGCGGTCTGAGCCTCGAATTTAAAATTCTAGCCTGCAACGGCCAAGTGCAAACAGAAGTGCAAACCCCGGCACAAACAGAAACGCAACCCCCCGCACCCTCCCCCGAGATCTCCGTCGAATTCACCGGCCCCGACACCCCGCTGCTCACCGCCCGCAACGCCGAGCTGCTCCACTCCATCGAGCACCTCGCCGCCAAGGTCCTCCGCTTCGAGCCCGACCAGCACGACCGCATCTCCTTCGACGCCGAAAACTTCAAGGCCCTCCGCAACGCCGAGCTTGAACTCATCGCCCAGACCGGAGCCGAGCGTGTCCGCGCCACCAATCGCTCCTACGCCTTCCCGCCGATGAACTCCCGCGAGCGCCGCCTGCTCCACCTCGCCCTTGCCGCCAGCGGCCTGCCCACCGCCTCCAGCAGCGACGGCCCGCGCCGCTTCGTCGTCGCCTACCCCGAAGGCCAGCAGCCCATCGAGCCAGAGCGCCCCTCCACCAACGACCGCACCCACGCCATCCGCAAGACCTTCCGCCGCCGCTAAAAATAGGGCTTAGGGAGCAGGGCGACGGACGGGTTATCCAGCCGGAAGGGAACCACAAAACCCACGTCCTCTCGACCGCTGCGAAAAGGCAGCAGCAAGCAAAGCACGTCATCTCGACCGGAGCGAAGCGGAGTGGAGAGACCCCTGTATTTCGCTTTTCGCGCGACGACAAAATCCCGCCAGAGAAACAAAGACGCCCTGCCATCTCGCGACGAACTTCGCGAAAAGACAGGGCGTCCTGATTTCATTTCAGCAACGCTACTGCACGTCGCTGACCTGGCCGTTCATAAAAATAACCTTCATATCGGGATACTTATAAATCTTCTTCGCACCCAGATCGATGATCTGTTGTGGCGCACCCATGGTCCCGGTCACCTGATCGATCGTCTGTCCCAGTGCGATCGTCGGAGCGGCAGCCTGAGCCGGCGCGCCGGGCTGAGCGACAATTGCGTTTCCTACAACGGTGCCCGTGGTCGTCGAAACGGCGCAATGCGGCTCGCACGAGCGGGCAACCGTGCCCGAGTCACGCGCCCGCACCTGGTCCGCGGCATTCTCCGACAGAACCGCTTCGATCATCTTTGCCGCATCGTCCACCGACAGTTCCGCCAGCGCGCCCTTAGGCAGCTTGAACGCCAGCGTCCCCGAATACCGCTTCGCAGCCTGATACTGGCCGCCGTAGGTTCCATTTGTAAACGTGGCCAGCACCGCATCGCACGTCAGGAAGGTGACCTTCAGATCGTCGTCATGGCTCTGGCTGCTGATGTTGATCTTGGTGAGATAGACCTTCTGGCCGGGCTGCAGCACCTGCGAATTATTGCTCCGCAGCAGGCCGAGGCCCTTGGAGCGCTGCTTCACCTGCCCATCCACCACAGGGTTCTCAAACGTCATCATCGTAGGATAGGGTTCGGCGTTGATGCCGTCGGCCTCGATGGTCATCACCGTTCCCGGATTGGCCGCGACTCCCTGCATATTGATCTCGGTAATCCGGAACCTCTTTTTAAGTCCCGCAGCCAGGTCGTCCTGCGCAACGGCGGCAGGGGCCATGCTCAAAGCGAGGGTTAGAGCAGACAAGATTCCGAGAGTAAGTTTACGAACGTACGACGAGCGAATCAGCATTCACTAGCTCCTGAAGAAGATAAAATATTTTGGCTTGAGCGAGGCTTAAACCTAGCTCCCTCAAGTCTTAGCGCAGGTTTTCGAGGTGCGGAAATAGGGTAGCAGATCACAGCGGTCCAGCAATAAAAAATATGCTTAATGCGATATATCTCTCATCTGCCGAGAGGAAACGCGCGTCATCTCGATTGAAGGCAAAACCCAGGCAGCAACAATAACTTCACGTCATCTCGACCGAAGGCGAAGCCGCAGTGGAGAGACCCCTGTATTTTGCCCTTGTCGTTGCCTGTCCTTCCCACCCAACCCACACCCCACTCACCCGCCCACAGCACTCTTGTCCCATCGTTCAACGCGGCTCTCGTTCTGCACGCGATCCGTGCTCGGCGTCACCGCGTTCCCCTCCAGATACCTGCGCCACTCCTCCGACTCGGCCGTGCGTTTGATCAGCGCATTCCGCCTCCGCAGGATGGAGATCAAATGCCGTCGCGCGACCTTCTCCACCATCCGCGCCATCATGCCCGAGGCGGCAAAGTGGATCTCGTCCCGCATCCGCGTCCCGTCATCCATCACCGCGAAGTGGTGCTCATGCTCGAACCGCACGAACGGTCCGTCCGTCATCACCTCGCGAAAGTAGCTGAAAGGCCGCCAGCCATCGACTTTGCAGGTGTGGGTCCGCCACCGGCCAAGGTGCCGCCCGCGCCACCGCACCGACTCGCCTTCGCCGATCAGGCCCGACGTCACGCCGCCAATCGCCTTCTCCTGCGTCTCTGCCGCTGCCGCCAGGAGAAGATCGATGCTCGTCGCCAGTGTGAAGCACCGTTCCATCGGCGCATCCATCCAAGTTGTCAGTCGAATTGTTTCCATAGCTCTGTCAGCCCGTCCCCGTACCTTGTTAGACAGCTTGAACGGCCCAAAAGCAATCTGACCCCTGAAGAATCTATCAAATACCTAAAACCCCATCCTCGCAACCAACCCAACCCTCAAGGCCCGTCTTATCTATAGGAAGCAGCAAAAATACGCCGTCTCGACCCGAGCAGCAAGCAAAAAAAACACGTCATCTCGACCGGAGGAGCGGACAGCTTATCGTCCGTGGCGCAGTGGAGTGAGTCCTGTATTTGCACTCCCTTCCCCAGCCCTTCCGGCGCAATCCCAGCCACTAAGCCAGCAGCAAAACCTTGCCAATCCCGCCCTTCTCCGCCGCCGCCTGCCCTTCCCCGGCCTCTTCCAGCGGAATCATCCGGTCAATCGGAATCGAAAATCGTTTCGCCGCAACATCTTCCGCCATCGACCGCAGCGCCGCCGCATCCGGCACCGCCATCACCGGCGTCACCTTCACTGTCGGGTGCATCTTCGCATTCGCTGGAGGCCCCAGCACCGAGCCGAAGACGCCGCCCTGCTTCACCTTGGCCAGCAGCATCTCTGCCGTCTTGCCGCCTACAGTATCGGCCACCGCATCCACAAAGCCCAGCTCCTCCATCGCGGAGGTATCGTCCAAGGCAATCACCTCATCGGCCCCGATGCCTTGCGCCTCTTTCAACTGGCCCTTCCTCACCCCGGCAATCACGGTGGCCCCAGCCTTCTTCGCCGTCCACACCGCGCTTCGGCCCACGCCGCCCAGGGCGCCCGAAACCAGAATCGTCTGTCCCGACTTGATCCCCGTCCCGCGCGTCACCAGTTGCTCCCCGGTCAGCGTCACCAGCGGCAGCGCCGCCGCCTCCACCAGGTCCAGTCCCTCGGGGGCAAGCGTAGCGTCCTGCGCCTTCACCACGGCCAGCTCCGCATAAGATCGCTTGCCCAGTGCGATCACCTTGTCGCCCGGCGCGAACCCGCTCACGCCCGGCCCCACCGCACGCACAATTCCGGCGATATCTCTGCCAAGAATGCCTGGAAACTCCACTGGAAAGTGTTCCCTCGCCGCTCCGCTCCGCATCTTGTAATCGATCGGATTGACGCTGGTCGCCGCCAGCCGCACCAGCAATTCGCCCTCGCCCGCCACCGGATCGTCCACGTCTTCATACTTCAGCTTGTCCGGCCCGCCGTATTCATGCAGAACGATTGCCTTCATTCGCAACACCTCATCTCAGTGAGATGCCTGCACCGGCCTTCATGGCTTCGCCACGGCGAGATTACATCGATGGAGACATAAAAGCTGCGACAAGGCATGACTAACGCGGAACGCAGTAACAAAACACCTCGTTTCTTCGGAGCACACAACAAAAGGCACGTCATCTCGACCGGAGCAGCGGACAGCGTTATCGTCCGTTGCGCAGTGGAGAGACCCCTGTATTTGTCGTTGTTCCAGCCGCAGACTCAACTCTATCCAGGCAGATACTGCTTCCACTCATCGCTCTCCGCCACCCGCTTCAGCAGTTCCAGCCGGTGTCGCAGCAGCTTGGAAACATAAGGCGTCACCAGGAACCGTCCCAGCGGCCGCGTCACCCCTCCCAGCGGCAAAGAGAACCGGACCTTGTCACTCAGAAGCGTCCGTCCGCCGATCTCGGCGAAGAAATGATCGTGCTGAAACCGTTTGAACCGTCCCCGCTCCATCGTGTCCTGAAAGAAATCGGGCCGTTCGTACCGTGTGATCAGGCTCTCATGCTGATGCGGCAGACCAAACGCCCACCCCTGCCACATAAGCCGGTCGCCGCTCTCCACAAGCCCGCCCGCCCTGCTCGACTGGTGCGGCACCAGCTTCATCCTCAGCGAGTGCTTCACCAGCTCCAGATTCGTAGACAGCAGAAAGCATCGCTCGATGGGCGCATTGACATGAATCCTGTCGCTGACCACAAACATTCCGATCACGCCTCCTGGGGAGTAGAAACCACCAGCCCGCCTGATCCGTGCTCTGCGCGACGAAGCTTTGCAGTATGAGTGATTAGACGCAGACTTTATCGGATCAGTACCGTACTATCTCACGCGAGAGTTACAGGACGGCTACGGCATCACCTTTATTGATGATCCGCATCAACCAATCCAAAGCTGCAACCGCAAGTCCTCGCGACCGAAGCCAGCAACAAAAGCACATCTACAAAGCTACGCCCTGCCCCGTCACCAACCCAAGTGCCCGCTCGATAAACGCATCGAGCGAAACGCTGCCCTCATCGCCCTTGCCCCGCGTCCTTACGCTCACTGCTTCACTCGCCGCTTCCTTATCGCCCATCACCAGCACGAACGGAACCTTCTGCAAGGTGAACTCGCGGATCTTCGCATTCATCTTTTCATTCCGAGCATCCAGCTCCACCCGGATCCCGGCGGCCTCAAGCTTCGCCTTCACCGCGTTCGCATACTCCAGATGCTTCTCCGAGATCGGCACCAGCCCCACCTGCACCGGAGCCAGCCACATCGGAAACGCACCGGCATAGTGCTCAATCAGCACGCCGAAAAATCTCTCGACGCTCCCAAACAAAGCACGATGCACCATCACCGGCTGATGCAGCTCGCCATCCTCGCCCTTGTAGTGCAGGTCGAAACGAGCTGGCAGGTTCCAGTCGAACTGCACCGTCGACAACTGCCACATCCGCCCCAGCACATCCACCAGCTTGATATCGATCTTCGGCCCATAGAACGCAGCCTCGCCCGGAATGATCTTGTACGGTATTCCCTTCGCGTCGAGCACCTTCGTCAGCGAGCCCACCGCGCCGTCCCACCGCTCCGCGCTGCCGATGAACTTCTTGTCCATCGGGTCCCACGTCGAAAGCTCCACCTTGAACTCTTCAAATCCAAACGTCTTCAGCACCGACTCCGCAAAATCAATGCAGCCTGCGATCTCGCCCTCGATCTGCTCCGGCGTGCAGAAGATGTGCGCGTCGTCCTGCGTAAAGCCACGCACGCGCAAGAGGCCATGCATCGTGCCACTGCGCTCATACCGATAAACGTTCCCCAGCTCCGCATAACGCACAGGCAAATCACGGTAGCTCTTCGGCGAGTTCTTATAGATAAGGATGTGGCCGGGGCAGTTCATCGGCTTCAGCCGATACTCCGCGTCGTCCAGCTCCATGGCCGGATACATGTTCTCGCCGTAGTTCTCCTCGTGCCCGCTGATCTTCCACATCTCGCGCCGCATGATGTGTGGCGTATAAACCAATTCGTAACCGCGACGGATACATTCATCGCGCATCCAGTCTTCCATCGTCTTGCGAATTAGGCCGCCCTTCGGATGCCAGAAGATCAAACCCGAGCCCGCCACCTCCTGGATCGAATAAAGATCGAGCTGCTTGCCCAGCACGCGATGGTCGCGAGCCTTGATCTCTTCCAGCCGCTTGAAGTGAGCATCTAAATCCTTTGCATTAAAAAACGCGGTGCCGTAAATCCGCTGCAACTGCTTGTTCTTCTCATCACCCAGCCAGTAAGCACCGGCAACGCTCGTCACCTTGAACGCCTTCACCCGCCCCGTCGAAGGCACATGCGGCCCACGGCAAAAGTCCGTAAACCCGCCGTTCTTATACAAAGAGATCTCATCACCGGGCTGCGTAAACCGCTCGATGAAGTGGACCTTCATGAACTCGCCCTGCTTCGCGTAGTCGTCCAGCCCCTTCTCGCGCGGCTCTTCCTCGCGCACAAACTTCTCGTCACGCGCCACGACCTCAGCCATGCGCTTCTCAATCGCGGCTAAATCTTCATCGCTAAAAGGGGTCTCCCGATAGACGTCATAGAAGAACCCGGCATCGGTCGCCGGTCCATGCCCCAGCTTGGTCTCAGGAAACAGCTCCAGAATCGCCGTCGCCATCACATGCGCCGCCGAGTGCCGGACGACTTTCAGTGACGCCTCATCGCCTTCCTTCAACAACTCCAGCGCAACATCCTCATCGAGCGGAGCCGACAAATCCACCAGCCGCTCCCCACCAGCCGCCGCCCCATACATCGAAGCCTCCGACTCCTCCCCCGAAACCGGGTGCCCCACGTCTCGATTCTGAGACGTGGGTTTCCGCAGCGGCTTAACCCGCGCCACCACCACCACCGCCGCCAGCCGCGGTGAGATGCTCGTCGCTATATCAAAAGGAGTCGTACCGCGCGGAACCTCGCGCACGGAACCATCAGGAAGCTGAATCTTAATCTGCTCGCTCATATCGGTATCTACAGCATATTTGCTTTACCCCCGCCACACCAACCCACACCAGCGCATGTCCAGCAACTGAGTCGGGTGCCCCATGTCCCGCTTCTGGGACATGGGGCACCACCACCCATC
Source organism: Granulicella sp. L56 (assembly GCF_009765835.1). Classification (NCBI taxonomy): domain Bacteria; kingdom Pseudomonadati; phylum Acidobacteriota; class Terriglobia; order Terriglobales; family Acidobacteriaceae; genus Granulicella; species Granulicella sp. L56. The sequence continues at coordinate 1,689,214 of NZ_LMUS01000006.1, read as the reverse complement.
ACGCCACCCCCAACCGCACGCATCCTTTGTTTGTCATTCCCGAAGGGAATCTGCGTTTTGCTCGAACCACCAAAACCACATCCGGAGGAAAACCCTCTGGCCAGGGTGCCCCACGTCCCGCTTCTGGGACGTGGGTTTACGAAGCGCCATCAAAGTCACATCGCGCTCAGGCGATGCGCCGCTTGATGAGGCCGCCCATCCCAAGCAAGCCAGTCCCCAGCAAAACGAAGCTGGAAGGTTCGGGGGTAACGTCCGTGCTTACGAAGGTGACGGTCCCTGTGCCAGTGGTACCGTCGGCAGCAGAATGGGCATTCCCATTGCCCACGTAGTACGTGCTGCCAGTGACCACTCCATCGGTAGCAATGTTCAACACAAAGTCAACAGCACCCCAGCTCGTGTTCGTTCCGCGCGCTCCTGCTGTAATCGTTGCCAGCGCGATGGACTCGCCGCCGAGGGTGAGAACGATGTTGCTCGAAGCGGCATCAATATCATTGAACCGATAGACAAAGGTCGAATCGCCGATGGAAGAGTCGATGGTATTGGTGAACGAAAACGCGGTGAGTGTCCCGCCTCTCGTGCCGAAGGGATAGCTCACGGCGAAGGAGCCGTTTCCGGAGGCGGTTTCACCTGCCAGGCTCCCAGTTGTAGAAGAGTAGGTAAAGTCGTAAGTAACCGTAGTGGCATGGGCGGCAAGGCTGGCTGAGAGCAAAGCGACGGCAGCGACGAGTAGCTTGATTCGCATCGGAATCCCCCTTCAAGAGGCGCACCTAGCTTAGTCCAAATCCTGTGCGGTTACAGTCACCTCTCGATTGATCTTTAGTAATGGGGCCGTTTTCTGACGACACCCAATCCTCTCGACCCCATCCTGCAAACCGCAAGGACGGGGTCGATAAAATCCTGCCCGGCTTAAATCAATCTGCGCCGCGCCACGCCAGCCAGCCCCAGCAGCCCCGTACCCAGCAGGACAAAGCTTTCCGGCTCCGGCGTCTGCGCGACCGGTATCGAGGCAATCGCCAGGTTCCCGCTCCGAGGCTCCACGATCTGCCCGTCATTGCCGATCGAGACCGACTCGTGAGCGCCGTGGAAATCATCGCAGCCGCCGTCCACGCCCTGATAGCACAGATAGTTCGTGCCCGTGCCGACCGCAGGACTCTGAAAGATCAATTGGTCATTGTTCACGTTGTCAAAGTTGAAGAACAGCCCAGAGGCGGTCGCCGTCACGCTGTTGCCGACGACAGCGAAACCAGAATCGGCAGGCGTCAGAGAGAGCGTGGAGGTGCCGTCGTTCAGCATGATGTCGTAACTGGTAATGTCGCTCGTCGCCACCACACCGGAGTTCGTATCCGTCGTGATCGTTCCCATGACGCTGAAGCCAGAGAAGGTGTCATTGAAGGTGTAAGTAAAGCTGTCGGCACGAGCCAAAATCGGAAACAGGAGAAGCACTGAGGCAGCCATAAGATGGCGGAAGCGCATGGGGAAGGTCCTTTTAAAATAAAAGCTCGTAGAGGTACGGAAGATAGCTGCACGTTTCCTTCCATACAAGGGACATAGCAAAGCCCGGCATAACTGCCCATCGCTGCGGAGGTACCAACGATGACGATGCAAATTCATGCACACAAAGATGGAAAGTCCTGCCCCGCACATCATTGCAATCTGATCGGCAAGGAGACACATCCTCTCAACCGAGCGACCTCGCCCCAACCGCACGTCATCTCGACAGACCCACTCGCTCCAAAAAACACACATGATCCTGGTCGGATCAGCAAAGATCACGTCATCTCGACCGAAGGCGTGCAGCTTCACCGCACGCCGCAGCGGAGAGACCCCTGTATTTGTCCTTGATCCGCACCCATCCATGGTCGCCCGCCTTAAATCGGTGATCATCGGCGGCAATCGGTGTTAAGCCTTCCTTTCATCGCCTAAAATACCTCCATGTCCTACATCGCTGCGGTCGATCACCTCTACGCGCTCGGCCACGAGCTTACACAGCCCTCTCCCACCGCGCCGCGCCGCAAGTTCGACCTCGCCCACATGCGCGCCCTCATGGCCGCTCTCGGCGATCCGCAGAACACCTTCCCCTCCGTCCTCATCGCCGGGACCAACGGCAAAGGCTCCACCGCCTCCACCCTCGCCAGCATCCTCACCGCCGCCGGCTACCGCACCGCCCTCTACACCTCGCCGCACCTCATCCGCGTCAACGAGCGCATCCAGATCGACGGCATCCAGATCTCCGACGAAGACTTCGCCCGCCTCTACTTCCAGGTTGATGACGCCGCCAACCGCCTCGTCTTCGAAGGCGCCCTGCCTCACCACCCCAGCTTCTTCGAAGTCCTCACCGCCCTCGCCTTCCTCTACTTCGCCGGTCAGGCAGAAGACTCCGCCTCAGATTCCGCGCCGGAGGCGCCTTCCGCCCTGCGCGTAGCAGTCGCCGTCCTCGAAGTCGGCCTCGGAGGCCGTCTCGATGCCACCAACATCGTCGAGCCGCTCCTCTCCATCATCACCGACATCGCACTCGACCATCAGGACTACCTCGGCGACACCATCGCCGCCATCACCCGCGAAAAGGCAGGCATCCTCCGCGCCAACGGAACCCTCATCACCCTGCCCCAGCACCCCGAGGCCAACCAGGCCATCGGCGAAGCCGCCGCCACCCTCAACCTCACCGCCATCAGCGCCGCCCCCTTCGTCCCCCCCACCAGAGTTCCCGCAGCACAACAACCGGGTGCCCCACGTCTCGATTCTGAGACGTGGGTTTCCGAAGCCCCACAAACCCTCCCCCCCAACCACTACACCCTGACCCTCGACCACCAACCCCTCGAAATAAACTCCCCGCTCCACGGCCAGCACCAGCAACGCAACATCGCCCTGGCCATAGCAGCCGCAGTAGCATTACGCAACCAGATTAGTTACAAATCAAACACTACAAGTAACCAAACCAGTTACAAAATCACCAACACCGCGATCGAAGCAGGAATCCGCAACACAAGCTGGCCCGGCCGTCTCGAACTCATCCCCGGCCATCCGCCGCTCCTGCTCGACGTGGCCCACAACCCCGCCGGTGCCTGGACCCTCCGCGCCGCCATCGCCCAGCTTCCTTCCGCCCAGCCCCGCACCCTGATCTTCAGTTGTCTCCGCGACAAGTCGCTCAAAGAAATGTCGCAGATCCTTCTCCCTCTCTTCGACTCCAACAGCGGCGACCCCGACCGCGTCCGCGACCACGTCCTGCTCGCCCCCATCGACAACCCGCGCGCCGCCTCGCTCTCCGATCTGCTCGCCGCCGCCCACGCCCTAGACATCCCCGCCCACGCCGCGCCGCACATCGCCGCCGCTCTCGCTGAAGCCCGCGCGGTCACCCCACCCGACGGCATCATCATCGCCACCGGTTCGGTCTACCTCGTAGGCGAGGTCCGCAACCTGGCCCTCACCTCGGGGGACAGCCCCGCATGAGCGAGCCGATTGACGAGGCAGTAAAAGCACGTCATCTCGACCAAAGTGGCCGATCCGGAGCTGCAACAGAAGCACGTCATCTCGACCGAAGCGAAGCGGAGTGGAGAGACCCCTGTATTTCGCCCGAACCACCACAGAACTCCAAGTCAGATTCCGAGCTGGGCGACCCGCAAATCCCGTCAAAGAACCGCCTCCTCCCCTGGCTGACCTACCTCCTGCTCTTGCCTCTGATTGCCCTCGCCACCATCGCCTTCGGCTGCGTCTCGCTCATCGCCGGCCTGTGGGACAAGTCCGGGCGCCAGCAACACGCCATCGCCCACGCCTGGGCCAAGGTCCTGCTCCTCCTCAGCCTCTCGCCCGTCACCCTCATCGGGGCCGAAAAGCTCCACGAGCATGAGAGTGCTGTCTACGCCTCCAACCACCTCAGCTACTACGACACCCCGGTCCTCTTCGCCAAGCTGCCCTTCCAGTTCCGCATCCTCGCCAAGCAGGCCCTCTGGAAGATCCCCTTTATTGGCTGGTACCTCAACCGCTCCGGCCAGGTCCCGGTCGACCAATCCGGCGTCCGCTCCGCCATCGTCAGCCTAAATCGCGGCGTAGCCACACTTAAAGCCGGTCTCCCCCTGGTCCTTTTCCCTGAAGGTGGCCGCGCTGCCACCGGCGAGACCCAACCTTTCGTCTCAGGCGCAGCCTACATGGCCATCAAGGCGCAGCTCCCCCTCATCCCGCTCACGCTGGTCGGAACCTACGAGCTGCTCCCCATCCACACCTACCACCTCACGCCGCGCCCATTGGCCATCATCGTAGGCGACCCCATCCCCACCACCGGCTTAACCACCCGCGACGCCGACGCCCTTACCCAGCGTCTCCGCGAAGTCATCACCACCACTTATATGCAGCACCACAGGGAGCATGGACCAGGGACCAGGGAATAGGAACCCCTATGGTTTGTCATTCCCGAAGGGAATCTGCGTTTTGCTCGAATCACCAAAACTATATCTTGAGGATAAAAAGCGCCCCTGCCGCTATGATGGCGTCATGGAAATCGTCGCCGCGCAGAAAGATGTTCGCGAAACGTTCATGGGCGGCTTTGCGGGTCAGCTCGTCTCGGCTGTGTTGTGGTCTGTGTCCGCTGCAGCGTGCACATGGCACTCATTCCTGCTTGGAGAGTGGATCCTCATTCTAGGTGGGTTCCTGATCTTTCCTCTGACCCAACTGCTGCTCCGTAGCATGGGGCATGCCTACGCCTTGCCCAAGGGACACCCCATGAACGCACTTGGGATCCAGGTCGCGTTCACTCTGCCGTTGACGCTGCCGCTGGTGATCGGCATTGCAGCACTTCACCCCGTATGGTTCTATCCAGCGTTCATGATTGTCCTGGGGGCTCACTATCTTCCATTCATCTTTATGTACGGCATGTGGCAATTTGGTGTTCTCTCCGCAACGCTGATCGTGAGTGGCGTTGCGATCGCCATGTACGTGCCTGCCCCTGTCAGCCTTGGTGCCTGGCTCACAGCCGTTCTTCTGTTTGCCTTCGCGTTTGTTGGTCGTCGCGTTGCGTTCTCAGATATTTCCGCTGCTTGAAACCGTCCTTAATCGGTGCCACCGGTGTAGATCGTCGTTAAGCCGTAAGCCGTATCATAAAGACCAGCTATGAAGCCGCGCATCGCCATTCCGCTCCCCACCAGCACCGACGCCGAGTACAACCGCATTGCCTGGCCCGTCTACGCCGCTGCCATCGAAAAATCAGGCGGCCACCCCGTAGAAATCCCCCTCAACCTCTCCCCGCGTCAGACCGCCGACCTCATCAACACCTGCCAGTCCGTTTTGCTGCCCGGCAGCCCCGCCGATGTCAACCCGCACAAATACGGCCACGACCCCGTCCCCGAGTGCAAACCAGCCGACGCGGGCCGCGAGAATGTAGACGAGCTGCTCATTCAGGACGCCCACAACCTCTATAAGCCCATCTTCGCCATCTGCTTCGGCACGCAGTCGCTGAACGTCTGGCGCGGCGGCACCCTCGTGCAGCATCTCGCCCCCATGCCGGTGAACCACCCCGCCGGGCGCAGCGTGGCCGTCGCCCACACTGCCGCCATCGCGCCCGACTCCCTGCTCGCCACCATGATTCCTCTTGAAGAGGCTCCCGAGCAGGACGGCTACCTCCGCCTGCCCGTCAACTCCAGCCACCACCAGGCCATCGGCATCCCCGGCGACGGCCTCCGCGTCTCGGCCCGTTGTCCGCAGGACGCCGTCATCGAAGCCGTCGAGGGCGGCCAAACGCCCGACAGCAGCCACTTCGTTCTCGGTGTCCAGTGGCATCCCGAGCGCAGCTATGAGATCAGCGCTGCCTCCCGCGCCCTCTTCCACCGCTTTATCGCTGAGGCCACTGCGTGGATTCCCCGCTCCATCCATATCTCGGTCTCGAAGTAGAGGCAGTGTTCCACGTGGAACATTCCTGAACCACCCCCTTCGCACAAAACCACGTCATCTCGACCGAAGGCGTGCAGCTTTATCGCACGCCGCAGTGAGAGACCCCTGTATTTGCATTGGCTCGTTCGACCAAAAGAATCACGTCATTGATAGTGTGGGGGTTAATGGCGATACAAAACAAATACAGGGGTCTCTCCACTACGCTGCGCTCCGGTCGAGATGACGTGCTTTATGGCACGGCTTTGAAGCGACAATGATTGCGCCAACCGCACCATAACTCTCCTGCCCGCCATCTAACCCCTTTATGAGCATGGAAAAGGTAAAGTTAGGTTCACAAGGGGCAATCGTCTCCCGCATGGGTCTCGGTTGTATGGGTATGAGTGAGTTTTACGGCGAGCGCAACGATGAGGAGTCGGCAGCGACCTTGCTGCGTGCCCTCGATCTCGGCATCAATTTTCTCGATACCGCCGACGTCTACGGTATCGGCGACAACGAGGAGCTTATCGGGAAAACCATCGCCAGCCGTCGCGACGAGGTCTTTCTCGCCACTAAATTCGCCAACCTCCGCACCAAGGCAGACCCAAACACATGGTCGCTGAGCGGAAAGCCCGAGTACGTTCGCGCCGCCTGCGATGCCTCGCTCCAGCGCCTCGGCCTCGACCACATCGACCTCTACTACCAGCACCGCGTCGATCCCAATACTCCCATTGAAGACACGGTCGGAGCCATGGCGGAACTGGTAAAGCAAGGCAAAGTAAGGTACTTAGGGCTATCCGAGGCGTCTCCGGCGACCATTCGCCGCGCCCATAAGGTGCACCCCATTACTGCGCTCCAGACCGAGTACTCTCTGTGGGAGCGCCACGTCGAGGCCGAGATTCTGCCCACGGTACGCGAGCTTGGCATCGGATTCGTTCCGTATAGCCCGTTGGGTCGCGGCTTTTTGACCGGAACCATCGCCAAAGTGAGCGATCTGGGCGAAAAGGACACCCGCAACGCTCGATATCCCCGTTTCAGCAACGAGGCCCTCGCACAAAACCAGGTTCTGGTCGAGCGCGTTCGTGCTATCGCCGAGCGCAAAGGGGTGAAGGCCGGGCAACTAGCGCTGGCCTGGGTTCTGGCGCAGGGAGAGGACGTTGTGCCGATCCCCGGAACCAAGCGGCGCAAATACCTCGAAGAGAACGCCGCAGCCGCTTCGATCAAGCTGACGCCAGCCGAGGTTGAGGAGCTTGCCGCAGCCGTCCCGCAGGAGGAGATTACGGGTGAGCGCTACGCGGAGGCCAGTTTGAAGTCGATCGATAAGTCAGCTTGATTGGATTGTTCCACGTGGAACATGCAACTACTTAACACCGATCTGCACCGATCACACCGATAAAGCGACCACGAATGCCACGGATTAATACGGAAGAGATAAGCCTTTGCTTTAAAATCCGCACTTATCCCTGGTATTCGTGGTCAACTCTTGTCTTTGATCGGTGTGATCGGTGCAGATCGGTGTTAAGCCTTCCTGCTGTGGCTGCACCCATCTGAGATACTGAACCATCCCCATGGCCACGCTCTCAGAGTCCGTAATTGCAAGCCTGCTACAACCCTACCTCGCGCCGCCTGCGGGCATTCTTCCCCAGCTTTCGGCGTATCTCGACCTTTTGCTTAAGTGGAATGCCCGTACCAACCTGACTGCCATCCGTGATCCGGAAGAGATCGTTCGCCGCCACTTTGGCGAAAGCCTGTTTGCCGCACGGCATCTGGCTGCTGACACGCCGACGCTGCTTGATTTAGGCTCTGGGGCGGGCTTTCCCGGAGTTCCTATTGCTTTGCTGCATCCTGAGATCCAGGTCACCCTTGCAGAGTCGCAGAACAAGAAGGCGAGCTTTCTCCGCGAGGTGGTGCGTACGCTTGGGCTCTCGACCGAGGTCTGGGCCGGCCGGGTGGAGGCGATGCCTGCAGAGCGGCAGTTCCACAGCGTGGCGCTGCGGGCCGTGGATAATATGGCTGTGGCGGTTGCTGCGGCCGAGTCGCGTGCGCTGCGTCAGGTGGTTTTGCTGACAAGTGCGGCCAGTGCTCCGGCGCTGGTGAAGTTTCCTCTACAGACCACGGTTGCTATACCCGGCTCGCAGAGCGGGGTATTGTTGATTGCTTCGCGGGGTTGATGTTCCACGTGGAACATTGGGTGGGTGGCAAGATTTTTGGCGCTTCGTAAACCCACGCCCCAGAATCGGGACATGGGGCACCCAGCTTCGCGCTAATTGTTCCACGTGGAACAAAAGTTTTCCACACCGCGCCACCCCTAACTCCCCTGAATATGCCCGAAAAGGCGGATTCCACAAGTTCTCCACAGATGGCGGCGCTTCTCCACACCGAGAACGATATTGCGCATGCGGCCTATGCCCGATACCCTTTCATCTACCAAGCCATGCCCGAAAATCCTCCATCCAGTAAGCCTCAGCCAAGCGCTCCTTCCGGTTCCAAGCCCACCCCTGAACCATCCGGCGCGACCGGTTCCAAGGTGCTCGCAGTCGTCAATCAGAAGGGTGGAGTCGGCAAGACGACTACCGCTATCAATCTTGCCGCCGCGCTCGCGCTGGAGGGCCTGCAGACCCTGCTGATCGATTGCGATCCCCAGGCGAATACTACCGGCGGCCTCGGCTTCGGGCGCGACGAAGAGCGTTCGAGCATCTACGACCTGCTGATGGGCCATGCCGCTGCCGACAAGATCATCGTGCCGACCGAGGTCGAGAACCTCTCGCTGATTCCCGGCAGCAAAAACCTGATCGGCGCGAACATCGAGCTGGTAGCGCAGGACCGCCGCGAGTACCGGTTGCGCGATGCGCTGGAGCCGGTCCGTGCCAGGTACCCCTTCATCATTTTGGATTGTCCGCCCGCGCTGGATTTGCTGACGCTGAACTCGCTGGTGGCGGCGGATGGGTTGTTGGTGCCGATGCAGGCGGAGTACTTCGCGCTGGAGGGCATCTCGGAGCTGATGTCGACGCTCGACCGGGTGACGCAGTCCTTTAATCCGAAGCTGTCGCTGGAGGGCGTGTTGTTGACGATGTATGACGACCGCACCAACCTCTCGCAGCAGGTGACGGAGAACCTGAAGGGGTTCTTCGCCGACAAGCTGTTGACGACAACGATTCCACGTAACATTCGGCTGGCCGAAGCGCCCAGCCACGGCAAGCCGGTCTCGCTCTACGATCCCAAGTCGCGGGGAGCGGAGGCTTACCGCGAGCTCGCGATGGAGCTGCTGGCGCGCAACCAGATCAAGAGCCCCGAGGAGCAGCGCCGCAAGGCTTCCGCTGCTGCTGCCGCGAGTTCGCTGAAGTCGTTCCAGCAGCCGGAGAAGAAGAGGTTTTGGCGGTCTTCGAAGTAAGGGTTGGAGTTGGATTTTGTGCCGCTTTGAAAACCCACGTCCCAGAAGCGGGACATGGGGCACCCGGCTTTACACCGATTTAGAAAAAGGCAACGGCAAACGCAGGTCCTCCCGCTTTGCGGAAGGATGACAAATCAAAGTCAAGACAGGTCAAGGGAAAGACAACAGAAAGCGTAAAAATATGCCAACCGCTACCACTCACGATCCTAAGCGCCGGGCGCTGGGCAAAGGTCTCGAATCTCTGCTGCCTGCACGTCCGGCAGTCGTTCCCCAGATCGCGGCTACGGCTGCCGTCGAATCGAACGGCAAGCCGCTCGAGATTCCGCTCGACCATATTGAGCGCAACCCCTTTCAGACGCGTACGCGCTTTGATGACGCGAAGATGGCCGAACTGGCCGCTTCGATTGCGGCGACGGGCGTGGTGCAGCCGATCCTGGTGAGGCCGCTGGATGTGCCGAACCGCTATCAACTGATCGCGGGCGAGCGCCGCTGGCTGGCGAGCCGTCGCGTTGGCAAGTCGACGATCCCGGCGATCGTGCGACAGGTGTCGGATGAGCAGACGCTCGAGATCACGATTGTCGAGAATCTGCAGCGTGCCGATCTGAACCCGATGGAGCAGGCGCGGGCGTATCAGCGGTTGAGCCAGCAGTTTCACCTGACACAGGAGCAGATGGCGACGCGCACCGGCAAGGAGCGGGCCAGTGTGGCTAACTTCCTTCGTTTGTTGCGTTTGCCGGAGACGGTGCAGCAGAAGGTGGAGTCCGGCGACCTGAGCTTCGGCCATGCGCGGGCGCTGCTGTCGCTGGATACGGCGGAGTCGATGAGTGCGGCAGCGCAAAAGGTGATTGCGCTGTCTCTGTCGGTGCGGCAGACGGAGACGTATGTTCAGGGGCTGATCAATCCGGAGTCGAAACAGAAGAAGGCGGACAAGGCGAAGCCCGAGGTGGACCCCAATGTTCGCGAGGCCGAGGACAAGCTGCGGCGGACGCTGGGCTTGAAAGTCCAGATCGAAGATAAAAAAGGCAAGGGACGGGTGATTATCGAGTACTCCGGGCTGGAGGATTTTGATGCGATTCTAACTGCGCTGGGTGGGCAGGATTAATTTGTAACTAATTTGGTTACTTATTTTGGGTTGAGGTTTTGTTGGGATCTGCGGTTGAGTTAGAGCGGTTCTCCTCCGGATAAAGCTTTGGTGATTCGAGCAAAACGCAGATTCCCTTCGGGAATGACAAGCGAAAGGAAGCTATCCCTGTTCCCTTGGGGAATGGCAAACAAAAGGAAGCCACACCTGTTTTCTTCGGGAATGACAAGCGAAGAGATTTACACCTGAGAGGAAATAGCTATAGGTGTTGCAGGCGTGGTGGAATGCGAAAGAAAGAGGTCCGCTGAGCGGAGAGATGAAAGCTACAATGTTTGAGTTTCGGTTTCGCTTCCTGATTCACTTCGTCATCATCGTGCTGGGCTTTACGGCGCCGTGGGACCGCTGGCTGCATGTGGACTCGTCTGGCCCTAACGCGCACGTCTGGGGGACGCTGGCGGCCTATCTGGCGATGCTGAAGTCGGGTACGGTCGGCATTGCGACCGCGTTCAACGTGCTGCTGATCGTTGGCATTGTTTGTGCGCTCGCGGGTGCTGCGCTGCGTACATGGGGCTCGGCGTATCTAGGAGCCAATACCGTCAAGGCGCATACGTTTCAGGGCAACGGCGTGGTCGCTTCCGGGCCTTATCGTTTCGTGCGCAATCCGCTCTACCTCGGGACCGTGATCCATGTGCTGGCTCTGGCGCTGCTGATGCCGCCGAGCGGCGCTGTGTTCACGATCGTTGCGATTGTGGTTTTTCAGATTCGATTGATTCTGGGCGAAGAGGCTTTTCTTGCGGCGAAGCTGGGCGAGCCTTATCTGGCCTACTGTGCGCGGGTTCCGCGGCTGCTGCCTGCGCTTACGCCGCGTGTGGCTTCATCGCAGACGCCTGCTGCGTGGGGTACGGCTTTGCTTGGCGAGATTTATATGTGGGGTGTGGCGATTGCGTTTATCGCCGTGGGGTATCGGTATAACGCGTTTTTGATTACGCAGGGCGTGATCGTCTCGCTGGGTGTGTCGCTGGTGGCGCGTGCGCTGATTCCGAAGGCATCGGTGCCGCAGGATGGTGTGACACCGATTGATTAGCACCAATCAAAGGCGAAGACCGACCGCGGCTCTGCGGGGATTTTAAGAACAGGCAACGGCGAGGGCGAAATACAGGGGTCTCTCCACTTCGCTTCGCTTCGGTCGAGATGACGTGCTTTGAGATGCTTCTGGTTGAGATGACGTGCTTTTGTGGTGACGCATCCGATTGCGGTGACGTGCTTTTGTGGCGGCTTCGCTGCCGGTTGTGACGGGTATGTTTGTGGTGGTCTGGGTTGGGCAAAACGATAGCCCGTTGTGCCTCTGCCGGGTGGCAGGGACACAACGGGCTATCGTAGTTCATTCATGATGCTACCGCGACAAAGTTACTTCTTGGGCGGAGCGATCGTGTCCTTGGCAACCTTGGCGACGCGGAACTTGACCACGGTCTTTGCCTTGATCTTGATGGTCTCGCCGGTCTGGGGGTTGCGACCGAGGCGGGCCTTGCGCTCTGCCTTTACCAGCTTGCCGATGCCGGGAATGGTGAACTCGCCGTTCTTCTTGGTCTCTTTGACTGCGGTCTCAGCGAGCAGCTCGATGCCGGCTGCTGCCTGCTTGTTGGTGATCTCGAGCTTCTCCGCCAGGTGGCGAACCAGTGCTGTCTTAGTCATTCCCTTTGCCATGTATTACTCCTTCTTGCGTTCAAAATATAAAAACTCTGGGCCCGCTCGCCTTGCCCGCGTGAAGATCCGGTGAGGAAAAACATCCGTTGCCGGATGCGTGTTCACCAGTGTTCATGCGGGTGCGGAGAACCGTACCGCAATTCACCTTCGGCTTTTCCGAGCGCTTTGTCAACCCGATTTCTTCGGTTTCCACAGGTTTTTTCGGGTTTTTGCCGGTTTTGTTCGGATTTTGGTTCATTTTGGGGCAAAAAGCGGGTAAAAGGCTGAATGGGAGAGGGTGGTTTGAGGTGCTGAAGGCTGACTCAAACTGTGGAAGAATGCCTGGGGAACGTTCGGAAGAACAGGCAACGGCAAGAACAAATACAGGGGTCTCTCCACTACGCCGCGCGATAAAACTGCGCGGCTTCGGTCGAGATGACGTGCCGTTGTGGTTGAAGGAGACCGGTTGTGATGGCGTGGGTTGTGGCTGCGCGCTCGGTTCGAGATGATGATGCGCGTTGTGGCTGAGTGTCCCGGTTAAGGTTAATAGGACGCGCGTGGGATTTTAAATCTCTAGGCTTTGCGTAGCTTGCGCTTGATCCATAGCGTGCCCAGATATCCGAGCGTCAGGACCAGTACAGCGATGCCTACAGGAAGGCCGACCCACTTATAGGTGATGGTGAAGTCGGGCATGCGGCTGGTGGCTGCCTTGTCGAAGAGAAGGACGACGATGGCGCAGAAGGTCGAGGCAAAGAAGGCGGCGAAGGCCACCGCGCCGCTCATAATCAGCGTGGTAAAGAAGCCGAGGTCGCCCAGGGGAATGCCGAAGAGATAGCCTGAGCCGAAGGCGCGGGGAGCAGCCAGTGTTCCGTTCAATGTTCCGTTCAGGGTCCCGTTCTGCGAGGTCTGCGTCATACCAGTAGAATACTGCTTTATGGCAGAGAGCGTTCAGAACGGGTTGATTGAGGCGGCGCAGGTTGCCCGCGAGGCGGTAGCGCAGAAGGCCGCCAACGGTGTCAGCTATGCCGTGTTCGGCGAGAACAGCCTGGAGCAAAAGGACTTCGATCGCATGGTGCAGGCGGTGCCGGTGGCGGTTGCCCATGCGCTTGCGCGGAAGACCTACTACTTTGTGCCGCTTGCGCTGAGCGAGAGCCGGGGCAGCGAGACGACGCTGGTTGCGCCTGCCTTCTCTCCCGAACTGGGCGACCAGGCGACGTGCCACCGCAACGTGACGCTCGATGACGGCGAGGGCGTCTTCATCTCGACCCGGCTGCTGGGCGACCGGTTCGCGCTGGCGTTCGAGTTCTTCATCAACGTCGGCCATGCCTTTGTGGACGTGGCGGGCGTGCCGGAGGAGTTCAACCATCTGGTGTGGACGCAGGCGCTGGCCGATGTGCGCGGAGAGACCAGCCAGGACTCGTGGGAGAGCCGGAACCTGTCGCTCAAGGGCGACCTGAGCTCGGGAAAAGTCGAGGGCAAACCTGCGATCGACGAGAAGGCCAAGTCGAGCTTTCTGGAGTCGGCCTTCTCCGATGCGGTGGCCATCTACCAGTTGTCGCTCTCGGTGGATTTCGACTACTCCGAGCTGCGCGAGCGAGAGTATCCGCTGCTGGCCCCGCAGGCGCTGGCCGACCGGCTGCGGCTGGTGGCAAAGCTCTTTCCGCCGAATCCGAGCTATGAGTTCGCTATCCGTTATCGCCGCCGGGCTTAGGGAGCGGTCGCGTCCTCATCCTAAAGGTTGATTGATTCGCTGTTTGCGAAGGGGAGGGGAGACTCTGCCTGGAACCGGTGCGCTCATCGGGCATCTCTAATCCGTACTTTAGATGCGGAATTACCCGAACTGGGAATTGCTTTCGCTAAAAAACCGTGTAATGTCAGCAAGGCCTGTTAAATGTGGCTTTTTGCATCCTACTTTTACTTGATTGATTGCTGGAATGCTTTTCTTTACTTTTTCTCAGGAAGCAAAAATTCATGTGTTTAATCACCGCGACCCTATGGGACCTTTGTTGAATCGTCCGTTGAAATCGAAGCACGTAATTCTGTTCGCGATGGCGTATCTGGGCCTTCAAGCGGCATGTATCAAGCTGGTTCCTGCCCATGCGATGGGTGTCTCCTACCCGTTCATGATCCTGGCTCCGTGGCTTGCGCTGGCGGTTTGCTGGTGGCACGCCCGCACCCATGCCGTGCGCACGCGCCTGCTCTGGATGCTGCTTTGCGCGGCACTCGCGATCTGGGGCGTGGGAATTCTGTTTGCGGCGCGGGAAGACCTCTCGCTCTACAACCCGATGGCGGGCGCGGACTTCTCCGACTTCCTGTTCTTCGTTTATGGGATGCCAGTGCTGCTGGCAATCTCCTCGCCGACCGAAGGCGAACAGAACGCAGCGTTTGTGTGGCTCGACGCCATTCAGGTGCTGATGACGGCGTTTCTGATCTACGTGGCGGTCTTTTCCGTGCTGCCCTTCGCGCATCGCAGTCAAAATCCGCTCTCGGTCTCGCGGCTTCTGGTGACCTACAACATAGAGGGCTTCGCGCTGGCCGCCGTCGCAACCTTGCGGCTGCTGGCCTATACCACCGACGGCGAAGAGCGGCGCTTCTATCAGGTGCTGTGCAGCTATCTCTGGATCTATGCCGTGCTGGCCGCCCTGTACAACCACATCACCATCTCGACCAACGAGCACACCGGCCTGTACGACCTGCTGACCACGCTTCCTTTTGCTATTCTCTCGGTCGCCGCAGTGGCGCTCTTCGGAGAGTGCGAGGAGACGGTGCAGTCGTCTCGGCGCAAGCCGCTGACCCTGTTCATCGACAACGCCAGCCCCATCTTCTTCACGGTCGCGCTGCTTGTGCTTGGAGCGGCGCTGGTTCGGCAACACTTCTATATCGGGATGAGCGGCATCGCCGTGGCGCTGGCGGTATATGCGGTTCGCGCGACACTGTTGCAGAGCCGCTACATGCAGGCCCAGCACGAGCTGCAGGCCGCCCGCGACACGATGGAGGCGATGTCGTTGACCGACAGCCTGACCGGCGTCGCGAACCGGCGCAGCTTCGACCGCACGCTCGAGGTGGAGTGGCGGCGAGCGGTGCGGCGCAAGAGCCCGCTGTCGCTGCTGATGATCGACGTGGACTACTTCAAGAACCTCAACGACAAGTACGGCCATCCCTACGGCGACGCCTGCCTTATCGAGATCGCACAGGCGCTGCAATCGGCACTGCCGCGCACCGCCGACCTGCTGGCACGCTACGGCGGCGAGGAGTTCGGCGTGATTCTCTCGGCGACAGACGCGCGCGGTGCCGACACGGTCGCGTTCAGGATGCGGGAGTTCGCGCGCGCGCTGCATCTGAAGAACGAGACGCCGATCGGGCAGTTCGTCACCATCAGCATTGGTGCTGCCACGTATGAGTTTCCCCACGACGGCAGCTCGGCCAACCTGATCCAGGCGGCGGACGAAGCGCTCTATCAGGCCAAGCGGCACGGCCGCGACCGGATTGTGTCAGCGGCCAGCGAGATACCTACGAAGATCATGTAACGCAGTTCTTTGATGTTGATTGGGACGCGACTCTTCTAAGAACCTGTCCAGAAACTACAAGTGTGGAGAAAAACAAAGACGAAATACAGGGGTTTCTCCACTGCGCCGCGCGATAAAACTGCGCAGCTTCGGTCGAAATGACGTACATTCGGGTTGCGTCGGACAATTCCCATAGTTTTTGGACAGGTTCTAAAAGCGGCTGGCCGCGCTGGTTAAGTTGCCGTGGCCGGTGCGTGGTGGATTTTGGCTTGTCCAGGGCCGCTCTCTGAGCCGGAACGGTAGACTTAGCTTGCATGAAAAAAATTGGATTTCTCTCATTCGGTCACTGGACGCCTTCGCCGCAGTCCGAGACGCGGTCGGCGGCTGACACTCTTTTGCAGTCCATCGATCTTGCCGTGGAGGCGGAGCGACTGGGGATGGATGGCGCTTACTTTCGCGTTCATCACTATGCGCGGCAACTGGCGTCACCGTTTCCGCTGCTGGCGGCGGTGGGTGCGAGGACACGCACGATTGAGATCGGCACGGCCGTGATCGATATGCGGTATGAGAATCCGCATTACATGGTGGAGGACGCGGGGGCGGCGGACCTGATTGCGGGCGGGCGTTTGCAGTTGGGGATCAGTCGCGGCTCGCCGGAGCAGGTGATCGATGGGTGGCGGTATTTTGGCTATCGTCCGGCCGAGGGCGAGAGCGATGCGGCGATGGGGCGGCGGCATGCCGAGGAGTTTTTTGAGCTGCTGCGCGGCGAGGGATTTGCGCAGCCGAATCCTCGCCCGATGTTTCCAAATCCGCCGGGGCTGCTGCGGCTTGAGCCTTACTCGGAGGGATTGCGCGAGCGTATCTGGTGGGGCGCGGGTTCGAATGCGACGGCGGTGTGGGCGGCGAAGCTGGGAATGAATCTGCAGTCTTCGACACTCAAAGACGATGAGACGGGTGAGCCGTTTCACGTTCAGCAGGCCAAGCAGATTCGCGTGTTTCGTGCGGCATGGAAGGAGGCGGGCCATGCCCGCGCTCCGCGCGTCTCTGTCAGCCGCAGTATCTTCGCGTTGATCGATGACCGTGATCGTGCGTACTTCGGACGGGGAGCTGAGGAAGCGGACAAGGTCGGCTTCATCGACCCCACGACGCGGGCGATCTTTGGGCGTAGCTATGCTGCGGAACCGGATGTGCTGGTGGAGCAGCTTCGAGGAGACGAGGCGATTGCAGAGGCCGATACGCTATTGCTTACGGTTCCGAACCAACTGGGCGTTGCCTACAACGCGCATGTGATGGAGGCGATTCTGACGACGGTGGCTCCCGCACTGGGCTGGCGCTGAATCGCGATTTCGTGTGCCTGTAAGAAGGCCGTATGCGAGCGGGCTGGGCGCTCCTTTGCAGTGTTGTTTGACTGCGATGCTGCCTAAGATCTCTTACTATTTTCCGATGCAGAAGGTGCTGAAGATCAGGTGAAGGATATCGTCGGTGGTTGTGACGCCGGTTAAACTATCGAGCGATTGCAGCGCTTCGTAGAGATCAAGCAAAAGCATCTCGTGAGGAATGGCAGCGGCCACGGCCGTGCGGGCTCGGGCGAGTGCAGCGAGCGTTGTCGAGACCGCCTGCTGCTGGCGGAGGTTCGTCAGCAGGGCTGTCTCACTGCTCGGCGCGGCGGTGGTGATCAGCGCAAGAATGGCACGGCGCAGCTCGGCGATGCCTTCGCCGGTGAGCGCCGAGGTTTGAAGGACGCGATGGTGCTGATTGGGCAGCGATGTGCCGGGGGCAAGGTCGTGCTTGTTACGCGCAATCAACAGAGGCCGCGTTGTGTGCGCGGCAATCGCGGCTTCATCCTCGGGGTGCAGCGGCGCGGTGGCGTCGAGCACGAGCAGCACGATGTCGGCCTCGGCCATGGCCTCGCGTGACTTGGCGATGCCGATGGTCTCGGCCTCGTCGGCCGCATCGCGCAGGCCTGCCGTATCGACAAGCTCCAGCGGAATGCCTTCAAGCGAGACGCGCTCGGTGACGAGGTCGCGGGTCGTGCCGGGGGTTGCGGTGACGATGGCGCGGTCGCGTTCGACGAGGCGGTTGAAGAGCGACGACTTGCCTGCGTTGGGCCTGCCTACGATGGTGAGGGTGAATCCGTCGCGAACGATGCGGCCGTAGCTGAAGGTCTTCTCCAATGAAGCGAGCGGAACTTCGATCGCCTGGATCTGCGCGGTGATTGCAGAGGCAGGTAGCAGATCGATATCGTCTTCGGCAAAGTCGATTCCAGCTTCGAGCGACGCGATGAGGTGCACTAGCTTCTCCTTAATAGGAGCGACCTGACGGGAGAGCGCACCGCCGAGTTGCTGCGCGGCGACGCGTGCCTGGTGCAGCGTGGTCGATTCGATGAGGTCGTGAACGGCTTCGGCTTGCGTCAGGTCGAGACGTCCTGCGAGAAACGCGCGCTGCGTAAATTCGCCGGGTTCGGCAAGCCGCGCGCCGTTGGCGATGCAGGTGCGCACAAGATAGTCGAGAAGCACTGGCGATCCGTGCGCCGCGATCTCCACGATGTCTTCGGCGGTGTAAGAGTTTGGGGCTGCGAAATACGTGACGACAGCTTCGTCGAGAACGATGCTCTCTTTTCTTAGTAACGGCGTTTTATCTTTTTTTTCTATATCGAGAATCTCGGCAAACCGTGCCTGCCCAGCCGCAAGCGGATGCCGCAATCGAAGCAGCGGCTCCGCAATCGCGCGAGCAGACGGGCCGGACAGCCGGACGATGCCGATTCCACCGCGCCCCGGCGGTGTCGAGATAGCCACGATGGTGTCGTTGTCGCTCATGCCGGTTTAATTCTCTCCCACTCTTTCACTGCTATTGTTCTCCTAAGACATGCTACTGCGACCCGCTCAACCCGACGATGCTCTCGCTGTAGCCAGTGTGCATGTGCGGTCATGGCAGGTTGCCTATCGAAGGCTGCTCCCCGACGATTACCTCGACCAGCTTCGTGCCGAAGACCGCGCCCCGCACTACGACTTCGCTACCCTTGACCCGCAGAAGCCGCGAACCATCGTGGCAGAAGACGATGGATGCATCCGCGGATTTGTCACCGCCGCGCCGTCGCGCGACTCTGACCTGCCCAGCTACGGCGAGATCTATGCTCTCTATGTCGACCCCGAGCAATGGGGCCAAGGCATCGGCGCAGCGTTGATGGCAGCAGCTCGCGCGCACCTCGTTCAGGCAGGCTTTCAGCATGCCCTCCTTTGGGTGTTGGCTGGCAACCTTCGCGCCGAACGCTTCTATCGACGCGACGGCTGGACAAGCGACGACCATCGGCGAAACGACACCATCTGGGGCATCACCGTCGAAGAAGTCCGCTATCTTCGCAGCCTTTAATGCCTTCCGCGACCATCAACATCCTCAATGCGTAAAATGTTTCACGTAGAAAACTCATCCATTTTGGAGCGTTGAAGATGAACAAGATGTTGTTGTCCGGATGCCTGTTGCTCGGTTGTCTCGGTGTAGCCTCGGCCCAGCAGAACTACTTCGATCAATGGCCTGCGGGCGACTCGCCGCAAGAGGTAGGCAAGGCGCTTGCGGAACACTTCGTGGCCAGCCCGCACCAGTACACCAAGACCATTCATTACTCCGAGGTCTGCGCGTGGTACGGCGCGCTCCAGTTCGCCGAGCTGACCCACGACGACGCGCTGCGGCAGGAGCTGATCAAACGCTTCGACCCATTGATGCCCGGCGGAGCAGAGGCGGACCGCATCCCGAAGCGCCACCACGTCGATGACCAGATCTTCGGCGTTGTGCCGATGGAGATCGCCATCCAGACCAAGGACTCCAAGTACCTCGACTTCGGCAAGACCTTCGCCGACGAGCAGTGGAACCATCCGCTGGCCGATGGCACGTCCGACGAGACGCGCTACTGGATCGACGACATGTACATGCTGACGATGTTGCAGCTCGAAGCCTATCGCGCCACCGGCGACAAAAAATACCTCGACCGCGACGCGAAAGAGATGGTCGCTTATCTCGACAAGCTGCAACAGCCTAACGGCCTCTTCTTCCACGCGCCCGACGTGCAGTTCTATTGGGGCCGCGGCGATGGATGGGTGGCGGCGGGCATGGCGGAGATGCTGCGCAGCCTGCCTAACGACCATCCCGACCGCGGCCGCATCATGATGGGCTATCGCCTGATGATGAACGGCCTGCTGAAGTACCAGGGCAAGGACGGCATGTGGCGCCAGCTCATCGACAAGGACGACGCATGGCCCGAGACTTCGAGCTCGGCGATGTTCAGCTTCGCCATGATTACCGGTGTCAAAAACGGTTGGCTCGATGCCGCGACCTACGGCCCGGCGGCGCGTAAAAGCTGGATCGCCGTCGTTGGCTACGTCGATCAGAACCACGACGTGACCCAGGTCTGCGAGGGCACCGGCAAGAAGAACGATCTCGACTACTACTACCAGCGCAAGCGCCGCACCGGCGACTTCCACGGACAGGCACCGGTCCTGTGGGCCGCCGACGCCCTGCTTCGCGATAAATAGCAACGCAGTTTGAGAGCAAAGTAGTGAAGACCGCACGTCCTCTGAATTAAGGGCGTGCGGTTTTTTATCGCAAGCTGGATCGTGAGGAATTCGCCTCGACGGCGACTTACTTGACATGCCAAACAGTAGAATGCTACATAGGTTGAGACCGTGCCTTTACAGAGGTTCGAAAGATGACATTTGCCGTTGGAGCCATGTCGCAGTCAACGTTCTCTATCTCCAACTTTCGCGCCGCGCATCGGCCAGTCCAGCCTTACCCGTACGGAGGCACTTCGTTCATGACACTGAGCAGATTTCTTCTTCCCTGCATCCTCCTGTTGTGTAGCGTGGCCTCTGCGCAGCTTCTGCATCCGGCATCTCCCATGCCCAGCTTCGACGTCGTCAGTGTGCGCCCCACCAACCCCAACCAGGATCTCGGGCGCGGCAGCGTCAGCCCCGACAGCTATCGCGCAGAGCGCACCACCATCAAGCAGGTGCTTGCCTATGCCTTCGGCCTCGGATACGACAAAGAGCTTGCGAACGCACCCTCGTGGATTACAAATGACCACTTCGACATTCAAGGCAAGCTGGACGAAGAGCAGGTTGCCAGCCTTCGCAAGCTAAGCCGCGACGACCGAGATGTGCAGATGAGCCTGATGGTGCAATCCATGCTCGTCGAGCGCTTTCACCTTACCTACCACTTCGAGACGCGTGAGCTTCCCCTCTACCTCCTAGAAATTGCGAAGGGTGGTCTCAAGTGCCCGCGCGACACCACCTCTAAGCCCGCCATTGCCGACCCCTCCAATCCGCGCTTCCGCTGGTCCGAGGCGCCCGCGCCTCCGCCGCCTCCACCGGGCTGGCACCCGCCCTCACCTTCTGAGCAGAAGGTCCTCATGCAATCCTTGCACCTGCGCACCAAGGGCTGGCCGTTTTGGCTCATCGTCGCGACGCTTAGCCACCAGCCCGAGCTTCAAGGTCGTCCTGTGATCGACAAGACTGGCCTCGAAGGCGCTTATGACTGCGAGATGAATTGGTCTCAGGCCGAATCCGATGGTACAGGCCAATTTTTCTTTACTGCGGTACGGGACCAGCTCGGTCTTACGCTTCACCCCTCCAAAGGCCCGGTCGAAGTTCTGGTCATCGACAGCATCAGCCAGCCTTCGGAGAACTAACTCGCCCTACGGATGCGAAGACAGACCGCTGTTGCCGCGCAGTCCGGCGAGGATCTGCGTCATGAAGTCGTTTGCCGCGCCGGGGTTGTTCGGCAGAAAGATCGTGTTGGAGCCGCTGCGTGTGCCGATGTCGCGGAGCGTGTCGAAGTACTGCGTCAACAGCACCAGCGCCATGACATCCTCTGCCGTCGTACCGGGCACAGATTCGCGGAAGTGCTCGATCGAAGCGCGCAGGCCGTCGATGATAGCTTGCCGCTCGGCGGCGATGCCTTTGCCCTGCAACGCCTTCGACTCCGCTTCAGCCTCTGCCTGCTTCACCTTCAGAATCTTGTCGGCCTCGCCGCGCGCCTGCGCCGCGACCTGCGCTCGCTGGGCCGCGTTGATGTCGTTCATCGCGGCTTTCACTTTAATATCGGGAACGATGTCGGTGACGAGTGCCGTAAGGATGTTGTAGCCGAAGCCCGACATGATGGAGTCAAGCTCGGTCTTGACGTTGATCGAGATGCCCGACTGCTGCTCGAACGTCTCGTCGAGCGAGAGCTTTGGCACATGCCCGAGAATGCTGTTGAAGACGAACGACTCGATCTGCTTCTGCGGGGCGCTGAGCTTATAGAACGCGTCATAGATCTTGTCGTCGAGCACCTGGTACTGCACCGACACCGGAATCTGCACGAAGACATTGTCGTGCGTCTTGGTCTCGACCGAGAACTGCGCCTGCTTCACCTGAAGGTCGACAAAGTAGACACGCTCGGCATAGGGAATCAGTACATGCAGGCCGGGCCGCACAATGCGATTGAACTTGCCGAAGCGCTCGACGACACCGGCAGTATAGGTACGCACAGTAAAGAGCGTCTTAAGGACGGTGACGAGGACGGCGATGGCGACGATAAAAAGAACAACGAGCAGAAATGCGTTCAGCGGTTCCATATGCGAATTGGCCTCGCAGCGAGGATACATGAGTTCTGTTGCCGGGAAGTACCGGTGACAGTGGATGTCAGGATGTGCGAGTTAAGATGGAAGCTATGGCGACACACTTTTCCAACGAAGCCCTGAAGTTTCTGCGGGGGTTGAAACGGAACAACGACCGCGAGTGGTTTGCCGCGCGCAAGGATATCTATGAGCGCGAATTAAAAGCCCCCATGCTCGCGCTTGTCGCCGAGGTGAACGACGCGATGATCGACTTCGCGCCTGAGAATGTTCGTGCCCCGCAGAAGGCCATCATGCGCATCTACCGCGACATTCGTTTCAGCAAGGACAAGCGTCCCTATAAGGTCCATCAGGCCGCATGGTGGGCGCGGCAGGGGTTGGAGAAGACCTCGGGCGGGGGCTTTTACATCGACGTCAGTGGCACGGAGGTCACTATCGCCGGTGGCGTCTTCATGCCTGAGCGCGAACAACTGCTCGCCATTCGTCGCCATCTACTCGACCACCACACGGAGATGCGCCGTCTGCTTGCAGCAAAAAAACTGAAGTCCGCTATGCAGGAGATCGATGGCCAGCGCCTCACGCGTGCGCCCAAAGGCTTCCCCGCCGAACACCCTGCGATCGACCTTCTGCTCGCGAAGCAATGGGGAGTCATCGCACGCCTCCCCGCCGAGTTTGCGCTACGCCCCACGCTGGTCAAAGACATCGTGGCACACCTCAAGCTCGCCGCGCCGATCGTTGCGCTGCTCAACGCCCCGCTGATACCGAAGCCGCGCAAGCCCATGTTCTAGACCACGTCACATGCACCCACGCGAGCATCTTTCGGCATCAAATAAGCTGGTGCACGACGCAAGATCTCTCGCGATGGCTATACGATTGTAAAAAGTGTTCGCCTGAGGGCGAGCCGCGATCCTACCCCCAAGAAGGAGAGCTTGATGTCCCAAAAGACCCCCCTCGCCTCAGCAACCGAGCTGGCAGCCAAAAGCCCCGTCCGCTTCCCCAACGAGTCCGCGGAGTACCGCACGGCGCGCACCGCGCTGCTCGCGGAAGAGATCGAGCTTCGCCGCCACATCGAGCGCGTCTCCGAGCAACGCCGCTCATTACTGCCAGGCGGAGCAGTCCCCGACGGCTACACCTTTATCGGCGAAGACGGCCCGCACACCTTCGCCGACCTCTTCGGCGACAAGCAGACCCTCGTCCTCTACAGCTTTATGTTCGGCCCTCAGCGCGAGCGGCCATGTCCCGGCTGCACCTCGCTGCTCTCTGCCTGGGACGGCTCCGCTCCCGGCGTCTCTCAACACACCGGGTTCGCCATCATCGCCCGCTCGCCTATCGAGCGCCTGCTCGCCTTCAAAAAAGAGCGCGGCTGGCAGCACCTCGCCCTCTACTCCGACATGCAGGGCGACTACACCCGCGCCTACGTCAGTGCCGAAGACGCCGATGCCCCCGCCCTCAACGTTTTCACCCGCCGCGATGGCATCATCCGCCACTTCTGGAGCGGAGAGATGGGCCCCGAGACCGCAGACCCCGGACAAGACCCGCGCGGCGCTCCCGACATCGACCCGGTCTGGACCATCCTCGATATGACTCCCGAAGGCCGCGGCGCTACCTGGTATCCCAAGCTCGACTACACGCCGCAAAAACTTACCACCATCAAATAGCAACCAGATCGGCCACTCAGCGACATGCAAGCTCACGGCTTGGTAGCAGGATTCTCTTTGCGATCAGATCGCAATGGATTGATGAACCAGCCTCGTTGCTCGATATCATGCAACATGCCAGCAGCCTCGTCGACTGGAAGGGTTACGTCCAGGCCCATTGACTTGCAAGCATGTAAGACGCTCTCCGAATCTGTCAGGCTAAGATCTTCGAGCATGTCGAACGTTCGCCCCTCATATTGGAAGGTCAGCACTGTGAAATGACGGGTTCTGCCTGAGCCGCGGAAATCTCGGCGAAGTTCTCGAACCTGTGCGGAGGAAAACCGAAAACGGTGCCAACGGCCCCAGGATCGCCTTCGCGCAAAACGCAGTTCCTGTGCATCACAGCGCATCACTTCGCCTGAAGCGAAGAATAGCCACGTCGCTCCAAATAAAAGTGGAATGAGCAACAACAGCAACGCAAAGCACCCAATCACCGGGTCCCACGTGGCGAAGAAATCTGTGAGAACCCTCCTAACACTCGGGAAGAAGCTGTAATACACATAGGCAATCGCCATGCAGACGATAGTGCGAGGCCGAAAAGAAGCACGATGCTCAACAGAGACACTGTCTTTTTCCACTCGAACACTGTAGCCCCGTTGTTTCATACATGATCCTTCTGACTGTCGGATATATTCATCCTGTCGTGCTGCCATTCTTTAGACAAGAGAAAAATAATCAGGTTGAGTGTACTTCAGATCGACTCACCACTTGATACCCCAAACTCGACTACACACCGCATCGATCAAAACAGCAGGAGACCGCCGCCGGTCTCCTTTTTTCTCAACTCATCTTCCTCGCCATGCCTACAATCTGCGGGCTGACGATCGGCAGCGGAGCTACGATCTCTTCGTACTCGACCGCTGTGAAACCGGCGTGCTTGATCTGCGCCGCGGTCTCGCAATTCGGATGGCAGCCATCGCAAAGCTGTCCCCAGAGTGGCGTGATCAGCCGCTGCATACGGCGCAGACGACTCCCAACCGGCGCGGCTACATGCTCGATGAATAAAAATCTCCCGCCCGGCTTCAGCACTCGCAGCACCTCGCGCAGCGCACGCTGCTGGTCGTCGATCGAGCAGAGCACCAGCGTGCTGATCACAGCATCGACGCTTTCATCCTCGACCGGCAATTCATAGGCAGTGCCGATGCGGCAATCCGCCGCCATGCCCAGCCTGTCGGCTTCGCGCAAAAGATAAGGCCGCATAAAAGGATTGGGATCGACTCCGATCCAGCTCACGCGGTCGCGGTCGAGATAGCGCAGGTTTACTCCAGTGCCCGCTCCAAGTTCGATCACGGTACCGCTCAGGCCTGCGAACAGCCGCTGCTTATAGGCCGAGACGAACTGCTCGTATCGGTGATTGAAGCGCGCAAACGCCCACGCAAAGATTCGCTGTCTCAAATCCGGTTACCGCCTCAATCTATTATCCAAGAACATAAAAAATCATCCCGATATGCTCGGCACTGATGACTTGTCTTCGAGGGGCGTTAGTGTTTTCAGAGATTTTAGAAAGGCCCTATCGCCAGGCGCAGAGCAGCCGTCCGGCGGTGCCGCGAAGCCAGAGCGAGTCGGTGCGTCCGGCGAAGTAGCGGTGGTTGATCTCGCCGGTGTCGAGGTCTTCGATCTCTCGAAATGCTGTCAGCTCCTGTGCGATCTGCTCGGGCGTGAAGAAGAGCTGGAAGGGTTCGCCCGCCAGCGCGACGCGCGAGGCCAGCGAGTCGTGCGCGAGTTGTTCGAGCAGTGGCAGCACATGGCGCGGCTGGCCGTAGTCCATGACGAGGCCGCTGCCCTGGGGTTGCGCGGCGATGAAGGCGAGCGTGGAGCGGAAGGCCTCGGCGGTGAGGTAGGGCACGACGCCAAGCCACGCGAAAAAAGTGGGCGCGGTGGCGTCGAAGCCTGCGGCGGCAAGTTGTTCGGGCAGCGACTCGCGCTCGAAGTCCACGGGGGTGTAGGTCAGCCGGTCGGGCGCGGCGATGCCGCCTGCTTCGAGCAGCTCGCGCTTCCACTGCTGGGTCGCCGGGTGATCGACCTCGAAGACCTTGAGGCCGGGGTAGGCGTTGCGATGCGCGAAGGTGTCGAGACCCGCGCCGAGAAGGACATACTGCGTGACTCCGTGCTCGACGGCGCGGGCGAGGTTGTCTTCGGCGTAGCGGCTGCGCGCTACGAGAAAGGCACGCAGCGAGACGGAGAAGGGACGGTCGGGCCGGGTGGGCGTGCGGCGGACCTCTTCCGCGTAGGTGTCGCCGAGGATGGAGACGGCGAAGGGGTCTTCGAAGACGAGCGGCCTGGCGTCGTAGATCTGGTGCGCGGCGCGGCGCATGGCTACGCGGAGGGCAGTACGGGAGGGCTTGGCTGGTTCCATGAAGATTTCCTGTAGAGGCTTAACACCGATCTGCACCGATGACACCGATTTAAATACAAGTCGACCACGGATTTGCGCGGATTTTAGGAACAGGCAACGACAATGGCGAAATACAGGGGTCTCTCCACTCCGCTTCGCTCCGGTCGAGATGACGTGCTTCTGGTGGCTGAGCGGCGTGTGCTTTTGTGGCGGTTCGGTTGAGATGACGTGCGTTTGTTTCTTGTTTTAAATCGGTGTCATCGGTGTCATCGGTGCAGATCGGTGTTAAGTTTTGAAATCCGTGGCTGTCCGCGTTGATCCGTGATCGATCAGGCCGTTTTGGTGTCGCTGTCTGTCATCCACGAGAGCGCCTGGATCAGATACTGCTTCATCTCTTTGCGCGGGACGATGGCGTCGAGGAATCCGTGCTGGATCAGGAACTCCGAACGCTGGAAGCCTTCGGGCAGCTTCTGGCGGATGGTCTGCTCGATGACGCGCGGCCCAGCGAAGCCGATCAGCGCTCCCGGCTCGGCGATGTTGAGGTCGCCCAGCATGGCGAAGCTGGCAGTGACGCCGCCGGTGGTGGGGTCGGTCATGACCGAGATGTACGGAATGCCCTCGTCGTCCATGCGAGCGAGTCCGGCAGAGACCTTGGCGAGCTGCATCAGCGAGGCGATGCCTTCCATCATGCGCGCGCCGCCCGAGGCGGAGATGATGATCAAAGGGTGGCGCGTTTCCAGCGAGCGGTCCACGGCGCGGGCGATCGTCTCGCCGACGACCGAGCCCATGCTGCCGCCGATGAAGCTGTACTCCATCACGCTCAACACGACGGGGTGCGGTCCTATTGTGCCGATTGCGTTGATGATGGCGTCGTTGAGGCCGGTCTTTTTTTGCGCCTCGGCCAGCCTGCGTTTGTACGGCTTGAGGTCGGTGAACTCCAGCGGATCGGTCGAGCGCAGCTCCAAGTCGACCAGCTCGTAGCCCGGCTCGAGCAGATTGGCGATGCGGGCGCGGGCGTCGATGCGGAAGTGCTTGCCGCACCTGGGGCAGACCTGAAGGTTGGCCTCGAGGTCGGCCTTGAAGATGATCTCGCGGCATCCGTCGCAGCGTACCCAGAGACCTTCGGTGCGAACGGTCTTCTCGGGATCGTTGACGATCTCATTGTCTTCGCGTTTGAACCAGCTCATGTGCTTTCGCTGCCCTCAAAGTCGTGCCTGTCCATTGTACCGATGTCTGGGGCGGGACGACGGCTTGATGCCGGGGTGTGCTGAAGGTGCTGGGTTTAGCATTGGCCGACGTCGGACGACACGGAGAAGGACGAGAACGGGCAACGACGAAGGCAAAGGCGAAATACAGGGGTCTCTCCACTGCGCTGCGCTTCGGTCGAGATGACGTAAGTTTGTGGCGTTAGAGCGGTTCTCCTCCCGATGTAGTTTTGCTGATTCGAGCAAAACGCAGATTCCCTTCGGGAATGCCAAACGAAGGAAGCTATACCTGCGAGGAATCGGGAATGCCAAACGAAGGAAGCTACACCTGAGAGGAGATAGCTATAGACACTCCCTAATGGCCGGAGTGGTAGGGGTGCCCGGCGAGAATCGTCAGTGCACGGTAGACCTGTTCGGCGGCCACGACCCGCGCCAGTTGGTGCGGCAGCGTCATCCTTCCCAGCGACAACAGCAGGCTTGCCCGCTGCAGCCCTGCCGCCGACCAGCCATTGGCGGGGCCAACCCCCAGCACCACCCGCTGGCTGCCTCCGTCACGCAGGTCGCCGAACCGGGCGGCGAAGTCCTCGGACGAAAACTGCTGGCCACGGCTGTCGAGCAGGATGGCATAGGCCGGACCTCGCCCTGCCTGCCTGGACAGCCACTCCAGAAATGCTGCTTCTTCTTCGAAGACCTGCGACTCGCAGGGTAGATATCGTCCGCAGCGCTCGATATAGTCGGCCAGCAGGCGGTCGGTCGCCTCCGATTTGGTTCGTGTCCGCCGGGGAGCGACAGCAGTCAAGACAATTTTCATGATTATCTTTCCAAAAAATCCATTTTCCCAGATTGTCTTTCCAAATTATCTAGAATTTCATATTTATTTATCAGCATTTATATCGTATCGTGTTCATTTTGCAATTTGTTGCGGAGAAAAAGGCAATGGCGTACGGCGTGCTTCAACGCATTGGAAAGCGGTAACTATTGTCGAGCATGTTTAGAGAATACGGCCGACCTATCAGACCAGTTTCATTGTCGCTCATAAGTTTTAACACCGATGCCGTGGGGCCAGGAGTTATACATGCGAATTTGCTTTAGAAGTACAGGTATTGCCTTGCTGTTTCTCGTCTCCTTGGTTGGGGTAAGCTTCGCGCAGACCGGTAGTGTTACCGGCCAGGTCTTCGATCCTGCCGGGGCCGTCGTTCCGAACGCCACGGTCACCGCAAAATCCGAGTCAACCGCGCTAACGCGCACCTCGACGACCACCTCCGCGGGCATCTATAACTTTGCCGCTCTGCCGCCGTCGGTGTACACGGTGACGGTCGAGGCCCAGGGCTTCCAGACGACGTCCCGCAACCACGTGGTGCTGAACGTCGCGGCGACGCTTCCGGTCAACTTTAACCTGCAGCTTGCCGGTGCGGTCGCCTCGATCGATGTGCAGGATGTCACCATTGCCCCGGTGGAGACCGACAGCTTTCAGCTTTCAACGGTCGTTAACTCCAAGCAGATCAATGATCTGCCGCTGATCCTGCGCGACCCTTACCAGCTCACCCTGCTGTCTCCGGGCGTGGTTTCCTCGACCAATAACGATGGCGGCTTCTCGGTCAATGGCCAGCGCGATCGCAACAACAACTTCATGCTGGACGGCGCGGACAATAACGACACCTCGGTCCCCGGCATCCCGGGCGGCATCTCGTCGGCCAATCCTGACTCGACGCAGGAGTTCCGCGTCATCACCAACAACTTCGACGCGGAGTTTGGCCGCAATACGGGCGCCATCATCGACGTGGTCACTCGTGGCGGCGGCAACCAGTTCCACGGCGACGCCTACGAATTTGGCCGCTACAACGCTCTGGGCGCGCGCGACTTCTTCAACAAGAAGGGCGATCCGCAGGACCCCTACGTTCGCAACGACTTCGGCGCCTCGGTTGGCGGCCCGATCTGGAAGGACAACACCTTCTTCTTCCTCAACGGCGAGGTGCAGCGCTTCCGCACCACCCGTACCTCCACCCAGACGACTCCCACTGCGGCCTTCCGGACCGGCAAGTTCAACTACATCGATCCGACCGATGGCAGCGTGACCCCGGTCGATCTTACCGATCCCGCCAATAAAAACAACCTCTCTGGTCTTCTACAGGATCCTGTTGTCGCAAATATCCTCGCCCTTGCTCCCGTGGGGCAGGCCGATAACGGCGACGGCGTCAGCACAACTTACTCCTTCGCTTCGCCCGATGCGCTGAACGACTACAACCTCACTGGCCGCTTGGACCACAAGCTGACCAACAGGCACCAGCTTACGGTCCGCTATATCTATGGCCACTCGGCTGAGACCGACCCTTTTCACGATGAGGTACTGCCCGGCTATGGCGACACCTCTTCGATTGCCACGACGCATAACGGCGTCATCTCGCTCGCCTCGGCACTCTCGACCAATACGACCAACCTCTTCAAGGCTGGCTACAACCAGACGAACGATGGTTTCTTCTGCAACCACAAAGGGATCGATGCGGTTACCGGCTTCGATACCTTCGGCAATGGCCGCGACGTCTCCATTCCCTACTTCTTCACCTTCGGTTGCGTCGATCTCGGCGACAGCAATGGTCAGGCCCGGCTTAGCTCGACGATCTCGTTTGCCGATACCTTCTCCGTGACCAAGGGCGCGCACTCGATGAAGTTCGGCGGCGAGTATCGCAGCGTCAAGGACAATAACTATGACAACTTCGATTCGCGCGACCTGCTCTCGCTGAATGGGTTTGGCGACTTCCAGATTCCGTCGTATAACTTCGCCGGTAATCCGGATTCGCCCAGCCTCCCTGGATTTGAGGACCTCGTCTGGGGTGCGCAGGGCGGTGTCGCGAACAACTTCGAGACCCAGTTCTTTACCCGCGAGGGCAACCGCCGCGCCAATGACCTTTCTCGCTTCCGCCAGCACGAGTGGGCGCTCTTCGGGCAGGATACGTGGAAAGTGAATTCGCGGTTTACGGCCATTCTCGGCATTCGTTACGCCTTCAACGGCGTGCCCTATGAGAAGGATGGAAACTTCTCGAACTTCTACGGTGATGCCTCCGCTGCTCAGCCTGCGGTGGGCTACTTCAGCTTTACCTCGGTCGGGCCGGGAACCGGGAACCAGCTTTATGCCAATAGCTGGAAGATGATCGAGCCGCGCATCGGCTTCTCCTATGACGTCAACGGAGATGGCAGGACCGCCATTCGCGGCGGCTTCGGCATCTTCCACGACCGCATCTTCGATAACCTGTTCGGCAATGCCAAGAGCAATCCGCCTTATCAGGCCCAGTTCAATGACTATCCCATTATCGGAGACAGTCCTTACACCGTGGCTAGCGCTCCTTTTCCGGGGTCGCTGACGCCCTCGGCAAATATCTCGAACGGCGACTACCTTTCAGGCCCGGTGGTCATCGACCCTCGCCTTAAGATGCCGACCAGCGAAAGCTACAACATCGGCGTCCAGCACCAGATCAACAACAAGCTGACGGCTGAGGTGAACTACGTCGGCAACCACAGCTTTCACGGACTTCGCGAGATCGACGGCGCTCCGCCGCAGCCCTCACTGGTCCAAGCCGCCCTTAATGCGGGAGTGCTCCCATCGGCCCTGCAATTCGGCAACCTTTACTTTGGCGGTACTGACGACAACGGCACCAGTTTCAACCCCGTCGTCAACAATACTGCGTTCTATAACGAGCTCTTCCAGACCTCGGTGGTCAGCAGCAACTACAACGCTCTGCAGGCCAGGATCGTCGGCCGGCTTGGCGGCCTTACCCTTACCGGCAGCTACACCTGGTCCCACTCGCTCGACAACGGCAGCGATCCTATCGTCCCCGGCGCTGGCGGCAGCGGACTTCCGCGCAACAGCTTCGACCTCGGTCCGGAGTACGGCAACTCTGACTCCGATGTGCGCCACCGTGGCACGGTTGCGGCCAGCTATGACACACCCATCGGCACCGGTGCTGCCCACCTGAACAGCGGCTTGCTCGGCCGCGTCTTCGAAGGCATTGAGATCTCCGGCATTCAACAGGTGCAGACTGGCTTGCCCTTCGACCTGCGCGGCACGATCGATAATCTCCACACCAGCGTCACGAACCGGCCGGAGCTCATCGGAGCGCCTTATCCGTCCGGGCGCGGGACCATCGTCGCGACAGGCAAGATCACCGGGCCTTCCGCCGCTGCTTTTTCCAACGCGCCCTATGGCGAGAGTGTTTCCATCCACCGCAACAAGTTTTCCGGCCCCGGCCTGATTGACACGGACGTCGTCCTGCAAAAGACCCAGACATTGCGCGAGCAGGTCAAGCTGGTCTTCCGCGCCGAGAGCTACAACGTCTTCAATCATCCCAATCTGTCTTCCCCTCCGTTCGCCTCGCTGAGCATTGCGTCTTCGACCTTTGGAGTGTCGCAGTCGCAGGTCGGCCAGAACGATGGCACGACCGGTGCTCGCCAGATTCAGGGCGCCATCAAGGTGATCTTCTAAGCTAAGAGCAATGCAAAAAGGAACGACCCGCCTGATCCTCAGGGCGGGTCGTTCCTTTTTATGGCAGTTCCGAATGGCGCAGGAAGCGGCAGCGCGCTACTTTTTGCTGGTCTTGCTGGTCTTCTTTGCCGGGACTTTCTTTGCCGCAACCTTCTTCTTCGTCGTCACCATTTTAACAGGCGTCTTCTTCGCTGCTGCCTTCTTCGCTGCGACTTTGACTGGCTTCTTTGCGGCTACTTTTTTTGCGGCCACTTTCTTGGCTGGGGCTTTCTTCGCTCGCGCCGTGGTGATGCGTGCCTTCAACTCGGCGTTGAGGTCGGCCACATTGAGCGAGGTCGCGGTCTTGCGCAGGCGTTCCAGACCATAGAAGGCGCGCTTTTCAGGCGAGAAGACATGGACGATGAAGTCGACGTAGTCCATCAGGATCCACTCCGCCTGACGGCGGCCTTCGACCGAGTTGGGGTAGACGCCGAACTCGCGTTTCAGGCGAATCTCGATCTCGTCGGTGATGGCTACATTCTGGCGGTCGTTGGTGCCGTTGCAGATGAGGAAGTAGTCGGTGAGGCCGCTCTCCGCCGGGTCCAACGCGAGAATCCGAATATCTTCAGCCTTCTTGTCTTCGCAGGCCGCGGCGGCGGCGAGCAGTAGCTGGTTGCTTTCCGTGGATGGCATGAGGCTCCTTGTAGTCAATGGTAGCGGGTTGTGGCCGCAGAAGCCAGTGTTCAGCGCTGCCATCGGTGATGGAGTGGGAAGAAAAAGGCAACGGCGAAATACAGGGGTCTCTCCACTGCGGCGGCAAAAGCGCCGCCTTGCACCCCAACGAGCAGGTGCGCTCGCCGGGGACCCCGCACTTCGGTCGAGATGACGTGCTTTATTGGTGGCCCCGAGTCGAGACGACGTGTTTTTGGAGTGGCACGATGCTAGTTCTGCTTCTTTGCCCATGCTTTGAGGTCGTCGGGGGTGTGCAGTTGGTCGGCGATAAGAGCATCGAGCAGTGAGCGGGTGTCGATTGCCTTGAATGGGAGGTCGATTCGCGCGCTCTGCTGCTGGTGGGGCAGTTTGACGATGTAGGCGGGCCGGTCGTCGAACTGGCCGCCGTGGCTGGCTGCCTGTTCTTCCGGCGTCCAACTCGTCGTATTCGCCCATATAAGGCTGGTGCGCCAGGAGTGGTCTCCCATGATGACGACGGCAGAGGAGTCCCATGTGCCGTGCTGCTGCAGGAGTTCGCGAACATGGGCGAGATAGCTGTCCGCGAGCGCGAGGTTATCGAGGTAAGAGGATGGCCCTGTTGTCAGCCTTTGATTTCGGCGGTCGTAGATGCCGTCGGGATGCGGGATCGGCATATGCAGGAAGACAAAGCCGGCATGCGGGTCGGTGAGGATCGAATCACCGGCGGTGCGGAGTTCAAGGTAGTCCGCGATATGCATCTCTGCTTCGAGTGCGAGCATGGGCAGAACGGAGTCATTGCCCGGCAGCAGCGTCGATGTTGATTCAACGCGGTGGACGATCTCGTGTAGGACGTTATCTGTAAGGGACCGACCTGCGACAATGCCGCCGGGGTTGGGAAGCTGATAGGTCCAGAAGCAGCGATCGAGGACCTGCGGAAGAATGCGGCAGTAGGGGTTAAACCAGCCGGCGACGGCGGTGCTGTAGCCGGCGTTCAGCGCATCCTGAAAGACGGTCTGGTGAGGATCGAAAGCCTGCCACCTCTCGGTGTCCGGACGATGCAGAGAGAGCGCCTTTCCATTGGAAGACACGCGGATGCGATCGACGGGCAAACCGGTGATCAGCGCGGGAAGTACCTCTTCGGTAAAATTGCCCGCTGGAACGACATGCGTGAAGACCGTGGACTGCCGGGCGATCTCGTCGAAGGCAGGAAGCTTCAGGTTTGGGAACCGCCGCTCGTATACCTGCTGGTACGAGAGTTCATCGAGTACGATCCAGATCACTCGCGGGCCTGCGGCAGGACCTGCGGGGCCTGCGGCGGATTGGTGGAGCGCGATGGGTGTGTTGAGTCCGCGGGCCTGCCATCCATACCAGAGCAGTTGTCCCACGACGAGAATGCCATTCAGGGCAACGAACCCGAAGACAACGGTCAGGAACCGCTGCGCTCGTTGGAACCGGGAGAGAAACGCCGGTTTCCAGTAAATCGCCAACGTAATATAAGCGGTCAATGACAAAGCAAGCAGAGAGCCGTTCATCCAGCGAGCGGGGACGTAGCCCGTCAGCATCGATGCGTTCTTCAGCACGATCGCTGGAAGAGCAAGGACGATTGCAGCCCAGATCATGAACTGGCGGCGGCCGGGCTTCTCCGCCAGAAGGAGCACGGCGGTGAACAGTGCCCAAAGCATACCTAAGTCGAACAGAGCGGTCGCAAAGAGCATCAGCGCCGGGCCGCTGGTGTGGTAGATCAGGAGATGCGAGGAAGAGATGAGCGGGCCAAGGATGGCGAGAAGACAGAGCGTGGCTATGCCGAAGGCAGTAAAAGCTGGAAGGAAGAACCGCTTGGTCATTACTGACTTTCTTGCTTATTTTTTTGTAGATGGAGCAGGATGCGCCCGTTCTGCAGGGTGTGCTCACTGAGGAAGGTGAAGTGGGTGGCGAAGGCTTCGCGGAATGCGGTCTCGGTGAGATGGGCGTAGATGCTGTCGCGCCCGCGCACCAGCTCGCGGAACTTGGGGTCGGTGGGCGGCACCCATTCGAGAATGAGGTTGCGTGTGGTGAGGCGGCTGCACAGGGCGGCGATGCTGTCGAGGGGGATCTGGCCGCGGAGCAGAAGATGATGGATCACTGCGAGCATCATCACGGTATCGAAGTGGCCACAACAGCGACTGAGAAAGGAGGCGTTCTCGCTGTTCTCCCAGCCGACGGAGGGCGTGGGATGCGCGAGGTCAACGCAGAGGGGAAGGACCTTCTTCCCACTGCCTTTCAGCTTGGCGCAGAGACGATCGACGGCCTGAAGATCGGTGTCGATGGAGACGACCTCGGCGCCTGCCTCGGCGGCGAGCATGGAGTAGACGCCGGTGTTGCAGCCTACGTCGAGAACGTGTGCGGGCTGAGCAGCGGCGAGCGCCTGAGCGATGAAGCTGCGCTTGCTGGTGTGGTCATCGTCGCTGTAGTGGGTTGCCGTCTCCGCGTAGTCGGACCAGGTTGACGACTTGTGCGCCGGAGTGACCTGACGCATGTGCGCGCGTAGATTCTTGAGGGTCTTCAGCAGAATGTGTTTGACTACTTCGGGGTCTTTGACGGAGCGGGGGGAGAGACTGCCGTCGCTGAGCTTCTTATTGTTGGCCAGAAGCGAGGGGAGCGTCACAGAAGAGAGCGCGGGTTGCCGCAGGCGCTTCGGCCAG
Organism: Granulicella sp. L56; assembly: GCF_009765835.1. NCBI lineage: Bacteria > Pseudomonadati > Acidobacteriota > Terriglobia > Terriglobales > Acidobacteriaceae > Granulicella > Granulicella sp. L56. The sequence goes on along the minus strand of NZ_LMUS01000006.1, from coordinate 1,654,032 downwards.
GAGAGCGCAGCGTAGATCTCCTCTGGCTCGTAGCCGTCGCGACGGGTCAGCGATGCCTGCAAGGGCCAGCCGAGGCGCGAGTAGGCGAGCATGGGCAGAAGAAAAGTACGGACAAATTGTCCATAGGGATACCAGATGGCCTGATCGGGGACCATCTTCTGGATGGAGAGAACATCGACAAAGATTGGCTGGATGCCCTGAAAGAGCACGTTGAGCGGCGTCGCGTCTTTTAATATCCAGCCCTGGCGGATGAGGTCGCTGCACAGGTCGAGCGTCAGCTCCGCGGCGGCGAGCCAAAGGGCGGGCGACCACTCCCATGGATAGGACTGGAAGGCGATGCGTGGATGGCGGAGGGTGAGCGCGCCTGAATCAGAGGCAGGATCAGAAGCACGGGGCATGACCTCGCTGGCGACGAGGCGGCCTTCCGAGACCAGCGAGGAGGCCAGTGGCAATGCGAGAAATTCGAGTATCTCCGCGTCGAAGGGGGAGCGGATGAGGCGGTAGACAGCGTCTGGTTTGATCTCTACGTGTCCTGCGGGATCGCGAAATGTGGGGAGAAAGGCGAAGGAAGACGATTCCCCCATGTCAGCGCGATTTGCTCGATACGTCGGTCGTATCCGTGGAAGACCGGGAGAAGAGGGCCTTTAGTCTGCGGCGGAAATAAAAGATGGTCCCGGTGACGATGGCGCTGAGGCTTTGAAAGATGAGGAGGCTTGAACCCGGATCGACGTAGCCGTAGGCGGGACGTTCGAAGCAGAACGTGAGCGCGATAAAGAGAGCTGCCGTTATCGCAAAATATTTTAGTTTCAACGCCATGGTGACTCTCCCGGACGGATTGAGAACAAAGGGCTTCTACTGCCTAGTTAGGTGGAAACACGGCACGGCGGCAATAGTTTCGCGGTTGGAGAAATACTGTTTGATATCGATTTGCATCGATCAAAACAGGATTGGCCACGAAATAGCGCCGACAGATACGGATAAAGAGACGATTACGTGTCCGCTAAAGACGCGTAAATTTGCTTTTATCTGCAACGCTTTGGTGTTTTTTATCGCTTTTATTGATGGAATCAATGCTAAGTTGTTGCCTGTATGCGCAGCATTCTCAGAGGTAAAGACGATGGGTTTGGAGATAGCTTGAAACCTCTGCCGGAAGCAGGTCCGCGCAGGGATCGCCGGAGTGCAGGCGTTCGCGCAGGCTGGTCGCCGAGAGGTCTTCGTGGACGGTTTCGAGCAGGTGGACGCGGGCGCGCTGCTGTGGCGTGAGCTGGAGCGCGGAGAGATCGTCGTGCCAGGAGCCGAGCGAAAAGCCGGGGCGGCTGACGACGATCCACTCCGCTAACGCAAGCAGGCGGAGGGGGTCGCGCCAGTGAGGAAGATTGAGAAAGCTGTCCGCGCCTACGAGATTGAAGAGCGTGGCGTTGGGTGTGGTCTGCTGTAGTTCGGCGAGGGTGTCGGCGGTGTAGTTGGGTTGGCCGTCGGAGCGAGGCGCGTCGAGGTTAGAGGCGCGAAAACGCTGGTCCTGCTTGCAGGCCAGAGTGACCATGGCAAGGCGGTCGGCGAAGGGGGTGGGAGTTCCGTTGGGCTTGAGCGGCTGGCGGCCTGCGGGGGCGAAGAGGACTTCGTCGAGGTGAAACGCGTCGGCGGCAGCCTTGGCGATGGCCAGATGGCCCAGGTGGGGAGGGTCGAAGGTGCCGCCGAAGAGCGCGATGCGCAAAGCCTGACCCCCTCCCGTCTTTAAATCAAAATCGGCCCACTTCTTGATATCAGAATCGGTTCTCTTTTGATATCAGGATTGGCTCTTTCTTCTTTAGAAAGGCAGGTGGAAGACGATGCCGGAGCTCACCGATTGCAGGGGATAGGTGTGGTTGTTGTTGAGGGCACCGATGCCGAGCTCGACGAGGCGGAAGTCCATGAAGGGAGCGAGCGGGATGTCTACGCCGGCGAAGCCCATGTACTCGAAGTTGTTGCGGGTGATGACGCCGTTGTTGCCGTAGAGGATGCCGTAGTTGGAGCTGCCGATGCCGACCGAGCCTTGCACGTAGGGCCGCAGGATGGTGTGCAGCACGGGAGCATCGAAGACGGCGCGGACACCGAACAGGCCGGAGTTGACGCGGGCCCCGCCACCGTTGGCGGCAATGTAGGCTCCGCGCTTGGTGGTGGTGATGCTGCCGCGCGCGTCTACGCCCAGTTTGACGAGGCGGCCGAGCTTGAAGAAGTCGTAGTAGACGCCGCCGGTGCCGCCGAGGGGGGAGACATCGTTGTTGAGGGCGCTGGGAGTGGTCGCGTCCGGCGAAGACTTGATGCCGCTGAGATGGTTCGCGGTGAAGGTTCCATAGACGCCGAACTGGGCGTGGGCAGTGGCGGTGACGAAGGTGGCGACGGCCAGGAGGAGAAGTGCTTTACGGAGGTTCATGTAGCGTCTAGTTTACCTGCTGCGGTGTTTTATGGGATTTCCGGGCGCATTTTTTTGCTCCGGCAGCGGCGATGAGATGTCGGTTTGCGCGGCATTTTGAATCGATGGCAGGAGTACTGGCCGACGCTTCGCTGCCATTGAGGTTGCTGGAGGCAGGTGGGCGGGACCGGAGTCCCACCCCTGCAAGAGATAAAGGCTAGAAGGCGATTTGCATGGAGGCGGCCACGGTTCGCGGCTCGCCCAGGTGGGCGGTGTTGCTGCTGGCGTTGGTGCCGGTGATGTCGCCGGGGCCGAGGGTGGAATAGTAACGCGTGTTGGTGATGTTGTTGGAGGCGACGCGCCATGTGGTCTGTTTGCTTAAGACGCGGTGGGAGTAGCGCAGGCCGAAGTCGAAGGTGTTGTAGCCGTTGGTGAAGTGCAGGTTCTCGTCGTCCTGCGGGCGGCGGCCGATGTATTGCCAGTCTCCGGTTACGGTGAGGCCTTCGAGGAAGGGAAGCTGGTATTCGCTGAGGATGTTGGATTTGTAGGGAGGCGTGCCGACGAAGAGCTTGCCATTGGTCGCGGTGACTCCGGTGTCGTTGAGCCTTGGGTTCAGCGCGGTGAAGCCGCCGTCGAGGAGCAGGCGATGGAAGAGGGTTCCCTGGGCGGAGATCTCGGCGCCGTAGTTGACCTGATCGCCGGTGATGCGGAAGACGTTGCTGGCGTCGGTGTTGGCGAAGGGCCGCTCGATACGGAAGAGCGCGGTGGTGAGGGCGATGGTGTGCACCTGCGCCTTGTAGCCGACCTCCCACTCCTTGCTGCGGTAGGGGGGGAGTGCCTGGTTGGCGTTGACTGCACCGGCGGGCGCGGTGTCGCCTTGTTGCAGGCTGCTGGCGTAGGTGCCGTAGATGGTCATGTTGTCGAGCGGCTTGTACAGAAGGCTGACCGAGGGGCTGACGCCGTTCTTGTTGGAGCCGCCGGAGCGGACGGTGGCGGAGCTGTAGTTGTCGACGCCGATCCAGTCCTGGCTGGCGGCGAGGCGGACGAGGAAGTGTGCCGGAAGGGTGATGAAGTCGCCGAGGTTGAAGCCCTGCTGGTTCACGATGCTGGAGTGATAGAGGTTGATATTGCGAGGTAGCGCAGCGGGAGCGGCGAAGACGCGCGGAGCGTTGATGTTGGCGGTGCCGAGCAGGACGCTGGCGGCGGAGGGCTTGGTGCCGCTGTAGGAGGTGAACTCGTATCCTGTGCTGCCGATGACGAGATCGTGGGTCATGCCCAGCGCTTTGACGGTCCCAGTGATGTAGCCGAGATCGCTGTTGACGCCGAAGCGTGGAGCGAAGCCGTTGGCGAGGGAGCTGCTGTAGTCACCGTTGTTGTCGGTGAGGTTATTGACCGGCGTGTCGATGAAGCGGTCGAGGCGCTGCCAGGAGACGCCAGCCAGGGCGTGCCAGTTGGGGGAGAAGTCGTGGTGAAGACGGCCGCTGGTGGTCTGGGTGGTGAGGTTGACTCCGGCGTAAGCCTGTCCGTAGCCGACGCGGGTGGGATCGGGCGCGGCGGGAAGAATGAGGGTGTGGGGCGGGTGATTGGTCTTGTCCTTGGGATCGGGGCCGTAGGTGAACCAGCCGGGGTAGCCGCGCTGCACGACGTCATAGGCGCTGTAGTGGGCGTCGATGAGGGTGGCGTTGGTGGGGCGAACGTCGAAGGCGAACTCGGCGAGGCGGCGGCGCAGGCGGCTGGCCTCGACGTAGGAAGTTCCATCGCCGTAGAGCAGGTTTCCACGATAGCCGAAGATCTTGTGCGGGCCGAGACGGCCGCCGGTGTCGGCGTAGATGGTGCCGATGGATTTGTTGTCGTAGTCGAGCGAGAGGTTGGTGAAGCGCTCTTCCGTGGGCCGCTTGAGGATGAAGTTGAACATGCCGGACGGATTCGCCGGGCCGTACATGGAGGCTCCGAGGCCGTTGACGACTTCGAGCTGCTGGTACTGCTCCATCGGGTTGGCGCTGGTGATGGCGATGCCCATGCCGTCCATGCGGGTGTTCTGCATGTTGCTGCCTTCGATGCCGCGGGTCTCGGGACGGATGACGTCGGAGCCCTGCTGCTCTTGAAAGGAGACCAGCGGAAGGTATTTGATGGCGTCGCGGAGGCTCTTGGTCTGGGTGTTGGCGATGAGGGTGTTGGAGAGCACGCTGATGACGTAGGGCGTGTTGACGATGGGCGCGGTGCCAAGGACGCCGGGGGCCACGTTATCGACGCGGTAGCCGCTCTCTGCCGAGCCGGGAGCCGTGGCAGAGACATTGATGGTCTCGGTCGCTGTGCCTAAGTGGAAGGTGAGGTCCTGGGTCGCGCTCTGGCCTGCTTCGATGGCCATCTGCGGGATGACGATGGAGTTGAAGCCCTGGGCCTGCGCGGTGAGGCGGTAGGTTCCGGCAGCGACGCCGGTGAAGAGGTAGACGCCCTGCTGATTGGTCGTGGCGCTGGCGGTGATGCTGCTCTGCGTGTCAGTGAGGGTGATCTGCGCGTTGGGGACGACGAGCTGGGTGGGGTCTTTGACCACGCCGGAGAGCTGGCCGGATTGAGCGAGCAGCGGAAGCGCCGCAATAAGAAACAGAAGCGTGAAGAACGGCTTCAAAATGCCGGAGGGGCGAAGGGATGGACGATGCATGGGACTCCTTAAAGGTGACAGATGACGTTTGTTTTGGGCCATGCGGCATTGCCGCAAACGGCCTGACGATCGGCGGATCAGGGGGGCACGATCACGTGGCGCCGTTCCTCTTTTTTCAGCCGCGTTTCCTGTTTATGCGTGAAGCGTAGGTGCGCTGCGTGGCGAACCGTATTTGTGGCTGCGGAAGATAGCCTGGGCTTCGTGGCCCTGTAGCCATTGGGTAAAAGCGAGGGCGCCCTGCGGATTGGCAGCGCCTTTGAGGACCGCGGCGTAGTAGACCAGCGGCTCCGGGTAAAAAGTTTTGTCGCCGAGAGTCAGGCTGACGTCGGGATGCTCGGCATGGACGTTCTGGCCGCTGAGATTGATGTCTGCGGGGAGATCAAGGTAGGGCAGGTGAACCCAGTCCGTCGCGATCTTGTAAGAGGTGGTGGCGTCCAGATCGCCACTTTGCAGACGTTCCTGATTGTTGCTGCCGGGAGGCTCAGGTGGTGGCGTGAACGTCGTGCCGAAGAGTTTTGTGACCAGATCGGGCTGGCTGTATTTTTTTGCGGCCAGCATCATGGTGAAGATGGCGTTACGTCCGCCGGGGTCTCCGACGGGATTGCCATGCGCGAAGCGGAGGCCGGGCTGCTGGAGTATCTCCCACCACTTTGCGTTGCCTTTGGCTGCTGCCTCGAACTGAGGAGCGAAGCGGCCCCTGGGGCTGTAGACGAGCACCATCTCGGTGGTGCCGATGGGGTATGCCGTCTCCGCCTTGCCTGCGTGCATGACGGTGAGCATGGGACCGGGCGTGACGGGAATAAAGACGTCCGCGCGAAGGCTGCCATCCACGATGGACTGGGCGACTGCATCGGCTCCCTTGGCGTGCGTGTGGAGATCCAGCTTCAGCGTCTGCGCCGCCGCTGTCTTTAAGGGGCCTTCGAGCATGGGCCGGATGCTGCCAGCGGAGGCTACGTCGAGGGTTGCCAGCGTTTCGGCCAGCAGAGTGGAGGGGATTCCAGCCGCGATTGCCGCTGCCATGAGCGTGCCGCCGCGCTTGAGAAGTTCTCGCCTGCTTTGACCTCTTCTGTCCGAGGTCATGGGCGTTCTTCTCTCAGCGAGGGCAGATGAAGGAAGGGCATTAATGACGATTCTATACGAATCGAATTGAGATATTTTTTCTGCCGCAGGTTGCGTGAAAGGAAGAATTGTTTTTGACGGCGGATGGCCTAGTCTGAATGCATGAGCGAGATGAGTTCAGAGGTTCGCGTCGGGTTAGTTGGCTATGGCTATGCGGGCAGGACGTTTCATGCCCCGCTGATCGCGTCGGTGCCGGGGTTGCGGCTGACGGTGGTGGGGTCGAGCCAGCGCGAGGCGGTGCAGGCGGCGTATCCGGGGGTTGCCGTGTGTTCGGCGATGGAGGCGACGACGCACCCGGAGGTCGATCTGGTGGTGATCGCTACGACGAATGAGAGCCACTTTCCGCTGGCGTCTGCTGGGCTGCGCGCGGGAAAGCATGTGGTCGTCGACAAGCCGTTTACCGTGACACTGGCGGAGGCGCGATCGTTGGCGGAGATAGCGCGGGAGCATGGGCGCATTCTATCGGTCTTTCACAACCGGCGGTGGGAGAGCGAGATTCTGGCCGCGAAGGAGATTTTGCAGAGTGGAGTCCTGGGTGAGGTTTCACATTTTGAATGCCACATGGATAGATTTCGGCCGGTCGTGCGGCAGCGCTGGCGCGAAGAGCCGGGTCCGGGCGCGGGATTGTGGTTCGATCTGGGGCCGCATCTGATCGATCTGTCGTTGTATTTGTTCGGATTGCCCGATTCGGTGAATGCGAGCTTTGCTACGCTGCGCGAGGGTGGGTTGACGGACGACTGGGCGCATGTGCAGCTCAACTACAAGCGGCTGCGGGTGGTGCTTCATGCTTCGCTGCTGGTGTCGGGAGGTGGGCCGCGCTCGGTGCTGCATGGGACGCGCGGGAGCTGGGCGAAGTTCGGCGCGGATGTGCAGGAGCAGCAGTTGAAGAGCGGGATGCTGCCGGGTGATCCGCAGTTTGGCTATGATCCCAGTCCGGGGATCGTGTACGACGGTGCGACCGGCACGCAGACGGAGGTGCCGTCGCCGAGAGGGGATCAGAGGGGGTTTTATGCTGCGATGCGGGATGCGATTCGCGGTGAGGGCGCGCCGCCGGTTTCCGTGAGGGATGCGGTGGCGGTGATGGCGGTGCTGGAGGCTTCGTTTGCGTCGGGCGCGCAGGGGAAGGTGCTGCCGGTTTCGCTGACAGCGGAAGAGCGTACGGAGTGGGAGATTTTTACAGATGCTGAGCGGTGAAATACAGGGGTCTCTCCACTCCGCTTCGCTCCGGTCGAGATGACGTACGTTTGGGATGGCGTGATGGTAGTCAACCCATGTCCCAAAAGCGGGACATGGGGCACCCGCCTTGGTCGAGGGGACTTGAGTTTGTGGTGCTTCGATGATGTGGTTTGCCGCGGGTTGATGTGAGTTGTTTCTAAAGAGAGCGTTAGCCGCGGCGGCGCGCCGAGGGAGCAGGTGGCGGATAGTTGGCCTTGCGCTTGGTTGTGGCCGGGACGGCTTCGATCTCGATGCGGGCGGGGCGATGAGCTGCGACAGCTTCGGCGATGGCGTACTTGAGCGGCTCGATGCCCTCGCCGGTGACGGCAGAGATGGCGAAGAAGGGCAGCTTGCGGCGTTTGGCCATGGCGGTCAGCTTTTTGAGCTTGTCGGGGTTGGCGACATCGCACTTGGTGGCGACGACGATGGTGGGCCGCGTGGCGAGCGAGGGGTCGAAGCTGCGCAGCTCTTCGGTGATGACCTTGAAGTCGGCCACGGCGTCGAGGCGGGCGGTGCCTTCGGTGGCGCTGGAGTCGGAGACGTCGACAAGGTGAACGATGACGCTGGTGCGCTCGATGTGCTTGAGGAACTGGATGCCGAGGCCGTGGCCGAGGTGCGCGCCTTCGATGAGGCCGGGAAGGTCGGCGATGGTGAAGGACTCGGTGTGCGGGAAGTCGCCGACCTGCACGACGCCGAGGTTGGGCTGGAGCGTGGTGAAGGCGTAGTTGGCGATCTTGGGCTTGGCCGCGGAGAGCCGCGAAATCAGCGTCGATTTGCCGACGTTGGGGTAGCCGACCAGACCGGCGTCGGCGAGCAGGCGCAGCTCGAGGCGGAAGTTGCGCGCCTCGCCGGCGCGGCCCAGCTCGTGCTCGCGCGGAGCTTGGTGGGTGCTGGTGGCGAAGTGCTGGTTGCCGCGTCCGCCGCGTCCGCCGCGAGCGATGACGATGGTCTCGTCGGGACGGGTGAAGTCGTGGACCAGTTCGCCGGTGTCGTCATCGTAGAGCAGCGTGCCTACGGGAACCTTGAGCGTAAGGTGTTCGGCGGACTCGCCGGAGCAGTTGGAGCCCATGCCGTGTTCGCCGCGCTTGGACTTGTGCTCGGGGTTGAAGCGGAAGTGGACGAGGGTGTTGTGGCTGAGGGACGAGGACATGAGAATGTCGCCGCCATGGCCGCCGTCGCCGCCGGAGGGGCCTCCGCGGGGAACGAACTTTTCGCGGCGAAAGGCCATGCAGCCGTTGCCGCCGTCACCGGCCTTGATTCGGATTCGTGCTTCATCAATAAACATTGGTCAATATTTAGTGTACTAGGGTGGGTGATTGCTCGTGCGAGGCGCAGGGCAAAGGCGAAATAGAGGAGTCTCTCCACTCCGCTTCGCTCCGGTCGAGATGACGTGCTTTGTGCAGATCGAAATGATATTTAAAACGACAACCTATAATTTTGTGATTGCTTTGGGGAGAGATGATGGACCGGCGAAAGTTTATTGCTCTGATGTCTTCTGGTGTTGCGGCTGCTCCGGTGGCTTCGTTTGCGCTGCCTGTGGTTGAAGGTGCCGCTGTTGCGAAGGTGGGTGCTCCGCGGCGGCGGCCCAATGTGATCTTCATGATCTGCGATGACCTCGGGTATGGCGATCCCGGCTGCTATGGATCGAAGCTGCCTACGCCGAATCTCGACAGCATGGCCGCGCATGGGCTGCGCTTCACGCACTTCAATGCGGGGCATCCTATCTGCTCGGCGTCGCGGTCGGCGGTGATGACCGGGCGCTATGGCACGCGCACCGGGACGACCGGGGCCTTTGGGCCGTATACGCCGGGCGCGAAGATAGAGGGGACGGCGCTCGATGAGACCTTTCTCTCGAACCTGTTTCATGATGGCGGCTATAGGAGCAAGGCCATCGGCAAGTGGCACCTGGGGGAGGCGAAGGAGTATCTGCCGACCAGCCGCGGCTTCGACTCGTTTTACGGCGTGCCTTACAGCGACGACATGAATCCGCTGCCGTTGATGCGGGACACCGAGATTCTTGAGCAGAATACAGACCGCGATCTGCTGACGCCGCGCTATACGGAAGAGGCAGTGAAGTATTTCGGCGAGCAGGATGGCGAGCATCCCTTCTTTCTCTATCTTGGATTTTCTTATCCGCACGATCCGGCACGGGCCTCCGAGCGGTTTCGCGGCAAGACCGTGCTGGGAGATTATGGCGATGCGGTCGCCGAGATCGACTGGAGTGTAGGTGAGATTGTGCGCGCCGTCGAAGAGAAGGGGTTGAGCGGCGATACGCTGATCTGCTTCACCAGCGATCATGGGCCTTGGTATCAGGGCAGCCCGGGGCTGCTGCGCGGACGCAAGGCTTCGACGTTCGAGGGCGGGTTTCGCGTGCCGTTTCTGGCGATGTGGCCGGGAGTGATTGCGCCGGGCAAGGTGGTGGAGACGTGGTGCTCGAACCTCGATGTGCTGCCGACGATGGCTTCGCTGTGCGGGCTGGGGCTGCCGCAGAAGCCGCTGGATGGCGTGGATGTCTCGAAGGTGTTGCTGGGGCATGAGGGAGCGGTGGAGCGTAAGCCGCTGCTCTATTTCAGCGCGATGGGCAATGGCGGCATCGACGTGCACTGCATTCGCAAGGAGTCGTGGAAGCTGCGCGTGGCGCAGGGCGTCAAGGGCGAGGTCTACATCAACGACAGGACGACCAATGCGCGGGGGAGTGCGTGGTTGCAGCATCCGGAGCTGTATGACCTGTCGCGTGACCCGGCGGAGAGCTACGACGTGGCCAAGTTTCACCCGGAGCTGGTGGCGGAGTTAATGGGAGAGCTGGAGGCGCAGATGCCTTCATTCCCTCCGCATGTGGTGGAGGCTTATGCGAAGTTGAAACAGAACAAAGGCGACATCACTACGCCGCCGGGGGCTTCGCCGAGACCGCTTGGTGCGCCTGTGCCAGCGTGGGCCTGGGAGCCGGAGAATCTGCGGTAGTAACGGCAAAGACCACGGCGAAATACAGGAGTCTCTCCACTGCGCTTCGCTTCGGTCGAGATGGCGTGTTTTTTTGGTGGTTCGTTTTGGTTGAGATGAGGTTTGTGGATCCCACCCTTCGCGATGAGGCTGCGAAGGATGGGGCACCCGTAGATTTGTGGTGGGGTTGGGGAAAGGCAAACGCAGATCCTCCGCTTCGCGAAGGATGACAACTTCATTGCTTCATTTTCATTGCTTCAACTGCTCTACTTTGGCTGTTCGACGATGCGGAAGTCTTCCTGCTCTTCGCCGCTGGGCTCGTCCCATCCGCCGGGTGGAAGGACGGTTTGGTCTACTTCTTTTGGGCCCCAGGTGTTGGGCTCGTAGACGTAGACGGGTGTGTCTGCCTTGAGGATGGGATCGACGATGCGCCATGCCTCTTCGACGTAGTCCTGCCGGGCGAAGAGGGTGGCGTCGCCTGCCATCGCATCGCCGAGGACGCGCTCGTAAGCTTCCATCTCGTCGGGGCGGGGATGGCGGCTGGCCACCATCTCGACGGCGGCGCGCTTGCCGGTGCCGGTTGGCGATGCCACCGAGACTGCCATGGCCACCGTCATCTCGGGGCTGATGCGGAAGCGCATGTAGTTCTGCGGCGTTCCCGGCTCGGTCATGTTGGTGGTGGGCGGCTTGCGGAAGCGCGCCATCACCTCCATGCAGGTGACGGGCAGGTCCTTTCCGGCGCGGATGTAGAAGGGCACGCCGTCCCATCGCCACGACTTTACTTCTAATTGCAGCGCGGCGAAGGTCTCGACCTTGGAGTTGGGGGCGACGCCTTTTTCGTTGAGGTAGCCGTTGAACTGGCCACGGACGAGGTTCTTCGGCTCGATGGCCGGGATGGCCTTGAGTACCTTGACCTTTTCGTCGCGCATGGACTCGCTGTCGCGGCGCGCGGGGCACTCCATGGCGAGATTGCACATGACCTGGAAGATGTGGTTCTGCACGACGTCGCGGATGGCTCCGGTCTGGTCGTAGAAGGGGCCGCGACCCTGGATGCCGAAGTTCTCTGCCATGGTGAGCTGGACGCTCTCAATGTAGTTGCGGTTCCACAGCGGCTCGAGGAAAGAGTTCGAGAAGCGGAAGGAGACCATATTGTGCACGGGCCCCTTGGCGAGATAGTGGTCGATGCGGAAGATGGAGGTTTCGGGGAAGGCGGAGAGCAGGATGCGGTTCAGCTCCTGCGCCGAGGCGAGATCGTGGCCGAAGGGCTTCTCGACGATGATGCGTGCGCCTTTGGCGCAGCCGGACTGGACTAGCTGCTCCACAACTTTTTCAAAGAGCGATGGCGGAATGGCGAGGTAGTGCGCGGGACTTTGGGCTGAACCGAGTTCCTTGCGCACGGCGGTGAAGGTGGCCAGGTCGGCGTAGTCGCCATCGACGTAGCGCAGCAGGCCGCTGAGTTTTTGCCATGCGTCGGCGTCGAGGCCGCCGTGTTTTTCGAGGCTGTCTTTCGCGCGCGCCTTGAGCTGATCGAGGTTCCATCCGGCCTTGGCGACTCCGATGACGGGAACGGTGAGAGTGCCGCGCTTGACCATCGATTGCAGCGCCGGAAAGATCTTCTTGTAGGCGAGGTCGCCGGTGGCGCCGAAGAAGACGAGTGCATCGGAGTGCTGTGTGGCCATATTTGTGGAACTCTTTCTTTTGCGGCGTATTCCCGCAGTTGCTACGACGTTTTCACAAATCGTACGGATGTTAGCTGGTGCAGCGAAAGGCAAATACAGGGGTCTCTCCACTGCGCTTCGCTTCGGTCGAGATGACGTATCTCATTGCGCCGCAAAGGAGAACGCCGGTTACTTTGTGGCGGGTTTTTCGAGATGGCCGCCGAACTCGTAGCGCATGGCGGATAGAAGCTTGTCGGAGAAGTCTGCCTGTCCTCTGGAGCTGAAGCGTTCGTAGAGCGCTGTGGTGAGGACGGGAGCGGGTACGCCTTCGTCGATGGCGGCTTTAATTGTCCAGCGGCCTTCGCCGGAGTCGGAGACTCTGCCGCCGAATTTGGATAGCGCAGGGTCTTCGGTGAGGGCAGCCGCCGTAAGGTCTAGCAGCCACGAGGCGATGACGCTGCCGCGCCGCCAGACTTCGGCGACCTCGGTGAGATTGAAGTCGAACTGATAATTCTCGGGATCGCGTAGCGGCGTGGTCTCGGCATCTACCTCGCCGGCCTGCTTGCCGATGTTGGCGGCCTTAAGGATGCCCAGGCCCTCGGCGTAGGCGGCCATGATGCCGTACTCGATGCCGTTGTGCACCATTTTGACGAAGTGGCCGCCGCCGCTGGCGCCGCAGTGGAGATAGCCCTGCTCGGCGGTGCCGCCGAGCTTGTCGAAGCCGGGGGTGCGGTCGATGTCACCGATGCCGGGCGCGATGGATTTGAAGATGGGATCGAGGTGTTCGACTGCGGCCTGCGGGCCGCCGATCATCATGCAGTAGCCGCGATCGAGTCCCCAGACGCCGCCGCTGGTGCCGACATCGACGTAGTTAATGCCTTTGGGGGCAAGCTCTTTGGCGCGGCGGATGTCGTCGATGTAGTAGGAGTTGCCGCCGTCGATCAGGATGTCGCCGGATTCGAGTTGAGGGGCGATTTTGGCGATCGTCTCTTCGACAAAGCCTGCCGGAATCATCAGCCAGATGGCACGGGGTTTGGCGAGCTTGCTGACGAAGTCTTCGAGCGAAGAGGAGCCGGTGACGCCTTTTTCCTTGGCCAGCTCGTCGACGGCCTTGGGCGACATGTCGAAGACGACGCATTCGTGGTCGTGCCGCGTCAGCCGCCGGACCATGTTGGCCCCCATCCGTCCCAGTCCTACCATTCCAAGTTGCATACCGCCTCCGTTGCGAATTGTTTGCCGGACAGATTCTCACGCTTCCCTGAAGCCGCTAAAATAGACTACTCTCCTTGCATTAAGTGGAAGCGACGGGGAATGAGGACTCTGTGGGCACACAGCAAGTAGGATGCGGCGGCACGGGAAAGGGTGAGATGAGCATAATTGCTTCGAACCCGGCTGACACCGGCCTGGAAGTACTGGATATCGAGAGCGACCCTGCATTCGGGCAGAGACGCCTGCATACGCGCGATGTCGCGACCCAGATTGAGGGGATGCATCGGCTGGCCCGGGCCTTTGTCACCCGCCCCGATACGATTCTGCAGGAGCTGGTCGAGGTTGCGGTCGATCTGTGCGGTGCCGACAGTGCAGGTATCAGCGTAGAGCAAGAGGAAAAGACCGACGAGAATTTCTGGCATTGGGTCGCTACGTCGGGCAGCTACTCGGGTTTTCTGAACGCGACGCTTCCCCGCTATCCCAGCGCTTGCGGTGTCTGCCTGGAGCGAGGACGGCCACAGCTTTTTCGCGTGACTCAGCGCTTCTTCGACCTGATGGGCGTCGATGCGCCGACGGTGACGGACGGTCTTCTACTGCCATGGGAGACGGAAGAGACGCGCGGCACCATCTGGATCATGGCGCATGGAAGAACGGAGGCGTTCGATGGGGACGACTCCCGCATGATGCAGGTGCTGGCGAACTTTGCCGCGATGGGGGTAAGGCAACAACGGCAACAGAAGAAGTTGATGGAACAGGCGAGTGCGACGGCGGCGGCAGCCATGGCGAACGATCTTGCCCACAAGATCAACAACCCGCTGCAGAGCATGACCAACATTGTGTATCTGGCTGCTGAGGGTAAGGGCGGCGGCGATGCAAAGGCGCTGGCGCAGGAGCTGTCAGAGCATGTTGAGCGGCTCTCGGTGCTGGTGGAGAAGCTGCTGGAGCTGCCGATTGCCACGATCCAACCAAAATGAATCGTTGAGCGCCGACTTGAGGTGCATCTAAAAGTTGATGAGACATTCTGTTTTGCGATGGGTCATTGTGCTGTTTCTTTTAGGGTTTGCCGGTTATTTGCCTGCGCAGAGACATGCTTCGTCCCAAATTGACTCCGATCACGATGGCCTGAGCGACGCTCTGGAGCAGTCTTTGCTGGTGCAATTCGCTCCGACGTTCATGATTGGGCGGCATGACTGCTCGGATGTGCCTGCGGAGTTTCGACCGGGCAGCGTCAGGCCGATAGTGAAGGCGGAGAACAGGACGATCTACGGCGAGGTCTTTCCGGCGAAGGGATCTGTGAGGGGAGTGGGCGCGGATGAGCCGCTGGTCGAGATTCACTTCTACCATCTGTGGAAGCTGGACTGCGGCGAGCATCCCCATCCGCTGGATGCAGAGCATGTCGCGGTGCTGGTACGCTCTTCGGACGGCGATCCGGCTTCGGCAAAGTGGACGGCGATGTACTGGTATGCGGCGGCGCATGAGAACACGGTGTGCGATGTGAGCCAGATTGCCCGGGCCTCGACGCTGAAGGCGGAAGATCGGGGAGCGAGGGTGTGGGTCTCTCCCGGCAAACATGCGTCGTATTTGAATTCGACGCTCTGCCAGCGGGGATGCGGCGCGGACCGATGCGAGGAGATGAAGCCACTGGGGCAGGGCAAGCTGATCAACCTGGGCGAGCCGGGACACCCTATGAATAGCGCCTTGTTCATCTCGTCGAGCCTGTGGCCGCTCGCAGGAAAGATGGAGACCACGAACTTTCCCGAGGCTGCCGTGGCGCGGCTCAACCGGCTGCCGGAGACGGACATTGCGTGGTTCCGTGCGGGGAGACATCCGGTGCAGGGCATCATCGCCATCAGCAGCTCGACCGAAGGAGCGCTTGCGCAGAGCGGCCGCAATACGACGAATGCGATTTCAGGCGCGGGCGATTCGACCGATGCTGCGATCTCGGTGGCGGAAGATTCGACCGGCAATGCGTTGCAGAAGAGCTATCGCAAGACGGGCCATGCGCTCGGCACGTCGGCGAAGCATGTAGGCAAGGCGCTGCATGTGGTGCCGAAGACGGAGCATTCAGACCCACCTCAGTAAAGTCTTGCCTATTGCGGCGGCCGTTTGGCTGGTTGCGGCAGCAGCTTCGGCTCCGGTGTGGGCAGGTCGGGCGCGGTGTCGATCATCTTGCGGTCTACGTCCACCGAGCCGATGCGTCCGCCGAGCAGCGAGCCGACCACCAGCCGCACCGATTTTGTGTTGCGTGGCACGCGAAGAGTCATCGTAAGGTGCGCCTGCAGCGCCTTCAGATGATCGGGGTCCTGCGAGGGGTTGGTCAGGCTGAAGGCCTCGGTCTTTGAAGCCAGCACAAGGTGCCGACTGGACAGGCTCGCCCCGGCGAACCCTATGTCGACCGCGCTCTTTCCATCGGTACCGGGCTTCCAGTCCGCGTTCTTCATGTTCACATTCACCGTGAACTCGGCTGAGTTGGTATCGCTATGGCGCACGATGTTCTCCACCCCTATATCGAGGCCCGCAAACGGCACGTTGGTCTGTACGGCTTCGGCGATGTTGTAGAGAGCGTCGAGCCGCGGATCGGTGGGCTGGCCCTTGTCCGGCGAAAAGTAGCCTGCCTTGGTGAGTGCTTGCAGGGCGGGATTGCGCATGGTGACACGGACGCGGAGAAATTTTCCGTTCGCAATGTCCTCGGGCGGCTGGTAGGTAAGCGTGTAGTAGTGCGAGCCCAGCTCGACCGAGGTGCGGATGAGCTGGTCGAGATCGTTGCGGTTATAGAAGAGTCTGCCGCCGGTCTCATTCACGAAGATGCCGAAGTTCACGTCGCCCGAGAAGGGGTCGTCGTCGCCGATCTCCTCCTCGGATGCGCTCGCGCTTCTGGAGAAGGTGCGGTAGGGCGCGACCTCCAGCCCCGGATAGATGAGAAACAGGCTCATGCGCGCATTCACCAGCATGTTCGCAGTCTTGTGAACATAGGCGGTGACCTTGTCGGCCGTGGTGCCGTCGAGGAAGGAGGTGTAGAGGCTGGGGCCGCCGTGCCCGATCCAGACGATGTTCTTTCGTCCGGGGATGCCGCTGTTCTCAAGCGCGATCTGACGCAGCCCATTGATCGACTGGAGAAACCGCTCGGTGAAGAAGGAAGGATTCAGCTTATAGGGGATCGCTGCCGGAACATGTTCTACCGCCGAGAGCAGCTCCCGCTTGTCGCGGGTATAACCCTGCGCCATCTCCAGCGACTCGTTGCCCAGTACCATCACCTCGGCCGGTGCCTTTAGCTGCTTCGGCTCCTTCGCCAGATACTGCTGCACGCAGTAGCGGATATAGGCCATCTGCTCGAAGGTGGAGTTCAACTGGTCGAGCACAAAGATGGTGACGGGGGCCTTGCCTGCGGGGTTGTCGTCTGCGGCATCGCCTGCCGCCACATGGGCGTCGGGGGCCTCGAAGGAAAAGATCTTTTGCGGCTTTTTGTCCTGCGTGATGGAGAAGTCGTCCTGGGTGAGCCCCTTCACGACGGGATGGCCCTTCGCGTCCAGAACGGTGACGTCGAGAAAGACCAGCCGCGAGGTGACGTGCAATGTGGGAACGTCGCTGGCCGATGGCTGGTTTTGCGAGGCAGCGCTTTGTGCCTCTGCTGCCTGAAAAGATAGAACGCCCAACAACATGGCCCCGGAGAGAAGTGCACGCATCGACAGCATGAAAAATCCTCCCCTTCAACGTACTCCGGGATGAGCAAACTTGCCATGTATCTGGATGAAAAAACAGGCAAGCGCAACGGCGAAATACAGGGGTCTCTCCACTGCGGCGGCAAAAGCGCCGCCTTCGGTCGAGATGACGTGCTTTTTGCTGCTGCGGTTGATGATGACGTGCTTTTTCTCGCGGCGGTGGAGATGACGCTCGCTTGCTGTCCGGTCGATGATGCCTAGTTCATGTGCTGGACGGGGACGTTGTCGGGGATCTTCATCTCGAACTGGTCGTTGTCGAGCGGCTGGTTTAGCGTCAGCTTGGTGATGGTGACGGTCAGGCTGTACTGATCCAGAGGCCGCGTGATGACGATCTTCGACGGGAACGAGATGTCGCCGTACTTCTGGTAATTGCTGTAGATGGCCTGGGTGACGACCTTGCCGTCCGCATCGTAGATGTCCTGCTGGAACGGCTCCAAATCGATGCGGCTGATGTGGATGACGCGATGAATGTGCGCCGTCTGGCCCTGGGGCTGCGACAGGATCTGTAGCTCGTAGTCGGGCTCTTCGATCAGGTCTTTCTTCTTCTTCGGGTCCTGCACAATACGAATATCGGTGGTGAGCGAGGTGATCTCGTCAGGGTCCAGGCCGCGAATAAACAGGGAGTTAAAGATAACTGCGGGGCGAAGGTTCTCAAGACCATTCTTCGAGGGGGTGGTCACCTGGCTGGTGCCATCCATGGCGCGATTTCTGGGGGGAATCCACAGCTTCCAGGTCTTCCCGTCGCTCACCATGTCCATCGCCTGGTTGCGCAGGACGGGGAGGAGCAGGATGACGCGCAGGTCTTCGGGCTTGCGCATGAAGATATAACCGCTGAAGCTGGGATGCTCGGTGACCTGGCCCTGCAACGAGCCACCTGTGGTTGCGGTGATCTCGACCGAGGCCTTGAAGGTGTTGATGGCGTCGTACTGGGTATTGATCTGATGGACCAACTGGTCGAGGGAGGTGCCGATCACCATCTCGGCGAGGTGAGTTCGGGGCACGATGCGGGTATGCGTCAGGCATCCGGTCAGCGCCGGAACCAGGCTAATCAATCCCACCGCTACCGTCTTTTTTAAACTCATGGGCACAAACTTCAAGTATATCTGTCCGAGAACGCACAAACGCAGGCAGGAGGTACCTTTGCGAGTGCGTGGGGGTGATTTTCTCTATTCATCGGATTGGATGTTGCGGAGCGCCTTTGCGTTTCTTTTTGTATAGCCGGGACTCGGTCAGGGAGTCTGGGCCTTTTGTGCCTCCCGATAGGCCTGTACCTGGGCTGCATGTTCTTTCAAGTCGGTAGAGAAGCGGCTGTGGCCAGCGGCATCGCTCACAAAATAAAGGTAGTCGGTCTTTGCCGGAGACATGGCCGCGCGCAGGGATGCCATGCCGGGATTACAGATGGGGCCGGGCGGTAGCCCTGTGTGCTTGTAAGTGTTGTAGGGCGAGTCGGCCTGCAGGTCGGAGGCGTGGATGACGCCGCTCCAGCGGCCATCGAGCAGCGCCGCATAGATGACCGTGGGATCGGTGGCGAGCGGCATTCCTTTCGCGAGGCGATTGAGGAAGACTCCGGCGACCAGCGGGCGCTCCGTGTCCTGGTTGACCTCTTTCTCGACCAGCGAGGCCATGGTAACGGTCTGTTGCACATCTCCGCTGAGGCCGAGCTGAGCGCTGGCCCGGCGAAAGCGATGCACCATGGCAGTGAGGATCTGCACCGGGGTGGTGTGGCGGGAGAAGGAGTAGGTGTCGGGAAAGAGATAGCCTTCGAGCGACTGCGGCTGCGTACCGGTGGGGGGCAGCCATGCGATCAGCTCAGTGTGCTGGCGCTCCGCGGCGAGAAAGGCGTCGCGCGACCCCAGCCCGGCGTTGGCGACGGCCTGGGCGATGTCGAAGATGTTGTAGCCCTCGGGAATCTTCAGGGCGATGGTGTAGATGTCTCCGCGCACGATGCGGGCGTAGACCTCGGTCATGGGTGCGGCATGGTCGAAGCGATACTCGCCCGCCTTGAGCGTGCCGTGCTTTCTGAGGTGCAGGAAGTCGAAGGCGTAACGGTTGCGGATGATGCCGTTCGCCTGAAGCTCGGCGGCGATGGCCGGGGTGCCGGTGCCGGGTGCGATATCGACGAAGGTCTCGGTCTGCGGGCCGAAGGGGGTGTAGATGACGTAGCCTGTGAGGCCTACGGCGATCAGGATGAGCAGCAGCAGTGTTCCCAGAAACTTCAAGCCCGTGGCCCTCCGGCGGTGCGTGTCGACGCATCGTGTTTGGACTATTTTACGGGTGCGGCCCGGCCCGGGGAAAAGGCCTGCACCGATTTAAAGACAAGCAACGGCAAAGACGAAATACAGGGGTCTCTCCGCTACGGCGGCAAAAGCGCCGCCTTCGGTCGAGATGACGTGCTTTGGGGGCGCCCGATTTCGGTCGCGATGACGTTTGGGGGAGGCGGCAAATAACGCGAACTGGGACGGTCCAAACAGAAAGCTACGTCATCGCGACCGAAGCGCAGCGCAGTGGAGAGACCCCTGTATTTTGCTGTGGTTGGGGCAGGTCTATCCCCCGGTGTGCCCTCCGATCCGGCCGCATCGTATAATCGTCTTTTGATTTTCTAACCCGCTGCCGCAATCATGTTGCGAACAAGCAAGCGCGACCTGGAAGGCCCCATGCCAGAACATGTAAAGAAAAGGCTCGAAGAAGAGATCAGGCAGCTTGAGTACGAGCTTACGACCGAACTGCCCGCAGAGATCAAGAAGGCGGTCGCGCTGGGCGACCTGAGCGAGAACGCCGAGTATCACATGGCGAAGCAGCGGCAGGTCTTCGTCAATGCGCGCCTGGGCCAGCTCAAGAAGCGGATGGGCGAGCTTGCCATGGTGAACCTCGTCAATATCCCGCACGACAAGGTGGGCTTTGGCGCGACGGTCACGGTGTTTGACTCCGGCAAGAACGAAGAGATCAAGTACAAGCTGGTCACCAGCGAAGAGTCCGACGTGTCGCAGGGGCTGATCTCGACGACCTCGCCGATCGGGCGCTGCCTGCTGGGCAAGAAGGTTGGCGATGTAGCCACTGTCGTTACACCGAACGGCAATCGCGAGCTTGAAGTGCTGAAGCTGGTCACGATTCACGACACCGCCGAATAAATTCAGTCGGGCCACGAATTTCAGTAGTAAGGTAAGGCAGTCTTTTTGGAGGCAAGTTTTTTGACCTGGACAAGTGCATTCGGCAAGGGCAGCGGCTGGCTGCTGCAGAAGATCGTCAACGGTCTTGCACTTACCCGAATCTCACCCAACGTGCTTACCTTTATCGGCCTGCTGATCAACATTGTTGCCGCGCTCTTCTTCGGCTTCGCTCGCGTCCGCAATGCCGATCGCATGTTTTTTTATGCGGGGCTGATCATCATCGGCGCCGGTATCTTCGACATGGTCGATGGCCGGGTGGCGCGCCAGACCAACCAGGTTTCGGTCTTCGGCGCGTTCTTCGATTCGGTGATCGACCGCTACTCCGACGTGGTGATCTTCTTCGGCCTGCTGGTCTTTTATGCCCGCGGCAACCGGCTGTTCTATGTCGGGCTGGTGGCTTTCGTCATGACCGCATCGCTGATGGTGAGCTATACGCGCGCACGCGCCGAGGCGCTGATCGGGAGCTGCAAGGTCGGATTCATGGAACGGCCCGAGCGTATCGTCTGCGTCATTCTTGGTGCGCTGTGCAACCATTGGGGAGTGATGGCGGCCGCGCTTTGGGTGCTCGCCTTCTTCTCGACGACGACGGTGATCCACCGCATTCGGTATACCTATCTCGAAACCGAACGCCGAAAATTATTGCCGACGCGCTGATCGTTGATGGCTTAGTCGGTTCGTTTCAGCGAAGTGCTTCGGCCTCCGCTCTTCACGGGGGCTATCTTCTTCAGCTTTTCTATTGATGCATCCAACTAAAAGCGAGCGTCACGGTGGAAGTTCCGCAACCAGACCGCGTGGAGTGGTGTTATATCAAGTAGCGTTTTTTGAAGTCCCAGATGTCCCAACGCGGAAAGGTTTGGATGAAACACATACGAACGGCTCTCATGGTGTTGGCGGCGCTGATCGCAGCAGCGGGTGGAGTGCGCGCCTATGCCGATGCGTCGCTGCTGATGGAAGAGCCCTACGGCACCTTTGGAGCGCTCAATCCGACTGGTCATGCGGCGATTTACCTGAACCACATCTGCGCGGAGACGCCGACGCAACTGCGTGCCTGCCGCCCCGGTGAATTCGGCGTCGTCATCAGCCGCTATCACAGGGTCGCGGGCTATGACTGGCTGGCGGTTCCGCTGGTGCCCTATCTTTACGCGGTCGACCGGGTGGAGGACATTCCGTCAACGGCGGACGCAGAGCTGGAAGCGCAGTTGCGCGATGCCTATCGGCGCAAACATCTGCTCGATATCATCCCCGACGTCAGCGAAGGAAAAGACGCGGGTGAGGCGCCCAAGGGGGACTGGATTCAGCTCATCGGCGCCTCCTACGACCGCAAGATCTACGGCTTCCAGATCGAGACGACGCCCGAGGCCGATGCGCGTTTTATCGCCGAGTTCAACGATAACCGCAACGTCAGCCACTTCAATCTCTTCTTCCATAACTGCGCCGACTTCTCGAAGATGCTGCTGAATGTCTACTATCCGCACTCGATTCATCGGAACTTCGTTATCGACGTGGGCATTACTACTCCCAAGCAGGTGGCGCGGTCGCTGACCAAGTATGCCAAGCGGCATCCTGAACTGGAGTTTTCCACGTACGTGATTCCGCAGGTGCCGGGCACGATCCATCGCAGCCATCCGATTAATGGCGTGGTGGAGTCGCTGGTGAAGTCGAAGAAGTATGTGGTGCCGCTGTTTGTGCTGAGCCCGCAGGTCACTGCCGGAATGATCGTGGCCTATCTGGCGGATGGCCGTTTCAAGGCGCCGAAAAATTCGCCACAGGAACTGCTGCCGGGAGATATCCAGGCCATTGGTGCAACGCAGGGCAGCACGGTTGCTGCGCCAGCGACCTCCGTGCAGCCGGCCGCAGACAGTGAGCCGCAACTGCACCATCGTGAACCGGCAGCACCTTCTCCTTCGACGCCTGCTGTCTCTTCCCCTGTAGCCCCGGTCGGCGTTCCGGCTGACACCACGGCCCAATAGCCACGCGGCTTCAGTCCACGTTCAATCCGGCGTCGGCGTCGAGC
The DNA here is from genome assembly GCF_009765835.1 of Granulicella sp. L56. Taxonomy (NCBI): domain Bacteria; kingdom Pseudomonadati; phylum Acidobacteriota; class Terriglobia; order Terriglobales; family Acidobacteriaceae; genus Granulicella; species Granulicella sp. L56. Next base: position 1,631,937 of record NZ_LMUS01000006.1, on the reverse strand, counting down.
ACCAGCATCTTGCCCTCGACGAAGAGGGAGTGCAGCTTCAGCGAGCTTAAGGTGAAGGCGTAGCCCGTGGTCTGGGTCGATTGGCTGAGCAACTGACGCATCAGGGTGGCGGCGTTTACCTTCATCTGGTCGGGCAGCTTGCGGTCGAGGAAGGGCACGAGAAGAAAGTTCAGCTCCTTCGACTCGCTGAGGTGCTCGATGTGGGCGTCGCGAAAGCCGATGCTCTCCTCCTGCGCCTCGGGAACCATGGAGACGTCTGCCTCGGTATCCATGGACACGCCGATGCAGACGCCGTGGACCGAGGTTCCGAGCTTGGCCCGCGCGTGGACGTGGACGACGATGCGGTCCTTCATGAAGGTGACATGCGGCGAATCGGCATAGACGTAGCAGGCCGACTTGATGTCGCCACGCATGTAGTAGCGGCCCTCGGGGCCGTTGAACAGTTGCGCGCGCAAGGTGCGCTCGAGCGCCTGCGACGAGATCCTGACCTCGATGGCAGAGGCAGCGCGCGTGGCACTGAGCAGCAGAGCGCAGGAGAGCAAAAGACCGACCGGAATGCGGCGCATCATCTTTCCAGCATAAAGCCATGCGAGGCGAGCGGACATCGGCAGCCGGTTCGCGGTATGCTTCGAGGTGCGTTCTTGTCCCGCTTTGGTGGACAATCTATTCACAGGAGATTCAATGAAACGGCGTGAATTCTTGACCTCGTCCCTTGCCGCGTCCACTCTTGCGTTTGCGAATCAGGCACAATCGCAGACCCCTGCCGCCGGTCCCCGCGAGTACTATCACCTGCGCAAGTACCACCTGCAGACCGGGCCGCAGACGAAGCTGACGGACAACTTTGTGGGCGACGCGCTGATTCCCGCGCTGAACCGGCTGGGCATTGCGCCGGTGGGCGCATTTCATCTCGACCTGGGCCCGGAGACGCCGAAGCTCTATGTGCTGATGCCTTCGACTAATCTTGAGACTCTGGTGAACGTCGATCTGCGGCTGGCCGAGGACGAGGCCTTCATGAAAGCGGCGGAGCCGTTCTGGAGCGCGCCTGCCACTGCGCCCGCGTTCATCCGCACGGAGAGCACGCTGCTCAGCGCCTTCCCCGGCCATCCCAGGCTGACTCCTCCGCCTTCGGCGGCGCAGCACGGCAAGCGCGTCTTTCAGCTTCGCACCTACGAGAGCCCAAGCGATGCCGACCACGTTCGCAAGGTGGAGATGTTCCACAAAGGCGAGTTCGAGTACTTTCAGAAGGCGGGCTTTGACCAGGTCTTTTATGGCGACACGCTGATTGGGCCACGTATGCCCAACCTGACCTACATGCTCAGCTATCCCGAGTTGTCGGACCTGACCGAGAAATGGAAGGCATTCGGCAGCGATCCCGGCTGGAAGAAGCTGTCGAGCGATCCGCGCTACGCCTTCGAGCAGATCGTGAGCAACATCTCGAACCTGATTCTCAGCCCGGCACCGTACTCGCAGATTTAACTGCGCCGAAGAAATATCGACGAAAGGCAATAAGAAGTACATGGAACTTGTTGAGCTTAACGAACACTTCGCTATCCCTGGTGTTCTGGGGTTTCACCAGATCCCCGGCGGGCTGATCTATGCCGACGTGACGACGCCCCATGCGACGGCCACGATCTATCTGCAGGGCGCGCACCTGACGGCGTGGCAGCCGGCGGGCGAGCGACCGGTGCTTTTTCTCAGCCGTAAGAGCGACTTTGTGCCGGGCAAACCCATCCGCGGCGGTGTGCCGATTGCCTTTCCATGGTTTGCCAATCGGCATGACGGCAAGGCCGGGCCGTCGCACGGCTTTGCCCGCATTCAGGACTGGACGCTTGCCTTTGCCGCGCTCGCGGGAGAGGACCTGCACCTGACCTTCACGCTGGCTCCCACAGAGATGAGCCGCGAGCTGGGCTTCGACAACTTCCGCCTGGCGTATCGGCTGGTGATTGGCAGGACGCTCACCATGCAGCTTGCGGTGGCCAACGATGCTGCGGTGCCGCTGGTCTTTGAAGAGGCGCTGCACACCTATTACTCCGTGATGGATGTTCATGAGGTCACGGTGACTGGGCTGGAGCCGACGCCGTTTATCGACAAGGCCGACGGGATGCGCGAGAAGCCTGCCGCCCATGCGCCGCTCACCTTTGCCGGGGCTACCGACCGCGTCTATCAGAGCACGGCTGCCACCTGCGTTCTGCATGATGCTGCCGGACGCCGAAAGATTACGGTGGCGAAGACAAACTCCGATACCACTGTCGTCTTCAATCCGTGGAAGGCGATGGCCGATCTAGGCGAAGACGAATGGCATGAGATGCTGTGCGTCGAGACGGTCAACGCAGCGGCCAATACGGTGACGCTGGCTCCGGGAGAGACGCACGCGATGCAGGCTGTGATCTCGGTGGAGAAGAACCCTCTTGTGAATTGAAGCGGGCTGGTTGAAACTGCAATCGTTGAAGAACAGCGTAAGTGAGTTAACGACAACGGCGAAATACAGTGGTCTCTCCGCTGCGTCGTGCGATAAAGCTGCACGCCTTCGGTCGAGATGACGTGCTTTGTTGCCATCTTCTCGACCTGCTAACCTACGTCATCTCGACCGGAGCGCAGCGTAGTGGAGAGACCCCTGTATTTTGTTGTTGCCTGTTCTTCTCTTGCCATTTGAAGAAGCTCAACAGGCTGCCTTGCAGGGTGAGGATATTCTGAGAAGCAGATACTTGGGATCAATTGAGAAGGACTTTGAATTTCATGCTGATACTTGCCTCTGCCTCGCCTCGTCGCCGCGAACTGCTAACTCAGGCGGCTCTCTCGTTTACCGTTGAAGCCGCCGATCTGAACGAAGAACGGTTGCCGGATGAGGCTGCTGCGGCTTATGTTCAGCGGCTGGCTGTCGAAAAGGCGCAGGCGGTGTGGGCTCGCCACTCGGCTGTCGATACGGAGGCAGACCCGCTGATCGTACTCGGGGCCGATACGGCTGTGGTCAGCGAGGGAAACATTCTCGGCAAACCTGCCAACGCTGCCGACGCGCGGCGCATGTTGCAGCTTTTGAGTGGACGTACTCACGCGGTGCTCACCGGGCTGGCTGCGGTGACGCGCAAGGGAGTCAAGAGCGAGGTGGAGATCACGCAGGTGACCTTCAACGTCATCGGCGATGGCGAGATCAATGAGTATGTCTCCACCGGTGAGCCGCTGGACAAGGCCGGAGCGTATGCCATTCAGGGTTATGCTGCGCGGTGGATTCCACGAATTGAAGGCTGCTACTTCAATGTGGTTGGGTTGCCGATTGCGCGGACTGTCGCTCTGCTTGCCGAAGCGGACGCCGGATTAGCGGGCTAGAGCGGCTCTCTTCCAGATGTAGTTTTGGTGATTCGGACAGAACGCAGATTCCCTTCGGGAATGACAAACAAGGAAGCTACGCCTGAGCCGAAAACAAAGGAAGCTACGCCCGAAAGGAAAGAGCTATGGTTCTAGTCAGCACTCGCAAGCAGGGCGGCCAGCAGCGCGGTGCGTGGGACGAGGTGCTCGGTGACGACGTGTTCGTGGGCGGCATGAGCGCCTTCGCCGATGGCTCCCATGCCGTCGAGTGTGGGAATGCCGAGTGCGGCGGTGAAGTTGCCGTCGGAGCCGCCGCCGGTGGAGGCTTCGGGTAGGTCGAAGCCTAATTCAACGGCTAATTTGCGAGCTTGTTTGAAGAGAGCGATGGTGCCGGACTTGCGCTCCATCGGTGGGCGGTTGATGCCTCCGGTGATGTGCAGCTTGCAGTGGGGGTCGGAGGACTTGAGACTGCGGAAGAGCTTTTCGACGCGGGCGGCGTCGCTGGCCTTGGCGATGCGGACGTCTATCTCGACCGTCGCGCTTTGGGCGATGACGTTGGAGCGGGTTCCGCCGGAGATGAGGCCGCAGTTTACGGTTCGGCCAATGGAGAGATCGGTGAAGCTGGAGATGGTCTGGATGAGCTTTGCCAGTTCGAGAATGGCGGAGTGGCCGCGCTCGAAGTCGACGCCGCTGTGTGCGGCGACTCCTGTGACTTGCACTTCATATTGGCCGACTCCCTTGCGGGCGGTCTTGTAGGCGAGGCTCTGGGCGGGTTCCAGCACGAAGACGGCGGAGCATTCGCGGGCGAGCGTTTCGGTGATGGGGCGAGAGACGGTGCTACCGACCTCTTCGTCGCTGTTGAGCAGAAGGATGACGGGGCGTGAGAGCTTCAGCTCGCGTAGGATGTCGATGGCGGCCAGCGCCATGATGACTCCGGCCTTCATGTCGAGGACGCCGGGACCGTAAAAGTGGACTCCTTCTTCGCGCCAGGGCATGGTTTTGAGGGTTCCCATCGGCCAAACGGTGTCGAGGTGGCCGAGCAGGAGGATGGGCTTGCGCGGGGAACGGGTGGGTCCGAAGCGTAGTTCGAGGACGTCGCCGAACTGCTTTTGCCGATGGCGTTTGATGCGGCCGCCGAGGGTGCGGGCATGGGCTTCGACGAGAGTTACTGCGGCGTTAACTGCCGTCCGATCCTCACTTGGGGATTCCTGGCGGACGAGATCGCGAAGGCTGGTGCGAATCCATTCGCTTCGGGTTTCGGCGCAGGCGAGGACGGCTTTAGGGTTCATGCACGGATGTTATAGCAAATGGATGGCTTATAGGGAGGCAATGGGAGGGATAAAAATGGTCAACCATTTTTTCTGAGTGTGGCGTTTTTACCACATCGCCCGATGTTGATCTGCCTGTAATCTAGCCCGAGGCTGTTTGCAGGAGATCTTGCAGGAGATTTAGATTCGTGGCATTTGAGGCTCACTTTGAGCGGACAATCCGGTCGGAGGTAGGGTTCAGCGGTGTGGGGCTGCACAGCGGCGCGCCGGTCACGATGCGACTGGTTCCGGCCCCTGCGGGTTCGGGTATCGTCTTTCGCCGCACCGATCTGGACAACTTCGAGATTGCAGCGATTGGACGCAACGTGGCCAAGGTGAGCTACGCGACCAGCCTGATGCGGCAGAGCGTTTTGATCTCGACGACGGAGCATCTGCTGTCGGCGCTGATCGGGTTTGGCGTGGACAACGTCATCGTGGAGATGGACAACCTCGAAGTGCCGATCCTCGATGGAAGCTCGCTGCCTTATGTGCAGGCGTTTCATTCTGTTGGGCTGAAGCAGCAGCGTCGGAGGCGGGAGTATATCCGCATCTTGAAGGACGTCGAGGTGCGCGACGGGTCGAAGTTTATCGGCGTCTATCCGGGTTCGGGGTATGGCATTGAGTACACGATCGACTTTCCTGAGCCGATTGGTTATGAGCGGTTTACGGGTGACCTGGCGACTGGCGACTATGTTAAGTTGATCGCTCCTGCGCGGACCTTCGGCTTCAAGGAAGACGAGGCCATGCTGCGCGATATGGGGCTGATTCGCGGGGTCTCGGACGACAGCGCCATTATTTTGTCGCGGCAAGGCGTTGAAAATGGGCCGCTGCGGTTCGAGGACGAGTTTGTGCGGCACAAAGTTCTGGACCTGATTGGCGATCTGGCGCTGGCGGGACGGCGGATTCAGGGGCGGGTGGTGGCGGAGAGAGCGGGCCATGCCATGCATACGGCGCTGGTGCAACGGCTGATGCGGGACCGCTCGGCGTGGGAGCTGGCGCATGGGTACGATGAGGTGCCCGATGCGGAGGCTGTTCCGATGGGGTTGCAGCAGGTCTCTGCCTAAGCCCGATTGACGTGGCCTCTGCTGCCGGTGACGTGGTAATTTGTATGGCGTACCCCTAAGGCCTACGGGGTGGGACCTTCCTTCAAAAACTTCATCGGCAGAGCAATCTTTAAAATCAAATAAGAGTTTTCAAGTTCACTCATTTCATTGTTCGAGGATGTTGCATGGTTGTGGCAGGAGTAGCTGCGGTTGCGTTGGGGTCGAACCTGGAGTCGGAGTTCGGCGACCGCGAGGCAAACCTGCGCGAGGCGGTGCGCAGAATGAGAGCGCTGGGGACGGTGCGGGCGGTGTCGTCGTTTTATGACACGGAGCCTGTGGGGTACCTGGCGCAGCCGCGTTTTCTAAATGCGGCGCTGGTGCTGGAGACGGAGCTGGAGCCTCTGGAACTGATGCGCGAGCTGCTTGCTATCGAACACGCGATGGGGCGGCAGCGGATGATCGCCAAGGGGCCGCGAGTGATCGACCTGGACCTGTTGCTGTACGAGGCGGTGGTGATGGCGACGGTGGAGCTGACGCTGCCGCATCCGGAGATGCATGAGCGGCGGTTTGTGCTGGAGCCGCTGACCGAGATCGCGCCGGGGATGGTGCATCCGGTGCTGGGCAAGACGGTGGGGGAGATGCTGGTTGCGGGGATGGTGGCTTAGGGCTTCGGTTTATTTAAGAACATAAGAATAGGCAACGGCGATATTTGTCGTTGCGGCTTCGCCTTCCCTCCGGCCTTCGGCAGAGCGGAGGCCGCTTCGCGGCTGTTTTTGTGAGACGCGAGGCTGAAGCCTCGCTGTACCTAGCTGCAACAGCAAGAGCAATTGCAACAGCAAGAACAACAGCAAGAACAATTGCAATAGCAACTGCGTAATACAGGGGTCTCTCCACTGCGGCGGCAAAAGCGCCACCTTCGGTCGAGATGACGTGCGTTTGTGGTGGAGTGGTCGAGGCGACGGAGGCGAGCAATTCTTTTTCGTCTGAGGTGTTAACTTTTTGCCCTCTGGATGCGTTGTATTGGGTGAAGGCTGTCTTTGAGGGCTGCTTTTCGGGAAAGAGGGAACGACATGGAAGGTATTGGGATTCCGTTTATTGTGTTTTTCACGATTGGGTGGATTGCTTGGGTGGTGCTCTCGTCGATTCGCCGGTACAAGATCGCGCGGCTGCAATCGGATGTGCAGATGAAGCTGCTGGACAAGATCGATTCGAGCCAGTCGGTGCTTGCCTATGCTGATACGGAAGCCGGGCGGAACTTTTTGAACTCGCTGGCGGTGGAGCAGACGGAGCGGTCGGCTCCGCATCGGAGTATTCTGAGCGGCGTACGCGCCGGGATCATCCTGATCGCCATGGGCATAGCGCTGGTGTCGCTGCACTCGATGGTCAATGGAGATGGGCCGCAGGTGTGCCGCTTCTTCGGTACGCTGGCGATTGCGCTTGGGATCGGCTTTGAGCTGGCGTCGTTGGCGACTTATTTTCTGTCGCAGTCGTTTGGCCTGTTGAAGCGGGATGAGCGCGTGTAACGAGGTTTGGATGCCGAGGCCTATGTCTACCCTCTCAAAGACCGACACGCTGGCGGCACCGCTTCGATGGATCGAAGAGGACGATGCCGCCATGGGCGAGGAGGAGTTTCAGGCGCTGTACGAAGCGACGGCGCGGCCCCTGCTGGCCTATCTGACGGGCGTGACCGGGCGCAGGGACGTTGCCGATGATGTGTTGCAGGAGACTTATTGCCGGTTTCTGGTGCGGCAGCCGGCGGCGATGGCAGACGATCATGCGCGGCGGTATCTGTTTCGGATTGCGACTAATCTGCTTCGTGATCAGTGGCGCAGAAATGAGGAATGGCAAGCGGTGGACGAGGAGCCTCTGCCGGATGCAAGCGCGCCCGACCTGAATCTGCAGATGGATGTGCGCCGGGCGATGCGTGCGCTGAAGCCGAGGGAGCGGGAGCTGTTGTGGCTGGCGTACGTCGAGGGAATGAGTCATGCTGAGATTGCGGAGTCGACAGGGCTGAACGCGATGAGCGTTCGGCTGCTGCTGTTTCGGGCGCGGCGAAGGGCGGCGGCGTTGCTGCGGCCGGAAGAGGAGAAGGCATGAACCGTAACCGGTGCGAGTGCGAGAGGAGTGTTGCAGAGGCCCTGCGGACGGGAGTTTGGACGGCAGAGTTGCAGCAGCATGTGGGTGGTTGTGCTGCCTGCGAAGAGACGCGACGAGTGGCGGGGAGCCTGCTGCGGTATGCCTCTGGGTTACAGGTTACGGTTGGTGGTGCCGATGCGATCTGGCGGCGGGCGCAGGCCGAGCGGCAGGCGATGGCTCTGAAGCGGGCGACGCGGCCGCTGATCTTTATGCGCGGATTGAGCGTGGGCTGCGTGGTGGCCTTTGCGTTGTGGGTGCTTCGGGGTTTCTCTCGCATAGGCTACTCTTCCGGCTATCACGACTGGATGCACGGCTGGGCGGGTGCTGGGGTGGAGACGGCCGCGGTGGGCGTGGGGATTGCAATGGTGTGTATCGGCGTGGGCGCGTTTTATATGCTTCGCGAGGACAGGCGGCGAGGCGTTTGGCATGGGGCTTCCTGAGAAAGCTGTCAGAAGAATTTCCTTTTTGAATCTCAGAAGAACAGGCAATGGCAAAGACAAGGGCGAAATACAGGGGTCTCTCCACTGCGCTTCGCTTCGGTCGAGATGACGTGCAGTGATGGCTAGTGATGCTAGCCGAGATGACGTGCAGTTGTGGCCCGTTGCGCTGATCGAGATGACGTGCCGATCTCCGTCGAAGGCCGTAATCATGTTTTAGGGCCTCCACCGAAATGGGGAGGTGAAAACAGGCCGTATTGGCGATGACAGGAAAAGAAGCGAGGGCTAGGCTTGGGTCTAGCGATTTCAGTAATGCTCTCCAAAAGAGGTGTCTATGACACCTCTTCTTTTTTTGCGCCGTAATAAACTGAGCCGTAAGTGGTTACGGTTTTTCTGGAGGTAAACGAGGTTGGATCTGCGTTTATCGTGCATTCATGGGAATGTGCGACGTTGAAGTAGCTCGTAGAATAAGGGTATCCGAACTGTAAGCATGGATTGCACCGATGTCTATGGGCGGATGTACGGAACATTTTTCGGGAGACCAGATTATGAAGATGCTAATGAGGCTCGGGCTTTTTGCTGCCGTGTGTTTAACCGCCGGGACGATGCTGGCGCAGTCGAGTACACAGGGCGCAATCGGCGGAACGGTGTTCGATACGACGGGCGCCGTGGTTGGGAGTGCCAGCGTCACCATCCACAATAATGGAACGAATGCTGAGATCCATCTGACAGCGGATGGCAGCGGCTACTTCAAAGCTCCGCTACTGGAGCCGGGAACGTATACCGTTACCGTGAGCAGCGCGGGGTTCAGCGATTCGAAGACGAACCAGGTGACGGTGCAGGTCGGGCAGTTGACCGATGTATCGCCGAAGCTGGTGACGGGCGCATCGACTTCTGTGGTGGAAGTAACGGCAGAGGCGCCGGTGTTGAACTTCGACTCTCCTGATTTTTCGGCCAACCTGAACCGGCGCGCGCTGGACAATGTGCCGGTGAACAATCTTCGCTGGTCGAGCCTGGCGCTGACGACGCCGGGTGTGGTGTCGGACTCGAATGGCTTTGGTCTGGTCAGCATTCGCGGCATCAGCCCGATTTTGAATAATGTTCTGATCGATGGTGCGGACGACAATCAGGCGTACTACTCCGAAGAGCGTGGCCGTACGCGTGAGGCGTACTCGACCCCTCCGACGGCGATCCGCGAGTTTCAGGTGAACACCGGCGTGTACTCGGCGCAGCTTGGACGCGCAGCGGGCGGCGTCATCAACTCGGTGACCGAGAGCGGAACCAACAAGCTGCATGGGCAGGCATACTTCTACGACCGCGAGGCCGACTGGGGCACCTATAACCCGTACACGTCGAACACGGTTGGGACGCAGAACTCTTCGGGTGGGTATACCTTCACGACGACACCGTACAAGCCAACCGACTCGCGCAGGATCTGGGGCTTTTCGGCGGGCGGCCCTCTGATCAAGGACAAGCTGTTCTGGTATTACACGTATGACCAGCATCACAGGAACTTTCCGGGAACAGCGAAGGCGAACTCGCCCTCGTCGTTCTTCAGCCAGCCGGATGCTTCGCTGACCGGGCTCAACGGTTCTCCGACCTGCAATCTGGCAACGGGATACCTTACTGGTAGCGCCAAGGCCACGGACTCGAACTACTTCTCCAACTACACGCTCGACAGCTATGCCTGCACTTTGGCGGCGCGCGAGAAGCTTTCGAGCTACGCGGCGGGAGCGGCGGCGTATGGTGCTGGCCTCGGCAATCTCTTGACCGACCTTGGCAGCGTGCCGCGCACGGGCGACCAGGAAGTCAATATGCCGAAGCTGGACTATCAGCTTAATGACAGGAACCATGTCAGCCTGCTCTATAACCGTCTGCGGTGGGATTCGCCGGGCGGCGTGCAGACGCAGGCGACCAACAACTACGCTGTGGATACGTTCGGTACGGACTTTGTGAAGCTGGATTACGGCGTAGCCAAGTGGACGACGCTGATCTCCTCGAACATCAGCAACGAGCTGCTGTATCAATATGGGCGCGAGCTCAACGACGAAGGCCAGCAGCCGTTCAGTGAGTTCACCAAGAACAACCTTGTAGGTACGGGCGGCAATGTTCCCGAGGTCGGGCTTGCGACTTCAACCGGGTTCTACCTTGGATCGCCTTACTACTCTTACCGCAAGGCGCTGCCGGATGAACGCAAGTGGCAGATTGGCGATACGCTCTATCTGAACCACGGCAACCACAGCATCAAGATCGGTCTGGACGCGGTGCACAACTACGACCTGATCAACAACACCTACGAGAGCAACGGCTATATCACCTATGGCTATACCGGCAACTTCCTTGCCGACCTGGCCAGCAAGAACGGTGCGCCTACCTGCAACAGTACTGCGTTGGCCGCCGCTACAGCGACGACGAGTGCGGTAGGTACATCTCCCTGCTACAGCACGTTCGCACAGGGCTTTGGTCCGCCGGTCTTTGCGATCTCGACGTTCGATTATGGCGTCTTTGTGCAGGACAACTGGAAGATCAAGCCGCGACTTACGTTGCAGCTCGGCGTTCGCTATGACAAGGAGAACCTGCCGGGAGCTTCGTCGAATGCGACGCTGACGGCGGCATCGGGGACCTTTGTGCCGTATACCGGGCTGACGAATGCGCCGAGCGATAACAATAACTTCGGCCCAAGGCTCGGTTTTGCTTACGATGCGTTCGGCGACGGCAAGACGGTATTGCGTGGCGGATACGGCATGTTCTTTGGCCGCATCACCAACGGTGTCCTGTTGAATGTGCTGTTGAACACCGGCAGTCCGCTGGGACAGTTCACGGCGAGCATCAAGCCCGCTGCTGCAAATGCTCCAATCTTCCCCAACATCATTGCAGCCGCTACGCCACCAACGCCAAGCTCGTACTACCTGGCTTCGAACCTGCAGAACCCGATGGTGCATGAGTTCGACCTTGTGGTGCAGCAGCAGATGGGCCGGGGCACCGTCTTCTCGGTGAGCTACCTTGGAGCGCTGGGCAGAGAGCTGACGAACTTCGTGGATAGAAATCTGAACCCGGCGACGACACCGACGACGATTACCATCTCCGATGCGACCGGCAAGGGGCCGCTACAGAATGGAGCCACGTATGTGGTTCCGCAGTACACCTCGTATGGCAATACTGCGCTGTTTGGCAGTGCTGCCAGCAAATTCACCAGCATCACCGAGGTGGCGAGCAATATCAACTCGAACTATAACGCGCTGGTTGCCGAGATCCAGAACCGGTCGCTGCACTCGATCCAGTTCGATGTGAATTATGTGTGGTCGCATGCGCTGGACTACAGCCAGAACGCAACGACGACGAACACAACGAACAATCAATACGATCCCTATGGCGGTCTGAAAGAAGACTATGGGAACTCCAACTACAACGTGCCCAACCGGCTTGCGGGCTATGTGCTTTACAACTTCCCCAATCGGCAACAGGACGGCTGGTTGAAATACGTCTCCAATGACTGGGCCTTGAATAGCGCATTCCAGTTGCAGAATGGGTTGCCTTACTCGGCGACGCTGAGCGGCTATGGCTCTTTTGGAGCGTTGAACAGCAGTTGGAACGGAGCGGGCGGTACATCGTTCATTCCGATGATCGGGCGCAATACCTATAAGTATCCGCGCGACATCGTGCAGGACCTTCGGGTACAGAAGCAGCTTGCCTTTACCGAGCGGTATCGTGCGGAGCTGCGGCTCGACCTCTTCAACCTCTACAACCATCAGAACGTGACCAGCGTTCAGAGCCTGGCGTATGCACTGCAATCGGGCAGCGGCGCGACGGCGAATACGGCCACGGCGACGTTCCAGTCGGGGACCGGGAGCACGGCCCTGTTCGGCACGCCGAACAACTCCAACTCGAGCGGCTTTCTGTATACGCCGCGACAGGTGCAGATCGGCTTCCGGTTCCTGTTCTAACTTGAGACGGATTGTCTTCGTTGTCTTAATTGTCTTAGGGGTGGTGGCTTCGGCTGCCGCCCCTTTTTCTTTGTGGAACGAAGGTGGCATTTCTTATTTAGCGGAAGTTCGGTACCCTGCGGCTGATCTATTAATCAATCAGCTTGGATAGGAAGAGCTTGCGCGCGATTGTTTTGTCGCTGATGTTGCTTGGCGCGCTGACGGCTGCTTTGGGGCAGACGGCGGTGGACGGCGTTGTGCACGGGGTGGTGGTGGACGCAGGCGGGGCTGCGGTGCGGGGAGCTTCGGTGCAGGTGGAAGATGCGGCGAGTGGCTTTGTAGCGCGTGCTGGTTCGGATAAAGGTGGCGAGTTTCTGGTGGCGCGGGTTCCGGTGGGGACGTATCGCGTGGTCGTGGAGGCGGCGGGGTTTGAGCGGCTGGTTCTGGCTGACGTCGTTGTGGAGGTGGGCGCAGTGACGGGTGTGGATGCTCGGCTGCGGGTGGCTGGTGTGTCTACGACGGTGACGGTGACAGCGAGTGGAAGCTCGACGGTTGAATCGACGGCGGTGGCGAGTACGGTGACGGCTGGCGAGATTCAGCGGCTGCCGGTGCGTGGACGGCGATGGCAGAGCTTTGCGTTGCTGACTCCTGCGGCGAATGCGGATGTGGCGGGGCTGTTGAGCTTTCGCGGCCTCGCGGTGACGCAGAACAGCACGGCGGTCGATGGGGTGAGCGACGATCAGAGCTTTGGCTCGGTGCCGCGAGGAACAGGAGCGGAGGGCGAGCGCGGTGTGGCGCGGCGTGGAGGCGCGGCCTATACGTTTTCGCAGGAAGCGGTGCGGGAGTTTCGCGTGAGCGGGCAGAACTACTCGGCTGTGTATGGAGGCGCGGCGGGCGGCGTGGTGACGACGGTGTCGAAGAGCGGCACGGATACGCTGCATGGGTCGGCCTTTTATCTGGCGCGGGATAGTGCATGGGCGGCGGCGAATCCGTTTTCAATTGCCACGCACTATGCCGATGGCGTGGTGACGAGTGGTGTGGTGAAGCCGCATGACCTGCGACAACAGTTTGGCGGAAGTGTGGGCGGCGCGGCGGTGCGCAATCGGCTGTTTTATTTTTATGCGTTCGATCAACAGCGGCGCGATTTTCCGGCGGTGTCTTCGCCCCAGAATGCGGACTTCTATGCGTTGACGCTGGGGCAGATGGACTTATTGGGTGGGCGTGGGGTATCGGCGTCGAAGGTGAATACGGCGCTCGATTATCTGGATAGCCTGACGGGAATGGTGCCGCGGCGGCAGAACCAGACGGTGAACTTCGGCAAGCTCGATTGGCAGGCGACGGCGAAGAACCGGCTGAGTGTGCAGTATGATCGGGCGCGGTCTAGTGCTCCGGGGGGAGTGAGATCGTCGGCGGTGGTGGATCGAGGAAGAGCGAGTCTGGGGAGTAGCTATGTGAAGGTGGACTCGCTGCTGGGGCGGTGGCTTTGGTCGAAGAACGCGAAGTTCAGCAATGAGCTGCGGCTGGCGGTGGGCAGGGACTTTCAGTATGAGGAGGCATCGGCTCCGCTGCCGCAGGAGCCTGCGGTGGGGCCGGGTGGATACGCTCCCGAGGTGGTGATTGGGCCGAATGGGCTGACGTTTGGCACGCCTTCTTCGCTGGGGCGCAAGGCGTATCCCGATGAGAGGAGAGTGCAGTTCGCGGACATGGTGACGCTGGTACGTGGGCATCATCAGGTGCAGGTTGGCGGAGATTTGAGTCTGGTGCATGACTATATTGATTCGCTGAGCGGTCAGGAGGGGGCGTTTCACTATGACAGCGGCGCGGCTGGCGGTGGGCTGGTGGATTGGATTACCGATTACACCTTCAACGTGAATGCCTATCCGAATGGCGAGTGTAGGACAATTGGATCGCAACTGCATTATTTTTGCTTCACGTCGTTTACGCAGAGCTTTGGGCAGGCTGCGGTCACGTTCGATACGCAGGAGTGGGCCGGGTATGTGCAGGACCACTGGCAGGTGCGGCGCGGGCTGACTGTCGATGCCGGGCTGCGCTATGAGTATGAGCTGCTGCCGCTTCCGCAGCGGCCGAATATAGCGCTCGATGCTGAGTTTGGTTTGCGTGGAGCGAGCAGCGTTTTTCCTGAAGACAGAAATAATGTCGGGCCTCGCGTAGGAGTGGCGTGGGAGCCGCTGGGCGAGGGGCGCGGCGTGGTTCGTGTGGGGTATGGGTTGTTCTATGGACGGCTGCCGGGGGCGACGGTGCGGAGTGCGCTGGTGAATACGGCGCTGCCGACTTCGGCGACGCATGTGAGAATTACGCCGACCACGATAACGGATTGCCCGCAAGTGCCGAACCAGGGCTTTGGCTATGCGTGCGCTTACCTGACGACGCCTCCGGCGGCGGTGGGGACGACGACCTCGGCGACGGTGTTCGATCGCGGCTTTCGCCTGCCTGCGGTGCAGCAAGGTAGCTTGACGGTGGAGCGCAAGGTGGGCGTGGGTGTAGTGGGGAGCGCGAGCTATCTGCTGAATCTGGATCGGCAGTTGCCGGATTCGGTGGACATCAACATTGCTCCGGCGACGAGCGTGGAGACGTTTCAGCTACAGGGCGGAACAGGGGCGCCGGGAGTGCGCGATGGCGAGATGTTTGCCGTGCCGGTCTACTCTGAGCGCGTCGATGCCAGCTATGGACCGGTGACGGACCTGGTCTCAGACGCGAATGCGAGCTATAACGCTCTGGTGATCGAAGCGCGGCGGCGCAGTGTGGGCGGGTTGGAGTTTCGCGCGAGTTGGACGTGGTCGAAGGCGATTGATTTTGGCGAGAGCGCTGGAGCGACGCCGCGAACGAATGGGCAGTTCGATCCGTTCGATCTGCGCTACGACAAGGGGCTGTCGGCGTTGAACTATCCGCATAAGCTGGTGGCGAGCGCGGTGTGGGAGCCGAAGGCTTCGAGTAGACGGAGGTGGCTGCGAGTGGCGGGGAGTGGGTGGTCGGTGGCTCCGTTGTTTACGGAGCGGAGTGGGAGGCCGTACAGCTTTAATATCTATGGCGGCAGGCGGTTGGCTGGCGGGCATCAGAGCATCAATGGCTCGGGCGGCGCGGTCTATCTGCCTACGGTGGGACGGAATACGCTGCGGCTGCCGGATGCGGCGAACCTCGATCTACGCGTGAGTAGGACGCTGCGCGCTGCGGAGAAGGTTCGAGTGAAGGGTGTGGCGGAGATATTTAACGTGACGAATCGGGTAAATTATTCGGGAATTATGCAGCGGGCGTTTTTGGTGGGGACGGCGGTGAACGGTGTGACTCCGTTGATGTTCCAGGATGTGGCTGCGGTGGCTACGGAGCAGTTGAACGTGCAGCCGTTCGGAACGTTTACTTCGGCTTCGACGGGGCAGTCGGGCGAGCGGCGGGTCGAGCTTGGGTTAAGGCTGGAGTTTTAGTGGTAAAGACTTGGAACTACGTCATCTCGACCGAAGTGCCAGCTATCAAAGCACGTCATCTCGACCGGAGGCGGCGTCTTTGCCGCCGTAGTGGAGAGACCCCTGTATTTCGCCGTTGCCGTTGCCTGTTCCATCAAATTTGCAAAGCTGCTCGGTCATCAAAAACAGACAACAGCAAAACAAAAACAAAATACAGAGGTCTCTCCACTACGCTTCGCTTCGGTCGAGATGACGTGGTTTTGCGCTTCGATGACGAATTAAATTTTGGGACAATTGCGTCTCAATCCTGCGAGAAGGAAAGCGTATTGCCGTCGGGATCGTGGAACCATGCGATTTTGGCCCCGCTGGGCGATGTCCAGATGCCGTCTTCGCTTTGTTGAAGGAAGGAATAGCGCTGGAAGGCGAGTCCTTTGGCGGCCAGCTCTTTTACGGTGCTCTCGATGTCTTCGACCTGCCAGCCGAGAATGGTGTAAGAGGCAGGCGTGAACTCCTCGATGCGAACGAGACGGACGATGTTGCCGTTCGATTCGAGCACGATGGCGAAGGCGTCGTCGCTGACGAAACGCAGGCCGAGAAGATCTCGATAGAAGCTGAGGGCGCTATCTGCGTCGCGGGTGGGGATGAAGCCGATGAGTTTGCTGTCGGGAGTCATAGTTGCTCCTGTTCGCGATAAGTCTAGCTGACGATGGGATGCGGCGGGTGCGGAATGAGTGACCTGCGGCGGGGAGATGCCGAAGTTCGCGGATTTTACGGCGAAGCCTAAAATAGAAGTGTGAGTTTTACGGAACAATACGATGTGGTCGTGGTGGGCGCAGGCCACGCCGGATGCGAGGCGGCGATGGCTGCGGCGCGCATGGGACTGCGTACGGCGATCTTTACGCTGAATCTTGATTTGATTGCTCAGATGAGTTGTAACCCGGCGATTGGCGGCATTGCCAAGGGGCATCTGGTGCGCGAGGTGGATGCGCTGGGCGGCGTGATGGGCGAGGTCGCCGATGCCTGCGGCATTCAGTTTCGTCTGCTGAATACATCGCGTGGCCCTGCGGTGTGGTCTCCGCGAGCGCAGTGCGACAAGGCGCTGTATCGCGTGAAGATGCGCGAGGTGCTGGAGGGGCAGAGGAATCTCTTCATCAAGCAGGCCGAGGTGGTGGACCTGATTGTGGAAGAGGTAGAAGGTTCATCAGAGCGCGTGGTGCGTGGATTGAAGCTGCGGGATGGGCGTGTGATTCATGCTGCGGCGACGGTGGTGACGACCGGAACATTTCTGAATGGCCTGATTCATTGCGGCGAGCAGCAGTACACGGCGGGTCGCAGCGGCGAGCCTGCGAGTGTTTTGCTGGGCGAAGCGCTGAAGCGGCTGGGGCTGCGCGAGTGCCGTTTGAAGACAGGGACGCCGCCTCGGTTGGATGGGCGGACGATTGACTGGACCAAATTTGAGGAGCAGCCGGGCGATGCTGATCCGACGCCGTTCAGCTTTCGCACGCGTTCGCTGCCGCTGCGGCAGATCATGTGTCACATCGCGCATACGACGCCGGAGACGCTGCGGCTGATCCGCGAGAATGTGCATCGTTCGCCGATGTATACGGGGCAGATTGAAGGCATCGGGCCGCGCTATTGCCCTTCGATTGAGGACAAGATCGTGCGCTTTCCCGATAAGACGCGGCACCAGTTCTTCCTGGAGCCGGAGGGATTGAATACGCACGAGGTCTACATCAACGGCATGAGCACCAGTCTGCCGATGGAGATTCAGGCGGCGATGGTGCACTCGATTCCCGGCCTCGAAAATGCGGAGATGCTGCGGCCCGGCTACGCGATTGAGTATGACGCGATTGATCCGACGGAGCTCGATCGGACGCTGCGGGTGAAGTCGATGCAGGGGTTGTATCTTGCGGGGCAGATCAACGGGACGAGCGGCTACGAGGAAGCGGCCTGCCAGGGATTGATGGCGGGTATTAATGCTGCGCTTGCGGTTCGGGGTGAGGATGGCTTTACGCTGGATCGCACGGAAGGCTACACGGGGATTCTGATCGACGATCTGATCAGTAAGGGAACGAACGAGCCTTACCGGATGTTTACCTCGCGGGCGGAGTTTCGGCTGCATCTGCGGATCGATAATGCGGACCGCAGGCTGACTCCGTATGGGCGTCGGTTGGGGCTGATCGACGATGAGGCGTGGGCTGGTTATGAGGCGAAGCAGTCGCGCGGTGTGGGGTTTGAGAAGCTGCTGGAGACGGCGCGGGTGAAGACAGGTGAGCTGCCTGCTGAGCTGGTGGCTCGGCTCGATGGCGATGGTGCTGTTGCGGGGCAGACGTTTGCGCAGTTGCTGAAGCGGCCTGAGGTTGTGGTGGAGGAGATTGCTCCGCTGCTTCGTGAGCGCTTGGCGAAGGAAGGCGATGTGCTTGCTGTTTGGGTTGCGGCGATGGATGGTGCTTCGTTGAATTTGAAGGAGGACGGTCGTGCTGCGCACGATACCCACATCTCAGAATCGAGATATGGGGCACCCGGTTCCGTGGTGCTCCAGCAGGGCGACCGCGCACCCGGTTCTGTGGCGCGGCTGCCTGCGTGGGTTCGCAATGAGATGAAGACGGTCGAGACGGAGATCAAGTATGCGGGCTATCTCGACCAGCAACGGCGGTCGATGGAGAAGCTGCGCAAGGCCGAGAAGCGGTTGATTCCCGACTGGTTCGACTATGCGGCGGTGAGCGGGTTGTCGACGGAGATGAAGCAGGTGCTGTCGCGGGTGCGTCCGCAGACGCTGGGGCAGGCGAGCCGCATTGCTGGAGTGACGCCCGCAGCGGTGAGTTTGATTCATGGATATATTGAGATTCAGGGGCGGCGACGGAGTGCGGCTGCTCAGCTTAATGAATCTGTGACCGGTATGAGCGCGTATTAACAGGAGTGGGATGTAGTGGAGGTTTGAGATGCAGACGGGCAAAATGTTGACGCGGTTCGGATGGATGGCGCTGCTGGTAGTTGCGGTGGTTCTGGTGGCGTGGAGGGGGATGCGGATGACCCCAGTGAATGCTCAGGCGAAAGCTCCCGTGCCTGCCGTCGATGAGACGAAGGCTGCTAAATCAGGCCACGAGACGGCGGTGTTTGCGGGCGGATGTTTCTGGGGGACGCAGTCGGTGTTTCAGCGGGTGAAGGGGGTGACGGCGACGACTGCCGGGTACGCTGGCGGATCTGCGTCGACGGCTACCTATGCCCAGGTGACGACGGAGACGACCGGACACGCGGAATCGGTAAAGGTGATCTACGATCCGTCGAAGCTGACGTATGGACAGCTCTTGCAGATCTTCTTCTCGGTGCACGATCCGACACAGTTGAACAGGCAGGGGCCGGATGTAGGGACGTCGTACCGGTCGGCGATCTTTTATGCGAACGACGAGCAGAAGAAGATTGCGACGGCCTATATTGCGCAATTGGAAGCGGCGCATATTTTTTCGAAGCCGGTTGTGACGCAGGTGGTTCCGTTGAAGGGGTTTTATGATGCGGAGTCTTACCATCAGGATTATGCGACCAACAATCCGAACAATCCTTATATTCAGGTCTGCGACCGCCCTAAGATCGAGACGTTGAAGCGGGATTTTCCTGAGTTGTTTCAGAAGTATAGGGGTGAGTAGCTACTGGGTGACTTCGCCCTCGGGCTCGTCGGTTGGGTTGTCGATCTCGGCGTTGAAGCCTTCGAGGAGTCGATCGAGGAAGGCGTCTTTATCGACGGCTTCGCCCTGTAGCTCGTGGGCGAGAGCGATGTGCCGGGCGAGATCGGCGAGGACGATGCCCCAGGCGAAGGGGTCTTCCCACGCTCCGCTGCGGATGCTAACGTGTTGACCCTGCTCGGCGATCCAGACACGGAGCACCTCGAAGGAGGCCTTGTCGCGCTGTGCCGCCGGTGGAACGCTCAGAATTTTCTCCGATCCCATCTTGATGCTCCTCCTGTGCCGTGTAGGTCTGTGTGTAAGAGTAAACTTTGCAAAGGTGTCTTGGACGCAGTAATCCACAAAAGCAGCCAGACATCCGCAGGAACTCTTCGGCTAGAGTAGTGAGTCTGAAGTGAACGCAGCATCGGACGGGCTTTCAGCCCTTGGTTTTGTGCTGGAACCTTACCTGGGGCGTTGCCCCAGGCTGATATAGAGCGGGTCTTCGACCCTTGGCTAGTGAAACGAATTCAGACTCACCGCACCAAGTGATTAACTCATCGCCCCAGGTTATTAATCAATCGATGGCTACTTATCCTCATATCGTCGGCGAGCAGGAACGCCCCGCCTCCCTCCATGCCGAGATGACCATTCTCGGCGCCATGCTGGTTGAGCCAATGGCGATTACCGATGCGACGATGTTGCTGAAGGCGGACGACTTCGCGCTGGATTCGCACCGCAGAATCTATACGGCCATGCTGCACCTGTCCGAGGTCGGCCACGCGGTCGATATCGTCACTGTGGGTGAGGAGCTGCGTAAGCGCAAGGAGCTGGATTCGATTGGCGGCCTGCCCTATCTCGCGTCTTTGAGCGAAGGCCTGCCGAGGAAGCTGAGCATCGAGAGCTATGTCCGCATCGTGCGCGACAAGAGCCTCATGCGCCAGTTGATGGCGGTGTGCGATCTGGGCATGATCGACGCGGCGGACCAGAGCCAGGAGGCGCTGGATGTACTGAACAACGTCAGCGGCAGGCTGATGGAGATCTCGGAACATGCGGTGACCGGTGGATTTTCGGACATCGGCGAGATTGTGAAGTCGTCGTTCGGTTCGATCGACAAGCTGTATGAGCAGGGCCGCGAGATCACCGGCCTGGCGACGCACTATATCGAATTTGACCGCATGACCAGCGGTTTGCAGGACTCGGAACTGATCATCATTGCGGCGCGTCCTTCGATGGGCAAGACCGCGTGGGCAATCAACATTGCGCAGAATGCAGCCGTGCGCGATGGCAAGGTGGTTGCGGTCTTCTCGCTGGAAATGTCGAAAGAGAGTCTGCTGCGCCGTCTGCTGGCGTCGGAGGCGCTGGTAAATTCGCGCAAGATTCAGACGGGATTTCTGCCCAAGGAAGACAAGAGCAAGTTGTTGGCCGCGCTGGAGCGGCTGATGGAGTCGAAGCTCTTTATCGACGACACGCCGGGCATTACGCTGGCCGAGATGCGCGCCAAGGCGCGGCGGCTACACCAGCAGGAGGGGCGGCTCGACCTGATCGTGATCGACTATTTGCAGTTGATGACGGGTTCGGCGGGCGGCAGCCAGAAGAAGTTCGAGAACCGCACGCAGGAGGTCTCGTCTGTGTCGCGCGGGCTGAAGGCGCTGGCCAAGGAGATGAAGGTTCCGGTGATCGCGCTGTCGCAGCTCTCGCGTTCGAGCGAGCAGCGCGGCGGCGACAAGAAGCCGATGCTGAGTGACTTGCGCGAGTCGGGCTCGATTGAGCAGGATGCTGACGTGGTGGCGTTTATTCATCGTGACAGCTACTACAACAAGGACGAGAACGGCGAGGAAGACCCCGAGTCGAAGGGCAAGGCGGAGATCATCATCGCCAAGCAGAGAAACGGCCCGACCGGCAGCGTCCATCTGGCTTATCTGGCGGACTATACGCGGTTTGAGAATCTGCAAGGGGATGGCGGCGGCGGAGGCTACTGATTGCTGCTAAAGGGCTTAGGGGAAGAGCAACGGCGAAATACAGGGGTCTCTCCGCTACGGCGGCAAAAGCGCCGCCTTCGGTCGAGATGACGTGCTTTGTGTTTGGTCTGAGTGGTGAGTGGAATGACGAGCAGCAGCTCGCGCAGTTTGTTGATGCGATAGCGGCGCAAAAGGCGGAATTGTTTCGAGTTATCTTCGCCCTACGAATTTTAAAACCTACTGACATAATGCTGTCAGCAGCCCCTCGCTATGCTTGGTCTCAAGTCAGCCAATTATGAGGAGAGCGACATGAGCAACACGACGACAGTTCGCCAGAATGCAATCAACTGGTTCGAGATCCCTTGCGCAGATCTGGACCGTGCCACGACCTTTTACGAGACTTTGCTGGGAGAGAAGATGCGGCGCGAAAACATGGGTGTTCCCATGTCTCTCTTCCCCGTCGATCAATCAGGAACCGGCGGAACGCTGGTGAAGCGGGTGTTCCACAAACCGGGCGCGACCGGGCCGATGGTCTACCTGAACTGCGACGGCGATCTGGATGCCGTGCTCGCACGCGTACCCAGCGCGGGTGGTCTTGTGCTGATGCCCAAGACCGAGGTTCCCGGCGGATACGGCCACTTTGCCTGCCTTCGCGATACCGAAGGCAATCACGTCGGTCTGCACTCGCACTAGGATCACACTTATGCGACGTGCTGACAGACTCTTCCGCATCGTGCAGTTTCTGCGCCTCGGCCGTTTGCTTACGGCGCAGAAGCTGGCCGAGAAGCTGCAGGTCTCGCAGCGCACCATCTATCGCGATATTCAGGACCTTCAGCTTTCGGGGATGCCGATTGAGGGTGAAGCCGGGGTTGGCTATACGCTGCGGCGTGACCATGACCTGCCTCCGCTGATGTTTACGCGCAGCGAGCTGACGGCGCTGGTGCTGGGCATGCGGCTGGTGAAGGCGTGGGGTGGGGCGGAGAATGTTGTTGCGGCTAATCAAGCGCTGCAACGGATTGAGGCTGTGCTGCCAGCAGAGTTGCGAAATGATCTCGACTCCATTTTGTTGTTTGCACCGGGTGGATTTCATATGGCGCAGCATCTGCGCGAACGGATCGACACCTTGCATGCGGCCTGCATTGCAAAACGCGCCATCGAGTTTGGCTATGCGCGCGAAGACGGCGAGCGCAGCAACCGCGCGGTGCGTCCGCTGGCGCTTGCGTTCTGGAGCGGTGTGTGGACGCTGGCCTCGTGGTGCGAGCTGCGCAACGACTTCCGTGCCTTTCGCATCGACCGCATGGAGGACGTGCTGGTGCTGGAGCGCACCTTCGTCCTGCGCAAAGGGCAGACGCTTGATGATTTTATCCGCGCAGCGACGCCGAAGGATGAGCGGCTGCCGGGTCGTCAAGGGTTGGTGACGGGCGCCAATTAGGATAATTAGGCGCTGCGAGCGGCGGTTAGGATAAGAGTTGTGAAGAGTTGGGTGGAGATCTCCGAAGAGCGGTTGCTTGCAAATTACGCCGCGCTTGCCAGGGTTGCTGGCGACGACGTGGCGGTGATGGCGGTCATCAAGGCCGATGCTTATGGCCATGGGGCGAAGGTGTGCGCTCCGGTGTTGGCCAATGCCGGAGTGGAGTGGCTTGGAGTTACGGATGCCGAAGAGGGCGTGGCCGTTCGTGCATCGCTGGCTGGAGTTGCGGCAGAGCAGCAGCCGAAGATTCTGGTGATGTCGGGGCTGCTCGAAGAGGATGCCGAGGCTGTTGTGCACCACGGGCTGACTCCGGTGGTGTGGACGTGGCAGCAGATGGAGTGGCTCGCTGAGGCGGTTGCGCGGCAGGGTGCGGAGCCGCTGGCGTTGCATCTGGAGATTGATACAGGAATGGCGCGGCAGGGTGTTGCGCCGGGTGACGAGCTGCTCGAGTTGCTGACTTGGCTGGCTGCGCAGCCGAGCCTGAGGCTGGATGGCGTGATGACGCACTTCGCCTCGGCGGAGGTTGCGGACTCGCCGCTGACGCTCAAGCAGCGGGAACGGTTTGAGCAGGCGATGGCAGAGGTTGCTGCGTCTGGGCTGCGTCCGGTTTGGGTTCATGCGGGTAACTCTTCAACGGTCGATAACAGCGCGGTGAGCGAGAATGATCGCGGCTCGCTGGTGTGGCTGCGTGAAGTTGCTTCAAGTGCTGGTGGGGGGGCGATGGTTCGAACCGGCATTGCGCTTTATGGATATTGCCTGCCGGTTGAAGGCGGTGAGGCGATGGTCGAGCCTGAGCTTCGGCCGGTAATGGCGTGGAAGACGCGCGTGATCGGCGTGCGCGAGGTCGAGGCTGGCGACACGGTGGGCTATAACGCGGTCTTTACAGCGCAGAGGCCGATGCGGCTGGCGCTGTTGCCGGTTGGATATGCAGATGGATTGCGGCGCGAACTCTCGGGATCGGATGCTGCGACGGGCGGCTGGGTGATGATTGGCGGGCAGCGGGCGATGATCGTTGGTCGGGTCTCGATGAATCTTACGATGGTCGATGTGACGGAGATCTCCGGCGTGAGCGTAGGCGATGAGGTGGTGCTGCTGGGAGATGGCATGACGGCGGACGATCATGCTCGGCTGGCGCATACGATTGCGTATGAGATTGTGTGCGGTATGAGGGCGGCGTCGCGGTTGGTAAAGAGAGACAAAGGCGAAATACAGGGGTCTCTCCACTCCGCTGCGCTCCGGTCGAGATGACGTACGGTTTTTTGTGGCGCAAAAGTATCAGCTTCATTTGCGCCTTGTCTCATGGGCAATTAAGATCGGCTAAAGAGAAATGAGGGACGAGTTCATGGAATCCACCACAACGGCGCGGCGCACGGAAGATATCGCGCTCGATCTGCTGAAGTTTGTCGCTGCACAGGCCAATGTCGGCAGCAAAGGGGCTGGGGCCACCGGCTTTGGCGTGGCGGCTACGGCGAAGCCAGATGACCAGGTGACTCACCTGCTCGAACTGTATGCGCGTTGCCGCCAGGCTGTCGAAGCGCCTATCAAATAAGTGGCGGGTACGAGTCCACTGCGTGTCGCTGTCGTCGGGGCGGGAGCCTTCGGGCGCAACCATCTCCGCGTCTACCGCGAGCTTCAGGATGCAGGCCACGAGGTTCAGCTTGTTGCCGTTGTCGATCAGAATGCTGCGGTTGCGGCTGAGGCTGCGACTAAATTTGGCGTGCCTGCGTTTGACAGCGTTGCTGCCTGCCTGAGTTCGGGGTGCAGGCTCGATGCTGCTTCGGTCTGCGTGCCTACGGTGCATCATGCCACGGCGGCGGAGCCTTTGCTGGCTGCGGGCGTCGATCTGCTGGTGGAAAAGCCGCTGGCCGCGAACCTCGCCGATGCTGACAGAATTCTGGAGTTGGCGCGGATGCATGGCCGCATCGTGCAGGCTGGGCATCTGGAGCGGTTCAATCCTGCGGTGACCGCGGCGCGACGGCATCTGCACCGGCCTATGTTCTTTGAGGCGCACCGCCTGAGCATCTTTACGCCGCGGTCGCTCGATGTGGATGTTGTGCTCGACCTGATGATCCACGATCTGGATATCGTGCTGAGCCTGGTGGCTTCGCCGGTGCGCGAGGTGCGTGCGGTGGGTTTGCCGGTGTTATCGAACAAGGTGGATATCGCCAATGTTCGACTGGAGTTCGAGAACGGCTGTGTCGCTAACTTTACCGCCAGCCGCGTGAGCACGGAGCGGGTGCGGAAGCTGCGCTTCTTTCAGCCGCATCAGTATCTCTCGCTCGACTTTGCGCGGCAGGATTTGTTGCTGATCGATGTCGCCGCTGCGGCTGGCATGGACCCGGCTCAGCTTGCGGCTTTGGCGCAGGCTGCGGGGCAGCATCCTTCGGCGGGCCTCTCGCTGAGCAAGGTCGCGGTGGAGCAGGGCGAGCCGCTGCGGTTGGAGATTGAGTCGTTTCTGGCGGCGGTGCGGGAGCGTTCGGTTCCGGTGGTCTCGGGCGAGGATGGGCGCGCTGCGCTGGCGTTGGCGCTGGAGATCAATCGGGCGATTGCGGAACATGCCGTGCGGACCGGACTTTAGGGGTACACCCCCTGGGGTACTTTGGTCGCAAAGTCTTGATTCTATTAGGTAAATTCTGCAAAGTCTTCATTCTTTGTGTCTTATAGGCAAAGTCTTCTTTCTAAACAAGTTAGGCCCAGCGTTTGGCTGGACTTTTTCTTTTGCTGTTTCTATTTTAGCGAATCGACGGAAACTGTTTTGCAGGTTTTGGGACTATATTTTTTGGGTTTAAGTTGTTTCTTTTGTTTGGGTTATTTGAGTTGTCGGGAAGGGTGGGCGCTTGACAGGAATTTTGCCGGAATTTTGAGGCTGGGGCTGATTTGGGCGAGGCAAAGGCGATTAAATCTGTCGTTTCTGCTTCGCCTTCACTCCGGCTTTCGGCAGAGTGGAAGCCGCTTCGCGGCGGTTTAATTGAGGCGCGAGGCTGAAGCCTCGCTGTACTTAGCTGCAACGGCAAGTGTGACAAATAACGCATCCAGTAGTGAAATTGATAAGCTATGCTTCGCTCAACGGATCGGCGTTTATCGGGACCGATTCGAATAAGAACGCCGAAATCAATAAACTGGCAGTTGTGGAGGGTGTAGGTGCCGCTCTCAAAACTAAGAGTATGGTGTTCTTGGCTTTCCCTCGTGACAATCGCCCTAGCTTTACCGGCAGCAGTATTGGCTTTGGCGCATCCGTTTCCACTCATTGCGGACGGTCATGGAGGGTACTCGAACTCGTGGAATTTTTTCGCGGTCACAGCAGCACTATGCGCCTCGGCGTTAGCGTTCCTGTTTTCTACCTTTGCGAATCAGTGGCGCCGGCGCCTCATTCTCGGCAGCATCGCGCTCCTCCTGCTTAGCTATCTTTCTCTCTTCATTGACGGACATTAATCTCCCGAATGCTGCACTGGGATCAGTACCGGCAAGTCGGCTTCTGGGAAGTAATCCTTGATGTTTTGAGATTTGAACAGGCTCCTAAATTTCTTTTTCGCCTGAATTGCTGCCAAGACAATTTTGCTGAAGTGCAGGTACTGGGCCGCGATCTGCTGCGACAATCGATGGCATGGTTAATGGTGCGTTTGCCCGGATGTCTGTGCGTTCTGTTTGTGTCGGCTTTTTGACGATTGCGTTAGTTGCGTTGCCTGCGTGGGGACGTGCTGCGGCGCAGTCGAGCGGCTATGATTCGGTCGATCCGTTGATTGGCACTGGGGCCGATGGACATACCTTTCCGGGGGCGACGGTGCCGTTTGGCATGGTGCAGCTTAGCCCGGATACGCAGATCAACAATTTCAAACACAGCTATAAGTGGGCTGCCGGGTATCGCTACGAGGACTCGAGCATCCTTGGCTTTTCGGAGACGCACTTTTCAGGGGCGGGGCACTCGGACCTTGGCGACTTTCTGATTCAGCCAATTGCGGGAGAGGTTCGGCTGGAGCCGGGCGATGTAGACAAACCGCTCTCGGGCTATCGGTCGCGGTTTAGCCATACGACCGAGAAGGCTGCGCCGGGGTACTATGCGGTGACGCTGAGCGACTACGGCGTTCGTGCAGAGTTGACGGCGACGGCGCGGGTGGGCGTGCATCGCTACACGTTTCCGGCGGACCGGGAGGCGCACCTGCTGCTGGATATGCGGTCGTCGATCTATAACTATCCCGGCAAGGTGCTGTGGTCGCGGGTCCGCCTTCGCAAGGACGGCACGGTGACGGGGATGCGCGAGACGCGGGGGTGGGCTCCGGGGCGGCAGCTTTATTTTGCGATGCGGTTTTCGCGGCCTGTGACTGGGCACGCACTGGTGGACCGTGAGCCCCTGCCGGTGGAGTACAAGGGCTTCAAGACACCAGGGGATACGCCGGAGAATACGCAGTCGATAGAGGGCCGCGGGCTGATCGCCACGTTCGACTTTGGCAAGCTGAGCGGGCCGCTGGTGGTGAAGGTTGCGATCTCGCCGGTGAGCGAAGACGGCGCGATTGCGAATCTCGACGCAGAGGTTCCGGGCTTCGACTTCGACGCTGTTCATGCGACGGCGCGGGCGGCGTGGGAGAAGGCGCTAAGCGTGGTGAGCTTCGAGGCCGAGCCGGCGATGCGGAAGAATCTTTATACGGCGCTCTATCATGCTCTGCTGGCTCCGAGCCTGTCGATGGATGTGGACGGGAGCTATCGCGGGCCGGACAACCAGGTGCATCGGGCGCAGGGGTTTCAGTTTGTCTCGAGCCTGTCGTTGTGGGACACCTATCGCGCGGAGCAGCCGTTGATGACACTGATTGAGCCGCAGGCGCGCACCAGCGATCTGGTGCGGTCGATGCTGGCTTCGCAGCAGGAGAGTCCGTTCGGGATGCTGCCGGTGTGGCAGTTTCAGGGGATCGAGACGTGGTGCATGATTGGCTATCATGCGGTGCCGGAGATTGCGGATGCGTATATGAAGGGCATCGGCGGCTTCGACGCGAACAAGGCGCTGGACGCGATGGTGGCTACGGCGACGTATGCACCGTATGGGCATCTGGGCGAGTACATGAAGCTGGGCTATGTGCCGGTGGATGGTGGTGCTCCCGGCTCGCATGGAGAGGCAACTTCGCAGACGATGGAATATGCGTTCGACGACTGGACGATTGCGCGGATGGCGCGGAAGCTGGGGCGGAACGATGTCGCCGAGCGGTTCGAGAAGCGTGCGGAGAACTGGAAGAATGTCTTCGATCCCAAGGTCGGATTTGTTCGTCCGCGGCTGGCGGATGGAAGTTATCGCGAGCCGTTCGACCCGGCGCGAGCGGGCGCGGACAGCGGCTTTACCGAGGGCAATGCGTGGCAGTACTCGTGGTACGAGCCGCAGGACGAGGCGGGGATGATTCGGTTGCTGGGCGGCGACCAGAAGCTGGTGGCGAAGCTCGACGCGATGTTCGACGCGAAGGTCGATCCGAAGCAGTATGCGGATGTGGAGGACATGGCGGGGTTGATTGGGCAGTATGTCCACGGCAATGAGCCGAGCCATCATCTCGCGTATCTTTACGACTACGCGGGCGAGCCGTGGCGGACGCAGGAGCGGCTGGGCCAGATTGTGGAGAGCCAGTACCGGCCTGCTCCCGATGGGCTGGTGGGCAACGACGATCTGGGGCAGATGTCGGCGTGGCTGCTCTTTACCGGGATGGGGTTCTATCCGGTGGCTCCGGCGTCGAATGAGTATGTGATCGGGCGGCCGTTTGTGGAGCGGGCCACGATCAATCTGCCGAACGGAAAGAAGTTCGAGGTGGTGGCGGAGGGGTTGAGTGCGAGCCATCCTTATGTGGAGAGCGTGAGTTTGAACGGCAAGCCGCTGACGCGCAGTTTTCTGCGGCAGGAGGAGATCGTTCGTGGAGGCGAGCTGCGGTTTGTGATGGGCAGCACGCCGAATAAGACGTGGGCGACCTCGGTGGCGGCGCGGCCTTTTTCGATGCCGGAAGCTCATTGATCAAACCAAGATCTCCGGCTGATAAACTTCACCGTTCTCAAATTCGGCGTTCTGGCCGCGGTGTTAGCAGGGAGGGAGACGAGCAGCTTCGACAATCGGAATGAATTTGCGGATGATCTTGGTGTGCTGGCGAATCATATTCGCAACCGCTACATCCTGAGTTTCTACCCGACTTCGCACGCGCCGGGATTGCATACGATTGCGGTGCGGCTGGCGCACCATTCCGTGCTGATGGTTTCGGCGCGAAGGAACTACTGGTTGGAGGCGCAGCCGTAGGAGGCTCGACAAGATCTATTTGCGGGTCTTGCGTTTCAGCTTGACAGGGTGACTGTTGGCTCCACGCGGTGGGTGCGGCTGCATCTGTAGGCGGAGGCTGGTGCGTAGCGCCTTTGCCAGGCGGCCAAACTCTTGTTCGCGGGGATGGGACTGTCTTGCTGCGAGCCGCCAGTCCCGGTGTATGCCGCTGCGGCCAAGTCGCAAGCCACATAGATTGTGTGTGTGAAGGTAAGGCTCGATCAGCCAGCGTGCGAAGGGTGCGACGCCCAGGCCGGCACCTACCATTTGAAGGATGGCGTCGGTAAAGGGAATGTACTGGATTGATTTGGGCCCGATCTTTGCGGGCGTGAAGAAGTCATCCATGATTGCGTTGCGCGAACCGGGCGACGTGTGCAGGAGAAGAGTTTCGCTTGCCAATAGCTCGGGTTCCACCTGCTTTGCATGAGCGAGAGGATGATTCGCCGGAACGATGAGGAGAACTTCATCGCGGAACAGTGGCCAGAGCGTCAGAGAATCATCTTCGACGGGGGAGTTCAGTATGGCTACGTCGATCTCTCCTTCTTTGAGTGCCTCTCTCACGCGAGGAGTAGCCTCCATGACAATCTGGATTTCAGCGTGGCTGCCTTCTTTTCTCTGCTCCTCGATGAGCGACGGCAGCCAGTAATAGCTGGTGTAGCATTCGGTGGCCATGCGGAGTGTTCGCGGGCCAGAGTGGGCGATGGCAAGGATGCGGTGCTCGGCGTCGCGGAAGCTGAGAGCGATCTGCCGGCCGATGGCGACGAGCTCTTCGCCGATAGGGGTGGGCACCATCTTTCGCGGGAAGCGCTGGAAGAGCGGCTCGCCGAGGCGATCCTCAAGCCCGCGCAGGTGGTGGCTGAGGGCGGACTGCGAGAGATGGAGATGCTCCGCCGCCTGGGTGACGGTGCCATGCTGATGGATGGCTACTGCCAATTCAAAATCTTCGCGGGAGAGATTGAGTGAATTCATATGCAAATTATGCATGAATATGATGCATAACATTCTCTTTTATTCATGTCTGGTTTTGACTAGGCTTTCGCTATGACAACACTTACTGAAACAAAACCGCTCGTCCACTGGTTCGAACAATCCCAGGCCGCAGAGGCGATCGCCGCATCGAGGGAATCGGGGAAGCCTTTGTTTATCGACTTCTTTGCCATCAACTGCAAGGGGTGCGAGAAGCTGGAAGCCACAACGTATCTGGATACTCGAGTGGCTGCGGCCCTTAATGATCGCTTTATTCCTGTGATGTACAACGGCTGGCAACCCGATGAAAATTTCGAGAGACTGAATGGCAATGCAATGTATGCCTTCTCGCCTCTTCTTGTAACCCGCGCACCGGATGGGACGGAGTTGAGGCGTACGACGGGGTATCTTCCTCCTGAGGACATGCTGCTGGAACTGGAACTCTGCTTGAGCTTCCATGCACTTCATCAGCGCGATTGGGAGAGTGCGTTCGAGACGCTCGACGCAGCGGTTCAGAAGTATGTGAACGCCAAGAATCTTCCAGAGGCGCTTTGGTGGCGGGGCGTTGCCGCGTACCGGAGATCGGGAAAGAGCCTGATGGCAATTGCCGAAGCGTGGGCTCCGCTTGTTCGTGAATATCCGGGAACCGTCTGGGCGGATCGCGCTGACGTGCTTGGTGTTTATTGTGAGTGCTGAACCGCAGGCGTGATGATTGGGCGCGATTGCCTGCTGAGGAAGGGCAATCGCGCTTTCGTCGTCGTCAGGCAGGCTGCGGAATGCTGCCTCTACAATTCAGAGATGGGTCTTGAATTTCAGGTTGATGGGGCGGATGCTGGTGGGGGACGGAGCGGGCGGCTGGTGCTGCCGCATGGAGTGGTGGAGACTCCGGTATTTATGCCGGTGGGAACGGCGGCGAGCGTAAAGGCGGTCGAGCAGGGTGTGCTGGAGGAGATCGGCGCGGATAGCGTGGGTGCGCAGATTATTCTGGCGAATACCTATCATCTTTATCTGCGGCCGGGGCATGAGTTGATTGCGCACATGGGCGGCGTGCATAAGTTTAT
This sequence comes from Granulicella sp. L56, assembly GCF_009765835.1. Classification (NCBI taxonomy): domain Bacteria; kingdom Pseudomonadati; phylum Acidobacteriota; class Terriglobia; order Terriglobales; family Acidobacteriaceae; genus Granulicella; species Granulicella sp. L56. The sequence continues at coordinate 1,600,977 of NZ_LMUS01000006.1, read as the reverse complement.
GAGCTGGGAGCGGCCCATGCTGACGGATTCGGGCGGCTTTCAGGTCTTCAGTTTGAGCAGTCTGCGCAAGGTGACGCCGGATGGCGTGGAGTTTCGGTCGCATCTGGATGGGAGCAAGCATTTTTTCTCTCCGGAGCACTCGATGGATGTGCAGATTGCGCTGGGCGCGGATGTGATGATGGTCTTCGACGAGTGCGTGGAACATCCGGCGACGTATGAGCGGACGCGGGATTCGATGGGGCTGACGCATGCGTGGGCGCAGCGCTCGAAGGACCACTTTGAGGCGAACAAGGAACGCGTGCCCTGGTTTGAGGAGCGCGGAGGAAAGACACAGAGTTTGTTTGGTATTGTGCAGGGTGGCATGTATGCGGATCTGCGCAAGGAGAGCGCGGAGCGGCTGGTGGAGATGGAGCTGCCGGGTTATGCGATTGGGGGGCTGGCGGTGGGCGAGCCGCGCGAGGTGACGCGGGAGATGATTGCGCGCACGCTGGAGTGGCTGCCCAAGGATAAGCCGCGTTATGTGATGGGTGTGGGTTATCCCGACGAGATTGAAGAGTATGCGCGGATGGGCGTGGACATGATGGACTGCGTGCTGCCGACGCGGGCGGGACGGCATGGGCTGGTGTTCATGCGTGAAGAGCCCGGTGGGCCGGTGGTTCGCATGAACATCAAACGTAAGGAGTATGCGGAGGATGCGCGGCCGATTGATGAATCGTGCGGTTGCATGGTCTGCCGGAGATATTCACGGGCTTATCTGCGGCATCTGTATGTGTCGGGTGAGGCTTTGAGCGCTACGTTGAACTCAGTGCATAATCTGGCGTTTTATCTGGACACCATGGCTCGGGTGCGGGGCGATCTGGCTAAAAAAACTTAACACCGATTTGCACCGATGACACCGATTTAAAAACAGGCAACGGTAACAGCAGATCCTCCCGCTTCGCGGAAGGATGACAAGCAAAGGATAAGCAACAGCCAAGGCAATAGCTAGGCGATCGTGCGAGCAGACGGGCGGCGGTTTGCGCTATGCTCGGCTTGATGAGGCGGGCGGCAATTGTCGGGGCGGGGCCGAATGGTTTGAGCGCGGCGATTACTCTGGCCCGGGCCGGGGTGGCTACGACTCTTTTTGAGGCTGCGGAGACGGTAGGTGGCGCGGCGCGGACGGCGGAGCTGACGCTGCCCGGGTTTCGGCATGATGTGGGGTCTTCGGTCTATCCGCTGGGCGTGGCTTCGCCGTTCTTTCGAGAGCTTCCGCTGGAGCAGTTCGGGCTGCGTTGGATTGAGCCTGCGGCGGCGATGGCGCATCCTTTGGATGATGGCTCGGCGGTGATGCTGGAGCATAGCGTTGAGGCCACGGCGGCCGGGATTGGGGTGGATGGCGATACTTGGCGGCGGCTGATGGGGCCGCTGGTCGAAGGCTGGCCGGAGTTGTGCGGCGAGATTCTTGGGCCGGTGTTGCATGTGCCGCGACATCCTTTATTGCTGGGACGATTTGGGTTGTTTGCAATGCTGCCTGCAACGGCGCTCGGTAAGATGCTGTTTCGGGGCGAGCGGGCGCGAGCTTTGTTTGCGGGATGCGCTGCACATTCGGTGAGGCCGCTGGAGAGTGTAGCGAGTTCGGCGGTGGGATTGGTGCTGGCGGTGGCAGCTCATGCGGTGGGGTGGCCAATTGTGGAGGGTGGAGCGCAGGCATTGTCGGATGCGCTGGCGGCTTATCTTGTGAGTTTGGGCGGAGAGATTCGGACTGGAGTGCGGATTTCGGATCTGCGCGAGTTGGGAGATGCGGATGCGATCCTGTGCGATGTTTCGCCGCGGCAGTTGCGGCAGATCGCCGGGGAGCGGCTGTCGCACGAGTATGCGGAGAAGATGGAGCGGTTTGCCTATGGGCCGGGTGCGTTCAAGATGGATTGGGCGCTGAGTGAGCCGATTCCGTGGCGGGCGAAGGAGTGTCTGCGAGCGGCTACGGTGCATGTGGGCGGGACGATGGAGGAGATTGCGGCTGCTGAGCGTGCTCCGTGGCGCGGTGAGGCTGCGGCGCGGCCCTTTGTGCTGGTGGTGCAGCCGAGTTTGTTCGATGCGACACGCGCGCCTGTGGGTAAACACACGGCGTGGGCCTATTGCCATGTGCCGAATGGGTGGAAGGGTTCGGCGCTGGAGGCGATTGAGGCGCAGGTGGAACGGTTTGCGCCGGGGTTTCGCGAGTGCGTGCTGGCTCGGCATGCGATGGGGACGCAGGCGCTGGAGGAGTGGGATGCAAATTTGATCGGCGGCGATATTGGCGGCGGGGCGATGACGCTGGGGCAGATGGTGGTGCGGCCTTCGCTGTCGGCGTATCGGACGGGAACGAAGGGGTTGTATCTGTGCTCGGCTTCGACGCCGCCGGGGGGTGGAGTGCATGGGATGTGTGGACATTTGGCGGGGCTGCGGGCGCTGGAGGATTTTGGGTAGAGATAAAGGACGAAATACAGGGGTCTCTCCACTCCGCTTCGCTCCGTTCGAGATGACGTGCTTTTATTGGGGCACGTTATCTCTAAATTGGGGCTAAGTTTTCACTCGGGCGGCAGGCGCAGGGTGGCGTGGTCGTGATCGAGTTCGAGGCAGAGGGCTTCGACGACGAGGTTGTGGTCTTCTCGTTGCGGCAGGCCGGAGACGGTGACCGAGCCGATGATGCCTGCTCCGGCGACGTGGATCGGGAAGCTACCGCCGTGGGTGGCGTAGTCGGCGTCGGACAGCGAGTATTTTTCGGCGAGCGTGGTGTTGTTGTGCTTGAGGTAGAGGCCGAGCTGGTAGGAGCTGCGGTGGAAGCGGGCGACGACGTTGGATTTGCGCTGGACCCAACGGGCGTTGTCGGGCGTGGTGCCGGTGAGCGCGGTGTAGAAGAGCGGCTGGTAAGGCTGACCGAAGCGGCGGATGTCGATGACGATGGAGTGGCCGCGAGTGACGGCGAGCTCGCGCAGGGAGAGGCCAAGCCGCCATGCGGTCTCTGCATCGAAGGCGGGAAAGACAAGGTCGGCTTCCTGCCGGACGATGATAGCGAGGTCTTCGTGGATAGCCATCGGTTAATTCCTTTTCGGCTGCTTCGCGGCGATATACTCGCGGAACGAAAGTATTTGCAGCTCCAACCTTTTTACATGAGGAGGCTTATGTGGCCATTGATTTCCTGTCGCGACGTAATCAATTCGTTCGTGGTGGTCTGTGGATCGCCGGAGCGGGGGCGCTGATCGTGGCGCTCTCGAGTGCAGCGCCAGCGCAGGCCGCGGACCCGCTTCATGCATGGAATGCAGGTAGCGATCCGGCGTCGCTCGATGCGTGGGTGCATCAGCGGCTGGCGGCGGCGCAGGCCGATATCGATAAGGTGACCTCGGTCGAGGGAGCGCACACGGTGGAGAACACGCTGCTGCCCTTCGACGACGCGCAGAATGAGTTGGCGATCGCGGGCAACGAGGCATACCTGATGTTTGCGGTGGGCGATTCGGCGGACCTGCGCAACAAGGGGCAGGCGATGGTCGCGATCGTCTCCACTGCGGGGACAGACCTGAGTTTGAACCAGAAGGTCTATCAGGCGCTGGTTGCGGTGCCGCTGCCTGCGAATGATCCGGCGACGAAGCACTATCTGGAGCGGACACTGCTGGAGTATCGCCTCTCGGGTGTGGACAAGGACGATGCCACGCGAGCGAAGATTCGCCAGTTGCAGGACCGTATTACGCAGACGACGCTGGTCTTCGGCAGAAACATCGCCGACGATGTGCGCAAGGTAACGGCGACGAAGGCGCAGCTCGATGGGCTGCCCGCCGACTATATTGCGCGGCACAAGCCCGGTGCTGATGGATCGTATACGCTGACGACGGATTCGCCGGACAGCACACCGGTGATGAGCTTTGCCAAAGACGCCGACCTGCGCAAGCGCATGTTCCTTGCTTATACCGAGCGGGCTTATCCGAAGAACGTTGCGGTGTTGAAGGACATTCTGGAGGCGCGGCAGGAGCTGGCGACCACGCTGGGTTATGCCACCTATGCGGATCTGGCGACGGCGGACCAGATGATCGGCTCGGCGAGTAATCTGAAGGTATTTCTGAACCAGGTGGACGATGCTTCTCGGGACATCGGCAAGCGGGAGTATTCGTTGCTCCTGGAGTTTGCGCAGAAGCAGCAGCCGGGGCTGACCAGCATCTCGGATGCGGATGCGGGCTACTGGTCGGAGCAGTATCGGCGTGCGAAGTATGACTTCGATGCGCAGAGCGTGCGGCCTTACTTCCCCTACGACGAGGTGCAGGCGGGGATTTTGAAGACGGCGGCGCGGCTGTTCCATGTCGAGTTCAGGCCGGTGACGGACGCGAAGACGTGGGACGCCTCGGTGGCGGTCTTCGATGTCTTCGACGCTGCGAAGCCGGGCGCAGGGAAGAAGCTGGGCAGGATTTATCTCGACATGCACCCGCGCGAGGGCAAGGACAAGTGGTTCTCGAGCGCTCCGCTGGTACCGGGGATTCGCGGGCGGCAGCTTCCTGAGGGTGCGCTGATCTGCAACTTCTCCGGTGGCACGGCGGGTGATCCGGGGTTGATGGAGTACAGCGAGGTGGTGACGTTCTTCCACGAGTTTGGCCACCTGATGCATCATGTGCTTGGTGGACAGGGGCGTTGGTCGGGTCAGGGCGGCTTCAACGTCGAGGGAGATTTTGTCGAGGCTCCGTCGCAGATGCTGGAGGAGATGTTCCGCGACAAGACCATCATCTCTTCGTTTGCCAAGGACTATAAGACCGGCGCGACGATTCCAGCTCCCCTGTTCGAACGTATGAACGCTGCCGATGCCTATGGACGCGGGCGCTGGGTGCAGCGGCAGTTGCTGTACTCCAACTATGCCTTGCAGTTGCATGATCGTCAGCCGGGGGATGTGGACTTCGACGCTCTGCTGCAGGAGGATACGAAGCGGTTTTCGCCGTTCACGTTTGTCGATGGCGACCGCATGTACACGAGTTTCACGCATCTGGCCGGATATGCATCGAACTACTACACCTACGTGCTCGACAAGGTGATTGCGGTGGATTTCTTTGCGCAGTTCGATAAGGGCAACCTGCTCGATGGGCCTACAGCGATGCGCTATCGCAGGTCGGTGCTGGAGCCGGGCGCGACGAAACCTGCTGCGGTCCTGGTGAAGGATTTTATGGGGCGTACGCAGAGTATCGATGCTTTGAAGAGCTGGATGATGGTGGAGTTTCAGACTGCGCCAAAGACCAAGTGAGGAGAGTGCGCCCTGCGCGGGCGGCGCCCACTTCGTGGGGTGTGTACCGGCTTCGCCTTGGGCCTCCCGCTGGTCGGCGGTAATTTTAGTCACTACTGTGTGAGGGAATGATTCGAACGGTTCGAGCGACACAGTACGTTACGGCGCTGCGCGAGGGCGGATCGCTGCCTGCGATTATCGAGGCGGACGATCTGGGCCTGTATGTGTTGAAGTTTCGCGGCGCGGGACAAGGCCCGCTGGCGCTGGTGGCAGAGCTGGTTGCCGGCGAGATTGGCCGTGCGCTGGGGCTGCGCGTTCCTGAGCTCGTGCTGGTGGAGGTCGATGCCGCGCTGGGACGGAACGAGCCGGATCAGGAGATTCGCGATCTGCTGCGGTCGAGTGTCGGGCTGAACCTGGCGCTGGATTATCTGCCGGGGTCGTCGATGTTCGATCCGGCAGCGGGAGACACTGCGGATGCGGAGACGGCGTCGCTTGCGGTGTGGTTCGACGCGTTTGTGGCCAATGTGGATCGCACGCCACGCAACGCGAACCTGCTGTGCTGGCATCGGGAGCTTTACTTCATCGACCATGGCGCAGCGCTCTACTTTCATCACGACTGGAAGAGCATGGCGGACAAGGCGGAGAATCCGTTCGCACAGGCGAAGCAACATATTCTGCTGCCCTGGGCGAGTACGTTGCCGGAGGCTGATGCCACGGCGCACAAGCTGTTGAATGCAGAGGTCTTCGCTGCGATTCTTGAGGATGTTCCTGAGGCCTGGCTGCTGCCTGAGGCGAAGGATTTGAGTGCGGCGGAGAAGCGGGCGGTGTATCTCGACTTCTTCACGCGACGGCTGAACGGTTCATCGAATTTTGTTGAGGAGGCGATCCGTGCCCGTGCCCAGCTCGTTTGATTACGCCGTCGTGCGTGTGGTGCCGCGCGTCGAGCGGGGTGAGTTTATCAATGCGGGCGTCATTGTCTTCTGCCTCGAACACCGCTTTCTTGAGGCGCGGGTACAGGTGGATGAGGCGCGGCTGAAGGCGTTGTGGCCGGAGATCGATATCGAGTTGGTACGCAAGCACTTGGAGGCGATTCCTAAGATCTGTGCGGGTGATCCGTCGGCTGGGCCGATTGCGCGGTTGAGCCAGCGCGAGCGGTTTCACTGGCTGGTCTCGCCGCGCAGCACGATCATCCAGGTCTCGCCTGTGCACAGCGGACTGTGCGAGGCTCCGGCATTGACGCTGGGACAGACGATCGAGCAGCTTTCGCGGCGGCTGCTGGCAGGGCAAGCCGGATTTGGCACGGCTTGATGTGTGTTCGCGCCGTCGTCGCCTTGACAGAGGCGGACGGTTACGCGATGCTTAGGGGCTAGGCACCCTTTTATGGCCTGATCGCGAAGCTGCGTCGGTATGAGCGCTTCGGTTGTGCACGTTCTCAAACGGCGCAGGCTGCAATTTTTAAGCGGTGGAACGGAGTTTTATTGATGCTGGCAATGTGGTTGCAGAGTGCGGCAGGTGGATTCGGGCTGGGCAATTTGGGCGGACTGGCATTGCCGATCCTGTTCTTTGTCGCGCTTTACTTTTTGATGATCGTGCCGAACCAGAGGAAGCAGAAAAAGTGGCAGAACATGTTGTCGGAGCTGAAGCCCGGCGACCGTGTCACCACCAATGGCGGCATCAAGGGAACCATCATCACGGTGAAGGATGACGGTCTTATTCTGCGCGTGCAGCCTGACGGAGTGAAGCTGGAGTTTGCCAAGCAGGCCGTCGCCGCCGTGACGACCGACACCCCGGCAGCATAGAATTTGCAGGGCACCCGGTGCGCGCTGGAATGCGCGCAGGAAATACACAGTTTGAGCAGGCAGAGATTCAACCGTTAATTTACGGACGAGGAAGAAACAAGGATGACGATGGCGGAGCAGCAACATGGCCCTGCCAGCCGCACCTTCAATAAAGATCATGAGCAAGAATCTGACCGCTAAGGCGGCATTCATCGTAGGGATACTGTTGGTCTTCGTCTTCGGCTTCCTTGGCATACCGCATGGTGGCCTGAAGCAGTCGATTCTGAGGCATATCAATCTAGGGCTCGACCTTAAGGGTGGCGTCCACCTTGTGCTGCAAGTGCACGTCTCCGAGGCTCTAACCTCGACGACCGATCATGACGTCGCGCGGCTCGAAGCCGACCTGCAGAAGGCCGGCATCACCGGGGCAACGGTCGGCAAGACCGATCCTGCGAACCCCGAGACCATCGTGATCAGCGGAGTTTCGCCGAATAAGCTGGGGGATGCGCGTGGCGTGATTCAGGGCAACGACTACGCCAACTACGATGTGGCCACCAACTCCGCGGGCAACTCGACGCTGACGATGAAGCAGTCGGCGATCTCCGACCTGTACACGCGGACGCTCAATACGTCGATCGACACCATTCGCGCGCGCATCGACAAGCTGGGCGTGACTGAGCCGCAGATTCAGAAGTACGGCCTGGGCGAGAACGAGATTCTCGTCGAGCTGCCGGGCGTGAAGGATCCTGCCGAGGTGGAAGACGTCATTCAATCGACGGCCAAGCTGTCGATCCATGCGGTTTCGGGCGGCCCCTACGGCACCGATGCCGATGCGCTGCAGGCCAATAACGGAGCCATTCCGCCGGACTCCGTGCTGATGCTCGGATCGGGGTCTGCCGGTATGCCTGACCAGGTCTGGCTGCTGAAGCGCACCAGCGAGGTCGAGGGTACGGACTTCCGCGACGCGCAGCCCTCCACCGACCAGAACGGCCGGCCAAACATTCACTTCACCCTGACGACAGAGGCCGGGGACCGCTTCTACAAGTACACCTCCACGCACAGCAAGAGCAGCTCGACGCCGGGTTCGATGGCCATCGTGCTGGATAACAAGGTGAAGGAAGTTGCCGGGATCGACGGCGCCATTCGCGACAGCGGCGAGATTACGGGCGGCTTCACCAAGCAGCAGGCTTCGGACCTCTCGTTAATGTTGCGCACAGGCGCACTGCCTGCCACGATCTCTTATCTGGAGACGCGCGTGGTCGGCCCGAGCCTTGGTGCAGCCTCCATTCGTCAGGGCGTTATCGCCGCCGTTGCCGGTATGTTGGCGGTCATGATCTTCATGCTGATCTACTACAAGGGCGCTGGCATCAATGCGGACCTTGCGTTGATCCTCAACCTGGTGATTCTGCTGGGCTTCATGGGATTCGCAGGAGCTACGCTCACGCTGCCGGGCATCGCGGGCGTCATCCTGACGATTGGTATGGGCGTCGACTCGAACGTCCTGATCTTCGAGCGCATCCGTGAAGAGATGCGCAATGGCAAGAGCACCCCGGTCGCCGTGCAGCAGGGCTTTGCCCATGCCTGGACGACCATCTTCGATACTCACGTCACGACCATTGTGTCGGCGGCGATCCTGTTCCTGTTTGGATCGGGGCCGGTACAGGGCTTTGCTGTGACACTGGTATTCGGCCTTCTGGCCAACCTGTTTACGGCGGTCTATGTGTCCAGAGTGATCTTCGACGCCATTCTGGAGAGAAAAGAACGCGGCGCATCGTTGTCGATTTAGCTCGCATCGCTGTCGATTTAGAAAGCTAATGGCTGGAAGCTAGCAGTCAAAGAGGTTAAAGAGCGTGGAACTGTTTCATAATCCGAATATCGACTGGCTCGGGAAGAAGTGGTATTTCCTGGGATTTTCACTGATTTTTTCGATCGCCGGCATTCTCAGCATGGCGTTCTGGCATCACATTCCGCTGGGCGTCGACTTCAAGGGCGGAACGCAGATCCGCGTCGACTTCACCCAGATGCCGAACGAAGAGCACGTCCGTCATGCGATGGACCAGGCTGGTGTCCGCGACTTCACCATCCAGCGCGTCAGCGATCCCAGCGGTCATGCGGCCAACAAGGTCATCATCTCGCTGCCTGAATCCACGGCGTCCGACACCGCGCACGATGCCGGGCGTGAGGCCGTCGAAAATGCGCTGTCGGCCAATTACCATGACTCCGGCTTCACCATCGAGCAGGTCCAGATTGTCGGCCCCACGGCGGGCAAGCAGTTGCAGGAACAGGCCATCGAGGCCACCCTTTATTCGCTGCTGGGGATGCTGATTTATCTCTGGTTCCGCTTTGAGCTGATCTATGGCGTGGCGGCGGTCGCGGCGGTCTTTCACGACACCCTGATTACCATTGGCGCGTTTAGTTTGACGAACAAGGAAATATCGCTTACCGTTATCGCTGCAATTCTCACCCTGATCGGCTACTCGATGAACGACACGATTGTCGTCTTCGACCGCATCCGCGAGAACCTCGCGCTGTCGCGGAGGGAACCCTTGGCCGATCTGGTGAACCGGAGCATCAATCAGACTTTGAGCAGGACCGTGATCTCCTCGGGCCTGACGTTTCTGACCGTGCTCTGTCTGTATCTGTTTGGTGGCGAGGTGTTGAATGGCTTTTCCTTCGCGCTCGTCATCGGTATCTTGATTGGGACGTACTCCTCCATTGCCGTGGCGGCACCGATGTTGGTGGCGTACCAGCAGTGGCGGACAAAGCGGGGCAAGACGGCCGTTCTGCCAGCGGCAAAGCGGGCCAGAACGTAGGGCGTTTGGGTGGTTTCCGGGGTGCGATCTCGGCTTGGATCTCATGCGGGAACAAATCCTGACGGGGCGGTGTCTAAGAAACATAGCTCTTCTTCACAGTAAAGAGGCTGCATATTATGTTTGAAGATTCAATGATCGAGTCCAGCGGGAAGATCAAGACCAAGTCCAAGTACTGGATGATTGGGACGCTGATTTTCAACGCTTTGATCGTGGCGACCATGATCCTGATTCCGCTGCTGTATCCTGACGCGCTGCCGCATACCGCGTTGACAGCAATGTTGTCGGCTCCTCCTCCGCCTCCTCCGCCTCCTCCGCCACCACCACCGCAGCAGATCGTCAAGCCGATCAAGATGGTGTCTGAGATCGACCAGGGCCTTCATGCCCCGACCAAGATCCCCAAGGACATCAAGATGCTGAAGGAAGACGCTGCTCCGCAGGTTGCAGGCGTTGCCGGTATGAGTGGTATGGGTAGCGGCACCGGTGTCCCCGGAGGCGTCATGGGCGGCATCGGAAATGCGCCGGCCCCGGTAGTGCGCGTTGAGAAGCCAAAGGGCCCGGTTCGGGTATCCAGCGGTGTGGTCGCGGGCTCGAAGATCGGCGGGGTCAACCCGACGTATCCTCCGATCGCTCGCGCAGCGCATGTATCCGGTACGGTCGTTCTGCACGCCATCATCTCCAAGACGGGAACCATTACGAACTTGACGGTGATCAGCGGGCCGGAGATGTTGCGGGCCAGTGCGGTCGATGCCGTTCGTACCTGGCGCTATAAGCCTTACATTCTGAATGGCGACCCCACGGAAGTCGATACGACCGTGTCCGTCAACTTCAATATGGGCGGCTAGAACAACCTTTGCAGGCTCAGCATCGTCTATCCGTGAGCCTCCCTGAAGCTTCATCGCACGTTCGGGGGATTCACGGGTCAAGCTTCAGAAGAATAGATTTACACCAGGAGGAAATATCCAAGTGATTCTCGCTCATCTCGCAAATTTCGCTCACGTACCCGCTTCGCTCGGTCTCTTTTTCGACGATGCCCAGGTCAGCTTCACTGTTCTCGGTCTCTGGGGCAACATGGGCTGGCTGGCCCGCTGCGTCGTTATCGTCCTCTTCATCATGTCGATCTGGTCGCTAGCTGTCATCATCGATCGCGCCCTGTACTTCTCGGCGGCCCGCAAGCAGTCCCGCGAGTTCGCGCCGAAGGTTGCCGGTGCGTTGAAGGATGGCCGTCTCGACGAGGCGATCAAGGTTGCTGACCGCTCCAAGAAGTCGCACCTCGCAGAGGTCGTCACGGCCGGCCTGCAGGAGTTCCGCAGCTTCGGTTCCGGCGGCAACATCACCGAGCAGCAGGTGGAAAGCTCCAAGCGCGCTCTCGAGCGTTCTGAGGCGATCGTCCATGCCAAGCTGAAGCGTGGTCTCGGCGGTCTGGCGACCATCGGTTCGACCGCGCCGTTCATCGGACTGTTCGGAACCGTCGTCGGTATTCTCAACGCCTTCCAGCAGATCGCAACCCAGAAGACCTCCGGTATCGGCGCAGTCGCCGGTGGTATCTCGGAAGCCCTGGTGACGACCGCCATGGGTCTGCTCGTCGCCATCCCCGCCGTTATGACGTTCAACTACTTCACCGGCAAGGTGGAATCGTTCGATGTCGAGATGGACAACAGCTCCAGCGAGCTGGTGGACTATTTCATCAAGCAGAGCCACCGGTAAAGAGTCATCAAGCAATATGTAGTTAGGAAGTAGCAGCAAGAAGCAAGCCTGCGAGAATCACGCCTCAGCCGAGGCCCTTCGGACGCCGCCAGCGAACGGCGTTCGAAGGGCAGAGTGCTACCGCAGGGATCGTAGGACCGCAGGGAAATCGCAAAGCCGGACAAACCGGACGGAGCCAACGTTATGGGCATCAATAAGCGGGATGAAGGCAAGAAGGTCAACTCAAACATCAACGTGACGCCGATGGTGGACGTGATGCTGGTGCTGCTGATTATCTTCATGGTTATCACCCCCATGCTGAACAATAAGGTCAACGTGGACCTGCCGACTGCCGCTTCGGCAATCGTGATGGAGAACGCCAACAAGGAAGATGCTGTCACTGTGGCTGTTACGCGGGATGGCAGGATGTTTCTCGGCGCCAGCCAGGTTACTATGGACGACCTTGGCCCCAAGATCTCAACACTTCTGGAAAAGAAGACCGACAAAGAGGTCTACATGCGCGCGGATCAGCGCGCCAACTTTGGCAAGGTCATGGATGCTATCGATGGCATCCGCGCAGCCGGCGTCAACCAGTTGGGGCTTCTCACGGAGCAGAACAATGACACCGACGTAATGACGGGCAAGTAGATCATCGTTTGTAAGGCGGCCGACCCGATTCATCTCGGGCAGCCAGAGTAGACAAGGAGATTTGTTATGAGCATGAGCACTGGAACTTCGGGCGGAGCGGTTTCCGAGATCAATGTAACCCCGCTTATCGATGTTCTCCTGGTGTTGCTGATCATCTTCATGGTGATTGTCCCGGTAACGCCGCGAGGCCTACAGACGCAGGTGCCGCAGCCACCCAAGAACAAGACACAAGACCAGCCGAACGATCGCACCGTCGTCCTTCAGGTGCTGTCGAATGGCGCGGGCGCTCCTGCATACAAGATCAATGAGACGTCTTTCAATAAATCGCAGATCGAATCGCAATTGGAGCAGATCTACGCGACACGAAATGAAAAGGTGTTGTTCATCAAGGGCGACAAGGACCTTGACTTCTCGAAGATAGCCGAGGTGATTGACTTTGGCCATCAGGCCGGGGTCGACACAATCGCCATGATTACACCAAGGGTTGCAGCAGGCCAGTGAGCGGCCCGTATTGAAATTCGGGCGATGGGCGGTGGCTATGGAGCTGCCGCCCATTGCTTGTCCTATCAAAATTCTGTTTAGTAAGACAAACGATGCGTCCTCTAGCCACGCTGGGGCGTATAACATTACAATCAAGCGGGTAAGCTGAAGAATTCGATATATCATTTTTTTGTCCCAGAGATCAACGCGCCTATTTTGAAGGAGACGATACACCCCATGAAATTAACCGCACGGATTCCGGTTACTGCAGCTTTGCTGGCGCTGCTGCTTGGTTCTGTAACTGGATGCAACCGCCTGAAGGCACGCGACCAGCTCACCAAGGGTGTACAGGCCTTTAAGAACGCTCAATATGAAGAAGCGGTGAATCACTTCCAGAACTCGATCGCGCTCGACCCGAACTACGAGGACGCGAAGCTGTATCTCGCCACGGCCTACTCGTATCAGGTGGTGCCGAACCTCGATACACCGGAAAACATCGCGGTTGCTCAGAAAGCCCTGGACGGTTTTCAGGCGACCCTCGCGCATGATCCGAACAACCTGACAGCACTGCGGCAGATGGCATCGATCAACCGCAACATCAAGCGGTTCGAGCCTGCCAAAGAGTACGAGAAGAAGGTCATTGCGCTGGATCCTAACGATCCCGAGGCGTATTACACCATCGGCGTGGTGGACTGGATGCAGTCGTACAAGAACATGATCTCGATTCTTGCGGCTGACGGTCTCACGGACGACGCCAACGGCAACGTGAAGAAGAGCAAGGGTGCCTGCCAGAAGATGAAGGACCAGAATACGGACCTCGTCACCGATGGCTTGCAGAACCTGCATAAGGCCGTCGACATCAACCCGACCTACGATGAGGCGATGTCCTATCTCAATCTGACCAACCGCATCAAGGCGCAGATGGAGTGCGGCGACGACGCGGCACGCAAGGCTGATCTCGCAGAAGCCGACGACTGGAACAACAAGGCGTTGGGCGCACGCAAGATCAACGAGAAGAAGAAGGAAGCGAAGACCCCTGGTGGAGTCACCATGTAGTCGCTGTCTTCCTCGTTCGGAAGCATCAGAAGGGCCTCTCCATTTCGGAGAGGCCCTTCTCGTTGCAGGACAAGGACACTCTGCGCAGACGATAGCTGCCTGCGGTAAAATTGCCGCTTGCGGCGGACCATACAAAAAGTCCTGATTGCGAATCGCGGCGAGATCGCGCTGCGGGTGGTTCGCGCCTGCCGTGAGATGGGCTTGCGGACGGTGGCTGTCTACTCCGATGCCGATCGAGCGGCGCTCCATGTGCTTCACGCCGACGAGGCGTACCGTCTGGGGCCAGCGCCTGCGTCCGAGAGCTATCTTCGCGGCGATCTTATCCTCGACATCGCGCGGCGGTCAGAGGCCGACGCTATTCACCCCGGCTATGGTTTCCTCTCGGAGAATGCGGAGTTCGCCGATGCCTGCGCCGCGGCGGGAGTGATCTTTATCGGTCCGCCTGCGAGCGCCATGCGAGTGCTCGGCTCCAAGACGAAGGCGCGGCAGGCGGCGGATGCGGCAGCCATGCCGCGTGTACCGGGCAGCGTCACTGGCCTGGCGTCTACGCAGGAGGCGCTGCTGGTAGCGGAGGAGATCGGCTATCCGGTGATGCTCAAGGCTGCGGCAGGAGGCGGAGGCAAGGGGATGCGCGCGGTGTCCGCGCCCGAGGATCTGGCTGCGGCCTACGTGGCGGCCAGCAGCGAGGCCGAGCGCAGCTTTGGGTCGGGTGAGGTCTATCTGGAGAAGCTCATCGAGAGGCCTCGGCATATCGAGATTCAGCTCATGGCCGATGAGCATGGCAACTGCCTCTACCTGGGCGAGCGCGAGTGCTCGGTGCAGCGGCGTCACCAGAAGGTCATCGAGGAGGCTCCATCGGCAGTGGTGGGCGAAGACCTTCGCCGCCGAATGGGCGAGGCTGCGGCGGGGTTGGCGCTCTCCGCAGGGTACGTCAATGCGGGCACGGTGGAGTTTCTGGTCGATAGCGCTGAAAACTTCTACTTCCTCGAGATGAACACCCGTTTGCAGGTCGAGCATCCCGTCACCGAGCTGGTCACTGGCCTTGATTTGGTCCAGATGCAGATCAGGGTAGCCATGGGCGAACCTCTGGGGCTGAAGCAGGAGGAGATCCGTCTGCGCGGCCATGCGATCGAGTGCCGCATCTATGCCGAAGATCCTGAGAACAACTTCTTTCCCTCACCGGGCCTGATTACGCGGCTGGCGCAGCCTGGCGGGCCGGGCATTCGCGAGGATTGCGGCGTCTATGCAGGATGGACGGTGCCTCTTGAATACGACCCCATGCTGTCCAAGCTGGTAGCCTTCGCCGAGACCCGCGAGATGGCCATTGACCGAATGCTGCGGGCGCTCGATGAATATGCAATTGGCGGCATCAAGACGAATATCGGCCTGTTCCGGCGGATCTTGCTGGATGAGGACTTTCGTGCCGCGCGCATCGACACGGGCTATCTGGAGCGGCTGTTGGCAGGCGTTTCGCTGGTAGAAGAGGCGACGGTTCCTGACGATGTCGTAGCGGTCGCGGCGGCTTTGCTGATTGCTGCGGCGGAGAGGCCGCTCGCATCGTCCTCTGCAATGGATAGCGCTCCGGCGAGCAAATGGGCTGCTCTTGGCCGGCATGAGGGGCTGCGGTCGTGACAGTCTGGCTCGAGGTGGAAGGAAAAAAGCGCCGGGTCGATCTGCCGTCCAGCGTGCTTGAGGCTGCGATTGAGTGTGTTGTGGATGGCAAGGCCATCGTCGCGAATGCGTACATGTTGCAGCCGGGAGTGATGTCACTGGTGATCGAAGGACGCCAGTACCGCTGCGTTCTCGACGGCGATGGCGTGCTGATCGGCGGCAGGCGATTTGCATTCGAGAGAAGTGATCCTCGATCGCTGCAGGGACGGCGCGGCGCGAGTGGTGGTGCTGCCGGGCCGCGAGCCATCAAGGCACCCATGCCGGGCCGCGTGGTGCGGGTGCTGGTTGCTGTGGGTGACGAGGTAGCAGAGCAGCAGGGCGTCATCGTGATCGAAGCAATGAAGATGCAGAATGAGCTAAAGTCGCCCAAGGCCGGGAGAGTAGGCCGTGTAGCCGTCGCGGTGGGGGACACCGTGGGCGCAGGCGACGTGCTGGCCGTGGTCGAGTAAAAGGATCTTGACTGCGCACCTTCCACCCAGTCCTCCACCATGGTTGAAAACGAGGAAATAAAGCAATAGGGGGACTTCCAGCTCGCCAGGACTGCGAATCCTCATGCTAATTTACGGCTTCGGGGCTACAATTCCTTCGAACGTAATCTTGCTGATCGAGGGTGGCCTTTATGGGCGATGGCGTAGTTGTGGCGGAAGAACAGGCGACGGGACCGGGATTGACTCAGGTCGAGCGGGTAGTGGACACGTTTATCGCTCCTTCAAAAACCTTCACTGACATTTTGCGGAGCAGGAGCTGGTGGCTCCCCTTTCTTCTGATTGTGTTGATCTCGTGGGGAGTGACTTTTGCGGTCACCTCGCAGGTGGGATGGGACCGGGTTGTTGAGAACCAGATCCAGGCCAGCCCCAAACAGCAGGACTCGCTGTCCAGCCTGACGCCGGAGCAGCGTACGGCCCGTGTGCACGGCATGAGCGTTGGATACAAGTACACGTCCTATGCCTTCCCGGTGCTGGTCCTGCTCTTCTCCGCGATCGCCGCGCTGGGTCTGTGGGCGACGTTCAACTTTGGCCTGGGCGCGCGCACCACTTTTGGCGAGATGTTCTGCGTATGGATGTACTGCGGGCTGCCGAAGCTGCTGATTGGGCTGCTGACAATACTGATGCTCTACGTCGGCGGCAACGCCGAGAGTTACGACATGAAGAACCCGGTGGGAACAAATCTCGGCTACTACTTCCCTGACGCCGGGGCGGGTATTAAAGCTGCGCTTGGCTTCTTCGATGTGATTGGCATCTGGTCCTTGATCTTGCTCATCCTTGCGACGTCGATCGTGGCGAAGGTGAGCCGCGGCAAGGCAGCGGCCGCGATTATTGGATGGTGGGTATTGATCCTGATCGTCAGTGCAGCCGCGGCGGCGGCTTTCAACTAGCGGTTGTTTGTCGATGACAGAGATCGTTCTGGCTCCCGGCGAAACGCAAATACAGGGGTCTCTCCGCTACGATGTGCGATGAAGCTGCACGCCTCCGGTCGAGATGACGTGAATTTTGTGTCATCCATACTCACGTCATCTCGACCGGAGCGCAGCGCAGTGGAGAGACCCCTGTATCTTGTCGTTGCTTGTTCCACTCTCTGGAGGACGGCAAAAAACATTTCAACGCAGCCGGCTACGCACTTCGTCCCGCACCAGGTACAGAAAAAAGACCAGCGAGAACATTCCCCGAATCAGGAAGAAGCCGCTGCGGGTCTTCTCAAAGAAGAAGAAGTCCCCGGTAAACAGCATGACGCATCCTGCCAGCACCAGCGCCCATCCCCACCGCCGCATTCGCAGCAGACCGAAGATGCCCGCTACCAGCAGCGTGCACAGCGCCAGTACGCCGTACTTTGCCATCCCAATGCCGAACGTGTTGTGCAAGGCGCCAAACACGTTCATCAGTGTCAGGAACAGCATAAACAGGCAGATTCCCGCCACTCCCGGCAGCATCTGTCCTACAGCAGCTTTGCGCTCATCCGCCATCGTTCCTGCTCCTGTTCTCTAAAGCGTGTGTAGATAGGCCAGCAGATCGTCGAGATCCTGCTGGTCCATGTCATTTCCTGCTGCGGGCATCAGCCCATGGCCGTGCAGAACGGTCGCGGTCACGCGGTCGTCATTCGCTGGAGCGCCGCTCGGCAGATAGGGCTTTTTGTAGACGGCAAGCAGCGAAGGACCATGCAGCGCGGCATCGCGGCGGTCATAGTGGCAGGCGCTGCAGTGTGTCTCGAATACCGCATGGCCATGCATCTGCTGTTCATTCAACTGCGAGAGCGGCGTTGGCGGAGGCACCGACTTACACCCTGCCAGCGCACAAGCCAGCATCAGCAATAAACAAGCTCGAACCATAGATTTATTCTCTCATCCGCCACTGCCCTACCGATGCACGGACTGCGCCAGCAGCACCACGCCAACGCCAGCCAAACCAACGTAGACATAACGCAGGAACGTGTCTCCATGCAGGCGATGGTTCACCACGCGGCCCAGCCAGATTGCAGGCAGCAGCACCGGCAGACTCAGCAGATAATAGTGCGTCACCGCCGGAACCCAAAGTCCCGCCAGCCAGTATCCGGCCATACCGATAATGCTGGCCGGAAGAAAGTATCCCTGCAACGTCGCGCGAAAGTGCTGGGCAGACCATCGCCGCATCGCTCCATAGATCACCAGCGGCGGGCCGTTCATGCCATACGCTCCGCCGAATACTCCGGCGACAAAGCCGCAGCCCAGCAGCCACACCTTGCTGTCATGCTTCAACTCGGGCGGCTTGCTGCCCAGGAGTGAATAGGCCGCGAACGCCATGATGAAGACTGCCAGCGCAATCCTAACTGCCTGCTGGTGGCTGCTGGTCAAAAGGAATAATCCGACAGGAATGCCAAACAGCGTCGCACCCACCAGCCAGCCGGTGCTGCGCAGGTGAATCTTGCGCCAGTCCTGCGCGACGACTACCGCGGCAATCGTAATGGAGACCAGCACGGCCAGCGGAGCGGCGACTTTGAGCGGAATAAAAAGCGCCAGCAGGGGAACGGCGAACAGCGCCTCGCCGAAACCGAACGCCGACCGGATGAAGGTTGCCAGAAACACCACCACCAGCACCTGCAAGGTAGCAGCATCCATCATCTGCTTCGCAGAGAGAGTTTTTTTGGGGGCAACCGGCTGTTCTTCATCTCTCTATTCTAATTGCTCGATGACGTGCTGCCCTTTCTCCTAAGTGGCTGAAGAGGGAGTGGGCAGGTAACGCAAAAGGGTGGAATACAGGGGTCTCTCCCCTGCGCTTCGCTCCGGTCGAGATGACGTGCTGTTGATGTCGTAGAGAGATTGGAAAGATGCTAATTCGTCTCAGCAATCGCCGCCACAATCTTGTCCATCGTGGCCTCATCCGCATGGCTGTGTGGAGCGTGGTTGTCCACCATGATGGAAAAGATTACCGTCCGCCCGCTCGCGCAATCGAGATAGCCCGACAGCGCACGCGCTTCGCCCAGCGTCCCCGTCTTGGCGAAGACGTGGCCCTTCAATGGAGCCTGCGTAAACCGTCCGACAAGCGTTCCGTCCACGCCGCCGACTGGAAGTGAACTCTTCCAATCCGCAAACCATGGCTGCGTGGCGGCATACTGCAACAGCTTTGACGTGGCCTGCGGCGTTACCAGGTCATAACTTGAGAGTCCCGAGCCATCGTAGAAATAGAAGTCGTCTCCGCTGATACCGGCGTCGATGAGGAACTGGCGCACGACTCTTGCCCCCTGGGCAAAGCTTCCGCTCGATGGGTCGAAGGCGAAACGATCGCCCAGCCTCCGCAATATCAGCTCCGCATGCAGGTTAAGGCTGGACTTGTTTGTAAGCACGATGTCTTCAAGCAAGGTGGGTGAGATGTGTCCAACCACGACGAGACTGTGTGGAATCTTTGCCGGATCGCAAGAGCCGGAACAGACGGCATCAGCGGCATCCGGCTCTCCTTTGCCCATCGTCTTCAACTGCGCCAGGTCCATCGGCTCATGCAATATCTCATTGAAGCTGCGCGTGTCCTGCGACACCACATGCTCCGCCCTCGCTCGTCCCGAAATCGTGATGCCATGCTGCTCAAGTAACTGCTTGAAGGCGACTGCGGCAAACTCCGCCGGATCATCGATAGAGATGTGGTCTGTCTCCGGGGTGGCATCCATTGCCATCCGGCCATAGACACGCAACGTCTTCGATCCCGGCATACGATCGATTGCGATGCTTGTCGGCTCCCCCGCGCTGACGGTCATGACATCATTGACGACGGTATAGTAGGGCACAGCCGGGATGATCTCGATACTGGCGCGGCTGCTCAACTCTGTTGCCGGAGTAATCGTAACCTTCAACTGGTTATCGTTTACGCTTAGCGCCGACACTGGTGCGCCATAGCCCCACGGCAGGTCATCCACGCTCCAGCCCTGCGGATAGGGTTCATTGCCAAAGTGGTCGCCGATTCCGATCACATCTCCATCCACAGTTTTCACGCCTGTGCTGGCGATTCGCGCAGCCATATCATCCAGATCGCGCAGCGGCGGAGATGCCTCGCTCGTATCAGGAGCATAAGGAATGGTTCGGCCAGACAGGTTCGCATCTCCTTCCCCATAGAGATAGACGTCTCCCTTGATGTGCTCCTTTCCATTGAAGAGCCCATCAATTCGGGCGGTAGTCTTTACCGTCGCCTCTGGCCCCAGCAGAGCCATCGCCGCCGCCGTGGTGAAGAGCTTCGCATTGCTGGCCGGGTGAAAAAATTGTTCTGCGTTCAGTGCATAGATTGGCTTGCCATCCATCTTCGTGACTGCGATGCCCCAATGCGAGCGCGAGACTGCCGGGTCGGCGAGAAGACGGGCAACCTGTAACTTCAACGGCTTCACAGGATGCGCTTTGCGGTGCGGCTTCGCACTCGCCGACACGCACAACATCCCACTCAGCACGATCACGGCGCAGCGCCCGGCGAACCTCATCATTCGCGCAGTCTAGCACCCTGCTGTCCCTGCTCTGGCCTCTGCCGTAAAACTTTTCTTTGCATCTAAACTTTACCTATGCCCCTCACTGCACGTCCTCGTTTTGACTGGAGCCTTCGCAGCCGAACCCTTGCGCTTGGCCAGCACACCCTCGTCATGGGCATCCTCAACGTCACTCCCGACAGCTTCTCCGACGGCGGCCACTTCTACAGCCCCGAACACGCGCCCGAACGCGCTCTCGCCCAGGCCCACCAGATGCTCGACGACGGCGCGCACATCCTCGATATCGGAGGCGAATCCACCCGCCCCAACGCCATCCTGCTCTCCGCCGACGAAGAGCAGGCCCGTATCCTCCCCGTCATCGAGGCGATCCTCGCCCAGAGGCCCGACACCATCCTCTCGATCGACACCCACCATGCCTCCACCGCCGTATGCGCCGTCGAAGCCGGGGTTGAGATCGTCAACGATGTCAGCGGCCACCTGTGGGATGCCACCATGACAATGACCTGCATCCAGCTAGGCTGCGGCACCGTCCTGATGCACACACGCGGCCGCCCGCATGACTGGCTCGACCAGCCGCCCATCGCTGCCGAAGAAGTTGTTCCTCTGGTGCTCCACGGGTTGAAAGAGCGCATCGATGCCGCGACCTCCGCCGGAATCGCGCTTAACCGGATCGTCCTCGATCCGGGCTTCGGCTTCGGCAAGCGGCTCGACGAGAACTATCCGCTGCTGGCTCATCTCGATCGGCTCCAGCAGCTCAACCTGCCGATCCTCGCCGGAGTCTCCCGCAAGAGCTTCCTCGCCCAGGCACTGGCTCCGCTCTATGAAGAGACCCTGCCCCCGCCTGAGGCACGTCTCCATGCGACCACTGCGGCCAACGTAACCGCCATCCTCAACGGAGCCCACATGATCCGTACCCACGATGTTCTCCCCGCCGTCGAAGCTGCCGCCATCGCCGACCGCATCCTCGCCGCAGTCTAAGCCGGGTTCCCGCTGGAGTCCGTCGTCCACGACTCGGTCTGGAAGGCGATGAAGACAGCCGTCCACGTTCCCTTCGACGGCAGATGGATCAGCAGGGCGCCGTCCTGCCAGATCCCGTTGTCGCCGCCGTGGTTATTCACGGGGTTTCCCTGGTTCATGTGGATATCGTGAATCCCATCCACCTTGCCCTGATCGGCGTAGGAGCTGCCGAAGGCGTAGATGACGCCGTCCTTGTCTGCGATGGTCATGTTCAGCAGCGTCACCACCGCATTCTGGAGCGCGCTGGCCCGTGCGCGAGCCAGCATCCGCTCCTCTTCGCTGCCTTTGGAGCGCATCTGCGGCAACAGCGTCATCTGATCCCGCGTAATCATTGAGGTGCCGTTCACTTGCGAGCGCACATAATCGAGGGCCAGCCCACCGGGCACGCTCTTCAGCGGCGTCATCCCCATCGGGAGCGCCAGCAGTCCGGCAATATCCGGTGGGGTAAATCCCTCCTCAATCGCGTACAAGACCTCCGAGCCATCCACCGACTGAATGTTCACTGCCACGGTAAACGGGCCGCCGGGAGCGTTCATCGTGATCTGATAATGCGTGCTCGATCCCGTGACCACCTTGCCCGAGACCGGGTCGCCTGCCAGCACACTGTAGTTTGTAATCGGCATTCATCCCTCCTTCGGTCTTCGGCAAGAAGCTCATCGCGGCTGTGCGTAGTATCCCTGGCGGGTGCGTGCGGTGAGACCGGGATCTGCCATCTTGACCTCGATATGGTGATATTCGTTGGCGTGCTCGGCGGGGGCCGGATCGAAGGTGAGCTCGTAGTAGGCACTCGTGTCTGCGACGCATTTCGCGAGCAGCCCGGCGATGTCGTTGTTGCCGTTCAGGACCAGGCCGCCGCTCTGGGCAGCGAGCACCTGCAGCGACAGGTCGGCGAGTTGAACGTCGTCCGGCTTGCCCACGCCCTTGAGGAACGTTTGATAGAAATAAGAGTTGCTGAGAACAGACTCGCCGGCCCCCATCGGATCAACGCTGTAGAGGGTGATATGCGCCTGTCGCATGGCGCTGGAGAGCCCGACAATCTCGGTGAAGATCCTCTGCTGCTGCTTTGCGCCCAGGTCGATGCGCGGCCCTGACAGCAACGGCCAGCCGGGAGAGAGCCAAAGGATGATCTTGCGTCCGGGGCGGGCTGCCTCTAGCGCGGTGAGTTGGCGAAGCGTCTGGAGAGAGAGCTGGATGCGCTCATCGGCGCCGTAGATGCCGCTGGAGCGCCGAATGCTGCGCAGCCCGATCGCGGATTGATCGAGAACGGTGCTCAGGGCATTGCCGTCGGTTGAGGAGCCATTCTGAATCTGGGTGCCGGTGTCCGTAAAGATGGCGAGCGAAAGAGGATGCGCGAGGTGACCGCCATTCGCGTGCAGGAATTTGTCGATCTCCTCACGCGCATAGGCGAGGCGTAGATAAGGAGTATTGACCCCATCGACGAGCAGGACGATCTCCACTGGCGCCTGGCTGTCGCTGACCGCCTGAAACGAGGTAATCGGCTGCGAAATCTTATTGTCCCGGACGGTGAAGTCCTGCTGCTTCAGTCCGGGGATCGGCGTTCCCGATTTTGGCGTGACCACAACATCCAAATGAATACTGTTGGAGGCCTGGGTTATGGGGGTACCCTGCTGTGCGAAGGCCGGAGCGGCAGAGGGTAGAACCAGAAGGAGGAGCAGAGCGCAAAAGCGGGTCTCGATTGACATGTCTTCCCTTTTTCCCGGACGAAGACCAGAATCCCTCGTGAGAGAGGTCGCGGTTGGAATGCATCCGCGCGACCATCTAGAAGGATAGACGCGATTAGGCGCGGGTAAGTCTAATAAATTGAACCTGAAGCGCAAATCATTGCAGAAAGAGCTGTCCCTGCTTCCATTACCCTTGATGGCTGCTGCTCCATCTTCAGAATCCTCACCGTGCCAGATGCTATCCTTTGGCGAAGGAAAAACGAAATGCCTCTCCCGCTTCTCATCCTCCAGATCGTCACCTTACTCCTCGTTATCTTCCTGCTCCTGCGGAAGCAGCAGGCTCCCGAGCAGGACTTGCGCCTCGGCCAGATTCCCGACCAGCTTACCCGCCTCGATGCCCGCCAGCAGGCCACGGACGAGCATATCCGCAACTCGTTCGCCCAGATGCGCACCGACATCGCCACCGAGGCCCAGCGCACTCGCGAAGCGAGCGAGACTGCCTTCGCTGCCCTCCGCACCGAGATCACTGCCAGCATCGCCACCCTTGGCGCGACCCTGAACACCGGCCTCGCCGACTTCCGCAGCGACAACAAATCCTCCGCCGACCAGCTTCGCACCGCCGTTCAGAGCCAGATGGACACCATCACCCAGCGGCTGTCGTCTTTTACCGCCGAGACCAGCGTCCAGCACACCAATCTGCGCGAGTCGCTCAACACCAAGCTCAACGACCTGATGGCCAGCAATACCACTCTGCAAAACCAGCTTCGGACCGCCGTCGAAGAGCGCCTCACCAAACTCAACGAGGACAACTCCAAAGAGCTCGAAAAGATGCGCCAGACGGTCGATGAGAAGCTCAACGCCACGCTGCAGACGCGTCTCACCGAATCCTTCGGCCAGGTCACCGACCAGCTCAACAAGGTCCATACCGGGCTTGGCGAGATGACCAAGCTCTCCGACGGCGTCAACGACCTCAGCCGCATCTTCACCAACGTCAAGGCCCGCGGAGGCTTCGCCGAAGTCCAGCTCGGGATGTTGCTCGAGCAGATGCTTGCCCCCAGCCAGTTCATCCGCAACGCCAAGGTGAAAGAAGGCACGCAGGAGGTCGTCGAATTTGCGGTGCGCTTCCCCGGTCTGGCGGGGGAGACGCTGCTGCCCATCGACGCCAAGTTCCCCCGCGAAGACTGGGAGCGTCTCGAAGCTGCCTACGAGAGCAATGTCCCGGAGAGCATCGTCACCGCGCGCAAGGCCTTCGACGCCGCCATCCGCACCGAGGGCGAACGGATCTGCAAAAAATACATTAACCCACCGGTGACGACGCCTCACGCCATCATGTTCCTGCCCACCGAGGGCCTCTACGCCGAGGTCATGCGCCGCGAAGCGCTCCAGGCCGAGATCCAGTCCAAATGCCACGTCACCATCGCCGGGCCAAGCACCCTCTCCGCCATCCTCACCAGCTTCCAGATGGGCTTCCATATGCTCGCGATTCAGGAAAAAGGTGACGAGGTCTGGAAGGTCCTCGAAGGCACCAAGCGCGAGTTCAACACCTTCGAAGCCCTGATGGGCAAGATGGAGACGCAGGTTGGCACCGTCCAGAACACGATTCAGAAGCTTGGCGTCCGCACCCGTGCCATCAACCGCACTCTGCGCGAGGTGGGCGAGCTGGATGCCCCAGCCTCAAACCTTATCTCCTTTGAGGACAACAACGGCATAGCCCCTCTTCTCGCCGCTTCCGGAGATGAGAATGATGGTGAATAAATGAATTCCACCGTGATGCCCCCATTACGCCCAGCCCCGGTTTGCTTTACACTCTGCTAGGCGCTCAGTATTCTTGAGCATGGTGGTGTTGAGTTCGCGCACCGTCATCCAAATTTTGATTGCAAGACGTAAACAGGAGAAACAAATGGCCGCAGTAGATGAGAAAGTAAAACAGATTATCGTCGAGCAACTTCAAGTGGATGAAGCCGAAGTCACCCCCGGCGCCAGCTTCCAGGAAGACCTCGGGGCCGACTCCCTCGATGTCGTCGAGCTCGTCATGCAGTTCGAAGAGGCCTTCGACATCCAGATCCCCGACGAAGACGCCGAGAAGATCAAGACCGTCAAGGACGCCGTCGATTACATCGAAAAACACCAGAAGACAGGAAAGTAACCAACATGGAGCAGCGTCGCGTCGTCGTCACCGGCCTCGGCCTCGTCTGCGGGGTCGGTAAAACCGCGCCCGAGGTCTGGGACGGCCTGCTTGCAGGCAAAAGCGGCATGGCTGAGATCAAGGCCTTCGATCTCACCGGCCATCCCGTCCGCTTTGCGGCCGAGGTCAAGGACTTCGACCCGCTCCAGTTCATCGACAAAAAAGAGGCCCGCAAGATGGGCCGCTTCATCCACTTCGCCATTGCCGCCTCCGACGAAGCGATGAAGCACTCCGGCCTGGTCATCGACGAGAGCAACCGTGACCGCTTTGGTGTCCATATCGGCTCCGGCATCGGCGGGTTCGATGTCATCGAGCGCGAGCACTCGGCCATGTTGGCGGGCGGCCCACGCAAGATCTCGCCTTTCTTCATCCCCGGCTCTATCGTCAACCTTGCCGCCGGTCACGTCAGCATCCGCTACAACGCCCGTGGTCCCAATGAAGCCACCGCGACCGCCTGCACCTCCAGCGCGCATTCCATTGGCGATGCCTTCCGCATCATTCAGCGCGGCGATGCCGATGCCATGATCGCTGGAGGCACCGAGGCCGCCATCACGCCCATGGGCGTCGGCGGGTTCGCCGCCATGAAGGCACTCTCCACCCGGAATGATGATCCCGAGCACGCCTGTCGTCCCTTCGATAAGGACCGCGACGGCTTCGTGGTCGGTGAAGGCGCCGGAATCCTCATCATGGAAGAGCTGGAGATGGCCAAGGCACGCGGTGCCCATATCCTCGCCGAAGTCATCGGGTACGGCATGTCCGCCGATGCCTTCCACATGACCGGCATGGCTCCCGAGGGCGAAGGCTGCTTCCGCGCCATGTCTGCCGCCCTCAAGGTCGCCGGAATCTCGCCCGACAAGATCGACTACGTCAATGCCCACGCCACCAGCACGCCGCTGGGCGATGCGCTGGAGTCGCAGGCGATCGAAAACGTCTTCGGCGAGCGGGCGAAGAACCACACCCTGCTCGTCAGCTCCACCAAGTCCATGACCGGTCACCTTCTTGGCGGCGCGGGCGGGCTGGAGGCGGGCATCACCATCCTCGCCATGCTCAACCAGATGGCTCCGCCGACGATGAACATCGTCGAGTTGGATCCCCAGTGCCGCCTGAACTATGTTCCCAACAAGCCTCAGGCAGCGAAGATCGACTACGCGCTTTCAAACTCCTTCGGCTTCGGTGGAACCAACGGCTCGCTGGTCTTCAAACGCTGGACTGAGTAGGGCGTCACTCGGAAGCAGATGCAGATATAGACCTATAGGACGGGCCTTCAGTCCTCCGTGATCGGGTTCCTGTCTACCTGGGGCGTTGCCCCAGGCTGGTATAGAGCGGGCCTTTGGCCCTTGCGCCGACTGGCCTAGTGAACCTCTTGATTAGGTCTTCGTTTTGAAAGGGCGTGGCTTCAGCCACGCCGCAAATCGCACATCTATCACGGGGCTTTAGCCCCCGAGGATTGTTCAGAACTCAATCAGGCCTTCCCTGGAGCAGAATGCTCATTGGGGGAGAGTTTCCTTTTGTCATTCCGCAGCGAAGCGAAGGAATCTGCTTTTAGGGTGTCCATACACCATCGGCAAACTCGCCTCAGAAGGTGAAGGCGACGCCAAGGGTGAAGCGGTCCTGAAAGAACTTTTGCGGCGGTTTGAGGGTGTAGATGACAGCGGTGTAGTCGTCATTGTCGATGACGATGTTGAAATCTTTATAACTGCTGCTGATAATATCCGGATTCTTGCTCCAGGTCTCTCGATAGTCGGCGCGCAGCATCACTCGCGGAGAGATGCGGTACTTGATCCCACCGCCATACTGCAATCCAAACTGGAAGATGCCGCCACCATCGAGCGGCGCGGTTCTTCCAAAGTCGAAGGCAGCCTTGAACAGCCCGAGATTGCCCAGTCCGAGCTTGAATGGGCCTGCGGGTTTCTTAAGCGGCGAATCGGATAGGGCGATGAGTTGAAACGTGGGGCCGACAGCGATGTAGGGCCTCCATCGCGAGGTGGGCGGCCTGAGATGGGCGAGCAGATTGTATTCGAACTGACGAGTGGTCAGGCCGACCCGCTGCGAGTCCACAGTGATGTCGTCGTCTACAACGGGTTGGTCGGAGTCGCCTTCATACACTTCGGAGCCAAGCGTGTATTTCCCCTGCTGGCGAAAGTAGGAGAACTCATTGGAGAAGTACTTCCAACTGTTGATGGTCGCAGTGCCACCGGCGGCCCATCCATCGCCTACCTCATCGAATAGATCGATTTCGAAGAGCGGAGCCGGAGGGTGAGTCGGCACAAGCACAATTCCAGCGAGGCTTAGATAAGTTTCACGAAGATGGAGATAGCCTCCTTCGATGGCCAGCTCGTAGCGTGGCGGGTCCCATTTGTGGCTTACCGCAGGTTGATAGGGAACGTCGGGCTCGACGAGGCGGTCGTGTGGGCGAAAGGAGCGCTTGATCAGGCCCGGCCCGGCTCCCGCCTCCTGATACTGCGCGCCGGAGGCATCGGTCTTGCGCCATGCTCCGTAGTCCTGGGGCAGCTCGCTGCTGCTGCGGAGATAGTCATGCACCTTGAAGCTGCCGGAGATGCCCTGATAGATGAGGTTGCCGCGATAGACGCTGTTGCGGATGGTAAGCGCGGTGTTGCGGGTGCTGCGCTGAAAGCGGTTCGGCGGCGGTGGAACGACTTCCGGTGTGGTGTGGGGGCTATCGCATGAACTGATGTGGAGGACAGCGACCTGGCCGTCAGTCAGCAGGCGGTCGCCGGTGGAGTTGTAGGCGTCGGTCGGTGCCCAGGGGCGCGGCACCATGTCGAGGCTGGTGACGCAGCCGGTAAACTTCAGGTCGTTGACGATCTTGGAGCGCTCGTTGTCGATGTGCTCATCGATGACGTGGATGAACGTCCTCTGCTTGCGGGAGAAGGCGATGCCGATGTCCTGCGTGGAAGAGGCGGTGAGGACAGCTTGATCGTCCCATTCCGCCGTGGTGGGGAAGATGCGCAGATGATGACGCGCGGCGAAGGTGTTGGTGGTCTTGCCGAGGGTGTAGATGGGCTCGCGCTCGTCGAGCAGAAGCACGGACATTGGTGCCTGAGTGTAGGTCTTGTTGCCGCTGAGGGTCTTGAGGGTGCGGAAGGTCGAGCCTGCGGTGAGCTCGTCCGAGGGCAGCCATCCGGCGGCGGTGAAGGCGCGGTGCAGAGCTTCGGGTGATCCGATGAAGACGAGGTTGGTGAGGTCGGAGACCTTGTTGCCTGCCTTGGTGCGGGTGCGGAAGGGCAGAGTCTTCACCAGCGCCTGAAGATGCTCGCGCTCTGCCTCGGAGTTTGCGGAGGGAAGGACGGAGAAGGGATAGGTCTGCGTGGTGATGAGGGGCTTGACGTATTCGAGAATCAACTCGGTGCCGCCGTTGTAGAGAATCTCCGGCTCCGCGAAGCCGAGGACCGCGCTGCTCGCCGCCGAGGCGAAGATATAGGCGATGGGGTCGATCCCCGCGAAGGTAAGGACACCGTTTTCTGCGGAGTGGCCCGGGGTCCCGGTAGATCGGATCCCCTGGATCTTTCCCTTGGAGGTTACCTTTTCCTGCGAGTTCTCCACCTGGTAGATGCGAGCATCCATGGTCAGAGAATGGCCGTCAGGCGTGGTGGCGTGGTTCCAGTCAATGGTGAGCGACGCGGTCTCATGTTTGAATCCCCAGCCGACGCCGTTTGCCTGGGTGACGGTGCCCTCAATGGTTGAGCCCTGCGGGAGGAAGATGAGTCCATCGACCATCAGTGGCGTGATGGAGACCGCTTTTACCGTCATGCCTTCCTTCGCTTTGCGAGACGAGAGCGGTTGGAGCAGGCGGACAGAAAACCTTGTTCCAGCGGGGACACCCGTGATCTTTTCCAGCGAAGGCTGCGGCAAGGAGAGATTTGTCGTGCCGGTGACGATGTGCAGCGTGGCGCCGTCGGTGTGCCAGCGGCCTTTGTGGACGGTGCCGTCGTGGTCGACGGTCATAGCCGCGCCGTTGGGAAAGACCTGCAGGTACTCGGGCGACGTAGCAGAGGTCTGCGGCGGGGTGTAGATATCGCCGAGGTTCGTGCCAAGCAGCGAAGCGACCTTAACGGTCTGCCTGCCCTCTGAGGTGGTGCCGGAGAGTGAGTCGCCAACAAAGGTCGGCGAAGACTCGCCGGGCAAAACGCCGGTCATGGCGTCGGTGCTGCCGACCAGCGTTAGCGGCTGGCCCGTGGTGGCGTCTGTGCCGCTGAGCGCGAAGGCCCAGCCTTCGTTGGGGAGCTTCGTCTCCTGTAGCGAGGCATGGCCGAAGGGAACTATGCCGAGATTGCGGCGGCGGCCGGAGTCGAGATCGTAGTAGCGCAGCAGATAATGCTTCTTTTCGACGACAAGGATGAGAGCACCCTGTCCATCTCGGACGGGCCACGCCTGCATGGCGTGCTTGGTGATACTGCGCGGCTTGCCTTTGCTGCCGCTCACGGTCATCTGGGCCACGCCATCCTTATGGCCATCCTTGCGGATGATGGTAATGGTAGTGACAGGAGGCGGTTCGGCTGCTTTGGCGAAGAGGGGCATCACGCTGAACAGAGCGAGGAGGAGTGCGGTCGTCTTAGCGGCAGCAGTATCGCAATTTCGCATAGGCATCGCTCAGGTCGATGATGCGGGGAGTGTTTCCGAGGATATCACCGGGGTGTAACTGCGGATGCGCTTGATCTTTGCGGACGGATGATTTTGTGGCGAGTGGATGAAATACAGGGTTCTCTCCACTGCGGCGGAAAGAACCCCGCCTTCGGTCGAGATGACGTGGGATGTCGGGACTTGCTTCAAGGATGCGGTTCCGTTGTCGTGTCGCCAGCCCAGTAGCTGCTTCGTGCCGTGACGACAAGGTCGGGGTGGTCTTTCAGCGTGACCGTGATGGCGTGGAGGCCGGGTTGCGGCATCTGCGGCTGGAAGCTCAGGACGTAACGATTGGGAACGTGGTTGGAGATGGTCGCGAGGCCGCGTTCGAGGTCGCGCTGGCTGCTGAAGTGGAAGTACTCTCCGCCGGTCAGATTGGCTACGGTCTCAGGCGCGTTCTTGCGCAGGCCGTTCATGCCGAGGATCGCAGCCATCTTGGCGAGACGCAGCGGCGGCAGAAGCTCGGCGAGGCAGTCGTAGTACTGCGTGCCCTTGGACTCTTCTGCAACGCCCTTGGTGCCGTCGTCTCTCACCGTGGGATCGGTCTTGGGATCGTGCGAGAAGCAGCCGTGTTCGGGGCCGGGGTTTGGGTCGTTGAGCTTTGAGGCTTCGTGACTAATGCCGCTGCGCGAGGAGGAGAAGGCAAGGCTATAGATGGCGGTGTTGGTGTCGCTGACGGCGCGAAGAGCATCCTCGATCCTGACCTTGCTGCCGTGATCGACGGTCTCGCCGATCAGCAGGATGGCGCGGCGGTACTGCGGAGGCTGCTTGCGCAGCAGATCGACGGAGTAGTCGATGGCGTCGAGGATGGCGGCTCCGCTGTCGCCTGGAGGCAGGTTCTGGATAGCGTCTTCCATCAGCGCCAGGTTGGAGGTGAAGCCCTGCAAGATCTCCGGCTCACTGTCGAAGGTGACGACCGAGATGCGGCGAGGTACCTGACCCACGACCGACTCGATCATGGTGGCGAGGTTGCGGTACTTGCCGAACTGGGCTGCTCCGTCGCCGCCGGTCTCAATCGCCACGACCAGCGCCAGCGGCTGGTCGCCGGTGTCCTCTTCGAGATGCACCTTCTGGTCGACGGTGTTGTCGGTGATGGTGAAGTCGTTGGCCGTCAGCGTGAAGACGAGCTCGCCTTTTTTTGTCTTCACCAGCGTAGGCACAAGCACCAGGGTGGATTGTGCGCTGATGGTCGGAACAGGTGCTGCGGGAATGGGCGCATTGCCGGGTGCGCTTTGAGCGCAGACGAATGCAACGGGGAGAAAGAGCAACGCGACTGCGGCACGGAGGTGCATGTTGGCTACTATAACTGCCGGTGAAGGCCGTGCCAAAGATCAGGCGCGACGCGAGCGGAGCTGGCGGGGGAGAGGAGAACCCGTGAAGTAGAGGACTCCATAGCAGAGCACCACCCAAAGAATGCCGCCAGTAGCAAGCGCGATCAGATCGCCGAGATAAGTCTGTCCATGCGCATGGGGCAGAGCGTGCAGCAACAGCGAGACCCCCGCGAGGCTCACAGCGGCAGCAAGCAGAGAGCGCGCCAGTTCGGGGCGGTCCAGCCCGGCAAGCGAGACCATGCGGCGGCGATGGAGAAGTATGGCCAGCGTGACGGTGTGCACGAGGATCGCGAGATTTGACGCCCACGCCAGGCCGATGACTCCGAAGCGGAGATGCAGGAACCAATAACAGGGGATGGAGAGGACGGTGATGATGGTTCCGGCGCGCATGGGAACGAAGGTCTCACCAGCGGCGAAGAAGGCGCGGGAGTAGATGGCCTGCGAAGCCCACAGTGCGAGAGAGATGGTGAAGATGGCGAAGTAGAGCGCGGTGAGATCGGCGTCGGCGTGGTTGAAGGAGCCTCCGCGCAAAACAAGGTCGACGCCGGGGCGGGCAAGCGCGAACATCGCGGCTGAGAGCAGGATGGCTACCGAGAGAATGCGGGTCACGGCGCGGTTGACGGCCGAGGCGTAATCGCCGAAGAGCTTGCGGCTGTAGAGCGAGGCGAAGAAGGGCAGCGATGCGGCTCCAGCAGCCTGTCCAATGATGGCCATCGGCGCGGTGAAGAGGCGTTTGGCGTACATCAGGCGCGTGATATCGCCGGCGCTGTGTTTGGCGAACCACGTAAGGATGATGTTGTCCATGAAGACGACGGTGACGCCGAGCATCAGGGGCAGCGACATGCGCACCCACGAGCGCAGGCCGGGATTGCTGAAGTCGAGGATGGGGCGATAGTGGACTCCGGCGCGGCGCGCGGCGTAGGCATTGACGAGGAAGGGGCCTGCGAAGGCCCCTGCGAGCGCGCCCCATGCCAGTGACGGGATACCGATGGAGTGCGAGAGAACGACACCGCCGAAGATGATGCCGAGCGTGTAGATCAGCGGCGAGACCGCCTGATAGGTGAACTGCTTGCGAACCAGCGCGACCGCGGCAAGGACTCCGCCAGCAAAGAAGAACAGTTGCCCCGGCAGCAGGATGCGCGTCATGAACGTGCAGAGCGCAGCCTCGTAGGGGCTGTCGGGAAAGTAGAGATGGGTGTAGAGCGGAACGAAGAACTCAGCGAGCAGGATGGCGCCGCCGAGCACCAGCAGCATCGTCGTGAGGATAACGGAGAGGGCGCGGTCTCCTTCTTCGTGTTGGTTGGCCTCGCGGTAGCGGCTGAGGATGGTGACGAAGCTGATGGAGGCCGCGCCGCCGATGAGCAGATAGTTGATCAGGTCGGGAAGCTGGAAGGCGACGTTGTAAGCGTCGGTGCCGGGGCCCGCGCCAAAGGTGTAGGCGATGTACTTGTCGCGAACGAGGCCGATGATGCGGGAGAGCAGCGCAAAGACGGAGAGTAGCACTGTCGCCGAAAGCGCGGTGTGCTTGTGCGAGGGACGCAGCCAGCCGAAGCGCTTGGCGGGAACGGGCGGAATGGGATGATCGGTGGCGGTCACTGTTTTCAAGGCTAAGGAT
Organism: Granulicella sp. L56; assembly: GCF_009765835.1. Classification (NCBI taxonomy): domain Bacteria; kingdom Pseudomonadati; phylum Acidobacteriota; class Terriglobia; order Terriglobales; family Acidobacteriaceae; genus Granulicella; species Granulicella sp. L56. The sequence goes on along the minus strand of NZ_LMUS01000006.1, from coordinate 1,568,233 downwards.
GATTCTATCGGGCGGCCTTATGTTGGTGGGGTGGCGGGACTGGTTCGCCCGCGATGCGAGGTGCGAAGAGCGTGCTCAGCATCCCGTTCGTGCTCAGCTTCGGCGTGCTACTCGGCAAACTGCTGCGCGTGGAAAAGACGCAGTCGATATCTGCCGCAGACTGCGGGAATCTTCGCCGCGTTGAACCGGCTGGGCAAATCTGTATTGACGGTGGTGCTGTTTCTGATTGGCACAGGCATCACGCTGAAAGAAGTCGGCGTAAGGCCGCTGATTCAGGGAGTAACGCTGTGGATCGTGGTGGCGAGCATCTCGCTGTGGGCCATCCATGCAGGATGGATGGCGCTTTAGTCGGAGCCTTCGGAGTTTTGCGGGATGTCGAAGAGCTTCGGTGCGGTATGGCGAGAGGTGGTGGTATGTCGCGGCGCGCGGATGGGATGGACCGCAGCGCGGGTCACCGGCTTTGAGAGCAGAGCGTGCAGGTCGCGAAGTTCTTTCTGCAGCTTGCGTAGTTGCTTTGATGGTGCAGCAGGCGCAGCCGCATCGTCGATGCCGAGGGTAAGCTGCGGCTCTTTATGATGCGACTCAGCCTTGAAGATCTGGCGCGCGCCGGGGATGGTATAGCCCTCGTCATAGAGCAGGCTCTTGATGCGCAGAACCATCTCCACGTCGCGGCGGCGGTAGAGCCGCTGTCCGGTGCCACCCTTGTGCGGCTTCAGGCTGGGGAACTCGCCCTCCCAGAAGCGCAGAACGTAGGCAGGCAGGTCGCAGAGTTTGGAGACCTCGCCGATGCGGAAGTACAGCTTGTCCGGGATCTCAGACCCGGCTGATGGAGGCGTTCTGCGGATTGGCTGGTGCTGCGCCATGCCAAAGCTCCCGGATAGCCGACACTTCAGGCTTCCTGCCAGTATAGGACAGCGATGACGGGTTTGTGAGCAGAATTACAGTGTTTCTTCTTTGAAAGTCCACGCTTCGCTATGCTGAATTTGCTGGAACATACAGGGAGCAATCAGCGTATCGTTTCTTGGACAGAGGAGATTTGGTATGCGCGTGACACAGATGATGGCGGCAGCGGCGATAGTCGCAGCAGTGCTGATGAGCGGATGCCGGGTTCAGACAAACAAGCAAGGTGGCAACGAGAACGTGAGAATCGCGACACCGTTCGGCGGCGTGCAGGTGAAGACCAACGATGCAACAGTGCTGGAAGGCATGGGCCTGCCGGCCTATCCCGGCGCGACGCTGGTGAAGAAGGACCACGACCACGGCGCGGCGGATGTGAACATGAACTTCGGCAGCTTCCATCTACGCGTCAAGGCCGCGAGCTACGAGACCCCCGACAGCTCCGACAAGGTCGAGGCGTTCTATCGCAAGGCCCTCGGTGTGTACGGCGACGTCATCGAGTGCTCGAACGACAAGTCCGTGGGAGAGCCGACGCGCACGGCAGAGGGTTTAACCTGCGACGACAACAACAAGCACGTCGCGATCAACGACGATATCTCGCGCAAGCTGGAGCTGAAGGCCGGCTCGAAGCAGCACCAGCATATTGTCGCGATTGACCCGAATGGCACAGGGACGAAGCTGGGGCTAGTGGTCCTGGATCTGCCCGGACATTCCCCTGATAAGGAGAACGAGCAGTAGGCTCGTCGAGGAAGCTGGGGACAGAGTTCCGAGCTCAAAAGCCTCGAACATGAAGCATCCGGACTTTTGGCTGAAGGGCAAAGCTTGCCGCGCCCTACCGGCTGCGGTAGCTTCATAGATATGCATGAATTTTGCCATCGCTGTGGCGGGGAGCTCTCCGACGACACCTCGTCGCCCTTCTGCCCCCATTGCGGCGCTCCCCAGATCTATCTGCTGGACCATGATCAACCGGCAGAGCTGGCGGAGAACACGACCGGCGCAGCTCCGCCTCCTCCACCCCGGCAGATCGAGTGGAAGACGGCGATTCGCTGCGCCTTGCTCGTGGCCGGTATCGCCGCCGCGTTGACGCTGGTGGCGGCCCGCTTCGAGTCGGTTTCGCCCCTAAGCTGGCTTTGGACGGTAAGCGTAAGCGGCTCGCTGATCACGCTGGCCCTCTATCAGAAGCGACGCCCACAGGCATGGATGGACGCAGGCATTGGCGCACGCATCGGTGTCGTCGTCGGGGTCGTCCTGATCGGAAGCCTGGCGGTTGCCATGGCGGCAGGCGGCCTGGTGGCGCGCTATCTGCTGCGCAATATGGCTGGCTTCGACGCCCAGTTGACCCAGCAGCTTCACCTGCAGATTGAACATGCGCTGGCGACCAATCCCGAGGCAAAATCGATGCAGGGCTATCTCAATTCGCCCGAGTTCCGCGCAGGAATGATGCTCGCTGGCTTTGGCCTGATCTCGGGAATTTTGCTTGTGCTTTCGACGATCGGAGGCGCCGTGGGGGGCTTTCTGCGGACGCGCCACAAGGTTTCGGCTTGAGGCACGGTCTGCCGTGCGGTCTTCGCACAGCCTACAGCCTCTTCAATCGAGGCTGGGCTGCTGATATCATCAAGCGCAATCGCTATGAGTGAAACTACCGAACCAACCAAGCCGATTCCGAAGATACGCGAGAAGGGCCGCCTCATGTCGGCCTCCGAGATTGAGCGGACGCTGGTGCGCCTCGCCCACGAGATCGTCGAAAAGCACGATGGCTGCGAAAACCTCGGGCTGGTCGGCATCAAGCGGCGCGGCGTTCCGCTGGCCCAGCGGCTGGGCTCGCTGATCGCGAAGATCGAGAAGTGCCCTGTCGACACCGGCGTGCTCGACATCAGCTTCTACCGCGACGATCTCTCGACCGATGGCGCGCGGCCCAAGGTCGCTCCCGGCGAGGTCGGCTTTGACGTGACTGGCCGCGACATCGTGCTGGTCGACGATGTGCTCTACACCGGGCGCACGATTCGCGCGGCGCTCGATGCCCTGTTCGACCACGGCCGTCCCCGCAGCGTGCAACTGCTGGCGCTGATCGACCGCGGCCACCGCGAGCTGCCCATTCAGGCGACCTTCGTGGGACGCACCATACCGACCTCGCGGCGCGAGATTATCGAGGTCAAGCTTAAAGAGATCGACGAGCAGGAGCAGGTGCTGCTGGTCGAGCTGGTGGATTGACCGCATCGATGACGCAGGAATCGCAAGGCTCGAAAAAGATCTTCCTCTACGCTCCCGGCTCGCTGTTGAGCGTGGCCGATCTCACCGTCGCAGACGTCTCCGCTATATTGACCGTAACCACGCGGCTCGAGCAGATGGCCCACGCACAGCGCGCAACGCTTTTGGCCGGTCGCCGCATCGCCCTCCTCTTCTACGAGTCGAGCACGCGGACGCGCACCTCCTTCGAGCTGGCGGCGAAGTCGCTCGGCGCAACCACCACGCTGGTCAGCGATAAGTCTTCCTCCATCGAAAAAGGCGAGAGCCTCAAGGACACCGGTCTCACCCTGCGCGCTCTCGGGGCCGAGTGCATCATCCTTCGCCATCCGTCATCGGGAGCACCTTTTGTGCTGGCGCGCGAGACCAGCCTGCCCGTCCTGAATGCGGGCGACGGCATGCACGAGCATCCTTCGCAGGCCCTGCTCGATGCACGCACGATGCTGATGCGCCTGCCCGGACGCGATGCCGCAAGGGCGACGGCGAAGAGCCTCGACGGCGTGACCGTCGTTATCACCGGCGACATTCTGCACAGCCGCGTAGCGCGATCGAATGCATGGCTTCTGCCGCAACTCGGCGCAAAGGTTCTGCTCTGTGGACCCGAACGGCTGCTGCCCGAAATGGCAAGCAGTCTCGGCGATGGCGTTGAGATCGCGCGCGACTTCGATGCCGCCCTGCGCCGCTCGCAGGTAGTTATGATGCTGCGCATTCAAAAAGAGCGTCTCGCCGGGCTGGAGCTTGACCTCGCGGACTACATCGCACGCTATCAGCTCAACGGAGAGCGTCTCGCCGCACAGGCACCCGATGCTCTGGTGATGCATCCCGGCCCCATGATTCGCGGTCTGGAGATTGCTGGCGACGTGGCCGACGGCCCCAACTCCGCGATCGAGTTGCAGGTGAGCAACGGCCTCTCCGTGCGTTCGGCGCTGCTGCTTCGCGCCCTGAGCGAGGGCGGATTCGAGAGTGTAACTGTATGAGTGACGTATTAATTTTGAATGGCCGTGTGATCGATCCGGCAAACGGCCTCAACGAGGCCCGCGACCTTCTCCTTCGCGATGGCAAGGTCGCCGCAATCGACAAGCCGGGCAGCCTGAAGGGCACGGGGGCAGCAGAGATTATCGATGCCTCTGGGCTGGTGGTTGCGCCGGGGCTGGTCGATATCCACGTCCACCTCCGCGAGCCGGGCCAGACCTACAAGGAGACCATCGCCACAGGAACGGCAGCGGCAGCAGCGGGTGGCTTCACTACCGTTGTCGCCATGCCCAACACCATTCCGGTGAATGACTCCGTAGCCGGGCTCGAATGGATGCTCGCACCCGAGCGCGGGGCTGTTGTAAAACTTTTCGCCATGCCGGCAGCCACGCTGGGCAGCATGGGCGCCACGCTGACCGACTTTGCCGCGCTGCACAAGGCCGGAGTCGTCGGCTTCACCGACGATGGCAAGCCCATCCTCGAAGACGCCATCATGCGCGAAGCGCTCATCGCCGCTGCACGGCTGGGGGTGCCTGTTTCACAGCACGCCGAAGACACGCACCTCACCGGCGGATGCAGCATGAACTACGGCCCGGTGGCGTTTCGCCTCGGTCTGCGCGGCATGACCGTCGAAGCCGAGTCGCGGATCGTGGAGCGCGACATCCGCTTGTTGCAGGAGATCGAAAGATCCGAAGGCCTGCGTCCCCACCTGCATGTGCAGCATGTCTCGACCGGCCGCGCTCTCGATGCCATTCGCGCGGCGAAGGCGCAGGGACTGCATGTCACCTGCGAGGCCGCGCCGCATCACTTCACCCTGACCGATGAGGCCATCGGCGACTACGACACCAACGCCAAGATGAATCCTCCGCTGCGCGCCGAGGCTGATCGTCAGGCCGTTCTCGCTGGGCTGGCCGACGGCACGGTGGATTGCATCGCAACCGATCACGCTCCCCACGCCGCGCACGAGAAGGAGCAGGAGTTCGAGCGCGCTCCCAACGGCATTACCGGCCTTGAGACCGCGCTGGGCCTGGCGTTGCGCGTTCTGCATCGCGGACAGGGCCTATCGCTGAGCAAGATTCTTTCGCTCATGAGCACGGCTCCCGCGGGAATTGCATTGCTCCCCGGCAGAGGTTCACTGACTCCCGGCAGCTTCGCCGATGTAGTTATCTTCGATCCCGCAGCCTCGTGGAGCTTTGCCGCAAAGCAATCGCGCTCGAAGTCGAAGAACACTCCCTTCGACGGCGCGCCCATGCTGGGACGGGTACACGCGACCATCAGCGAAGGCCGCATCGTCTTTCGTCAGTAAGCGCGGGCAGGCCAGCCGCGATATGCTGGAACCCCATGGATCCATTCACGCACCTGATGACCGGAGCCGTCCTCGCTCGCAGCGGCTTCAATCGCAAGGCAGCCTACGCCACGCTGGCCATGACGCTGGCCGCCGAAGCGCCTGATCTCGACACCCTCTGGGCCATCCGTGGTCCCATCGCCGCCTTCCAGCATCATCGCGGATGGACCCATACTCTCCTCGGTCTTCCCCTCGAAGCGGCCGTAGTCGTCGGAGCAGTCTATCTCTTCCACCGCTGGCGTCTCCGCCGCAAAAAGCCCGCAAAGCAATCCGCTCCCCTGCGCTGGGGCCTGCTGTATGCCTTCGCTCTCGTTGCGCTCCTCAGCCATCTCCTCCTCGACTGGACGAACAACTACGGCATCCGTCCTTTCTTTCCTTTCAACCCGCACTGGTACGCAGCCTCGCTGGTCTTCATCTTCGAGCCCGTCATCTTTGGTCTTCTGCTCATCGCCCTCATCGCCCCCGCGCTCTTCGGCCTCGTCAACAGCGAGGTCGGTGCACGCAAGCCAGCTTTTCGCGGACGCGGCTGGGCCATCGCCGCGCTCGTCGCCATCGTCGCCTTGTGGGGCTGGCGCGCCGTCGAGCAGCAACAGGCCATTCAACTCGCCCTCAATAGTCAGGACTTCGGCGCCGATCCAGGCGGCGTTCAGATTCTTCGCGTCTCCGCTGAGCCCTACCCCACCAATCCCTTCCACTGGCAGGTCATCGTCGACACGCCCAACTTCTACCAGCTAGGCACCGTCGATACCTTTACCAACACCGTAACCACCAACGCGCACTCCGACCTCTTCTACAAACCTGCGGAGACGGCAGCCACACTCGCTGCCAAACAAAGCTGGCTCGGCCATGTCTATCTCGACTGGTCTCAACTCCCGCTCGTCACCCAATCCGACGCCGATCCCATCACGGGAGCGATCACCGTAACATTTCGCGATCTGCGCTTCCTGTACGACGCCTCGTTCATGCGTGGCCGCGAACATCCGCCGCTCTCCGGCGCCGTCACCCTCGACGCCGCCCACCGTGTCACCCGCATGGAGATGGACGGCCACATCCAGCACTAAGTCAGCACGAAGCCAGGCCAGATAGACCCAATCTATCAGGATGCTGTAACTTATCTCTGTCGATCGACTCCTATGAGCGAGAGTCCGCACGTGGGCCTATTTCAATCCGAGGTGCAGCATGTTCGACATGAAAAACCTTACTAAGTTGAAGCGACTGGACGAAAACGCGCCGGACGCGATGAAGGCCTTCTGGGCCTTCGACAAGGCTGCCTTCACCGAAGGCACGATCGATGTTCTGCATAAGCAGTTGATGGCTGTTGCGGTTGCGCTGACAACGCAATGTCCTTACTGCATTGAGCTGCACACGAAGGCGGCACGCGACGCCGGGGCGACCGACCAGATGCTTGCAGAGACTGCTGCGGTTGCCGCCGCGATGCGTGCTGGTGCTGCCATCACGCACGCAACCCATTTATTCAAAAGCTAGTTAAGAAAAAACCTTAAAAGTTAGTTCTAAAAACTAATTTTCTCTCGGCTCGCGGTAATTCCGGGAACCGCAGAACGCATCCCTGCGTATCGATAATTGCAAGGAGCAGGTGCCTGCTCCCTATCGAAAGGATGCATATGAAGATATTTCATGCCATCGCGGCGTGCACGGTACTGCTGTGCTTAAATCTGTCGGCGCAGACTCCGTGCAGCGGCTCCAAAGTGGCTGGCATCGTACGAGACTCCACGGGTGCGATCATCCCCGGAGCCAGCGTCACGCTCGACGGAGGTGAAACAACACAGAGCGGCGATGCCGGTCAGTTTCACTTCTCCTGCGTCGCTTCCGGCCAACATGATCTGCGAGTCAGCGAAACCAGCTTCGCGCCCAAAGAATTAAATATTCACGTTCCCCAGCCAAAGGCGGAGCTGGTTGTCATTCTGCAGCCCGAAGACGTGACGACCTCGGTGAATGTTGGTGAAGACAGCGGCAATGAAGTTGATGCCGCGGCTAACGGCACCTCTCAGACCATCTCAGGCGATCAGCTCAGCACGCTCGCCGACGACCCCGACGACCTCAAGCGCGAGCTGCAGCAACTGGCCGCGACCAGTGGCGGTCTCGCCGCCAACACCACCATCACCGTAGACGGCTTCCAAAGTTCATCTCCTCTCCCGCCTAAGAGTTCCATCGCCTACATCAAGGTCAACCCCGACCTCTTCTCCGCCGAGTATCGCCAGCCGCCTTTCGACGGCGGTCGCGTCGAGGTCTACACCCGGCCCGGCCAGAGCGCATTCCACGGCGCGCTCTTCACCACTAACGGCAGCCCGTGGGAGAACGCCCGTGATCCCTTCTCTACCAGCCGGGCAGCACTGGGCAAGCAGCGCTACGGCTTCGAGCTGAACGGCCCCGTGCGCAAGAAGGGCAGTGACTTCGCGCTCACCTTGGAGCACCGCACCATCGACGACTACGCTGTCGTCAACGCCATCACGCTCGACGATCAGGGCAACCAGCAAAGCACCATCGCCAACGTTGCCGCGCCACAGCAGCTCTGGCTGGCAACGGCGCGCCTGGGCTGGCAGCTCAACGAGAAGAACACCTTCACCACGTCCTACAACGGCAACGTCAACCATTCGCAAAACGTAGGCGTCGGCGGAACATCATTGCCCGAGACCGGCTACAGCAGTGGCACCTACGACCACACCCTGCGGTTGTTGAACGTCACCACCGTCTCACCCAAGCTGATGCACGAGGCACGCGTCGCCTTCGACTGGACCGGCGAGACCGATGTTCCCAGCGCCACGACGCCTCAGGTACAGGTCGCTGGCGCCTTCACCAGTGGCGGCGCATCCATCGGACAGCAGCGGTTGCATACCTTCGAGATCGAGGCCGACGACGACGCCATTCTCAGCACGGCGAAGCATCTGCTCAAGTTCGGAACGCAGTTCAAGATGTATAACGTCAGCGACCAGCTCACAACAAACTTCAACGGCGTCTATACCTTCGGCGGGGGCAGCGCGCCTGTGCTCGATGCCAACGGTAACCCCATTCCCGGCCAAACCGAGATTATCTCCGGTCTCGAGCAATATCGTCGTGCCAAGCTCGGCCTCGCCGGCGGAACGCCTACAGCTTACAACAACGTGACGGGAACGCCGCAGGTCAGCTTCACGCAGATACGTGACTCGCTCTACATTCAGGACATGTGGAAGGTGCGACCAAAGCTGCAGATCGCCATGGGCTTCCGCTACTACCTGCAAACCGCACCGCTCACCATGAACGGAGCGACACCGCGCCTCGGCATCGCATGGTCGCCCGATAAAAAAGAGAAGTGGCAACTGCACGCGCACGTCGGCCTCTTCACCGGCCAGTATGGCACCTCCGACTATCAGGAGCTGCAACGCGAGGACGGCGTCCATCGCATCACCAGCACCGTCTACAACCCCATCTACAACGATCCCTTCGACGGCGCGACCATCATCCACTCCGTCCGTCAGGCATCGCCGCACCTGCAAAACATCACCTTCGCCATCGAGAACGTAGGGGGCACCCACACCTTCCCCCACGGCTGGTCGGTCAACACCGATGTCTACTGGGGGCGCATCTGGAACTACACCCGCACGCTCAACATTAACTCGCCGCTCAACGACAACCCCACCGGCCCGCGCCCCAGCACGCCCAACCTCAACATTTTGCAGACCAACAACAGTGGTCAGGGTCGAGCTAATGTGGAGTTCTTCGGCATCAACCAGCATGAGTTGAAGCACCTGAACTTCTTCTTCGGTGCCGTCCGCGTCGACCTGATCGACAACACCAACGACGACACCTTCTTCAACCCGCAGAGTTCGCGCACCGACGCCGGTGAATTCGCGCCGCGAAACGGCCAGGGCCGCTGGCAGATCTTCGGCAACGGAATGCTCAAGCTGCCCGAGAAGTTTGAGTTGAGCACCAACCTGCAAGCTCAGAGCGGTGTGCCTTACAACATCACCACGGGCTTCGACAACAACGGCGATGGCAACTTCAACGACCGCCCGCAGTACGCGCCCACCGGCGATCCCGATGCCATTCCAACCCAGTTTGGCCTGCTCGTACCAAGCGGCGGTATCGGAGCATTTCCACGTAACGCCGGACGAACCCCGTGGACGGTCCACATGGATACCAATATCGAGCGCAAACTTCAACTGAACAATCCCAAGGCCGAACATCCGCAGACGCTGACGTTCAACGTGCGCAGCTCGAATGTGCTGAATCACCTGAACGTCACCAGCGTAGGCGGTGTTCTCGGCTCGCCCCTCTTCAACCGCCCCTACGCCGCCGACAACGGCCGCCGCATCGAGGCAGGCGTGCGCTACAGCTTCTGATCAGCCGATGGTTCGCTCCGAGGTAATCTTCCAGCTTCCATCGACGAGCTTTAGTTTCAGCTGTGCTTTGATGCGCTGTTCCTGGATGACCGATGAGGGAAGCTCTACGATGATGTGTTTGATGAGGGTAACGACAGCGCTGGCTGCTGTCTTTTTCTGCACAACGACGTCTTCTGCCTTGAACGTCCACAACCCTTTTCTATTGTCGATCTCGACTTGCTTGTCGTTGAGCAGTTGCTCTCTGCTGACATCCGGCGTCAGAAAATAGCGATCGAGAGGGGTTGCATAAAACGAGAGTTGGGACTGCACATCGCGAGTGCGTATGGCGGCAGCCCACGCCTGCACCCATGCCTTGATGTCCGTGGGCATCGCCGCAGGTACAGGCTGTGGTGGCGCTACCGCTGTAGCTGGCGGGTCTGGCACTGGTGCGGCGGCCTGGTTCTCCACCGAAGCGCTTGCAGTGTGTCCTTCCGGCTTTGCAGTATAGAGGCTCTGTGATGAATGGGGACGTTGCAGAAAGTAGATGGCAGCAGCCAAAAGAAGAAGGAGCAGCGGCAGCACCAATAGAATCGCGGATTGCCTCCTCTTGGTTGGAGCTGCTTCCATTGCCGCCGGGGGAGCCAGTGTGGATCGCCGTGGCGCGGTGAGTGTAGGTTCGGCGTTTTTCGGCACAGGCGTCGGCTCTGGACTTGGCTCGGGCTTTGATTCTGCTTGCGACTCGATCTTTGATTCTGGCTGCGGTTCTGACTTCGATTCGATGGATGTCGTCGGCATCACATCAGGAGCGCGGTTAATCGGTGCGGGCGAGATCTCCTTCGCCTCGATCGGCGCAGCAGGGCTGCCTTCGGCAATCACCGGTATCGTCTCAACGACCGGGTCTGGTGGAGCCGGTTCGGTGGCCGGCAATGTCCATGAGGTTGTCTGACGTGAGGCTGCACTGTAGTTAAGCTCGGCCTTCAGCGACTCAAAGGCCCGCTCGATCTTGGAGCGAACAATCTCGTCCTGCGCAACGTTGCCTGCCAGGGCCGAAGCCAGAAAATTTGCTTCTGTATGCAGCGTCGTGGCATCAGGCTGAGAAGTCGCTCGCACAACGGTTTTGTCATTCGGATTCATCGTCCGAAAGGATGGGCCCAGGCCGTAGACGATCAGTTCGTCTTCCGTGCGAACCGTCTCGAGCGACACTTCGCGGAGATGCTGCTCTAGCGTGCGCAAAACAAGGTCGGCGTCCGAGTGTTTCACAATTTCATCGAATTGAAGTTTCACGAAAACTCTCTTTTAGTGTCTTGACGATTCTAAGGGTTCGGGTGAAACAGACAATAAGTGCGCATGGACGATGAAGCGATTTGGTGCCGCTCCAATATAGTCGAATGGATAGCAGGTGATAAGGGTAAGCTCAGGCCGCGATCCGATGTTCAGCACGTTGACCCTGTCTGGCGTGACGATCTCCGTAGAGTCGACGCTATAGGAGTAGGTGCCGGTTTTGCCGATGAGGCGGATCTGCATGTTGGGCCCGATCTTTCGCAGAGGACGAAAAAACGTGTCGCGATGTCCGGCGAGGCCCACCGTCCCCAGCCCTCCCGGCAGCGCCGTCCCGCGGATATGGCCGACGCCTTCCCGAAGGCTGGTGGGGTCGTAGTCGGACATGACAGCGGCAGCAAGGTGAAGCGAAGGAATCTCGATCCTGCCTAGAATGTTCCGGTTCACAATTGCCTGTGATTGTGCCTGACGCAAGGCCTGCGCCGCATGGGGCGATTCGGATGGCTGAGGTCGAGCCATTAACTCAGCGGAGAGCGCGCGGTACTCCAGGCCTCGCATAGCGAAAAAGAGCACGAAGCCGATGCTCACCAGAGAAACGGCCCACAACAACTTTTCGATGCGATCGCAGGCCTTCACGGATTGCGTCCCAGCGTGATTGCTGCCCCGCTGGTGGATACCTGCCTTCTTCTAAAAAAGCAAAGCATGGCAGCCGCCATCGTGGAGCAGGCGCTCAGCAGCCATAGCCACGGCAGATCGCTGGCAGTATGGGGAAGGCTGGCTATGACAGGCTTCTGTGTGTTTGAGGCTACTTCTTCGTACCGCTCTGCCTTGATGGAGGGCACACTCCCTGAAGGGCCAACCCGTTCCGCCGAAAGCAGCCACAGCGTTACCAATTTCATGTCTCTGGGCGAAAGAGTGGGGTCGGCCGTGAGACCATCCGACGCAGGATCGATTGCGGGCACCTTCGCCTGGTTGGCGTTAGCGATATTGACGGCTTCTGCCTTCGGATAGACGAACTCGACGGCGGAGGATGTTCCAGCAACGTGCCAGCCTCTCAGGTAGTCGGTTCCTTTTACAGAGTTGCTCCAGTCCACAATGCCGGAAGCAGAGGCTCGGGGCAGCTTACTGTTGGGAATGCCGATGAAGGTTGAGTGGAGAGCGCCATCAGCGGAGTCAACCTGAACGATATAGCGGTCCGAGAGTCGATTAACGACGCGGATGGAGTAACTTCCCGACGGCAACGTGGCGCCGGGAACATTCGACGGGTTGGATACCGTGAAATCCGCGACCGGGCTCTTGGGCTGGCTCGCAAAAAGAGGTGTGATCGCGAGGGAGAGGGCCGCACAGGCGGCAATGGGGAAAATTTTCATGGGAGCTCCTTGCGAGACAATCGAATAGACAAACTACCCTTCATTCGCTAGGACGACCAGACGCGGAAGATAGATGGTACTTCTTTGCCGTCACTTTGGTAACCTAGTGCAATCGCAATATCCAGTTTGGACACGATCAAACGCGCAGAGGCAGATCAGTCTCGGTTTCATGCCATCCTCTGGCTCTGAAATCTTGACCGCGCTCTTTCAAAAGCCGACAATCAAATTCACAGCTTTTCTGAAACAGAGGTTCACCATGGTCGCCTATCTCGTTCTACTCTTTGCGGTCTTCAGCCGCTTCCTGCCGCATCTGTTCAACACCACCGCGATCGGCTTCACTGCGGTCGGCGGAGGCCTCCTCTACTTCGGAGCGCGCCGCAGCCGCTGGCAGACCATCATCGCCGTCCTCGCCCTCATGGGTGCCGACTACTACCTCACCGTCTTTGCCTACGGCTATGCCTTCCACACCAGCGCCTATCTCGTCACCTGGGTCTGGTACGGTGCGATCTGCCTGCTCGGCCACCAGATACTGAGCGGCAAGCCCTCCGCTCTGCGCGTGGCTGGCGGCGTTCTGGCTTCGGCCACGTCGTTCTTTGTTGTCAGCAATCTGGCGGTCTGGATGGGTAGCATTATGTATCCGCACACGGTTGCCGGTCTCAGCGCCTGCTACGTTGCGGCCATCCCTTTTTACGCCAACGACCTCATCTCCACCGCCATCACCGCAGGAGCCCTCTTTGGCCTTCCTGCTCTGGTTCGGAGCATCGCCGAGACCATGGACGAGTCCCACGGCAACCACATCGCCTAAGGCAACTTTCATCCACCAAAAAGGGCTGCGAATCTCGCAGCCCTTTTCCCATCCCCAAAAGCATACAAATTAAACGTCATCTCGACCGAAGGCGGCGCTTTTGCCGCTGTAGTGGAGAGACCCCTGTATTTTCGCCTTTGCCTTACTCCTCTGACCCATCTTCAGCCGGAAGCTGCGTTCCCCGACGCTTCGAGAACAACTTGCGGACGATATAAAACACCAGTAGCCCCACCAGAACCCCAATCACACCAAGCACATGGCCCAGATGCTCATGAAAGGCTTTGCCAATCGTGTTCAGGATGGCAGGCCCATAAAGGATGGTGATCAGTCCTTCCAGTCCAAACCGCACAAACTTCCCGGCAAAGATCGCGCCAAAGTACAGCAGCGGTTTCATCTCAAAGACGCCTGCCGCGAACTCGATGACCTTCACTGGCATGGGAGGAGGCATCATCGCCGGAATCATGATCGCCAGAAACTCCTGCCGCTCAAATTTGTCCCGCAGGGCCTCATACCGATGCCGGTTGATCCGCTTAAGCAGGAAAAGCTCCCCGCCAGCGCGGCCAAAATAGTAGGGAACCAGGCTTCCGATCGCCGAGCCGACCGCGGCCATCAGGCAGTAAACAAGGAACTTATCGTGGTCGTGCGCCACATAGTCGATCATCAGCGCGTCGATGGGCATCGGAATCGACGACGTATCGACGATCGCCAGCGCGCCCAGTCCCCAGGCGCCCAAAGGCTTCATCAGGACAAGCAGCGCGGTGTTCAGCTTATGAAAGAGGGCAATCGGATGGATTTTCACGAGGAAGCCTTATTTTACCTTGCATCCAGCCCAGAATGCGCCGTATTTCCGGCCAGCAAAGCCAGGGCATGAGGCAGCAGAGGAAGCACCGACTGAAGCGAGCTTTCCGCTCCCGCGGGACTTCCCGGCAGATTCACGACCAGGGTTTTTCCTGCGATTCCGCAAACGGCCCGGCTAAGCGCCGCAAATGGTGTATGTTGCAGGCCATCGGCCCGCATCCGTTCTGCCAGCCCTTCGACCAGCCGCTCGCACACCAGCCGGGTAGCATCCGGGGTCACATCCCGCGCCGCCAGTCCTGTCCCTCCGGTGGTGACGATCAACTGCGCGTTGCGTGCATAGTGGCGCAACGCGGTGATAATCGCATCGATCTCATCGGGCACAATCCGCATGGACACTGCACCGATTCCCGCAGCCTTCAGTAAGCGGGCAACAGCCGGACCGGAGACGTCGACCTGCTCGCCTTTGGAACAGCGGTCGCTAACCGTCAGCACCACCGCACGCGTATCGGCAGAAAATCCCTGATTCACCTGTACAGTTTACGGCGCGGACGCCATCGAACCCAACCCTTCTCTCCCCTAAAGATGAGAAAATAAAAAAGACTGTGCAAGCCAGGTTCATTTCCTGGTCAATCATCGCTCGCGGCGCAACTTTCGCTCCGTGGAGCCGTCTCAACAAATAATCAATGCCACCTGTAGAAACGCCGCCCAACTCCGTTCCGCCAACCACACCCGCCAAGGTGCGCACCGGACGTTTCGGCGAACTCGAAGAACACGAACTCATCCACCTGCTCGACTCTCTGGACGACGAGCGCTCCCGCGCCCGCTTCCGCGAGTCCGTTTACATCTCTCTCATCGTCTATCTGGCCCTAGCCTGGTTCCTCTTCTATGGCCCGCGTTTGCTCTTCCATCAGCCCCGCGTCATCGATCCGATGGCGGTCCTTAAAGAGCGGGACAAGAACATCACCTACCTCAACACACCGAAAGATCTTTCGAAGACGCTTTCGCAAAAGCCAGTCAAGACTCCAAAGTCGACGATCGATCAAAAGACATTGAAGCAGCTTCAGGCTATGGAGAAGGCCCGCGTACCTGCCCCGGCTCCTCCCGCGCCTGCCGCGCAACAGCCTGCCCCTCAGCAAGCCAAACAGGCTCCGCCGCCTCCACCGCTGCCTCAGCATCCGCAACAGCAGGCCATCGTCGATGCTCCGAAGCCAGCGCCTACGCGGCCAAACTTCGGCAATCCGAACCAGAGTGCCGGTGAGGCCATTCGCAGCGCGGCGCAGGCAGCGGCACAAAACCGCGGCGATGGCAGCGACGTCGGCACAGGCATCCCTGTAGCGCATCAGGGACTTAACACCGGCGTCGATATCCTCTCCGACACCATGGGGGTCGACTTCAACCCCTACCTCAAGCGGATCATCTACGAGATCTACCACACTTGGCTTCCGCTCATTCCCGAGGAGGCGCGGCCACCGCTCAACAAGCAGGGTGAGACCCTCATTCGCTTCACCATTCTGCCCGATGGCCGGATCGGCGGCATGACGCTCGACGGCTCCACCCACGATCAGGCCATCGATCGCGCTGCCTGGGGCTCTATCACCGGCGTAGGCCAGTTCCCGGCGCTCCCCAAGGAGTTCCACGGCCCGAATCTCGAGCTGCGCATCCACTACCTCGTCAACAAGAATCCTCCCGAGTAGGCACGGATGCTTGCACCCCCTCCACAGCAAAGGCCAGAGCAGCCCCGGCAGCAGGAGCGCCGCCGCCAGCTCCGTGCCCTGCTTCTGCTCGCTGCTGCCGTGCTCCTCTTCAGCCTTCTTCGCGCACATCATGTCTTCACCCCCGGCTGGTGGCGGCTATGGTAACCAGCCCGCTCATCGTTCTAGGTGGCCCCACCGCCAGTGGAAAGACCGCGCTCGCGCTGCATCTCGCCGAGCAGTTCAACGGCGAGATCGTTAGCTGCGATTCAGTCGCCGTCTATCGCGAGATGGAGATTGGCACGGCCAAGCCCTCGCTCGAAGAGCGCGCCTTCGTTCCCCATCATATGATCGACATCGCGTGGCCCGACGAGGCCTGCACCGCCGGAGACTACAGCCGCCAGGCGCGAGAATCGCTGGCAGGCATCACCGGGCGCGGCCATCTTCCCATCGTTGCCGGAGGCACCGGCCTTTATCTACGCGCTCTCATCGACGGCCTCTTTCCGTCACCACCCACGCATCCCGGCCGCCGCGAAGTTCTTCGCCGCCGGGCCGAAACCCATGGGCCGGCCTACCTTCATCGTCTTCTCACCCGTCTCGATCCAGCGGCGGCTGCGGCCATTCATGCCAACGATGTCTCCAAGGTCGTTCGCGCCATCGAGGTATCGCTCGCCGCAAAACAACCGCTCACCCAGCAATGGGAAAAAGGTCGCGACGCCCTCACCGGCTTCAAAATTCTGCGCCTCGGCCTCGAACCTCCGCGTCCGCGGCTCTACGAACGCATCAACCATCGCGCTGCGGCCATGTTCGACCGCGGCCTCGTCGAAGAGACCGAGCGCCTCATCGAGCGCTATGGCCGCGAGTGCCGCCCGCTCACCTCGTTGGGCTATGCTGAAGCATCGGCGGTTCTACGAAACGAACTCACCCGCGCTCAGGCAGTCGCTCAGGCCCAGCAGGGTCATAGAAACTATGCGAAGCGTCAGGCCACCTGGTTCCGCCGCGATGCCGAGATTCATTGGCTTAAAGGCTTTGGAAATCAACAAGATATCGTGGCCCGAGCCCATCAACTCGTCTCCCTGCATCTCAACTGATACGCGCCACCCATCGAAGAGTAAGGAACACGCATGGCTATGACATCGCCTCAGCGACTCAGGCTCATACAAATAGCAGTGGTCTTGGGGATTGTCTTCATCGCGATCCAGTTTATTCGGCCCGAATTGACCAATCCGCCGGTCACAGCGGACCTGCAGGCACCGCCCGAGGTGAAGCAGATTCTCAAAAACTCGTGCTATAGCTGCCACTCGAACGAGACGAAGCTGCCGTGGTTCGATGAGGTCGTACCGGCCTACTGGATCGCCGCCAGCGACGTAAAAGAGGGGCGCAAGCACCTCAACTTCTCCGAGATCGGCAAGCTGCCTGCGGCGCAGCAAAAGGGCTTTCTCTTCGAAGCCATCAGCAACATCCAGATGGGCGCGATGCCGCTGCCGTCCTATCGGCGCGTGCATCCCGGATCGAGGGTCACGCTGGCGCAACTGGCTGTGCTGAAATCATGGCTCGCCCCTCCATCTCCAACCAATGCCGCCGCCGATACCAGCGTAGCCGACGCAGGCTATGAGCGATGGATTCAGGCAAGCAGCGTCGTCCCTGACGTGCATCCCTCTCCCAACGGCATCGATTTCATGCCCGACTACAGGAACTGGAAGGTCATCAGCAACACGGATCGCTTCGACAACCACACCATGCGCGAGATCCTCGGCAACGATATCGCCGTTAAGGCCATCGCGGAAAACCACATCAACCCCTGGCCGAATGGAACTGCCTTCGCCAAGGTCGCATGGCAGCAACAGCCCGATGGCAAAGGCATCATCCGAACCGGAGCTTTTATCCAGGTTGAATTCATGATTCGCGACAGCGACAAATACGCTTCCACCAAAGGCTGGGGATGGGCGAGATGGCGCGGAGCCGACCTCGTTCCTTATGGAAAAGACGCGGGATTCACCAGCGAATGCGTCAATTGTCATAATCCCGTACGCAACAGCGACTACGTCTACACCCCGCCGATAGGAGGCCAGCAATGAGAGTGAGCTATCTTCTGAGCGCGACACTTTCGCTGAGCGTCCTGAGCATCCTCGGTTGCTCGAACCCCTATCCTCCCGTCGTGGCGACGCTGAATAAGGGGGCCGTACTGCCCACCAATCTTCCGTCCAATCCGTTGCAGGACAGAGTCATCACTTCATGGATCGACAGGAAAAATTCAACCATGTCGACGCTCTTCGGCAACGATATCGCCGTGCAATACGCCAGAACGAGCCAGCAGCAGGACTATCCTTCTGGCTCCACGCTCTCTCTCGTCACCTGGATGCAGCAGGAAGATCCACGCTGGTTCGGTGCGAGGATTCCGTCAAAGGTGAAGTCTGTCGAGTACGTCATCGTGAAGACCAGCGCCGATCACCGGACGTCCTACACCTACGAATCCTACGAAGGCTCGCCGCTCAGGAAGACCCTCGACCAGCAAAGTCCCACGCCAATTCCGCAGGCGGTCTATCTTCTCTCGCAGCGCGCAGCCGTCATGCCCTGACGGCCGCGCGCATCAACACTAGAGCCATTTCTTCTTAGGTGTAGCTTCCTTTGTTTGTCATTCCCGAAGGGAATCTGCGTTTTGCTCGAATCATCAAAACTACATCGGGAGGACAACCGCTCTATCCCACCTCAAACCGGTCGCCGCGTTTGGGACAGATGACATTCAGCTTGTACAGCTTCTCAATCTCTGCCTTGAGGGCCTGCTGCGCATCCGGCTCTCCATGCACCAGAAAGACCTGCTTCAGCGTAGGCACAATCGGCTGCATCCACTCCAGAAGCTCGTGCTGGTCGGCATGGCCGCTTAATTCGCCGATCGAATCCACCTCGGCGCGCAGCCGCATGGGCTCGCCAAAGATCTTTACCTCGGGCTGCTTCTCGACGATGGCGCGGCCCAGCGTATTCTGCGCCTGAAACCCGGTAATCAAAATCAGATTCCTCGGGTCTTCGACGCTGTTCTTCAGATGATGCAGCACACGTCCCGCCTCGCACATTCCCGAGGCCGAGATCACGATGAACGGCATATGCAGGCCATTCAGCGCCTTGCTCTCTTCCACCGTGCGTGTATATTTCAGCCGACTCCATCCAAACGGATCTTCATGAAGATCCGCGAACGCGCGCGCCCCCTCATCCCACTCCTCTTCATGTTTGCGAAACACGTCCGTCACATTCACCGCCAGCGGACTGTCCACAAAGATAGGAATGTCAGGAATCGCCTTGGCATCGATCAGCTCATGCAGCAACAGCACCACCTGCTGCGTGCGCCCCACGGCAAACGCAGGCATCACAATATGTCCGCCGCGCGCGACGGTACGATTCACCAGGTTTGCCAGCTTCTTCTTTACCGGCCCTATCGGCTGGTGCAACCGGTTCCCATACGTGCTCTCCATGATGAGATACTCCGCAGCCGGAGCCGTATCCGGATCGTGAATAATCGGCAGGCCTTTGCGTCCCACATCGCCCGAAAACAGCAGCCGCGTAGCCTGCCCCTTCTCTTTCGCATCGACCAGCACACAAGTCGAGCCCAGCATGTGGCCCGCATCGTAAGTCGTCGTCGTAAACCCCGCATCCGCCGTCGAACCAGCCAGCAACTGCGGCGTATGCAGCTTCACCGGCTTGAACAGCTCGACCGCCTGCGCCGCATCCTCCTGCGTGTAGAGCGGCGTCGCTCCATCGGCCTCGCCGTTCATGCCGATGGCCTTGCGCCGCCGCCAGCGCTTGTTCACAAACTCCGCATCCGACTCCTGAATATGCGCGCTGTCCTTCAGCATCTTCTCGCAAAGGTCCACCGTCGCCGGAGTCGTATAAATTGGCCCGCGATATCCCTGCTTCGCCAGCAGCGGCAGGTCGCCGCTATGGTCGATGTGCGCATGAGAGAGCACAACGGCGTTCAACTGTTCAACGGGCAATGCAAGATGCGCATTGATCTCGCGGCCCTGTTGCCTGTGTCCCTGAAACAGTCCGCAGTCCAGCAGCACGTTCTGACCCGCGCACTCCAGATGATGCGAAGACCCTGTGACCGTCTGTGCCGCGCCCCAAAAATGCAATCGAATCCCCATGCACGCTCCTTAAAATTCACAGCCATCCTATCTGAAAGAGAGCAGAACGTAGCGAAGGCCCATCCTGATCGATGGGCCTTCGTCTCTCACTCACTGAAAACGATCAGGGCTGCACCACAAGATCGTTCGCCAACCTGAAGTGAACAATCGACTCCGACGGAATCTCGATATCTCGATTGCCCGTCAAGCCGCCCACTGCGGTTCCTGCTCCCGCACCGGCAAGTCCGCCCACCAGCAACCCAACGCCTCCAGTGGCAACGCCGCCGACCAGCATACCCAGCCCGGTTCCGCCGCCGATAAATGCTGCCGACCGTTTGCCCTTGCCCTTCTTCGTCCTTCTCAGGTCGCGAGTATCCAAACGATACTGATTGCCATTCAGCGTCAGTGAAGTAAGCCGCAACTCCAGCATCGAAGCACCCTTGAAGTGCCCACGCCGATGCGAGACTTCCACAATCCCGCCCACAGGAGCGCCTTTCGGAATAATGACGTTGTTGTTGTCCCCAACCACCGGCTCAACAATCTCACCATCGAAACGGTCGCCTGCGCGGCTGGTCTTGACGCTGATGCGCTGATTAATGCGAATCGTCAGATTCGTACCTGCGGGAACATTCACGTCGGCTGGCTGAATCACCGGAGCGCCACCCGGAGTTGCTACGGGAGGCGGTGCCGTCGCGGCAGGTTCTGCCGCGCCTCCGTTTTGCCCTGCGATTGCAGGCTGTCCCGGTGTTACCGCAGGCGCAGATGCCGCCGTATTTGCCGGAGTCCCCGCCGCAGGAGTCACCGTTGTCGTTGTTGCCTGAGCCGTCTGCCCCGGAGCTGGTGGCTGCACCGTCACCGTGGTCGTGTTGCCACTCTTGTCGATCGAGACCACCTGCTGCGCCTGTCCTGTGGCTGCTGCCTGTTTCTTCGCTGCGTCAATCGCCGCATCTTCTTTCGATTTGCATCCCGCCAGCAAAGCAACTGCTAACGCCATTGCCCCCGTAAACTTTAAAATCCTTCCAGAAATCACCATCGTTGCCATCTTGGGGCCCTCATCCTTCGTATCAGACTTTATTGGTACATCCGCGCGATGCAGCTCTCCGCCGTCATCACACGATACTGAGATGCCATTCGCCCCCTCCTTACTGTCTCGATGCAAAAGGTTTACGATTAAGCATGAGCGACAAAACCCCCCGTCCCCAGCTCGCCCACCTCACGGCCCAGCTTGAAGATCTGAAGCAGCGCGGCACCCACTTCAAGCTCCGCATCCTCGACGACGAGCAGGCTCCCGTCTGCACTTACGACGGCAAGCGAGTCATCAATCTCGCCAGCAATAACTATCTCGGCCTCTGCAATCACCCCAAACTCCGTGAAGCCGCCATCGCCGCCACGCAGAAATATGGCGTCGGCTCAGGAGCCGTCCGCACCATCGCCGGAACCATGCGCATCCATATGGAGCTGGAAGAAAAGATCGCCGCCTTCAAAGGCGTCGAGGCCTGCGTCGTCTTCCAGTCCGGCTTCGCCGCCAACGCCGGAACGGTCTCCAGCATTCTCGGCAAAGAAGACTTCATCCTCTCCGACGAGCTCAACCACGCCAGCATCATCGACGGAGCACGCCTCTCGAAAGCAAAGATTAAAGTCTTCCGCCACAAGGATGTCGCCCACGCCGAAGAGTTGCTCAAAGAGATCCAGAACGAGCCCGGCCGCAAGCTCCTCATCACCGACGGTGTCTTCTCGATGGATGGCGACATCGGCCCGGTCGACAAGCTCTGCGACCTCGCCGACAAGTACGGAGCCATCATGATGGTCGATGACGCCCACGCCAGCGGTGTGCTCGGCCGCAACGGTCGCGGCTCGGTCGATCACTTCCACTGCACTTCACGCGTCGACGTGCAGGTAGGCACCCTCTCCAAAGCTATCGGAGCGCTCGGCGGTTACGTCTGCGGCAGTCGCGACCTCATCGACTACCTTTACCACCGTGCTCGTCCCTTCCTCTTTTCCACCTCGCATCCGCCCTCGGTTGCAGCCACCTGCATCGCCGCGTTCGACATCTTGGAGTCAGAACCCGACCGCATCCAGCGGCTGTGGGACAACACCAGCTACTTCAAGCAGCAGCTCACCGCCGCCGGTTTCGATACCGGAGGCCGCACCACGCCTGCCAGCGAGACCCCGATTACCCCCATCCTTATTGGCGATGGCCGTGCGACAATGGACTTTTCCCGCGCTCTTTTCCAGGCGGGCCTCATGGCCACCGGAATCGCCTTTCCCACCGTTCCCGAGGGCAAAGCCCGGATTCGCACCATCATGACCAGCGAACACACCCGCGAACAGATCGACCAGGCCCTTGAAATTCTCACTACCGTCGCAAGAAAGTCGAACATTCTTCCCGCATGACGAATCGAATTTCCCGAACAGGTGTCTTATCTATGATGCCCTTTCATCTTCAAACTTCCAAGCTCGGAGCAGTGTGTATTGCTGCGGCATTTCTGGCTGCGCTGGCGTGTACTCCCGCCACCTTGCACGCTCAGGAACTTACCGCTGGCACCTCCTCCTCACTGATTGCCGCGAGCGACTCCGTGGCCGACTCGCTGCCCGACGCTCCGCTTCCTGCATCTGACCTGCAAACCGGTCAGGCGACAGCGCCAGCCGCTGCAACCGCTCAGGCGACAGCGCCAGCCGCTGCAACCGCTCCCACCGATCCCCAGCAGACCAAGCGCATCCTCGGCATCATGCCCAACTTTCGCTCCGTCTCCGCCGACACCAAGCTGCCGCCGCAATCGGCCAAGGACAAGTTCATCGCCGCCGGTCGCGACACCTTCGACTACTCCTCCTTCTTCATCGCCGGGTTGCAGGCAGGCTTCGCGATGAACGGCGACTCCTATCCCGAGTTCCATCAGGGGGTGAAGGGATACGCCCGCTACTACTGGCACACCCTCGCCGATACGGCTGACGAGAACTTCATGGTCGGCGGCATTGGCCCCGTCCTCTTCCACCAGGACAACCGCTTCTACACCCTCGGCCACGGCTCCATCGGCCATCGCGCCCTCTATGCCGCCAGCCGTGTCCTCATTACTCGCAAAGACGACGGCGACAATACCTTCAACTTCTCCGAGGTCATCGGCTCCGGCGCAGCCTCAGGCGTCTCCTCGCTCTACTACCCGACCAAGTACCGCACCTGGACCAAGGTCGGCCAGAAGTGGCTCACCAGCGACCTCATCGACGGCGTCAGCTTCACCTTCAAAGAGTTTTGGCCAGACATCAACCACAAGCTCTTCCATACCCAGTAGATTTGACACCGCCTCATACACAAAGTGCTCATCAATCTCATTAGATTGAAGACTTTGCCGGACTGATGCCAGTAAAATCAAGACCTTGGCTCTGCGGTTGGACTTAAGATTTTTGTTTTGAAGTCTTTGCGCAAATCGCAGGGGGTGGTAATGCCTCTGTCAAGCAACATGGTCCCGCACCGGGTGTGATGGATGAAGGCGGTCATCCAGAAATAGATAGCTCTTTATAATCCTGACATGGCGGCTGCTTTTACTACCGATCAACAGATTCAGGCGCTGCGCGATGAGCTTCGCCACCATGAACATCTCTATTACGTTCTGGACAAGCCGGAGCTGACCGACGCGCAGTATGACGAGCGGATGAACCGGCTGAAGAAGCTGGAGGCCGAGCATCCGGATCTGGTGACGGCGGACTCGCCAACGCAGCGAGTGGGGGGCAAGCCGCGCGAGGGATTCGTGAAGACGCCGCACTCGCGGCCGATGTTGTCGCTGGACAACGCCTACAACGAAGAGGAGCTGCGCGCATGGGACCAGCGGGTGCGCGAGGCGCTGCCAACCTCTGAGAAGGTGCAGTATGTGTGCGAGTTGAAACTCGACGGTCTCTCGCTGGCTCTGCATTATGCTGCCGGTGCTCATGGAGCGGCGCATCTGGAGCGAGGGCTTACGCGCGGGGATGGCTCAATCGGCGAGGATGTGACCAGCAACGTCCGCACGATCCGCTCGGTACCTCTCAGCGTGTCTGCGGCGAAGTTGAAGGCGGCGGGATTGCCGCAGAAGTTTGAGGTGCGCGGCGAGGTGGTGCTGCCGCAGACGGCCTTTGTGAAGATGAACGAGGAGCGCGAGGCGCAGGGACTAGCTCCGGCGGCGAATCCACGGAATGCAGCGGCGGGTACGATTCGTACACTGGAGCCGAATATCGTGGCACAGCGGCGACTGGACTTCTATGCGTACTTCCTGCTGCAGGAGGGCGAGACGCTGCTGGCATCGCAGTCGGATACGTTGCAGGCGTTGCGCGGCGCGGGTTTCAGGGTGAACCCTAATGCGAAGACGGTGAAGGACATCGACGCGGTGGTGAAGTTTATCGCCGATGCAGAGCCGCTGCGCGACACGCTGGGCTATGAGATCGATGGCGTCGTGATCAAGGTTGATGCGACGGCGCAGCAGCGGCGGCTGGGGTTTACCGGCAAGGCTCCGCGATGGGCGATTGCGTATAAGTTCGCTGCGCGTGCCGGGATTACGCAGTTGGAAGACGTGCTGTTCCAGGTGGGACGCACCGGCAAGGTGACTCCGGTGGCAGTGCTGAAGGCGGTGTCTATCGGAGGAACAACGGTAACGCGGGCCACGCTGCATAACGCTGACGAGATTGCGCGGCTGGGAGTGCGCATCGGGGACTACATCTCCGTGGAGCGCGGGGGAGACGTCATTCCCAAGATTGTGGAAGTGGTGGACGACGCGACGCATCCGCGAGGCAAGAAGGAGATTGTGTTCCCCATGATCTGCCCGATATGCAAAAGTCCTCTGATGAAGGTGGAGGGCGAGGTCGACTGGAGATGCGTGAACAACTCCTGTCCAGCGCGGGTGCGTGAAGAGCTGCTGCACTGGTCGGCCCGTGGTGTGATGAATATCGAAGGACTCGGCGATGCGATGGTGGCGCAACTGCTGGGTCAAAATGCGGAGCTGGGCGCGGCGGAGGAAGCGATCGAAGAGGGTGCGCCGGTGGCGACTCGTAAGGCGTTGATCCACACGATTGGCGATCTGTACCGATTGAAGCGCGAGAAGTTGCTGGAGTTGGAGCGCGTTGGCGAGAAGACGGCTGATGCGCTCGTGGCGGAGATCGAGCGGTCGAAGAGTGCGGGGCTGGCGCGTGTGCTGCTTGGGCTGGGGATACGGTTTGTGGGCGAACGGACGGCGCAGCTGCTGGCAGAGCACTTCGGCTCGATGGATGCATTGATGAGTGCAGGCGCCGAGGAGCTGGAGGCGGTCAATGAGGTTGGGCCTAAGGTGGCGCAGGCGATCGTGGAGTTCTTTGCGGTGGAGAAGAACCGCGATCTGGTGAAGGACCTGGCATCGCTGGGATTGACGATGACGGCGGAGAAACGGGTGACGACTTCGACGTTGGAAGGGTTGACGTTCGTGCTGACAGGGACGCTGCCGAGCCTCACGCGCGAGATTGCGAAGGAGAAGATTGAGTCGGCGGGTGGGAAGGTTTCGGGCAGCGTGAGCAAGAAGACGAGCTATGTCGTCGCGGGCGAAGAGGCAGGATCGAAGCTGGACAAGGCCAACTCGCTTGGTGTTCCGTTGATAGATGAGGAAGGTCTGCTGGCGTTGTTGGAGCACGGTCCAACAACGCCAGCGTGAGAGTTCTGCACTAGCGGGTTGTGATCAGGACAAGTCCTTGCGGTGGGATGGTGATGGTGAGGCTGCCATTCTTAAGCGAAGAGGATTCTGGTGGTGAGGCTTTGCCTGCTTCGCGAAGTTTGGCGATCTGGTCGCGGGTGGGGAATGCGGGGCGGCCCATGGCGTCGTAGGTCTTGATGACGTTGCCGTGGTCGACGTCAAGCCGCCAGATCTGTATCGCCGCGTTGGAAGAGACGCCTTCGAGTTTTACGGTAAAGGCTTTGGATGGGCCGGGGTCAGCAGGTGGCGGTGTGTAGGCTGGGCCGCTGCCGTAGGGTGCGGCGTAGTTCCAGAGAGCGATGGCGAGCGAACCGTCTTCGTGACGGGTGGCGAGCGCTGAGTCGGAGTCAAGCTTGATGCGGCGCTCGCCTAACTGATGCAGCATGGCGAAGGCATTGAGCGCGGGCTTGGGGATGTCGTCTTCGGCGATGAGACCGAAGCCGCCATAGAACGGTGTACGTGTGACGCCCTGTTCCTCGAAGACGTCGGAGAAGGACCAGTAGCTCATGGACTGGGTGAGGCCGTCGCACTGGCTGATGTTGCTGGCGAGCCATGGGCCCATGTAGACGGAGTCGGTGACGTTGGGCTCGTTGGCGTAGCTGGCGTTGTACTCGCTCATGATGAGCGGGATCTTCGGATAGGGTGAGGCGAGGATCTCGTCGTGCACCATCTTTACGGCGCGGGCTACCATGTGATCGCGGGGAATGTCCTCATCGGTGCCGAGGACGTTTTTCGCGGTGTCGTTGCCGTAGACGTGGGTGCTGACGAAGTCGACGGGAACGTTGTCCTTCTTGCAGTGCGCCAGGAAGTCCGCGACCCATGCGGCCTGCGCGGTCGATGGCCCACCGACGCGTAGGCGAGCGTTGACCTTCTTGATGGCGCGGGCGGTGTGGTCGTATAGCTCAAAGTAGGTTGGCTGTTTAGGATTGCCGGCCCAGAAGTCGATGTTGGGCTCGTTCCATACCTCGAAGTCCCACTGCGCGACCTCGTCGATGCCGTAGCGATTGACGAGATGCTGGACGAAGGCTGTGATCATGTTGTCCCACTCGGCATAGTTCTTCGGCGGGGAGACGTTCTGCTTGTACCAGAAGGCGTGCAACGCGTTGGGATCAGAGGCCATCTTCTTGGGCATGAAGCTCAATTCGACGAAGGGGCGAACGCCGTTGGCGAGTAGGCCATCGTAGATTTGATCGACGTAGGAGAAGTTATAGACGCCTGAATCGGATGACGCGGCTACGTCGGCGTTCGTCATCTGGGCAAATTTGATGGGTCTACGGTCGGGGTCGTAGAGACCTACGTCGTCCATGAAGATGCCATGGAAGCGAACGGACTTAAAGTCCGTAGCTTGCTTCACGGTGCGGAGGTCTTCGCGGTAGCCCTGCCGCAGCGAGAGGATCGCGCGGCCTGAACCGAAGGTCTGCTCCCAGAAATGAGGGAAGGGCGTGGTAGCTGCTTTGGCGTCGATGCGGAGGGTTGTCATTTGTGATGTGGAAGATTGAGCCGGAGATGAAATGCAGATGCAGGCAGAGAGAAGGATTGCAGAGCCGACTGACAGCAGGCGGCAAGAGGTTAGTTTCATCGAGCGCTCCGGTGGTGTGAGTTGAGGCGGAGTTGTGGCTCCGCCCCCAGTATGCCTTGTCAGAAGTTTAGTCGCATGAGGAATTCAATCTGGCGTCCAGCGTCGGCGGTGGTGGCTTTACCGAAGTCGGCGTTCTGAATATTGGCTGCCGGGTCGGAGTTGCCGTTCTGGATGGGAGCCAGGTTGAGCAGGTTGAAGGCGTTGAACATGTTGGCCTGGAAGCGCAGAGTTGCGGTGTGACCCAGACCTTCAAACTGAACTTCTTTGGCGAGGCTTATGTCGATGTCGCGGTAGCAGGCGCCGGTGAAGCTGTTGCGACCGATGCCGGGTTTGTAAACGTAGTTCTGGCCGGGAGGCAGCGTCGGCGGAGTGGTGTTGAAGTAGTTTTGACCGCCAGCGGTACCTGATGTTCCACCGGGCAGCGTGCGGTTGGGGAAGTTGGAGCCGGTGATGTAGGCGTTGTTGGAGCAGCTTCGGCCGATGGGGCCTGAGCCGTAGAGGATTGCCAGCGGACGCGTCGGCGAGACAACTGCCGCGTTGGGAACGAGGTTCGATTGCAGGTTGTAGGTAACCGGCGTCCATGGGAAGCCGGAGTGCAGGCTGGCGATGCCATTTACCTGCCAGCCATCGGCCAGGGCTTTGACGAGGAAGTTACTGGAGTGAACTTTGGGAGTTGTGTAGAGGCCGGAGATAGTGGCTCGGTTGCGTGTGTCGTAGTCGGAGGGGCCATACTCTGACTTGTTGTCTGCAGGGTTGGTCTGGTTGGCGTTGGAGTTGGCGCCGTCACCGTTGGAGACCTGGTCCATGTTCTTGGAGAAGGTATAACTGCCCTCGATCTGGAAGCCATGGCTGAGGGTGCGGGCTACGCGGACATTGAGCGAGTTGTAGGCCTGAACGGAATCGGTCTGCGCGAAGTAGGCTGCGTAGGTTGGGGCGCCGGTGTTGTTGTAGAGGAAGTTCTGGTTCACCAGGCGGGGATTGTGGCGGGCGAGGCTGCCGCCGTAGCCGACCGTCAGCACGATCTTCGATGGCAACTGGGTCTGTGTATCGAGAGAGTAGAGATAGCTGACTGGATTTCTGATGCGGCCGCCGACGCCGTACAACTCAATCTGCGCGCCATTGGCGGGGAAGCCGTTGGCGTTGACGCCGCCTGCGAACGCTGGGTTGGCGGGATAGCTGTCGGCTGCGTTGCTGGTGCCAAGAGCGTACTTGATCTGTCCGCCTGCGAAGGGGCTCGTGTCCTGGCCGCAGCAGACGTTGAAGGTCGCCGCGCCGGGAACGTTGTCGATGGCCTGCGTGTTGAAGAGTCCGGCATCGAGATGGTTGTAAGCGACGGCGAATCCGCCGCGAAGAACGACGTTGTTGTTATAGATGGCGGGGGTCCACGCAAAGCCGATCTTTGGCGCATAGTGGCCGTAGTCGGTGTTGTAGAGATCGTGGGTGGGAACGAGCGTCATGCCGGAGAGTTCGGAGCCGGGAGGCCCGAGGACAGGCTTGCTGACGTTGCCGGTCTTGTTGCTGATCGGCGTATAGATCTCATAGCGAAAACCGGTGTTGAGGGTGAAGGTCGGAGTCACCTTCCAGTCGTGCTGGACATACCCAGCGATATCTTTGGAGCGAAGATAGAGCTGCGTGTTGGGCGCGCCTCCCGTAAGAGTGCTGGCAGTGATGCCCTCGTAGATGGGAGCGTCGTTGGCGAAGTTCCACAGGCCCTGCATGGAGTAGACGGGGCGAGTGGTTCCGGAGAGTTTGTCGTTATCTTGTTCGAAACGTATCTCGCCGCCGATGCGGAGGATGTGCGAACCGAAGGTGTGCGTGACCTGATCGCGGACCTCGTAGGTATTTTCGGCGAAGATCGCAGGATTGCTGCTGCTCTGCGTGACGCCAAAGTTGAGGGTATTGGCGAAGGGCATGCCCTGGACGTTGATATTGGGGATGCCGTAGTTGACGGTGCCTGCGCCGTCGCGAAGGGCATTCTCGGCGAAGCGGGTGCTGTTGCCGCGCAGCTCATTGAGCCAGCTTGGCGAGAAGGTGTGGATATAGATGAGCGTAACGGCGGTGTTAAGCGGTTTGAAGGGGACGTCGGACTGTGGGCGTGAATCGGCTGCGCCGCTGGTGCCGTAGTTGTCCAGCTTGGTGATGTAGAAGCTGCCTGCGAACTGGTCCTTCTGTGTCGCGTACCAGTCGATGCGGCCGTTGAACTGATTTCCGCGAGAGTGGTTGGGCACGAGAAGCTGTGCGTAGTCTATATCGGGTTTTTGATCCAGACCACCGCCGATATAGGTGGCGGGGTTGGTGGCTGCGGAGGGAGTATAGACGCCGAGCTGTGACGCTCCCCCGCGAGTTGGAGAGCCGATGTCTACGCCACCGCCTATCGGATTGCAATAAGGGCCGCCTGCAGCGGTCTGCGTCATGCCGTTGACGGGGGCATATAGGCTTTGATTGTTGGCGTAGTCGGAGCAGTCTATGGGAAGAAGGTTGATAATGCGCGGCGTGACGCCAGCCGAGGTAAGGATGCTGGTGGTGATACCGCCGGGGCGAACGGTGGGGATCAGCGCACGGTAATCAGGAGTCTCAACATATTGCGAGACCGTGGTGTTTCCGTCATAGCCGAACCCGGAGTAAGAGGCGAATCCGAAGAGCTTGTCTTTGATGATGGGGCCGCCGATGGAGGCGTCGTAGGTGCGTTGCTTGGTCTCGACGCGCAGAGGAAGTTGCTCGTCGGGGCCGCCATACTTGGCGAAGGCATTGAGGCCGGGCTCGTCGTAGAGGAAGAAGAGTGAGCCGTGCAGGTCGTTGGTACCGCTCTTGGTGACGACCTTGATCTGTGCGCCGGAGTTGCGACCGTCGGCAGCGTCGTAGGAGGTGGAGAGGACGGTGATCTGGCCGATGGCTTCCTGATTAGGCGTCACGACAGCAGCGCCGCCGTGAGTGAGCGAGTCGACGGTGACGCCATCGACGCTGTAAGTGTTGGCGGCTACGGGCTGGCCGTTGGCTGAGATCTGGGTCTGGTTTTCGGTCTGGAAGATGCCGCGGGCCGATCCTCCGGGGCCTCCGCCGTTGGGGAGGAATACTGCGTTGCCGTTGCCTGCGCGCGCGCCATCCCCGGTAATGCCGGGAGAGGTGCGGAGGAGCTCATAGGGATTGCCTCCGATGATCGGCAGCTTCTGAATGGCTTCGCTGGAGATGGTGCTGCCGACGCTTGCGTCTGCATTTTGCAGCGCGGAGACCTCATTTGCGTTGACGGTCACAGTCTCGGAGACATCGCCGGTGTTGAGGGTCACGTTTAAATTGCGCGGCGTCTCTGCCGCAAGTGCGACATCGGCAAAGGTGGACGCCTTGAAGCCGGTTGCCGTGACGGCAAGGGTGTAATGCGCAGGAGGAAGCTCGCTGAAATGGTAGACGCCGCTGCTGCTCGTTGTCGCCTTTTGCGACTGGTGCGTGGCCGGATCGGTCAACGTAACGGCCGCATTCGGGATGATGGCGCCTGTTGAATCCTGCACGGTGCCGGAGAGGCTGGCGCTGAACTGTGCGTGGGCCGGTACGGATAGATAAAGTGCCAGTGCGATGAGTGCAAATCGTAAGAAGAAGCGGGGATTTCTGGCGTTCATGAACTGCCTCCGAAGGGGTAACTACTTCTTCTGCCGGTGCCGATGCCGGAAATGCGCCGAATTCGATTCTCCGCAAGGAGACGATCCGTTCGCGAACAGATCTTCGGCAACTTATAAAGTTTGTCGAGGCCAGCGTCTCTGGGTCTTCCTGAAGTGAAGGACCTCATAGGCCTGGAAAATGAGGCAGCATCGGCATTGGGAGTGCCGAAAGTCGAACTCAGACTAACAAGCGATGTGATGCCGGATGGTTACTTAGGTTTGTCCACCGTAGAAAATTATTGCGAGTAACTTTTGGAGCTATTGCATTGGCATGACGTGACTTGTTAAAACAGCGATGCCGCAGAGCTACTCTGCGGCATCGCTGGTTCGGTTGGTTGTGTTGCTTACTTGTTGTTCTGCGCCTCTGTCTGCGCGTGGGGGTAGTCCGCGCGGATAGTCAGAATCTCGTAAGGATGGATGGGGACGGTGACCTTATCTCCAGAGACGGTCAGCGGAGAACCGATAGGCTTCTCCATCAGGTCAGTCTCGGTCGCGGAGGTCGCGCCCTTGGGTAGAGTAAAGACTACGTCGGACTGCTTACCTGCCCACTCGAAGACACGGAAGATGAGGCTGTTGTCGTCTTCCGCCTTCTTGACTGCGGTCAGGACAACATTATCCGGGCTTACCGCGATGTAGGAGTGCTCGCGAGGCAGGCTGCCGGTGTGCGATTCGACCTGGCTCGCACGCAACTTGTAGTTGAACTCGTATCCGGCACGCTCGGTCAGAGCGCTCTTCCACGTTCCGGCGTGAGGATAGAGTTCATAGCTGAAGTGGTGTGGTCCACGATCGGCCTCAGCATCAGGCGATACGGGAGAACGCAGCAGCGAGAGCCGCAGAACGTTGTCCTGTCCGTCGTATCCATACTTGGTTGCGTTGATCAGGCTGAAGCCGTGCTGCTGATCTCCAAGGTCGGCCCAGCGAATGGCTGGAACCTCGAAGCGGGCCTTCTCCCAGCTATTGTTGCGAGTGGTTGCGCGCTGGATGGTGCCGTAGGGAATCTCGTATGTTGCCTCCGGCCCGGACGCTGCCAGTGGGAACGCCGCCTTCAACAGTACGTGAGTCTCGTGCCAGTCGATATCGTTGCCGACGACGACTTTGTCCGAACCTGCATAGAGCGTGATGTCCTGTACGAACTTCGAGCTCTGCCAGGTGCGCGTCACGCGGATGGTAGCGCGCATGGGTCCCTTATCGACGAGCTGAACGGAGTCAACTGCGCTGATCGGCGTGTTGTGATCGAGCGTGCCGGGATCGATGTTCCACGCGTCGTAGTCCTTGGGAGTGTCCTTGAAGGTCTGGAGCTGATTGCCACAGGCACCCTTGGCCAGCGTCTCGAAGTTCGACTTCTTATCGAAGAGGCTGGTGATGCAACCGTTCGAGGGGTCAACGACGACGCGAAGCGCCGCGTTTTCCAGAGTCAATCCGCTGGTCTTCAGATCGCTGACGAACGGCTTGGTTCCGGCAACGACGTGCAAGACCTCGTAGCCCAGGGAAGGTACGTTCTTTGCATCGACCAGCAGCTTGTAGCTATTGGTCTTCGCATCGGTGGACAACACCTCCGAAGGCAGGACGTGGTTGTTCGAGTCAAGGACGGAGACACCGTTCGACGATGCCGATGGCAACTGAACGTCAACTTCTACGGCGCCGGAACGCTCCCATGCAAGCGGATTGAAGACGAATACGGGAACACCGAGGGGTGTGCGCGTATCTACTTCAGACGAGAGGGTATGGAGTGCCTTGGTCGAGGCTTCGTTGGTCTCCCAGCGAACCTGATCGTAGTCCTTCTGGGCATCCTTATAAATGATGCCGATTCCGGAGCCTGCGGCGAGGTCGTGGAACTGGTTGAAGGTGATCTTCTCCCATGCGTCGGTGAACCGATTGTTGGGATAGGAGTCGCCGTTGAGCCATGCCAGCGAAGCGTACTTCTCTGCGTTGATTGTCCACTCTTCGCTGTCGCGCATATTGCGCTTGTGGTTGGCCTGGGTGGTGAAGACTCCGCGGTGGTATTCGAGATAGAGCTCATCCTTCCAGGTCGGGATGTGGATCTTGCCTTCCTCGGGTGTCGGATAGGTGTATCCCTTGGCGATGGTTTTGTAGTCCCACGTAGGAGAATCGCTGGCAATCTCCTGCTCGACGTGGGTGAAGAAAGGCTGTGCGAGACCATACTTCATGTTGGGAATGATCTTGTTCGATTCCGCCCAATGGTCGCCTTGATCAAGCACGGAGCGGGTTGCGCCGCCGCCATGATCGCCGACGCCATACAGGTCCATCATCGAGTCGAGTCCGGGGGAACGCTTGCGCGCCGAAACCAGGTCAGTCGATAGTCTCACCGGACCGAGGTCGGTGTTTCCATAGCCCTCGGGGAAGTAGGTCAACACCTTGCTGCCGTCCGGCGCCTCCCACCAGAAGAGCTTGAGAGGAAGCTGGTTGGTGTCATTCCATGTCATCTTCTGGGTGACAAAGTAGTCGATGCCGGAACGCTTGTAGATCTGGGGAAGCTGCCAGTTGTAACCGAAGGAGTCGGGGTTCCAACCGATGCGAACATCCACTCCATACTCTTTCTGGAACCAGCGTTTGCCGAGCAGGATGGAGCGCACCTGCGATTCGCCGTCAGGCATGTTGAGGTCGGGCTCGACCCACATGCCGCCGACAACCTCCCATCGGCCTTCCTTGATGCGCTTCTTGATCTCGGCGTTCATCTCGGGGTACTTCTCAAGCATCCACTCGTTGTATTGCGCGGCGGACTGGGTATAGGTGTAGTTCGGATACTCGTTCATCAACTGCAATGCGGAACCGAAGGTGCGCTTCACCACGTCGACGGTCTCGGTGCGGGGCCAAAGCCAAGCGGCGTCGATGTGCGAGTTGCCGGTGAGATGGAAGGTCGCCTGCTGAAGCATGGGCTTGAGCGGCTCGATCTCATTTTTCGCTTCGGTCAGAGAGGCATCGAACTTCGTCTGGTTGTCTGCGTCCAGTGCGGTCAGGTCGACTGCGGCGATGGCTTTCTGGAGCGTGGCGAAATCCTGGGTCGCATTTTTGGAGAGCGACGGGATCAGCAGAGCGGTCGAGATGAACTCATCCTGAAGATCCGACGGGTCGGGCCGGTTGGAGGCGAAGTCGATCTTCAGCATCGAGCCGCCGAACCGCTTCTCGCCGACGGTGGGAAGCAGCTTGACCGCGACCAGAATCTTGTCGCCGGGCTTGGCGTTGTCGAAGAGGACGATCGGCTCAAGGTCGTCGCCGAGAGCGACGCGGCGGCCATTGAAGTAGATGATCTGCGGCATGGAGCGATCGCCACGGGCGTTGAACTTGAACCAGATGCGCGCCCCGGTCAGGTCATAGCCATTGAGCGTCTTGGGAATCTCCACAAGCTGGCGATACCAGACCGCGTCGGTGCCCCCCTGGCTACCGGGCTTTACCACCGGCCAACTGCTGTCGTCCAGATCGGCGGCTTCGCCATGGGCGACGTTGCCGAGGTGTGAGCGCCATGACTCGGCGGGCAGATAGTCAAAGGAGCCGAGCCGCTCGACGACCTTTTGCGACTCGGGGGAGAGCGTTGACGGAATATCAACGCCATGTCTGCGATGCTGGGCGTTGGCAGGGGTGCCGAGGCAGAACGGTGCGAGCAATATCGCCGAAGCCAGCAGTGCCCCAGCGTAGTTGCGTACCGTATGGAGACGCGAAAAAACGTTCATGTACAACTCCTTACTTAATGAATACCTGTTCGTCTAAGGCAGCAGCGCGCTGTCTTGTTTTCAATTACCACCGTCGCATTCAGCATCACTGCTCCGGGTTGTCTCTGAGGGAGTGATGGAAGAATGCGAGAGATTGGAACTGAGGTGCAGAGGCACAAAAACCTGCCCACCCCTTGTCTCATTGCCTCGCGACCCTCTTGAACGTTCCGTTCGATCATTGTTCCGCAGCTTTGAATACCAAACATGATTGCGCTATCACATCGACACATGTTCGCGTTTCGAGTATTCATCTGTCAAATAAAAGTTTTACCGCTTCCCTGGCGTTACCGATTACGCAGGTGAAAAATCCTATTTAAATGTACAGCGGGAGTTTAGTCCAAATTTGAGGTCAGGAGATAAACAAAGGATTATTTCGGTCTGTGATAGCATCCCTGTTCCTTGGAACGAAGGCCTTCCGTGGGTCTGAAGTTGGTCACAGCCAGCCATGGCAGTATCTAACCGAGGAGAGTGGCGAGGTTGCTGTAGGAGAGTCTGACGATCCACCTGATGCAGGAGGACTCATTCGATGAAGGTTTACTCGGGAAATGATATCCGCAATGTCGCTGTCGTGGGGCACTCCCATAGCGGCAAAACGACCCTGATCTCCGCATTGCTGCACGCCGCAAAGATGACGCCGACCAAAGGGCGGGTAGAGGATGGTTCGGCTGTAACCGCGTATGACGAAGAGGAGGTTGCGCGCCGAACGACCATGGCCAATGCCCTTGCCTTTGCCGAGTGGGGCGGGGTGAAGATCAATCTGCTCGATACTCCCGGCTTTCACATGTTTGTTCACGAGGCGCGCGCGGCCATGCTGCCGGTTGAGACCGCGCTGATCGTCGTGAATGCGCAGATCGGGGCGGAGGCTGTGACGGACCGGGTGTGGAAGTATGCGGCCGAGGTCAACCTGCCTCGCATTCTGGTCATTAATCAGATCGACCACCCCAAGGCGGACAGCAGGATGGGGCGCCTGCGGATGATCGAGCTATTGCAGGAGAAGTGGGGACGCCAGGTGGTGCCGGTGCAGTTGCCGATTGTCGATCAGCATGGCTTCCACGGTGTAGTGGACCTGGTGACGATGAAGGCGTTTCTCTATGAGCCGGATGGCGATGGGCATGGGGAGGCAGGCAAGATTCCAGAGCCGATCTCTGCCGACGCGAAGGCCGCACACGAGGCGCTCGTCGAACTGGTCGCCGAGGGCAAGGATGAATTGATGGAGGAGTTCTTTCGGGAGGGCACGATTCCCGAGAACCACCTTATCGCCGCTCTGCACGAGGCCATACGGGAAGACCGGATCTTTCCGGTCCTCTATGCCAGCGGCCTGAAAAATGTGGGCACGGACCATCTCCTTGATTTCCTGAAGGTTTATGCCCCCGCTCCGGTCGAGCGAGAGCCGGTGGCAGCGGGGGGAATCCTGACCTCGCCCGGCACGCCCTTTCGTGCGGGCAATGGCGAGGCCACGAGTGCGCCGGAGGTGGTTCAGGAAGAGATTGTCATGCGACGCGTCGACGATACGGAACCCGTTGCCCTCTATATCTATAAGACGATGACTGATCCGTTTGCTGGCAGGATCTCGTTCTTCAAGGTCGTCAGCGGCATGATCAAGACCGATACCACGGTGCAGAACTTTACCCGGCAGGAGCCGGAACGGCTGGCTCACCTCTCCATCATGCAGGGCCGCAAGGCGGTCGAAGTGCCGGAGCTACACGCAGGCGATCTTGGGGCGGTCGCCAAACTGCGGGTTACGCTTACAGGGGATACGCTCGGGGACAAGGCGAACGAGATCTTTATTGAACCGGTGTCTATGCCGGAACCGGCCATGACCTATGCCATCGAGCCGAAGACCCGCGCCGATGAAGACAAACTCGGCCCCGCTCTCCATAAGTTAATGGAAGAAGACCAGATGGTGCGGTTCTTCCGTGACCCGCAGACGAGTGAGTTTCTGGTCGCCGGTGCGGGGCAGCCTCATATTGAGGCCATCGTCTCCAAGCTGAAGCGGCGCTACCATACGGAGGTGACGCTGAAGGCCCCGAAGGTGCCTTATCGCGAGACCATCCGGGGACACGCCGAGGCGCAGGGGCGCCACAAGAAGCAGACGGGCGGGCATGGGCAGTTTGGCGATTGCAAGATACGGATGGAGCCGCTGGCACGGGGCAGCGGCATCGTCTTTGTGAACGATATTTTTGGTGGTTCGATCCCGCGGCAGTATGTCCCGGCGGTCGAGAAGGGAATCCATGAGTCGGCTGCTCGCGGCTATCTGGCGGGTTACCCTGTGGTCGACTTCAAGGTTTCGCTCTTCGACGGCAGCTATCACGACGTCGATTCCAGCGAGATGTCCTTCAAGATGGCTGCACATGCTGCATTTCGCAAATGCATGGAGCTGGCAAAGCCAGCCCTTCTTGAGCCGGTGATGCATGTTGAGATCGAGGCCCCTGACGAGTTTGCCGGTGCGCTGATCGGCGATCTAAACAGCCGTCGCGGACGGGTACAAGGCATGGAGAGCGGTGGTGCAGGAACCATTGTGCGCGCCGAAGTGCCGATGGCTGAGATGCTTACCTATGGAACGACGCTCATCTCCATCACCCAGGGACGCGGCAGTTTCCACATGGAGATGGACCATTACGATGTCGTACCTCAGCTTGTGGCGGAGAAGATATTGGCGACCGCGAAGAAGATGGTGCATGACGAGGCGGAAGAATAGCGAAGATAGGGCTCATTTGGGCTCTCGCAGTGAAACGTTACACGATTCCAGCCAGAGCGCTCCGGTTTTGATTGATAATCGGATAGGCAAGGCAGGGAAACTTACCTTCTCGGTAGAGAAAAACGATTGTTTCTCACCTGATTGCCAATTAGACCAAGATGCTTTCGCCCCGACTGAGTCTATACCGGGGTACTTGTACGTCCATAAGTATGCGGACTAACAGCATTCAAGTCCAAATTTTAACCGTTTGGCCAGGAGACACATTGTCATCCGATTCAAAGGAACACCCAACTATCAGCCCGGACCATCAACTTCCGGCCCCTACTTCGGAGCAGCATCAGCACCATAAGACTGTCCGGATTATCGTATGGGTCGTCATCCTCTTGATCTTTGGGATCGGATTTTTCCTGATTCTGCATCATCACGACGATACGGCGAAAAAGCCCTCGCGCCACGGTGCAGGGGGAACGGCGACGATTACCACGGCGACGGCGCAAAAGGGTGACATCGGTATTTACCTGGATGCCATCGGTACTGTCACGCCGATTCATACCGCGTCCATCACCAGTCAGGTGAATGGGGTGGTGACCTCGGTGCATTATCAGGAGGGACAGATCGTCCGCCAGGGCGCTCCTCTCGTTGATATTGATTCACGTCCTTACCGCGCCACCCTGCTGCAGGCGCAGGGCATTCTGGAGAGGGATGAAAATATCCTGGCCCAGGCCAAGATGGACCTCATTCGCTATCAGGACGCATGGAGTCGCAATGCGATTCCAAAGCAGACTCTTGATGATCAGGAAAAGATCGTTCTTCAGGACGAGGGTACGGTCAAAAACGATCAGGGCACTGTCCAATACGACCAGGTGCAGGTTGACTATTGTCATATCACGGCACCGTTTACCGGCAGGATCGGACTGAGGCTGGTTGACCCCGGCAATGTCGTTCAATCATCGGGTGGGACAACGCTCGCAGTGATTACCCAGATACAGCCGATCACTGCGATCTTTACGATTGCCGAAGACAATCTCGGACAGGTTCAACCTCGCCTGCGAGCAAAGCTTCCGGTGTATGCCTTTGACCGGACATCGCTGAATAAGATTGCCACGGGCTCGTTGCTAACGCTCGATAACCTAATCGACACGACGACCGGAACGGTGAAAGCCCGCGCATTGTTCGACAACAAGAACGGCGTGCTCTTTCCTAACGAGTTCATCAATACCCGATTGCTGGTCAACACTCTCCACAATGTGACCCTTGTTCCCTCGTCGACAGTGCAGCACAATGGACAGGAGTCCTTCGTCTATATCGTTCAAAACAATGTGGCGCACGTTCGCAGCGTGAAGCCGGGAGTAACGGACGACAACACCACTCAGATCGAAGGCGTCAATCCGGGCGACGTCCTTGCTGACAGCAGCTTCGAAAAACTGCAGGACAACTCCAAAATCATCATCTCCAAGACGCCTGTTCCAACCAGCACCACAGGGAGTGAAGCTCCTTGAGTCCCTCACGCCCGTTTATTCTTCGTCCTGTTGCGACGTCGCTGTTGATGGCGGCCATTCTGTTGGTTGGCCTTGTAGGCTACACGCAGTTGCCCGTCTCCGCGCTGCCTGAGGTTGACTACCCGACCATTCAGGTCGTCACCTTCTATCCCGGAGGCAGTCCCGACGTAGTGGCTACCACGGTGACTGCGCCACTGGAGCGGCAGTTTGGCGAGCTCCAGGGCCTCAGTCAAATGACCTCCTCGAGCTCGGGCGGCAACTCCGTCATCGTTCTCCAGTTCAATCTCAATCTGGATATCGATGTCGCCGAAGAAGAGGTGCAGTCGGGCATCAATGCGGCGCAGAGCTATCTCCCGGCCAACCTGCCTTCGCCGCCTATCTATAACAAGACGAATCCTGCTGACGCGCCCATCCTGACCCTCGCGATCACGTCAAACACGATGCCGCTTTCTGCTGTAGAAGACCTCATCGACACGCGCCTCGCGCCCAAAATCTCGCAGCTCAGCGGAGTCGGTCTCGTCAGCATCAGCGGCGGACAGAAGCCAGCGGTACGCATTCAGGCCAATCCCACGGCGCTGTCCTCTTACGGCATGAACCTTGAAGACCTTCGCACCTCAGTCAGCGAGGCCAGTGTCAACGCAGCCAAAGGAAACTTTGACGGTCCGCGCCAGGACTATCAGATCGATGCCAACGATCAACTTGTCACCAGTGGTGACTACAAAAAGGTTGTGGTTGCCTATCGAAACGGCGCGCCGGTGATGCTTACCGACGTTGCACACATCGTCGATGGCGTCGAAAACAGCGTTCAGGCCGCATGGATGAACCAGACCCCGGCCATCATCGTTAACATTCAGCGCCAACCCGGTGGCAATACCATCAGTGTCGTCAAGAGCATCAAAAGCCTGCTGCCGCAGCTTGAGGCCTCTCTTCCTGCTGGCATCCAGATCACCACGCTCACTGATCTCACCACCTCAATCCAGGCCTCAGTCGACGATGTAGAGTTCGAGCTGCTCCTTACCATCGCTCTCGTCGTGATGGTTATCTTTCTCTTCCTGCGCAATCTCTACGCCACCATTATCCCCAGCGTGGCCGTACCGTTGTCCCTTGTCGGAACCTTCGCCGTGATGTACATACTCGGCTACAGTCTCGACAATTTATCGCTCATGGCGCTCACCATCTCCACCGGCTTCGTCGTCGACGACGCCATTGTCATGATTGAAAACATCGCGCGATATCTTGAAGAGGGTGACTCGCCTATGCAGGCGGCCCTCAAGGGAGCCGAACAGATCGGCTTCACCATCATGTCGCTGACTGTCTCCCTGATTGCCGTTCTCATCCCGCTGCTCTTCATGGGAGACGTCATTGGCCGACTCTTCCGCGAGTTCGCAGTGACGCTGGCCGTCACCATTGTCATCTCCGCTGTGGTCTCGCTTACTCTTACCCCGATGATGGCCTCACGCATCCTCAAGCACACTCCACCGGAGCAGCAAGGCCGATTCTTCAAGGCCTCCGAACGTGTCTTCGAGAGCATGATCTCCTTCTACGGACGCACGCTCAAATTCGTCCTGCGCTTTCAGACCATCACACTCCTCGTCGCTGTTGCAACGCTTATACTCACCATCTATCTCTACATCATCATTCCTAAAGGCTTCTTCCCTGTGCAAGATACCGGCGTCATTCAGGGCATCTCGCAGGCCTCGCCAACCATCGGCTCCAAGAGCATGGCGGTAAAGCAGAAGGAACTGGCAGCAGTCATCCTCCAAGATCCTGCCGTCGAGAGTCTCTCTTCCTTCATCGGAGCCGACGGAACCAACACCACGATCAACAGCGGCAGAATGTCGATTAATCTCAAGCCGCTTAATCAGCGTGACCTCAGCGCCTCAGACGTCA
Source organism: Granulicella sp. L56 (assembly GCF_009765835.1). NCBI lineage: Bacteria > Pseudomonadati > Acidobacteriota > Terriglobia > Terriglobales > Acidobacteriaceae > Granulicella > Granulicella sp. L56. The sequence continues at coordinate 1,527,674 of NZ_LMUS01000006.1, read as the reverse complement.
TTCGCCGCCTTCAACGCAAGCTGAAAGATGTGCAGGGCATCGAGCTCTACATGCAACCCGTGCAGAACATCACGGTCGACGACCGCGTCAGCCGCACCCAATACCAGTACACTCTCGAAGACCCCGACCAGAACGAGCTCAACCTATGGACCGCCCGCTTCGTCGATAAGCTGAAGCAGCTACCGGGGCTTGAAGACATCGCCACCGACCAGCAGTTGGGTGGCCTCGCCGTAGATCTTGTCATCGACCGCAACACCGCATCGCGGCTCGGCATTGCGCCAACCACCATCGACAATACGCTTTACGATGCCTTCGGCCAGCGCCAGATCAACACGATGTACACGCAGCTTAACCAGTACCACGTCATTCTTGAGGCCCAGCCGCAGTTCCAGCTCGACCCTAGTATGCTTAGCCATCTTTACATCCAGTCCAACGCCGCTACGGGTACTAGTGGCGCAGGCGGCTCTTCGGATTCCGGTAAGGGCTCCACGTCAGCCGGATCAAACGCTCTCACCACTTCGCCACTTTACACTCCTTCGTCGAACGTGCTGGTGCCGCCGGTCAGCCCTCTTACGTCCAGCGCTGCCACCATCACCCAGGGAGCAGGTTCCGCTGGTGCCACCAGCTCTTCTATCAGCAATTCGGTGCCTTTCAGTGCCTTCTCGCACTTTCAGACGACTACCGAGCCGCTCTCCATCATGCATCAGGGACAGTTTCCTGCCATCACAGTTTCCTTCAATCTGGCCCCCGACGGCTCCCTCGGGGGTGCCATCGACTCCATCACCAAAGTGCAGAAAGACATGCACATGCCGGCCAGCCTCCAAGCAGATTTTCAGGGCACTGCGGCATCCTTTCGTAACTCTCTCTCGAATGAGCCACTCCTCATCCTCGCCGCTCTTGTCACCGTCTACATCGTGCTGGGCGTTCTCTATGAGAGCTTCATTCACCCCATCACCATTCTTTCTACGCTTCCCTCTGCTGGTGTCGGTGCATTCCTCGCTCTCATCATCTTCCATCAGTCCCTCAGCATCGTCGCGATCATAGGACTTGTCCTGCTCATAGGTATCGTTAAAAAGAATGGAATCATGATGGTGGACTTTGCTCTCGAAGCAGAGCGAGAGCACGGGAAAAGTGCTACCGACGCCATCTACGAGGCTTGTCTTCTCCGTTTCCGTCCCATCATGATGACCACGATGGCTGCGCTTCTCGCCGGCATTCCGCTTGCTTTCGGGACTGGCGAAGGCTCTGAGCTGCGCAAGCCGCTCGGCATTGCTATGGTCGGCGGACTGCTTCTTAGCCAGGTCCTCACCCTTTACACCACGCCGGTCATCTATATCTTCTTTGACAATCTGGCCGCGCGCTTCTCCCACAAAGGAAAGGCACACAACGGCAACGAACCGCAACACGTAGGGCAGCCATGAACATCTCCGAGCCCTTCATCCACAGGCCGGTAGCGACGACGCTGCTTACTATCGCTATCGCCATCGCCGGAGCGATTGCGTTCACCGTACTTCCGGTCTCGCCTCTGCCGCAGGTGGACTTTCCTACGATTTCGGTTCAGGCAGGTCTGCCTGGAGGCAGCGCCGAGATCATGGCCTCTTCTGTGGCTACACCGCTCGAGCGGCAGTTCGGCCATATCGCTGGCGTTACTGAGATGACCTCTTCGAGCAGTCTCGGTTCGACTCAGATCACGATCCAATTCGATTTGAGCCGCAATATCGATGGCGCGGCACGCGATGTCCAGGCAGCTATCAACGCAGCGCGCACCTATCTTCCTGCTAACCTCCCTGGAAATCCCACCTATCGCAAGGTCAACCCGGCTGATGCTGCGATCATGATCCTTACGTTGACGTCCGATATCTACGATCCGGGCAAGCTCTACGACGAAGCCTCTACAGTTCTTCAACAAAAACTTTCGCAGATTGAGGGCGTAGGACAGGTAGCCGTGGGCGGAGGCGCGCTTCCATCCGTTCGTGTTGAGGTAAACCCCACCAAACTCGCTAGCTACGGCCTCACCATGGCCAATCTCCAGTCAGTACTCAGCCTGCAGAACTCCGCTTTGGCGAAGGGGCAGATTACCGACGGCAACACCACCGCCGATATTCTTGCCAATGATCAGATTTCAAAAGCGGTGGACTACCAGCCGCTGATCGTTGGCTACAAGAATGGGGCGGCCATTCATCTGTCCGATGTCGCGGACGTCATCGACTCCGTGCAGAACATCCGTAATGGTGGCTATCTCAACGGCAAACGCGCCATTAACATCATCATCCACCGCGAGCCTGGCGCCAACATTATCGATACCAACAACCGAATCCTCGCTGCGATTCCTTCCATGAAGGCTTCGATTCCGAATGGAATCGACGTCACTGTCATGCTCGATCGCACGACCACTATCAAGGCTTCGGTTCACGACGTTGAATGGACGCTCCTTCTTTCCATTGTCCTCGTCATCTTTGTTGTCTTCATCTTTCTTCGGAATGCGCGGGCGACGCTCATTCCGGCGGTCGCCGTGCCAGTCTCTCTCATAGGCACTCTGGCAGTGATGTATCTCTTCGGCTATAGCATCGACAACCTATCGCTGATGGCGCTTACCATCTCTACAGGCTTCGTCGTCGACGACGCTATCGTCGTCATGGAGAACATCACTCGCCATCTGGAAGCCGGTATGGGCTCCTTCGCTGCAACTCTCAAAGGCGCGCAGGAGATCGGCTTCACCGTCATGTCCATTAGCTTCTCGCTCATCGCGGTATTCATTCCGCTGATTTTGATGGGCGGAATCGTTGGCCGACTCTTCCGCGAATTTGCTATCACGCTTTCCACTGCCATCCTGGTTTCGATGGTCATCTCTCTCACAACTACGCCCACGATGTGCGCCTACATCCTGAAAGATGAGCACAAAGAAAAGCATGGCCGCCTTTACATGGCGAACGAGAGGTTCTTCGAGTGGGTACTCTCCCTCTATCGCCGTACGTTGCACTGGGTTCTCGACAACCCCGGCCTCACGCTCACGGTTCTCTTCCTTACGATTCTCCTGAATGTCGCCATCGCTATAAAGATCCCCAAAGGTTTCTTTCCCCAGCAGGATACGGGCGCTATTCAAGGTGGAATCCAAGGGCCACAGGATGCTTCTTTTCCAGCGATGGACGCTGCCACGAAGCAGGTGGAAGATGTCGTAGTGAAAGACCCAGCTGTCCAGACTGTCATTGCCTTTACAGGTGGCGGCAACGGGGGTTTTGTCTATGTTACGTTGAAACCACTCAACGTTCGCAAGATTGGCGCCGAGGCGGTGATTGACCGCCTACGCCCGAAGTTGAACAAGCTTACCGGGGCCTCCACTTTCCTTCAGGCCTCGCAAGACCTTCGCATCGGCGGACGATCCAGCAGCGCTCTTTATCAGTACACGCTTCAGGCCGACAACCTTGCCGATCTCTCAAAATGGGGTCCGATTGTGCTGGCGCATATGAAGCACCTCCCCGGCCTGCAGGACGTCAATACCGACCAACAAAATGGCGGGTTGGATCTCTTGCTGGACTACGACCGAGTTAAAGCGGCCAGACTAGGACAGACTGCTCAGACACTCGACTCCTCTCTCTATAGTGCCTTCGGTCAATCCGAAGTCTCAGTGATCTACACCCAACTCAATCAGTACTACGTTGTTCTTGAGGTCGCACCCCCGTATTGGCAGAGCCCCGCAGGACTTACAAATATCTATCTTCGCCCAGGGGGAAGCACCAACCCGACAGCAACCGGCAATATTCCGCTCTCTACGATGGCTACAAACCAAGCCACCACCATACCCCTGTCTCTTAACCACACAGGGCTCTTTCCGTCGGATACGATCTCCTTCAATCTCGCACCAGGCGTCTCGCTCAGCGATGCAACACTTGCTATCGACCAGATGCAGGATCAGTTGGGCATCCCGGCCACCGTCCACGGCTTCTTCGCCGGCACGCTGCAGGCTTACCAGGATTCTCTCAGTACCGAGCCTCTCCTTATCCTGACCGCTATCTTCGCCGTCTACATCGTCCTCGGTATTCTTTACGAGAGCTTGGTACATCCCATCACGATTCTGTCGACGCTGCCGTCTGCCAGCGTCGGAGCCATGCTTGCGCTTCTCCTCTTCCACGAGGACCTGAACGTAATCTCAATCATCGGCATCGTACTGCTGATAGGCATCGTTAAAAAGAATGCCATTATGATGATTGACTTTGCGCTTCAGGTCGAACGCGAACAGGGGATAAGCCCCGAAGAAGCGATCTTTGAAGCCTGCATGCTTCGCTTCCGTCCCATTCTAATGACCACTACGGCTGCAATGTTTGGAGCCATTCCGCTTGCATTTGGAACTGGCATGGGCTCTGAGCTCCGCCGCCCGTTGGGCATCACCATCGTAGGAGGACTCCTTGTGAGCCAACTCCTGACTCTTTACACCACTCCCGTCGTCTACCTTACCCTCGATCGCCTTCGTCTTCGCATCCAGGGCAGGAAGAAGCACGACACGTTTCATCCTGCGGTCGGTCCAACCCCCGCCACAGATTAAATTCGAGCCATCACGGTTTAAACTATGACTACACTTCGCTTCAAAGCCGCCATCTACCCCGCCATCGCAGCGGCTGTGCTTCTTACCGGCTGTCGGGTTGGCCCCAAATATCACACGCCTCCGGCGACAGCCCAGGCTCCGCCGATCTCGTACAAAGAATCGCCCACGCAGTTCAAGGATGCCGATGGCTGGAAGGTCGCACAGCCCCAGGACGCCATGCTTCATGGCAAATGGTGGGAGATCTACAGCGACCCCGAGTTGAATGCGCTCGAAGATCAAGTCAACATTAACAATCAGAACCTTAAAGAATATTTTCAGAATTTCATGGCTGCGCGCGCGATGGTTCGCGAGGCACGGTCGCAGCTCTTTCCCACGGCTTCGATTGGTCCTGCGTACACGCGTTCTCGCTCCTCGGCCAATCTGAAAAATTCTACTGGAACCGGCGGCACCAGTGCCGGGGCGCAAAGCTCGCTTATCTCCATGCCGCTCGATGTCTCCTGGGAGCCCGACCTCTGGGGCAAGATTCGCGACACCATCAGCGAGGCTCAATTTCAGGCGCAGATCAGCGCAGCCGATCTTGAAAATGAGCGCCTCACCGAACAGGCGGACCTCGCCGAGTTCTTCTTCGAGCTGCGGGGCCAGGATGCTTTGCAGGCTCTGTACACCTCCACGATCGAGGCCGACAAAAAAGCGCTCGATCTTGCCCGTGCTCGCTACGAGACCGGTGTAGACGATCAAATCTCTGTCGTCGAAGCACAGAACACTCTGCAAAGTGCTGAATCCGATGCAATGAATCTCGGCGTCGCCCGTGCGCAGTACGAACATGCCATTGCGGTACTTATCGGGACCAATCCTTCGACTTTCTCCATCCCGGTCAAGCCGCTGAATGCCACGCCACCAGCGATTCCCATTGGTGTGCCTTCGCAGCTCCTTGAACGCCGTCCGGATATTGCTGCTTCTGAGCGCGCCATGGCTGTTGCCAACGCGGAGATCGATATAGCCTATGCTGCTTTTTATCCAGACCTGACCCTTAGTGCCTCTGGAGGATTCAACAGCTCCTCGCTTGGACCTCTCTTCGATTGGCCCAGCCGCTTCTGGTCGATTGGCCCATCGCTCTCGGAGACCATTCTTGATGTGGGCCTCCGCAGTGCTGGAGCGCAGCAATACAGGGCAACTTACAATGCCAGTGTTGCGACCTATCGAGAGACGGTTCTCACAGCCTTTCAGCAAGTGGAGGATTACCTCGCCTCAGTTCGCATCCTGTCTCAGCAAATCCTCAAGCAGCAGGAAGCTGTGCAATCGTCGCAGCGATTTGTTGATCTGGAAACTGAACGATATAAAACCGGTATCGATCCCTATGTCGATGTCGTCACCGCGCAGACCACGCTGCTCACCAATCAGCGCACGCTGACTACGCTTCAAATCCAGAGCATGACTTCATCGGTTCAATTGGTCCAGGCGCTCGGCGGAGGATGGGACAGGACGCAGCTTCCAACCCCGTCCCAGGTCACCGCTACACCCAGCAAAGCCGACACCGCTATCCAAAGATAGACGGTGTCGGCCTTCGGCTAAAAATCGTCGTGAAAAGCGACTTCGCCAGGCACCGCAACCTGATAGGCAGAGACTCGTCGTTCGAAGAAGTTCGCCAGTTCCTGCACGTCTTGTAGCTCCATAAACGCAAACGGATTCTTTGAGCCGAAGATCGGCTTCATCCCCAGCCGAACCACGCGCGAATCCGCCACGTACTCCAGATACTGCCGCATCTCGCGTACAGACAAACCTGCAACGCCGCCGGAGAGGAGATCCTCCGCGAACTGCAGCTCGCACTCCACCGCGTCCTTCATCATCTCGACCACGTCCGCTTCGAGCGCCGCATCGAACAATTCGGGATGCTGCGTGCGCACTACATTCACCACCTCAAACGCAAACTCCAGATGACAACTCTCGTCGCGAAATACCCAGTTTGTTCCCGAAGCCAACCCATTTAGCAGTCCACGCGAGCGCAAAAAATATACATACGCAAACGCCGCGAAGAAGAACAATCCCTCAATGCATCCGGCAAAGCAGATCAGGTTCAGAACAAATTGCTTCTGCTCTTCCGGTGTGCGCAGCTCATCGATCCTCTGGATCGAATCCATCCAGCGCATGCAAAACTGCGCCTTCTTCGTAATGGAGGGGATGTTCTCCACCGCCGCAAACGCCGCGGCCCGCGCATCGACATCGGGAACATAGTTATCAAGCAGCGTTAAGTAAAACTGTACATGCACGGCCTCTTCATACAACTGCCGAGATAAATAAAGCCTCGCCTCGGGCGAGTTGATGTGCTTATAGAGATTCAGTACGAGGTTGTTCGAGACGATGGAATCGCCAGTGGCAAAGAATGCGACCAGCCGTTGAATCAGGTGAATCTCGGCCGGCGTAAGGCGCGAGCGCAGATCGACGAGGTCGGTTGAGAAATCAACCTCTTCCACGGTCCATGTGTTTTTAATTCCGTCCTTGAACATCTCGAAAAACACGGGATACTGCATCGGTCGCAGCGTAAGAGACAAGCCTGGATCGAGAATGGAGCTAGGTGCTTTTGATGACATAGTTATTTTCCGCCTTTACTGGCAAGCCTCACAGGACTCGGGGTTATCGAGCGAGCAGCTTACATTCGCGCTCGCAGCTGCTTGTAGGTCCACGCGATTGCCAACGGCAACCGTAGTCTTTGCAATCTTCGTCGCCGGCCGCGAACGCAGATAGTACGTCGTCTTGATGCCGCGCTTCCACGCATACATGTACATCGAGCTAAGCCGGCCAATGTTCGGCGACTCGGCAAACAGATTCAGCGACTGGCTCTGGTCGATGTAGGCTCCGCGCTCCGCTGCCATATCGATCAGCGACCGCATCGGCATCTCCCACACCGTGCGGTAGATGAGCTTCAACTCCTCGGGAATCTCCGCGATCTTCTGAATCGAACCCTCGGCCATCTTGATTCGCGAGCGAACTTCCTCTGACCACAATCCAAGCGCCTGCAACTCCGTCACCAGATATTTGTTGATCTGCATGAACTCGCCCGAGAGCGTCTCACGCTTGAAGATGTTTGAGATCTGCGGCTCAATGCATTCGTAGCAGCCAACGATGGAAGCAATGGTCGCCGTGGGTGCAATCGCAATCAGCAGCGAGTTGCGCAGTCCTACCGTCTTCATTCGCTCGCGCAGCAACTCCCATCGTTCTTTGTCTGTCGGCGTCGCGCCCCACAGCTCAAACTGAAACTCGCCCTTTGCGGCCCGCGTCTCCTGAAATGCAGCGTGAGGGCCATGCTGCTCGGCCAGATCGCACGATGCGCTCAATGCATGGAAGTAAATCTCCTCCTGAATCTTTGCCGAAAGCATCCGCGCTTCGGGCGAATCAAATGGAATCCGCATCTGAAAGAACACATCCTGCAACCCCATGACGCCCAGCCCAACCGGTCTCCAGCGGCTGTTCGCCACCGCTGCCTGGGGTACGGGATAGTAGTTGATGTCGATGACGCGGTCGAGCATCGGCACTGCGTGGCGCACCGTTGCGGCCAGCTTCGCAAAGTCAAACACGCCATCGGTGAGATGACGTGAAAGATTGACGGAACCAAGGTTGCACACCGCCGTCTCTGCTGAGGAGGTAACCTCTGTAATCTCCGTGCAGAGGTTTGAGAGGTGAACAACATTCCCTGCAGCGCCCGTCTGATTGTTCTTGATGTTGCAGGCATCCTTGAAGACCATCCATCCGTTACCGGTCTCTGCGAGCGTGCGCATCATGCGCGCATAGAGATCGCGTGCTTTCACCTGTCGGCGGTAGAGCTGTTTTTCCTCAGCTTCCACATAGGCTTTGTCGAAGTCTTCGCCGTAGAGGTCGGTCAGGTGCGGAACATCCTTTGGATCGAACAGCGACCACATGCCATCCTCGTCCGAGCGGCGCATGAACAGATCTGGAATCCAGTTCGCCAGGTTCAGGTTGTATGCCCGTCGAGCGGCGTCGCCGGTGTTGTCGCGCATCTCTAGGAAAGATTCAACGTCTGCGTGCCATGGTTCGAGATAGACGCAGCACGCTCCCTTCCGTTTGCCTCCCTGGTTTACCGCCGCGACCGATGAATCCAGCGTGCGCAGCCAGGGCACGATGCCATTCGAGATTCCATTGGTCGCGCGAATCAGCGAACCCTCTGCTCGAACGCGATGAAATGCCAATCCGATACCGCCTGAAAACTTCGATAGCAATGCGACTTGTTTATAAGTGTCGTAGATCGAATCGAGCGAATCGGCCGGAGAGTCCAGCAGATAGCAGGACGACATCTGCGAGTGCTTGGTTCCGCTGTTGAACAATGTCGGCGAGCTCGGCATGTAATCGTGCGAGGCCAACAGCTTGTAGAACTCGATGGCTTCGTTCACTCGCACCGATAAGCCTGCCGAAACTCGCATAAAGAAATGCTGTGGCGTTTCGATCACTTGCCGCGTGATGGGATGGCGCAATAGATAGCGGTCATACACCGTTCGCAGACCGAAGTATTCGAAGCGGTCGGAGAAGCGGTCGTCGATGGCGCTGTTCAGCTTGCGCACATTTGCGCCGACAAACTCAGCGGTGTCCATCGAGATGATGCCCTCTCGATGGCCGACCTCAATCGATTGCGAGAACGAATAGATATTCTGCCCGCTTACTTCCTTCGAGATCGTCGCCAGCAGCAGGCGTGCTGCCAACTTCGAGTACTCCGGCTCCTCTGCAATCAGGGCCGCTGCGGTCTGAATTGAGATGGAATCTAGCTCGCGGGTTGATGCGCCATCGAACAATCCGCCGATGGTTTTGCTGGCCACACGGATCGGGTCGACATGGGGCAGACCATGGCAGCACCTCTCCACCGCGCGGACAATCTTGTTAACATCTACCGGTTCCAGCGCGCCGCTGCGCTTGCGAACCTGCATCTGCGGAGCAACATCGGCAGTAGGAAATTGTGGATCAAGGTCAGAGAGCGTCGTCTGTAGAGTCGCCACGGGGAGGTGTCCTTTCGCTCCGGGAAGGTACAGACGGAAGGATCGCCGAGACACACGCCGATCACCCCATCCTCCCCTCGGAGGTGCGTGAATTTTGTGCCATATCGGCACATCTCATGGCAGGTCTTCGGACTTTGCAGGCTGCCTACTTATCCCAGCTTCCCAGCCCGACTTTTAGGTATCGGACCAGTGCTCTTACGGGACGTTCGTTCCTGCTTACCGCTGCGGGGCAGTTCCGGAATCTCACCGGGTTCCCTATTAAACCCGATTTCGCAATCGGGTACCGTGAAGTAAAACGACTATATCAAGCGTATTCCGACGCGTCAACCGCGATATATAGGGGTACCTGTGCATATTTGGAAATCGCGGCATCACGGGGCAAACGGCCTGAATTTGCTGCAATTACGGCCATTCGAATCTGCCAGGCCGTCTATCCTCGGAAGAATTTTTGGCTAACGCGCCGGCGCAGCAGCGAGCAACAGGGAAAAAAAGTGGCCGTGTCCTCGGAAAATCTTCACATCTGTAAAGAGTCACGTCCGCATTGCTAAATCGAAACGCAGATCCATCTCTCAGGGCATCAATTAGATTCTGGAGTCGGCAGGTATGAGCACAACCTTTTCTTCTGTCTGAAAATAGATTGTGGCTGCGAAAGATGTTCCACTGGTAAAGGGAGACTTAAGATGAAAGCTCTTGTAAAAGCTCATGCGAAATCAGGTTTGTGGCTTGAGGATGTTCCCGAGCCGGTGATCGGCATCAACGATGTCCTTATCCGTGTTCGCTATACCGGAATTTGCGGAACCGACGTTCATATCTACAACTGGGACGAGTGGGCGCAGCGCACAATCCCTGTGCCAATGACGATCGGCCACGAGTTTGTCGGCGAGATCGTGCAAGTTGGTTCGAACGTCAACGACTTTCACCCTGGAGATATCGTCAGCGGAGAAGGCCATGTTGTCTGCGGCCGATGTAGAAACTGTCTCGCAGGCAGAAGGCATCTCTGCGCGGCTACCTCAGGAGTGGGTGTGAACCGCCCCGGTGCTTTCGCGGAGTTCATCGCCTTGCCCATGACGAATATCTGGCGCCATCACCCGGATATTAATCAGGAAGTTGCTGCCATCTTCGATCCTTTTGGTAATGCTGTTCACACGGCTCTGTCGTTCGATGTGCTCGCAGAAGATGTCCTGATCACAGGCGCCGGTCCCATCGGCATCATGTGTATCCCGGTCGTTCGCCACGCCGGTGCGCGGCATGTTGTCATCACGGATCCCAATCCTTATCGTCTCGAACTTGCACGAAAGATGGGGGCTACCCTTGCGGTCAACCCAATGGAAACCCCTGTAGCAGAGGTGCAAAAGCAGCTTGGGCTCCAGGAAGGTTTCGATGTCGGTCTTGAGATGTCTGGGAATGCCGCTGCTCTTCGCGAAATGATCTCGAATATGAGTCATGGCGGAAAGATTGCGATTCTCGGCATACCTTCCAAGGAAATGGCGATTGATCTGAGGCAGGTTGTCTTCAACATGCTCACCATCAAAGGTATCTATGGACGCGAGATGTATGAGACCTGGTACAAGATGAGCGTCCTTATCGAATCAGGCGTTGATATCACGCCGATCATCACTCACAGATATTCCTACGCCGATTTCGAGCAAGGCTTTCAGGCGATGATGTCGGGAATGACAGGCAAAGTGATTCTCGATTGGACCAGTCTTTATTCTTGATGCGTCTTTGAGCTAAACGTCATCATGAGCATGGTCCACCGGAATGTCTACGCCGGACCATGCTTTCTGCTGTGTCCAGGGTGCCGCTGGCGCCGACCAGAATGGGTCCGTTGGAGGCAGGCCGAGGGGCAGCCACGCCGCGCTGGCAAGATAGAGGCTTCCAGTTGAAATATAAGTCTCGCCGAGCGAGGGCTGATGCCCCGCAAGTCCAATCTGCAACCATCCGTCTGCTGAAAATGTTCCCGCTGCTGTAAGCGTTCGCCGCTGAACTGCAGTGAGCGCACAGCGAACCTGCTGTGGAAGAACTGCGTCAGGCAGCATATGACGAAGGCTGCAATCCGCTAGCAGGTGAAACGCTCCGCAACGGTAGGTGATGGAGCGGCCCACGATTGGGTACTCGCCTTGGGGACTGATGGCTCGCTCTTGAATAGCAGCGTATCTCTGCGCGCGGGCATGAATTTCAGGGAGCATATCCTTCCATGCCGGTTCTGCGTCTCCCAACGTTTCGATCAACTGCAACAGGTAAGGATGAATCACGAAGCTATCGTAGTAATCCGCATGATAGTGCGGACCATCGCCATAGGTGCCGTCGCCGACGTACCACTCCATATGTTTGCGCAGAGCATAGTCGACACGAAGCCGGTCCCAATCGGCTCCCAGCGACATCAGTGCGGCCTCGTTGAGCGCGGCAAAAAGTAGCCAGTTGTTGTAGCCCGGCAGCACAATGCGCTCTGCTCTCAGCGCTTGAATCAGCTTCTGCCGTGTTGCAGCATTCAAGGGCTGCACAAGCTGGCGAGGCGCACGAAGCAGCGCCAGCGCAAGAAACGAAGCGTCAACAACTGTCTGCGCAGACGCTCCAAAGCGCATAAAGTCGGGCGAAGCAGGATCAACTGCAGACGTGATCGCAGAGAGTGCCCACTTCCGGTAGCGGATACGCAAAGCAGTCTCTTGCCTCGACTCTTCGACAGATGGCTCCAGCTCGAGCCAGGGTGCCAGGCCTGCGAGAAGGCGCCCAAGCGCCTCGAGAGGAGCGCCGACCGCGCGGGCGGCAGCCTGCCCTGGCGCAGCCTCAACGGGCATGGTTGCACGCAGCTGCCGCTCACTGAGGGCATGAAGCACGGGGTCCGAGACCTGTTCCAGCAGAGCAAGCCATGTGGCCCGGTCATCTGTCCCAGAAGGCATCGCGCCAGAAGCAGTATCCGCAGCGCTGCCTTGTGCATTGCCGGTGCCCGCAAGTAAAGTCGTTGCGCCAGCGGCCATCGTATTGAACAGGAATTTACGTCGTGTCTTGAGGCCAGGCTGCTGCATGAACATTTCCTCTGGATTATTTCACCAGAAGCAACCATAGGTTGTGCTCTCGCCAAACGTCAAACTGTTACTTATGGTCTTCAGCTATTTCTTCAGCGAGTTGAGCATGTCCTTGCTGAGTGGCTTCTCGTGCAGCAGGAGCTGTGTAGCCCGCACGCAGGGGTTTGCATGAAACCACTGCTGCACAATGTTTTCGTGCAACAGATTGGCCACTGCAAGCAGCGACATTCCCTGGTGATGGGCCATCCACGAGCGTACCAGGCGCGGCTGCTTGCCTTGCGTGAAGTCGGCGGCCTCGTAGAAGCCGTAGGCACCCGTCCAATTTAGCGTCGCCATACGACGAAGGTTGGCGAGCGCATCATTTCGCAAAAGTGACAGCGTAAGAAAGGTGGAATAAGGAGAGATGACGGGACCATCTTCTGCGCCGTACTTGAGGGCGAGCGATGGAATTCCCCAGGCTTGATAGCGATAGCGGCCCGATGCCTCGGTTTCGGCGAAGCCCGACTCCGAGATGCCCCATGGGATATCGCGGACGTAGTCGCGCTGAATCCGCACCGCAGCCTGCAGGGAGCGAGCGATCAGCGTATCCGGATAAGTCCGCATCCACAGCGCGGGCATCATGTATTCGAACATGGTCCCGGTCCACGAGAGTAACGCCGCGCGGCCATTCACGATCACATGCGATCGGCTTAGCCGGAACCATGATTGCTGCGGTATGTCTCCTTTGGCGATGGCTAGCAGCGATGCGATACGAGCCTCCGAGGCAAGCAGGTCGTAGCAGGCCGAATGCACCTCTCCCGTAGTGTCGTCATAGGCGATGGATAAAAGCTGCCGCGACTCAACCAGTAGAAAGCCGAACTCCATTGCTTCGGCACACCGCTCTGCCCGCGCCGCAATATTGGTTATCTCAGCGTGAAGTTGTGACAGTCTCTCTTGGGCCTGCGGGAGCAATGAGCGCAACTCCGCAGCGAGAGTGTTTAAGCTCGATCCCTCTGCATGGGTGATTGGGGTATCCACAATGCGCCTCTCCAGCGCAGCGACGTATTGTGTCGCCGCCTGTAGAGTCGGCACTTGCTTATCCAGCTTATTTTGCAGATCTGTCTTATTCTCCGACGCGGTCAGTCCGAAGTATTCAAACAAAGGAGCAAAGCGAGGGAGGAGCCATGGCGTGTACTCTTCGACGAACTGAGTCAATGCGTGGCGACGGCGCAGAGCCTCTTCGGCCACCCACCCCTGTGCTCCTCCTTCAGTATTTGAGGAGGGCAACTGCTCTTCCATCACTTTGCGAACCAGTTCCTGTATCGCCTCTAAGCCGCCGCCGGCCTGACGGTGCTTTTCTTGTTGACGACGATGGCTTGTTCCAAATCCTCCATGCAGCATCTCATCCAAAGTTGTAAAGGTGGTTGGATTGAGCAGAGGCCGCTTCAGCAGATCGAGCGCCCCCGTATGCAGCGTATAGAACGATGCTGCAAGGTTGCCGCTATCCACCGTGGAGACGACCTTTGGTGCAATCGGCTGCAGGCTCTCGATGCTATACCAGTTATAGATATGCCCTCGATGCTTTTCGAGCCGATCATAGGTCTCAAGCGTTCCTGATGTCAGCGTGGCAAATTCCGGAAGCGTAATAAACCCGAATTCATAGGCTGCCTGCCGCGCATTGAAAAGCATCCCCAGATTCGTTGGCGAAAGCGTACGAACCTGCAGCGTGTCGTGTTCTTCTACATTGTCTGGAATGAGCCAATGATTTTCCTTACCGCCAAACTCCGAAAAGTAGCGCCAGATCTGCAACGCCTGATAGTGCAGGAATGATCTGTCATCCACTGACAGCGGACCTTCCACGCGCCGAGGCGGGGAATCCAGCCAAAACACGGCAACAGGTGCAAGCGCCCAAAGCGCCAGCACGGGTGCCGCAGCGAGAAGCGCATGAGAATGAGTCCAGGCCAGTCCTCCCGCAATCAACAAGGCAATCACCGGCGACAAGTTGAGATAACGATCGAGCGAACTCGCCGAAGTGCCTGCCTCCGCTTGCGCCGCCGTCTCCCAATCAAGCAGGTTCCTGCCAGAGATCAGGGTTCGATTCAACGACCGCACAATCGCATCCAGCGAGAGCAGCATGTGATGTGCAAGGAAGATGAGATTGAGAATCGTGATTCCAAACGATGCGGCGAAGGTTGAGAAGCTTTCCTTTACTCCGACGATGCTCCCGTTCAATACAGCCCGGCTGAGGTTGAAGCCAAATTGAACAAGCCCCGGAAGCAGTAAAACGATCAGCGTTGCGATCGTCCAGTAGATAGGCCCCCCGGGAAGAAAGAACCATCCAAAGAGAAACAGAAGAAACGTGACCGGCTCAATCAGGCTGCGGCGCAGGTTGTCGAAGATCTTCCAGCGCGAGATGGTGCTGATCGGGTTGACGACAGACCGTCCTGATTCATCGGGCACCCGGCTGAAGAGCCATCGCATGATCTGCCAATCGCCACGAAGCCAGCGATGTTTGCGGCGAGTGTGTGCCGAATAGTGCGAGGGATAATCGTCAATGACCTCGATGTCCGTGGCCAGTCCTGCCCGCACATAGGCTCCTTCAATCAGATCGTGGGAGAGCAGCGCATTGCGCGGAAAGCGGTTCTCCAGCAGCGCATGCAGCACGGAGACTTCATAGATTCCCTTGCCGGTAAAGATGCCTTCTCCAAACAAGTCCTGATAGGCATCGGACACGGCGCGTGTGTAAATATCGAAGCCCGTCTCCCCCGAATAGAGTGCAGCCATACGCGAGCGCGAGGCCGAGCCAACGCTTACGCCAACTCGCGGCTGCAGAATCCCATATCCAGCCGTGACGATGCGCAACCGTGGATCGATGATCGCCTGGTTAAGTGGATGCGCAATCGTTCCTGTAAGCCGTGCTGCTGCTCCACGCGGCAGCTGCGTGTCCGAGTCCAGCGTAATGACGTAGCGTACGCGATCGAGAAGATGGAGCGGCCCTGCCTTGACAGGAAAGGTATCGAGCGCATGGACCAGCAGCTTATTGAGGTCGAGCAGCTTGCCGCGCTTGCGCTCCCACCCCATCCATACTCCCTGGCGAGCATTGAAGACGCGATGACGGTGCAGCAGGAAAAAAGAGCCACCATCCTGTCCGGCATATCTTTCGTTCAACTCATCCACGAATCGAAGCGCCAGCATCACGAGAGGGCTATCGTCTTCGTCCGATGGACGCGTCGTCGTATCCGGTAAGTCTGTCAGCAGCCCAAAGTGAATATTCTTGTCCTGGTTCGCGAGGTAGCGCGCCTCCAGCTCTTCAAACAATTCCGTAACCTGCTTCTCATTCATCAGAAGAGTCGGCACGATCACCAGTGCCGTCATCTCCGCAGGAACGCCCTTCGAAAAATCCAGCTTCGGCAACGGTTCAGCCTTCATCAAAGCCGTGATGCTGCCATTCACCAGGTCGACCGCACCCTGTGTCACCGGCAGCAGCGCCAATAGCAACGCGCCAATGACCGCCCAGTAATCGTGATGAGGAACCAGCGGAAGAATAATCGCGGTAATCAGCAGTACCGACAGCGTGAACGTGCCGAGGATGTAAAACTCCTCGTTCGATTGGCGCACCATCGCGCGTAGCCGCTCCATCGGTGTCGGATGATAGCCGATGCGATTGTGAAGCTGCGGGACGCCTTCCGCTAAAAGGTAGTAGCCAATGTGTGCGCGACGCAGAGCGAGCCGAGCGTCCGGATGCGGTGCTTTTGTCGATTCTCGTGCGAGATTGAGCGCTGCCTGTGCGGTTGCAACTTCGCTGAAGTTGGAGTGGCTTGCCAATGTCGCGACGCGCAGGTGGTACATGCTTCGCGTCTCATCCTCCATCTTTGCAAAGGTTCCGGCCGGATCTTCACGGAGGATCGCGTCAAATGCAATCAGGGGTTCGAGCACAAGTCGCCACTCACACTGGTCGAGGCGTCTCAATCCATGCAGCGGAGCAGAGAAGGGCGACTCTTCGATAGGCGGCAGCTCCCCTGCGGCAAAGGCCTCGTCTGCCCGGTCGAGAATGTACTCCAGTTGAGCCAGTTTCAGTGCCTGCGGCAGCAGCCCGATCTCCCGCATCAGCAGAGGATCGCGGCGCTGGAACTGCTGCACGTAGATGGCTAGCGATTCCGCCGACCATATGCGCGCGGCGGAGATATATCCCTCCGCTAGAAAAATAATCTGTGGCAGCACCTCTCCTGAAGGAAGCCGAACATGTGGGAGCTGCGAAAATTCATCCTTCGCGCTTTCCGTACCGGTAAGCACCGACTTCAATATGCGCGTGCTCTCCAGCAGCTCCAACTGCGGCGTTAGCGTGTTGCCCGACGTCTGCTCGCGGCATATCGCCAAACGTTGATTGAGTCGAACCGTCAGCCTGCTCAGGCGTGTTTCAAGATCGATACTTCCCGTTCCCGGAGCGACGATAGCCAGGTGACGAATGAGCGTGTCTGCATGTTGCCGCAGCTCTTCGTCGGGAATCGTCGGCTTCTCCGGCAGACCCTTGGTTGGCAGGTCAGCCACAGGAGCCGTGGGCGGCGGAAGGCTCTCGGACGTGGAATCATTTGGGAACAGGGCCATGAAGCTTTCCTTATCGTTAGTGCAATAGTTCCTGCAACGACTTGCAGGGACATAGGGTTTGATGGCAGGTTCAGCGCGCTGCGTTTACCGGTAGCTCGCAGCTTGCATTTCAAACATTTCAGCGTACAGGCCGCCCGCACGCATCAACTGTTCGTGATTTCCTTCTTCTATCAGGCGTCCCCCGGAGAGAACCACAATCCGGTCTGCCATGCGGACGGTCGAGAAGCGATGCGAGATCAGCAGCGCCATCTTGCCCAGGGTCAGTTCGGCAAAACGTTCAAAGACCTCCAGCTCGCTCCGAGCATCGAGCGCCGCCGTAGGCTCGTCCAGTATAAGGAGCTGCGCATCCCGCAGGTAGGCGCGGGCAAGCGCGATCTTCTGCCACTCACCGCCCGACAGCTCCACGCCGCCCTCGAAGCGGCGCCCCAGTATTTGGTCGTAGCCGCCCGAAAGCTTTCGCACCACTTCATCCGCCAGACTTTTATGCGCGGCATCTTCAAGATCGCTCTCACTGTGTGGCTGATCGACGCGGCCCACGGCGATGTTCTCCCGTGCCGTCATCTCGAAGCGCATGAAGTCCTGAAAGATAACGCCGATGTGCCGGTGCAGATCTTCGAGCGAGTAGTCACGCAGATCGATGCCATCCAGCAGGATCTCTCCCTCTGTCGGGTCGTACAACCGCGTAATCAGCTTCACCACGGTCGTCTTTCCCTGACCGTTCTCACCGATCAGAGCAATCCGCTCTCCGGGCGAAAGCGTGAAGTTGAAGTTATGCAGAACCGTACGATTGGTCCCCGGATAGGTAAAGGAGACATTGCGAAATTCAAAGCCGCGCCGTATCGGCACTGGCATTTTGTTGCCATCCGGGTTCGCGTGCACCGTCGGCTCCATCTCGAAGAAGGCGATTAAGTCTGTAAGGAACAATGCCTGATCGGCAATACCGGAGAGCGTCGAGAAGACCTGCTGCAGATTGGAACTCGCCTGTTGAATGGATGCGGTGAGGAGGCTGAACTTGGCAATGTCGTACGCGCCGCCAAGCGTGCGCCAGATGACATAGATATAAGCGCCATAGTAGCCCAGCGTTCCGATGATGCCGAGCATTCCGCCGACAATCAGCTTCGAACGTGACAGCGCGACATCTTCAACGTAGATCTGATGCGCAAGCCTTTCAAATTTATCGGTAAAGAACCGGTGCAGGCCAAAAAGTTTGACCTCCTTCGCTCCTTCGCGGCTTCCCGCTACCTGGCGAAGATAATCCATCTGCCGCTTCGCCGGAGTCTGGCGAAAGTTCTTGGCATAGCCGAGAAAGGCAAAATGCGTCTCCCCGAGGAACGACGGCAGCACGCCCAGAGCAAGCAGAAGGACCAGCCACGGAGAGGCCCACGCCAAGGTAACCGTGAAGGTGAGAGTCGTGATCACCTGCTGGAACAGCCTGCCCATCTGCTGGATCATCGCCAGCCGGTCGGTCGCCTGCACCCGAGCCCGCTCCAGCCGGTCATAAAAGACAGGGTTCTCGTACGTCGTCAGGTCCAGCCGCGAGGCCTGCTCCATCACCTTGACGCTGACATATTGCGTGTAGCGATTGGCCAGCAGCGAGTCGGAGTAGTCGATCGCATGGGTGATCAGCCCGAAGACGACATTCAGCCCGACCTCCGTCCCCACCAGCATCCAGAAATTGTGCGGGAGCGGCCTGCCGCGCAGAACGTCTGTGATGTCCTGAAGGATTAGGGCAGTCACCGTCGCGATAGCAAGGGGCAACAGTGCGACAATGACGCGCAGAACCAGACCCCACGTCACGACCGCCGGGCCTGAATCCCACAGAATGCGAAGCACGGGCGGCAGGTTTCGCAACGCGGTCAGCCGGTCGCGCCAAGGGCTTTCCACTTTTTTATGGATGGGGGCTTCGCTCATAGGGCTCTATCAGGGGCTCGTCTCTTCGACGAGCATAGTCTTGTGTGATGCCGACAAGCCGACATGCGTTGGTCAACCACAATTTTGTCGCGGCGAATTCCCTGGCCCTTTCCTAAAGAATCTATCCAAAACTAAAGATTTCGATCAAAATTCCAGAACAACATCATCTTAAGGGAGCCGTGCGGATCCTGCGGCGCAGCGGAAAGACCCCTTGTATTCGCTTTTTTTTGGCCCTTGAATGTTTTTATCAAGTCAGGCTTCCCTACTTTGACATCAGGCTTGATAAGTTTAGCGGCAAAGATTGCGGCTTTTATGTGAATCATAAGGACTTGTTGCTAAGTGCTCCTGAGGGCGGAAATCATTCAGTGAGCTCTTTGTTGGAATTCACTGCGGTAGCGAAACTTCGGTAAAGGCCATAAACTTATCAAGGGGAACTGGTGTCCATCGAGATGTCAATCAGGTTTACCGACGGATTATGAGTAGAACTGAAGTTTCGCTCGCGAAGCGACGGCTTTTTCTTCGTGATTCGCTGACATTTCTGGTCCTAACCCTTCTGACGGGCGTGCTTTTTCTGGTCACGCTGTTTTTGTTTCGCTCATTTACCTCGCATCGAGAGGAATTGGCGGTTCGTTGGTCTGGACGGGGCAAATCTGCGCTCGATGCCGGAAAGCCTGACCAGGCGATGGTTGCTCTTAGAACCGCATTGTCCTATGCTCCCGGCACACGCTCTTACGAACTGCTGCTGGCGCAGGCGCTGGCAGATGCTGGCCATAGCGACGAAGCATCCAATTACTTCATGAACCTGTGGGTGACGCAGCCAGGAGATGGCTTTATCAATCTGGAACTGGCGCGACTCTCGGCGCGAAAGAACGATCCGCAGGATGCCATCAAATATTACAGAGCATCCATTTACGGCACATGGGAAGGCGATGGGGTCGTACGCAGGCGCGAGGTTCGATTGGAGCTGGCGCGCTACCTGATCGGGCAGAAGTACTCGAACGCTGCCCGCATCGAACTGCTGATTGCTGCTGGCAATTCGCCGAGCGATCCCGGCCTCAATATAACGTTGGCCAGTCTGCTGATGCAGACCGGGGATATCAACGACGGATTCAACTATTACAAGAAGGCGCTTCAGAAAGATCCGAAGAATCAGGCAGCGCTGGAAGGTGCCGGGCGTGCGGCGTATGGGTTGGGAGACTTTGCAGAAGCGCACTCACTGCTCGAGCGGGTGATTGAGGCGAAGGCGTCTCCCGAGAAGGAGGAAAACGTTTCGGGCGACCTTACGGCTATGCTCGACAACTCGAAACGAATTCTTGAGTTGCGGCCCTCCGGGAAGCTGCGGCCGGTCGAGCGTGTGGCCCGCATTCTTCAGGATGGCGCTATCGCAAAGAAGCGCTTCGATGGCTGTATCGCCCATTTCGGCACGGCAAACGGTTTGCCTCCTTTGCCGCAGCAGCTCAAATTGCGATGGATAAGCGGCGATGCCACGATGAGCCGCACGGTGCTTTTGCGGAGCCTCGCGCAACAGGATGCTGCAGTGCAATTGATCTTCGACACGGAGCTTCAGACCAGCCAGTTTTGCGGTGCGCCGACAGGAGATAACGCTTTGCTTCTACTGCTGGCGAGGTCTCCGGAAGTGACGGACGATAGGGAGCGATGAAACAAGGAAACCTCATGGAGAAAGAGCCGGCATTGAAAGAGGTATCCACGGCATCGCTCGCCGACAAGGCCGCGATTGCGCCTGCGCGCGAGGAGCGGCTCTTTCTGCTCCTCTCCATCTTTATCGGCATCATCTCCGGCCTCCTGGTTGTCTCGTTTCGCATGGCCATCGACTGGCTGCAGGTGCTTCTGCTCGGCTCCGCGCCCAACCCGCACCAGCCAAGGCTCTTCATCGTCCCGGCCGCCGTCGGTCTGGTGATCGCAGTACTGACGCGATATGTCTTTCCGCAGGTTCGCGGCAGCGGCGTCAACCAGACCAAGGCCGCTCTCTATATCAATAACGGCTATATCTCGTTCCGTACCGTGATCGGCAAGTTCATGCTCTCGGCGCTTGCCATTGGCGGCGGCCACTCTCTCGGGCCCGAGGACCCATCGCTCCAGATCGGCGCGGGTGTCGCGTCGCTGATCAGCCGACGCATGGGCATGTCACGCGAGCGGCTACGGCTCTTCGCTCCCATCGGCGCTGCGGCTGGTCTTGCTGCCGCTTTTAATGCGCCGATCTCTGCAATCCTGTTCGTCATTGAAGAGGTCATCGGGCAATGGAATGCTGCGGTCCTCGGATCAATTGTTCTGTCCGCGGTTTCGAGCGTTGTCGTCGCGCGTTCGTTCTGGGGATCGGAGCCGATGTTCCGCATCCCGACGGTCACCTTCAGCTCGCGCGAACTGCTCGCTTATACGGTGCTTGGAGTTTTTGGCGGCATTGCGGCATTGATCTTTTCCAAAGCGCTTGGCTATCTCAGACCGCGCCTGCGCAGGCAACCGGCATGGGCGCAGATGTTGCAGCCCGGCCTGGCGGGATTGCTCGTAGGCGGAATCGGCTACTTTGGCCTGCCGCAGGTCATGGGCGCTGGGTATGAAGTTATCGATCAGGCGATGCACGCGCAGTTTGCGTGGAAGATGCTGCTCGTTCTGGCGATCTTCAAGATTATTGCGACGACGTTGTCCTTTTCGAGCGGAACGCCTGGTGGAATGTTTGCCCCAACGCTTTTTATCGGCGCGATGTTGGGAGCGGCCATCGGTTCCTTTGAGAAGCTTTATTTTCCCCACCTGCATCTCACCGGGTCGCTTGCATCGTATGCCCTGGTCGGCATGGGAGTTCTCTTCGCGGCCTTTCTGCGCGCACCGTTGACCTCGGTCTTCATGGTGCTGGAGGTCAGTGGAAACTACTCGATCATCGTTCCGGTAATCCTCGCCAATACGATCGCGTACGTTATCTCACGCAGCTTTCAGCCTGTCCCTGTCTTTGAAATGCTGACGCATCAGGATGGGCTGTATCTGCCATCGATGGAGGAGCAGCGCGAGGAGAACGAGCTGCATATCGAGGACGCGATGCAGCCTGTTGTTGCGCCGATTTTGCAGGGCTCGGAGACGATTGCCGATGCGGCGAAGTCCATGGCGCAATACAACAGCATGGAAGGTTCCTCTGCTGTACTCATTCAGTGCAGGGAAGGGCTTTGGTATGTCGCGAGGTATGAGGAGCTACAAGGCATATTCGCTAAGACCGACGAAGATCCGACGGCTTCGCTCGATGCAAAGCTGGGAACGGAACGGACTCCGATCTTATTTCCTGACCTTCCACTATCGAGTACATTGCCGCATTTCAAGCGGTGGCCTCTGTTGCCAATCACCAATCGCGCCATGCGCGGAGCGCTGGAAGGAACGGTCTCTATGTCTGAGGTGCTAAAGCGATATGAGGGACGATAAGAGATTCAGTCGCAGGCGTCTTCGCGACTTCAGCTAGAGGAAGAAGCCCCAGGGAAGATGGTTCGTGTTCACACAATGACGAGTTCGATGCCGGCGCTTCTTAGCGAGTCGGCGGCTGCCTCAGAGATCTGATCGTCAGTAATGACGGTGTGGACTGCCGTCGGAGGGACGATCAGGGCCATGCTGGAGCGGTCGAATTTTGTGGAATCACATACTGCTACTACCTTTCGAGAGGCCTTGACCATAGCTCGATTGACACGGGATTCCAGGACATTTGGGGTGGTGATGCCGATCTTCGGGTCGAAGCCATCGACCGCTAAAAAGAGGATGTCGGCGCGTATCTGCATCAACATATCTTCGGCCATTGGGCCAACCAGCGAGAAGGAGTTTTTACGCAGCGTGCCGCCGGTGAGAATGATCTCAAAGTTGGTGTCGCTCAACTCCGCCGCTATATTCACGGCATTGGTGACAATCGTCAGGTTTGAGAACTCGCGGAGCGCGCGCGCGATGGTGGTCACCGTGGACCCTGAATCGAGAAGGATGCACTGTCCGTTTTTCACCATCTTGATCGCAGCCGCAGCGATGCGCTGCTTTTCCTTGATTTGGTGATGCTCCTTCTCCTTCAAGGAAGGATCGGTCATCGTGCTGCCCTGAGGGGAAAGGGCTCCGCCATGGGTTCGCTGGGCCAGACCATGGGACTCAAGATGGTCAAGGTCCTTCCGAATGGTGATCGGTGAGATACCAAGGGACTCCGATAGCTCGGATACGAGAACCCGTCCGTCGCGATGGATGAGCGACAGGATGTGCTGCCGTCTTTCACCGATCAACATCTTGTTGGCTTCATTGCTGGAGTCGGGTTGCGTGCCGTGTGCCTGGTGTCGTGTCTTCATTTTGTAGTCTTCATCTCGAATGGCCAATGAACTTTCCTGAGCGTTTAATTCTCTGCGCGGCCTTCAACACGCTCTGCAGCGATACCAACTGAGGGGCACGTTACTATTTGATTGATTCCAGACGGTTGGTTCAAGGACGTTTCCTTTTATATCAGAACGGTCCTCGGCGCCGCGACACGGAAATCGGCTCCATGTGATTGGGATGCAGAAAATTGCGGAAATACTGGAGAATTAGAAGGAAGAGAGCGGCTTTCCCCTCTTTCCCCTGGTTTCAAAATATCCTTCAATTTCTTCCAGTGTCTTTCCTTTGGTCTCCGGCAGAAAGATAGCCACGGTCAGGATATAGATGATGGTGAAGCTGGCGAAGACAAAGAACATCGTCGAATATCCATATTTGCTGACAAAGGGGAGGAAGATGCCAGCAAGTATCGTCGAAACGAGCTGGTTAATCACCAAAGCGATGCTCATGCCATTAGAGCGGATGCGGGTTGGCATCAGTTCGGTGAGGGCGAGCCAGACGCAGACACCCGGCCCCACGGCATAGAACGCCATAAAGAGGTAAAGCCCCAATGCGACCAGCCAACCGTGCTGCTTTTCGGGGACGTTGCCGATAAGAGCATGGTCAATCCTGAGTGGAGCCGAACGTGCGGTGTCGAGGTTGGCGAAGGGGTTTTTGAGGAAAGCCTCGAACTTGCTCTGCGGAAGACAATCGCCGCGGGAGATCGTCAGGGGGGCCGTTTCATCATCGGAGCGAACGAAGTTTGTAGCGGCAGTGAAGTCGCCGCAGGAGTACACCACAACAAGAGATGCGCGATGGCTGTCCAATGCCTGATTCGGTTGAACGCCTTCAGAGAGAAGCTGCTGCGCCACGCCTGGCGTGAATTTTAAGGATAGCGTTTGGTCGGGTCTGACCATCGTCTGAATGGCGCTGGTGCGGTCCACGCTGATCTTTTCCGACTTCAGAAAGAGAAGGCCGACGCTGGTGAGCGAGAGAATGATGCCGGCGGTTCCGACAATGAAGAGGACTTTGCGCCCCACCTTATCGACGAGCGACATGCCAATCATCGTCATAGTGAAGTTGACGATGGTAAAGATGACGTAACCCCAGTGCGCCGAGAGGTCGGAGAGACCGCTCTGCAACAGGATGCCGGTGTTGTAGCCGATGATCGAGTTTATACCGGTCGCCGTATTGCAGAAAAGAATGACGCAGGCCAGCAAGAAGGGAACGACATATTTCCGTTGCAGCAGTGAGCCAGCCAGCTTTTTCCCGTCAGCAGAATGCGCGTTTGGAGAGGCGATCGCGCGCATCTCTTCCATCTCAAGGTTTGCCTGCTCTTCTGAACGGGAGCGCAGGAGTGCCGCTTTTGCGGCTTCATATTTCCCCTGGCGAAAGAGCCAGCGAGGCGACTCCGACACGAAAATGCTGCCCAGAATAAAAAGAAGTCCGGGAGGGAGAGAGACCCAGAAGATGCGCCGCCACGCCTGGTCTTTGAAGGCAAAAAGAGCGGCGGCGCTCGACGCCCGCGCGACCGCTTCGACGCGATAGCTGTAGTAGATGCCGATGAGCGCGGCTGCGACGATTCCCAACGTGAGGAGCCATTGGAAGACCCCGGTTCCTTTACCGCGAGTGGAGGCAGAGAGGCATTCGGCAAGGTACAGAGGGACGACGATGCCGATCAACCCTCCGCTAATGCCTTGCAGCAGCCGCCCAAAAAAGAGTGGGCCGTAGCCATGCGAGAGCGCGATGATGGGGATGCTGAGCACAAATGTTATCCCGCTCAGAATCATCAGGGGGCGGCGCCCCATCCAGTCGGCGAGAGCTCCGGCGAACAGGGTTGAGACGACACTCCCCAGCAACACTGCCGCCACGATGATGGAGAGCTGTCCGGCGTTGAGCCCGGAGGTGGCCTCAAGGTAGGGCAGCGCACCTCCAATGATGCCTACATCGACTCCATAGAGAAGGCCGCCAAGTCCCGCAACCAGGAGGAGAAATCGGCCGTATCCGGCGTGTGCGTCGGGGACCGCGAGGGAATCGCTTTTGCTGGGAATGTAACTGGGCATGAACTCTCCAAAGCTGGGTCGAATCTCTAACTATCGATCATGTCACGGTCCGGCAATGTTCTTAGTGCGATCTGTGGGCCCTTTGTGTCAGGGGAACGAGTCCATGGCTGGTGAAGCGGCATTTTCGGTTTCGAGTGGGCTATGTTTATTTCTTTATATTACTTTTTATATGCTATTTTCGTGAATAAATCTTGCATAACACCCTTACTGGGAGGGCAGAGTTGAAACCACTGGAAAAACGGTGAGGGATATATGGCGCTTACCAGAAGTAGGACGCCTCCATCTTCGATGTGCCGGGTCTTTCCTGACTTCACCCGTCAGCAAACGCCCCCTGGTGGGCGACTCTGTACCGTAACTTTCAACACGCCGGCATTGAAGGATTTTGGAATGATATGAACGAGCCGTAGGTCTTCGATTCGCCAACTAAACGATGCCCGTAGATGTAGTTCAAAGTATCGACGAGCCCGGTTTCATGAACCGCACAGCTACTCATGCAGAAATTCGCGATGTCTATGGCATGGAGAACTCTCGCGCAACGTTTGATGGCTTGCGCGCACTTGCTCCCAATATGCCCCCCTTCGTTTGTTAAGCGATAGGTCTTATATTCATCCGGGTCACAGGCATGACGGTCGCAAAAATAATGATGCTACCTATGCACGCTGAGTTATTTTGACGTCTGCTTTAGCGCCCGTATCTTTTTGGTGTGGCGAACCGTCGGCAGAACTTTGTTCCACGGCACAGGAGAGGCCAGGATCATCGAAGTATTTGTTGCCAAATAAGGCATCATCGAATCGATAACCTCCTCCATGTGGCTTACATCGCGCACCGCTACCTGCACCATAAAAGATTCGGCGCCGGTAACCCGGTGGCACTCCAATACTTCGGGCAAGTTTCGAATCAGAGCAGCAAACTTTGTGAGCTTGTCGCCAGCAACGGTCACTTTGACGAATGCCCTTACAGGCAGTCCGACCTTGCCTGGATCCACGAGCGCCCGATAGCCCATAATCACATGGCTATCCTCTAGTCTTCGGACTCGTTCAATCACTGCCGGCGTTGATAAGCCTACTCGGCGGCCAAGCTCGGCAAAGGGAATGCGTGCGTTCGTTTGAAGCTCTGCCAGAATCTCGCAATCGATGTCATCAATGGATGGTGCGTCGAATCCGGTCATAGACTCCTTCTAGTGCTTTCCGCCGTTCAGCGAATACATGCTCTGAGTCCTTAGGATATAAGGTGAAAGTCTGATGAAGCCATTCATTAGTGAATAATTTTTGACAAATACCGCACAATCATCATTCAAGTCCTTTACGGCGAGGGTTATGATGAGGAATCAAATATTGCAGTGCCAAAGATGATTGCGCTGGCACGATAAAAGCATCTGCGCAGTTGAGATTAAAGGAGCTAAGTCCATGGCCACAAATGAGAATCGGCGTTCCGTAGGTGATGCAGCAGCGCGTCAATTAGCGAATACGACAAAGACGCCCCCCCAGCTATCCGCTATAACTCCTCGTTGGCTTGTGCAGTTGCTCTCGTGGGTGCCGGTAGAGTCGGGCACCTACCGAGTTAACCAAGTGAAGAATGAGGCAGACATTGAAGTTGCTTGCGGATCGCGCGACGAACGGAAACTGCCCGAGACTTTTGTCGACTATGTTGAGAAGCCGCGCGAATACACGCTGAGTGCGATATCGACCGTAGTTGATGTCCATACACGCGTCTCCGATCTTTACAGCCATCCTCACGATCAAATTCGTGAGCAGCTGCGTCTCACCGTTGAAAAAGTGAAGGAGCGTCAGGAAAGCGAGCTGATCAATAACGCGGACTACGGTTTGCTGCACAATGTCAAATCGCCTTTCAAGGTTAAGGTACGCAAGGCGGCACCCACTCCAGACGACCTCGACGAGCTGCTTTCGGTTGTATGGAAGGAGCCAGCTTTCTTTCTAGCGCATCCCCGTGCAATTGCTGCTTTTGGTCGCGAGTGCACGCGGCGCGGGGTACCCCCCCCCACTGCAACAATTTTCGGTTCGCCGTTCCTGACGTGGCGCGGTATCCCGTTGGTTCCAACAGATAAATTAGGCATCGATGCAGCAGGAAAGACCAATATCCTGTTGCTGCGCACAGGCGAGAAGAAGCAAGGCGTCGTTGGTCTGTTCCAGCCTGGACTGCCGGGTGAACAGACTCCTGGACTGTCAGTTCGTTTTATGGGAATCGATCGCAATTCGATTGCCTCTTATTTGGTCTCTCTCTATTGCTCGGCGGCTGTGCTTACCGAGGACGCGTTAGGAGTGCTCGAAAACGTTGAGGTCGGACACTACCATGAGTACAAGTGACCAAAATAGAATAGACGGTCTTCGTCCGGCTGCGGAGATGCTCGCTCCGGAAGGCAGCATTGCATCCAGAGAGCTGCCCGACGTTACTTTATTAACGCAACTGGCAAATGAGTTTTTCCGCACGCAGCCCTCGCAAGGGCTTGGACCTGTTATTGCGCAGTCTTCTCTTAATGCGCCACAGATGGCACCGGATTTTGAGGCTCGACTTCCACAGTTTGGAGGATCGGCTCCGTCAATGCCATCGCCATCTGTTCTGGACAGGTTTCCCGGAGCAATAGAATCTCCGGCTTTTTTGCCTTCTATGCCTCAAGGTGAGGAGGTAGCCTCCATTCCCGCTCCTTCGCCTGGTGCCGGATATCTTGCTTCGGAGCCCGGTCTCGCTCCGGTTGCTGCGCGTGGTACTTCTGTGGAGGCTCAGCCGTCTCCGTTTTCGTTGCCGCTGCCTGCTTTCGACACAATGTTTCCTTCCTTGGATCCAGCCTTTTTTTCTATTCCATTATCGCCAGCTTTTCCGACAGAGAAAGATGCAGCTACTGCTCTTAACTCAGCGACATCGCTCTATTTTCTCCAGGATGCAGGTGCGCTTTCTAAACCACTTCCGGTTTCTCAAAGCCGCTCCTCAGATGTTCGTCTGGCTGCATTACCGGACTTGAATCTGCCGCGACAGCAGTTTGACGTTGCCTCCATACGCCGTGACTTCCCAATTCTTCAGGAGCGTGTCAACGGTCATCCGCTCATCTGGCTGGATAACGCGGCGACGACGCAAAAGCCGCAGAGTGTTATTGATCGCATCTCGTATTTCTACGAGCACGAGAATTCGAACATCCATCGCGCTGCCCATGAGCTTGCGGCACGCGCTACGGATGCCTATGAAGATGCGCGTACCAAGGTTGCCCATTTTCTCAATGCTTCTTCCAGCAAGGAGATTGTTTTCGTTCGCGGTGCGACGGAGGCTATCAATCTGGTGGCGCAGAGCTGGGGGCGGAGGCACATCGGCAAGGACGACGAGATTGTCATCAGTTGGATAGAGCATCATGCCAACATCGTTCCCTGGCAAATGTTGGCTGCTGAGAAGGGCGCGCGCCTGCGCGTTGCTCCAGTAGACGACGACGGTCAGATTCTGCTCGATGAATATGAGAAGCTGCTTAATCCCAGAACCAGACTCGTTTCGATAACGCAGGTCTCCAATGCGTTGGGCACCATCACGCCTGCGCATCAAATGGTCCAGATGGCGCATCGATATGGTGCGCGCGTGCTGGTGGATGGCGCGCAGGCAGTTTCGCATATGCCCATTGATGTGCAGTCTCTCGACTGTGATTTCTATGTCTTCTCCGGCCACAAGGTCTTCGCGCCGACAGGCATCGGTGTTCTTTACGGCAAGCCGGATGCATTAGCGGAAGCTCCTCCATGGCAAGGAGGAGGAAATATGATTGTCGACGTCACCTTTGAGAAGACAATCTATCAACCACCCCCGTCACGCTTTGAAGCAGGTACGGGCAATATCGCCGATGCAGTCGGACTTGGTGCTGCTATCGATTATCTCGATCGCATCGGCATGGCAAATATTGCGCACTACGAGCATGAACTCCTGATCTATGCCACAAAAGAACTGCTGACAATTCCCGGCCTGCGTCTGATTGGCACGGCGAAAGAAAAAGCTGGCGTTCTCTCGTTCGTACTTGATGGTTTCCGCACCGAGGAAGTTGGTGCAGCGCTGAATCGTGAAGGTATCGCTGTGCGCTCAGGACACCATTGCGCGCAGCCCACACTGCGTAGGTTCGGGGTAGAGACGACGGTTCGTCCATCGCTTGCACTTTACAACAGCTTTGACGACATTGACGCGCTCGTCGCTGCCTTGCGGCGTCTCAAGCAACTTAATGGTTAGGTTCATTTATATGGCTTGCTCTGTGGTTTTTAGAGCTTAGTAAATGAGCTTCAGCGACAATTGAATCTGGCGCGAGTTGCCAGCGGTTTTGCTGATTACACCGAAGCCCGATCCTTCAAGCGTGTTTGCGGGAAGCCCCATCGTTACGATGTTGAAAAGGTTGAAGAACTCCGAACGAAATTGTATGTTGACTAGCTCAGAGCCGCTCTTCCGTCTGCCAAACGGGGTGTCTTTAATAAGAGCGAAGTCGTAGTTGTAAAAGGCAGGACCGCGAAACGTGTTTCTCCCCAGGGTACCGAACCTACCTTTGTTCGGGCCAGTCCCATCAGGAAGATTGATTGGGATTGAGAAGTAAGAAGCATTGTTCGCGCCTTTTCCAAAGTAGTCTTCTCGAATCTTTCTCGCTGTCGACAGATGTGGTTTTGCGATTTGATCGGGGCGATCAGCGCCGTTTGAACCAGCGCCGGTCTGCTGAACTCCGGAATAGACGGTAAACGGTGATCCGCTCGTGATGGTTGAGATGCCCAGAAGCTGCCATCCGGTGGTTACCTTACGGTTGGCGCTAGTGAGAAAGCCCCAGTCTTCGACATGGAGATCCTGAACTGCGCTCAACGTAAATGCCTGTCCGATGTCGAAGGTAGCCGGTCCTTTTTCGGAGTGGGTATCGAAGGGATTTTGCGCGTAGGCCTGGGCCACTGCACCGGTAGCTCCCAAGCCGCCTGAGACCGAGCTTGTATCGTCGAGCGCTTTACCCCAGGTATAGCTGGCTTGAAGACTGGGACCCCGATGGCCTACGTTTCCTGTGAGCGAAGCTTGAAGCGCGTGATAGGTAGAGTGTGCCGTTGCAGTGATGATGCTTTCGAGCCCAAATCCACCAATAACATTGCCGGAGGAGTCGAACTGCGTGTAGCGGGCGAATTCCGGATCTGCTCCGGGATAAGCGTTTGGAAAGCTTGTACGCGGGAGTTTTACGCCTGCAGTTCCAACATAGTTCACATCCGCCGTCAGGGTTCCAAACATTCTCTCTAAGCCGGCTGTCCAGGTATACAAGGTGCCATTGCCGAAGGATCTATCAATTCCACTAAGGCCTAGAGGGCTGATGACGTGGCTTGGCGTGAGCGCTGCTACATCTTTCTGATATCGGTTAATGTCCATCACCGTATTGGGAGCTACGTCTTTTGTATTACCGCTGGCAAAGATGTCTGCACCGGCTGGTGTGTAGGCTCGTGGCAGTTGCGACGGTGAAATTGTGAAGCCAAAAGGAACGGGTGCTCCTTTGGCTGCGGTCAATCTGGGATAGACCGCAAAAGGTGTTGAGCCTGTTAGAAAATTGTCCTGCCAGATATTTGGCGGTATGACGGTCACCGCGCCGCCAGCATGAAACTGCAATTGCCGGGAGGCACGCCATGTAAGCTGCAATCGCGGCCCCCAACCATTAAGCTTCTCTTTGTATCCTGGCTGCGGGTTGATGACATACTCTTGTGCGCTGGGGGTATTCAAGAATCCTGCGGTTCGTTTTGCACGCTCCGAGATGGGTGTATAGATCTCCCAGCGAACGCCATAATCTAAAAGAAAGCGGTCACTCAGCTTCCAACTGTCCTGGACGTAAATTGCTCCAGCGTTTCGATTGATCGCGGCTGCTCCAATATGTTCGCCATTGGAGAAATAGCTCGGTGCGACAGCCACGGTGTAGATAAAAGGGCTACCCGAAAGTAAGCCGGTCAGGGTATCTGGCAGAGGGTCGCCGGCGTGGATATCGTGGGTTCCACTTTGTGATGAGATTTCGGACCTTGCATATGCTGTACCGCCACCGAAGTCGTATTCGCCGTTCGGACTGGTGCCAAAGTATGTCGTATCTCGGTTCAGCCGAACCTCGCCACCAAATTTAAACGTGTGCCGTGCGGCGGTCACGACGAAATTTTGCTGTGCCTGAAATAAATTGCCAAATGCAGTCATTACCGATCCGGCAGCCGAATTGAAAGCCTCAAAGGAGCCATCGCTAAATTTCAATGCCGGATCAGTCCGATTCGGAGTCGGGAAAGAAGGTGTGCTGCGGGTGATGCTAAGGGATGATTCCACCGTAAAGTGTGGCGATACCATACGGGTCAGGTTCGCAAGTATATTTCTCTGCCTGTCGATGTATTGCACACCAAAGGAAGGATCAATTGCGGTTTGGTCAGGATTCGTAGTGGGTCCTGTCAGGTTGTTGAAATTGAACCGAACTAAGAGATGGTTTTTTTCAGAGAGATTGTGATCCAGCCGAATGGAGAACTGATCTGCATTGGTGACGACCTTGGAGGAGGTCGCATACGTGTGTACCCCGTAGGAACCAGTCGGAAGATTAGGTAGCGGGTACCGCGCCAGAACTTTGGCGATCCCGGGATCTACGGGGACAATCAAGGTATCGCCGGGATAGGCTGTTGTATCTATTCCCATGCGTTCCTCTGCTGTCGGCACGGGAAAGACCTGGGTGGTTCCGAGGACCTGGCGAAAGCCCTGATACTGACCAAAGTAGTATGTCTTACCCCGGCCGTTATATATACCGGGTATTTTTACCGGGCCGCCATTTGTAAATCCGAATTCGTTGCGGCGGAATGGCGGTATCCGTTCTGGATGTTCAGCCGAAGCATGATCGAAGTAGTTGCGGGCATCGAATGCCGAATTTCTGACAAACTCAAATACAGAGCCATGAAATCCACTGCTGCCCGATCGGGTGATGATATTTGTGAAGCCTGCGCCGCCGCGGCCGATCTCCGCAGGCATCCAACCGGAACTTGATCGAATCTCCTGCACCGCATCGACATTAAAGTTGGAGAATGTAGAGCCGCCCATCTCGGGATCACTAATATCCGCTCCATCCATTGCGAAGACGGCCTCGACGCCGCGCTGACCGTTGATGGCAAATTGTTGCGTAAAGTTAGTGGCACCATTCGTGTCTGTCATGGTCCCGGCAGCCAGTAGCAATAGCTGGCTAAAATCACGCTTGTTGAGTGGGAGCTCGCTCACCGCTTGACTTGAAAGCGCTTCACCACCTGTACCAGCATGTTGTTCTGCCAACGAATCGACGGATAGGCCCTGCTGGCTCGAGAGCGTAATGGTGACGATGAGCGCGGAGTCGGATATGTTGATTGGCCGAGTATCTCGGACAGTACGGTGATTTACCTCGACCGAGAGTTGATACGATCCAGCCAGGACTTCTTCCAACTGAAAGTGCCCATCGCTCCCAGTGGTGGCATCGATGCTTCTACTCATCCCTTTGAGGTGGACTGATGCTCCTTGTATTGGAGCACCAGCAGCGTTGTGTAGTACTCCCCTCCAAATGATTGCCACATTATTTTGTGCCAGTATTCGCGTTGAGGACGGGAGAAGGACGATGAGCGCCAAAGCGAGGCCTGTAGAAAGCCGTCTGATCGGAATCTGTGTGAGGATGCGTTTGACATCTGCATCTTTTGCGAAGGTTTTCGTCATTCCACTCCCGGAAAATAATCTGGCTGCTCCATATTACTGATCGCTTGTACCTTCTAACCAGTTATGTCGTCATGTTGCGACCACAATGCAACTTTTCCGCGCTGGGAGGTGATTGCTCCGTAACACTTATGCCATCTGTACCGCGAAGCACGTAGCGGCCTTACAATGGGATTGCTTTGCGGCGAGTTGGCGGCGTGACGGCCAAAGCGACAGCAGCATTCACGACCATGAATGATAGACCTGCACATATTTTCCACTGAGCTGCCACTGTGACTTCACCATGTTAGATTTCTACGAGCTATGCCTATTACAAACTAAGGTTGCGGAGGACTTCTCAGAGTGCTGTCGGTTGTCATAACGCTCATGCTGCTGGTATCTCCATCTGCGGTTGCTCAACAAGCATCCCCAATGCCCTCAGGTGGTTCGACGATAAAAGGCATTGTTCTCAGCTTCGACGAAAAGCCGGTGAGCGACGCCGCCGTTACATTGGAGAAGAAGAGCGCCTCGGACAATTTAGAGATGAAGACGAACGCAAGTGGTGCCTTCGAGTTTTCGCCCATCGCGCCGGGCAGTTATCAGCTTGCTGCAGAAAAATCAGGATTACATAGTCAAGTCCTTACAATACTCGTACCGTCCAAAAATAATATAGAAAAGATACGTCTTGTGCTTCAGGAGCCAGGATTGGCTTTGAGTGACAAGCCATCGGCGCAACCTGAAGCGCAGGCCATGGAGTTCACCGATCAGCCCAACTTTACTGTTGCGGGAGTTACTGATTGGACCGCTGTAGGGGGGCACGGATCGGACTCGATCCTGCGAACCAGTGAGTCTCTCGCCAGTGATACTGCCACACTCAAGCCGCAAGATGCAGGTCATATCGCTGCAGGCGCTCCATCAGACTCCAAGGTAGAAGAGGAATCTGAAAGTAAATTACGAGTGGCCCTCGCCAATGCTCCTGGCAGCTTCGAAACAAATTTCCATATGGGGGAGTTTTACCTCAGTAATAAGCAGTACCAGGAGGCTATCCCCTTGTTGGAGAGTGCCTATCGAATTGATTCAAAGAATGAGGGGAATCTGTATGACCTGGGACTGGCGTATGTGGGGAGTGGTGATCTCTCGAAAGCTCACGGGCGAATTCATGAACTATTAGAGAATCATCAAAGTGACGGCCTGTATCGATTGATGGGCGAATTGGATGAAAAATCGGGTGATCCGCTGTCGGCCGTTCACGAATATGAGCAAGCGGTAAAGCTTAGCCCAAGCGAGCAGAATTATTTTGAATGGGGTTCTGAGTTACTTCTCCATCGTGCTGTTTGGCAGGCGCAGGAAGTTTTCCGCAGAGGTGCAGATGCATATCCTAAATCCGCCAGAATGCAGACAGCGCTAGGCACTGCGCTCTTTGCTGGTGCTCGCTACGATGAGGCGGCACTGCATCTTTGCGCTGCTTCCGATCTAAATCCAAGTGATTCCAGTCCTTACATCTTCATGGGCAAGATCCAGATGGCGGCGCCAAATTCGTTAGTCTGCATCGAGCCAAAGCTAGCTCGCTTTGTGCAGCAAGAGCCTGAGAACTCAGTTGCTAACTATCTTTATGCAATGGCCATCTTGAAGCAGCAGGAGAAATCGCCCGACAAACAGGCAGTAGAGCTGGCTTCAGTTCTATTGCTGAAGGCTGTGACGATTGACCCGAAATGCAGCGAGGCCTATCTTCAACTCGGAATTATCTCTGCTTCGCAGCGTTCTTTTCAGAGCGCGATCGACT
Source organism: Granulicella sp. L56 (assembly GCF_009765835.1). NCBI lineage: Bacteria > Pseudomonadati > Acidobacteriota > Terriglobia > Terriglobales > Acidobacteriaceae > Granulicella > Granulicella sp. L56. The sequence continues at coordinate 1,492,803 of NZ_LMUS01000006.1, read as the reverse complement.
TCTATAAAAAAGCAATTGAAGCAAATCCTCAGAATGTAGATGCTCACTATCACTTGGCAATGGCCTACGACCGGACTGGTCAGTCGTCAAAGGCCAAACAGGAGTTACAGCTTCACGACCAGATTAAGCGACAGCAGGCGGAAGCTGTAGATAGGCAACGGAGAGAGGTTAAGCAGTTCCTGATTGTCCAACCAGGAGATTCCGGAATTTCAGCAGTAAAGTGAATAAGCCTAAAGATAGCCACGAATAAAACTATTCGGCTTGAACGGTATCAGGCTGTTCTTTCTATATTCCAGTGGATTTTTGCGTCAATTTTGGTTTGAAGGATGTTACGATTCCATCCCCTTCGCGAATTGTGATGATTTGATTCGCTTTAACATTTGGAAATCGTTCGACCTTTTGTGTCGTTGGCCACTTCACCTCGACGAGGTCTACGGCGCCGGCTTTCCCGATGCCAAAGTGGAGACGCAAGTCACTTTGCGACATCACGCTGGTACCGCTGTGTACTTCATCCATTTGTATGTGCTTGCCGGTGATAACTCGTACTCGCGCACCTATGGCGGTGCGATTGCACTTAGTTCCCAATAGCTTGATCTTGATCCAGTTCTGCTTATTGCCTCCGTCATTACGCAGAAGGGATGGTGGATCGTTCAGATTTAGCACAAGCGCATCCATATTCCCGTTGTTGTTATAGTCCCCGAATGCAGCGCCACGGCTGGAAAAGCGTTCGCTGATTCCGGGACCCATCTCCGAGGAAACATCCTTGAAGGTCCCATTCCCAAGGTTCTTATAAACCAGTCGCGGATTCTTAAATGGTTCGCCCAGGTTATAACGATCGACTTCAGGGTAGACATGCCCATTTACCTGAAGGATGTCCTGCCAACCGTCATTGTCATAGTCGATGAAGCCACATCCCCACGCCACATAGCGATTGTTGACCCCAATGCCCGAAGGAGAGGTCGCGTCCGTGAAGGTCCCATCGCCGTTGTTGTGGTATAGATTACAGGTGTCGTCGACAAAGTTGGTCTTGAAGATATCGAACCATCCATCGCAATCATAGTCAGCGACTGCGACGCCCATTCCAGCCTGCTCGTGTCCGTCGGCGTTGTAGGCACAACCTGCCATTACCGCGATATCGGTAAATGTGCCGTCATGGTTATTCTTGAACAGAATGCTGGCTTCTGAATCTACAGCAATATAAATATCTGGCCATCCATCGTTGTCGAAGTCGTAGGATACGGGCGTGATCGAATAGCGTGGCCCAGGTTTCAGAATCCCGGATTGCTCGGAGACATCAGTAAAAGTCCCGTCTCCGTTGTTGTGATAAAGAATGTTAGTGTCGCCGGGAAGTCCGCGCGGCCCGCATAGAATGGGCACGCCTTTCCACTGGCAGTAGTGAGTCGCACTGTCGGAAGGGATGTGGTCCAGGTCCAGCTTGATGTAGTTGCAGACGAATAAATCAAGGTGGCCATCACGGTCATAGTCAAGAAAAGTACAACCAGCGCCCCAGCGTCCTTTTTCCTGATAAAGACCGGCCTTGCGAGCTACGTCCGTGAAGGTGCCATTCCCATTGTTGTGAAAAAGCATATTGTGCCCAAGGAAACAACAAAAAAGATCATCCCATCCATCGTTATCGTAGTCGCCCACGCAGACGCCAGTCTGCCACCCTGTAATCCCCAGTCCTGACTTCCCGGTAACATCGGTGAACGTACCGTCGCGATTGTTCTTATAGAGTTGCGAGGTAGGTGCTTTTCCGGGCGGCCAGGTCGCGTCGAGACGATTTCCGTTGGTCAGGTAAATATCAAGCCACCCATCATTGTCATAGTCAAAGAAAGCCAACCCGCTTCCTTTGGTCTCAATGATCGATCGTTTATGCTCTATACCACCCCATACATTGGGAACGGTCAGCCCGGCCTGCTGGGCCACATCCACAAATTGAACTTCTGACGTTTTCGAATCCAATGCAGCCGCTTCTACGGTCAGAGAATGCTTCCATCTCCAAAGTGGAGTGGTCAGTGCATCGGTCAATGCGCCACCAAGTAAGAAGAGGGAAGAACCGATAAAGCGCCGTCGCGGAGAGATCATAGATGGGTGCAATTATAGCGATAGTTTTTGGCCGATAGTGATGTGTGCCATTGTGTGTCGATCTATTGGGAAATAACTATCGCAACAACTCTAGAGCTTGTTTTGCTTCCGAGTTCTGCGGCTGCACGAGCAGCAACTCCTGCAAGGCCTGTTTCGCTTTTTCTTTTTTATCTTCCATTGTGTAAAGACGTGCGAGATTGAGATATGACTGCTCATTGTCTGGAACAAGCCGTACTCCAGTCCTGAATTGCTCTTCAGCCTTTTCGTAATCTTTCAATCGCACAAAAATAATACCGAGATTATTTAAAGCTTCGGGATATGCGGGCCGAATCAAAATAGCCTTTTGCAAATAAACTGCTGCGGTCGGAAGTTGGCTCTGCTGCGCATAAAGCATCCCAAGGCTGTAGTTGCCTTCGGGATCATCGGGCTGGATCCTAAGAGCATGAGTGAGGTATTCCTCTGCTTTCCCGAAGGCCCTCTGTCGCCGATAAATATTTCCCAGGTTCAACAGAGCGATTTCGTAGTCCGGCCTTAGCTGCAACGCTCGTTCAAAGTTTTCGATGGCATCTGCGGCGTGTCCTTCCTGCGCGTTGATCATTCCCAGGTTGCTCCATGCCTCCGGATAATTCGGGCGCAATTTAAGAGCTTTATCAAGATAGCTGCGTGCTTGCGAGAGATCGTTTCTACGCAAATTAAGAGTGCCGAGGTTGTAATACCCTTCAGGGTCATCGGGCTTTGAGGCAATCACCTGCTGGAAAGATTCCGCCGCCTGGTCAAGATATCCATGCTGAAAGAGCGCCACTCCATAAGTAAAATCATTGCGCTGAAACGATCCTTGAAAGAGCTCGCCCTTCAAAGGAATGGCACGAGAACTTCGTTCTGCAGCATTTGTCGGTGCGGTTCTTGCATCTTCCAGTACATGCTCAGGATCGATTGCACCCTGATAAATTTTGACGATCATGCCATTCGCGTCCAGCAAGAAAGATGTCGGAATTGCAAGATCCCGGCGACGATCGAAGAGATAGCGATAGATGATGTTGTAGATGCATGCCACTTCTTCTGTGGCAAAGAGAACAGGAAAGGAGAGCTTCTCTGTTGTCGCCATCGAGCGGGCGGATGGAATGTTGGTAGTCTCGTCAATATTTACTGCAACGATCCCCAGACGGCTCGCTGCAAACTTCGACCGTTGCTGCTGAAGAGATCGCAGTTGCTCGCGACAGATTGGAGATGTCGTCGCCCAGAAGTTGAGCAGCACGAAATTGCCCTGTAGTTGTCGAAGCTCTCTCATATTCCCGGCCAAGTCAGGCAATGAAAATTCGGGAGCTTTCAACGGAGAGATCAGCCACGTCTCCACTTGAGATGGAAGTGACTCCGACGGCGATGGTAGATTTACTTGCGTATATGCTTCAGGTGTTGCAACAAAGGCTTTAGCCGCGTACGACTTGTTACCTTCTTCAATTTCAATGCGATGGTTTGCTGGCAAAGATTCAAACTTCTGAAGGATGCCGCTCGGCCAGCGAACAGTTGCGTTTAGCGGTCCCTTTGGTTTTCCGATCCCAAAGAAGACCTCTTTGGAGTGTTGCCCAAGAAACCCTGAGCCTGCCTGTAAATATTTGGTTTGTGTGAGAGAGTCTGTCTCAACAGTAATTGCGGCCCCGATCGCATCCCGGTTGCTCTTGTGCCCCCGTAACCGAAATGTGATCGAGTCGCCGATGTCGCTCATTGCGTTGTGCAGTATTCGTAGTTGAGGTGCATTGCGATTTTTAAGGATGACCTCCAGCCGTCCGTCATGGTCGATGTCGGCGAGAGCGAAGGAACGGCTATCTTCGATGAAATCCAGTCCTACAACGCCGGAGACTTCTGAAAACGTTCCGTCGCGATTGTTCGCGAACATCACATTTCTTTCATAGGCGTTCCATGAGTTATCCGACCGGATCAATTCATTGATGGCATTCCATCCATGTTCGTATGCCAGCGAAGGCGTGGCGTCCTCTGGCGATTTCGCCACGACCTGCCGCCAGAAGAAACTTGCGATATCGCTTCGGTCCACCGCAGATATGTAGCCGTTCGTCACATAGAGATCGGAGTAGCCATCATGGTCGAAGTCCCAAAAATCCGATGACCAGGACCAGCGGCCCATGGCTACTCCAGCCTGCTGGCCGATGTTTTGAAAAGTTCCATCTCCCTGGTTTCGATATAAAGCATTCCCTCGTGCGTGTCGCTGATAGAGAGCGCGAATACTTTGTGGGGCCGCCTGGTGAAATTGTGCTTGTTCGGAAACCCTTTGGCCAGACGCCTCCCACATGCTTGTGATGTAAATATCCTGGCGGCCATCATTATTGAAATCGGACCAACACGCGCTCATTCCGGCACCGACATCTTCGATGTGCGCCTCTTTGGAGGCGACGGTAAATGTCCCATTCCCGTTATTGCGGTATATCTGGGAGCTTCCAAAATCATTGGCGATACATAAATCCGGCAGGCCGTTCGAGTGAGACTCGCCCCAGGCACACGCAAAGCTGTATCGGTTATTGTCTACGTTTAGCCCTGCAGCTTCTGTCTTTTCTACAAACTGCCCATTTCCTTCATTATGCAGCAGATAGTTTGGCGGCCCGTTGCGCGCATCGTAATAGGGAACAGGGTAGTGATACTGATCGAGACCGAGATAATACATGTAGGTGCAGAAGTAGACGTCGAGGCGTCCGTCGCCATCGTAGTCAGCGATTGCGGCATGGGTGAATGTTCCCTGAGGGGGATTCGTAAACTTGAAAGCATCACGCTTGAGCGAAAATGTGCCATCACCCTGGTTTTGGAAGAGCAGGGGCCCGCTGCCGCAAACTACCAGGAGATCCTGAAGCCCTCTGTTATCAAAATCCGCGAACAGAGCACATGCAGTGTTGTCGAGTGCACCTACTCCGGCCTTTTCCGTCACATCTTCAAAGGTGCCGTCGCCGCGGTTCCGATAGAGCCGGTTCGGCAATCCTGCGGGCTGGCAGATGTATAAATCATCGAATCCATCGTTGTCGTAATCGCCGGCAGCCACACCGTTATTTCCGTATAGGTCGATGCCGCAAGCGCCGTCGAGAATCGTCCGCCAATAGTCGGCTCCGTGAAGCATTTGGCTTTTGTAGGACTCAACACCGCTAAGAGCTTTCGCAGTCACGTCGAGAAATGCGGTGCGGTTCCCAACGCTCAGGATCTCTTCGCTGGCCTCCCACTCATGGGCTATCCATTCATTCGATTGGCTGCGTGACCATTCAGTTTGCCAAGACCCAACCCGCTCCTCACGTTGAGTATCTTTACGAATTGCCACAATATCGTATCGAATCTCTAGTTGGACTGTCAGAGGTGCGCCGATCGTCTCCTTGATCCCGTAGATTTCAAATTCAGCAACCTCAATCTTGGAGATTGCTCCGAGCCACGTTTGGAGTTCCTGGACAAATTGATCAGGGTGGGACGGCAATGCCCCACTGAACTGTCTTTTTGTTGCGTCGATCCCGTATCCCGAACGCAGTAAAACCTCTTTGACGGGATGTAGAGGCGAAGTTTTGATAGCCGGGGACAGTAGCTTCAACAAGCTCGGAAGGTTATGAATTGACTCTCGAAGTGACTGGCTCCACTGCTGGAGGAGCGAACCAATCTCGAAGGCGTACTTCTCGGTCGGATATTCATCCGAGCCTGGAGCTACCAGGCTAAGAACGTTCGTCAGCGGCGACTTTGTTGGGTAATGAGGCTTGAAACGAACGTCGGTGAAAGGGAATACGGATTGCGGGTTGGAGGGATCAGGGGGCGCGAATAAAAAAGATGATCCCCAAAAAGGGGCAGCACGGAGCAGCAGAGGAGCGAGGCCCGCGCTTTTAAGTAGTGCTCGCCGAGAGAGTGGCGTTTTTGTATTGCTTCGATCAGGCATGATTTTCTGGGAGCAGTGAAGTAGGAAAGATGCCCGCAGAATATCACCCTATCTTGATCTGCCCCTGCATGTTTGCTTCGAACCTTTTAGCCCTCAATCTTGTAACTCTATGTATAGGCTAATTTAGTCGACCGTGCGAACCAGTCAATCATTTGGTTGATTCCGGATCAAATCTTTTAGTTGACATGGATTCTGTTATCAGCTAATGTTTGCAATCGCATAACATGCAACCGTTTACAGCATAGTCAAAGTTTGGGCCTGCTTCGCCGTAATGACTAAATGATTAGAAGAAAACAAAACGGAATCGAAAGAAAATGATGAAATTTGAGGGCACTAGGATGGCTACTGATCGCAACATTCTGAATTGGTTAAAAAGAAGCGGCTGCATAGCACTGGCGTGCTTTTGCCTGCTCTTACTCACACCGAATTACGCTGCAGCCCAGGTTGACGAAGGCTCGATTACCGGGGTCATTCAGGATGCAACCGGCGCGGTTGTTCCAGGCGCTCAAGTCAATCTTTTAAACACCGATCAGGGCATCAAGCTCGATGTAAAGTCGAACAACGCTGGCCAATACACCTTCTCCCCGGTCAGAATCGGTCACTATACCATTACGGTTAGCGCCCCGGGCTTTTCGACGACGACCCAAACAAATCTGGCGGTAAACGTTGGGCAGTCCCTGCAGGTCAATGTTCAGCTCAAGCTGGGCTCCACGGCCGAGACAGTCGAAGTCAATACTGCGCCCCCGCTTCTACAGACCGATGAATCGTCGGTCGGCCAGGTTATCACCGAGAGGAGCGTCAACAATCTGCCGCTCAATGGCCGCAACTTTACCTTTCTCGCCCAACTCGGCGCCGGTGCTCAATCGCCCCAGGCCGACACGCGTGGTAACGCGGCTTCCGGTGCCTTCTCCGCCAACGGCCTTCGCCCGTCGCAAAACAACTATTTGTTGGATGGCATCGACAATAACTCCAACGCCGTTGACTTCCTGAACGGAACAAACTTTGCCGTTCTGCCTCCGGTCGATGCAATCTCGCAATTCAAAGTTCAGACCGCGGCTTTCAGCGCCGAACTGGGCCGTTCTGCCGGCGCCGTTCTAAACGCTACCATCAAGTCCGGTACGAACAGCATCCATGGAGCCGCATGGGAGTTCATCCGCAACGATAAGCTTGATGCCGCAGATTACTTCGAGCACACCAATGCCGGTACTGAGAAAGGCGCGTTGCGCCAGAACCAGTTCGGTGTCTCCGCTGGCGGCCCGATCATCAAGAACAAGGTCTTCTTCTTTGGCGACTATGAAGGCTTCCGGCGCGTGCAGGGAACTGTCTCCACTGGTTCCGTGCCGACACCGACCGAGGTCAGCAGCGGCTTCACCAATCTCGGCGAATTGATTCAGCAAGGAAAATCGCAAACCGATAATCTTGGCAGAACGGTTCCTCTCGGGGCAGTTCTTGATCCTGCAACTACGAGATTGGTTACAGCAGGCACCGTTGATCCTGTGACTGGAATCACAGCAGCCAATACTGGATATGTTCGTGATCCCTTTGGAATAGGAACCTGCTCCGGCGGTACTGGCACAACCAACTTTTCCAGTGGTTGCACTTTGAATCAGCTACCAGGCAGCAGACTCGATCCAGTTGCTCTCAAGCTATTGACTCTTTACCCGGCTGCCAATTCTGGAAGCGGCATCGTCAATAACTATGTAAGAAGCCCCAAGCTATTCGAGCACAAAAACTCGATGGATGCTCGCCTCGACGTCAACCCTACTCAGAGTGACCAGGTCTTCGGGCGATTCAGCTATGTCGATGACCCGCAATACATCCCGAGCATCTTTCAAGGCGTTGCAGATGGTGGCGGATTTCAACAAGGTACCCAGACAGCCAAGTCCAGCCAGTCAGTCGTCGGCTATACCCACGTATTCACACCAAAGACGATCAACGTAGCCCACGTTGGGCTCAATCATCTTCACACCACTCGTTTCGGCCCGGCAGGCGGTACCAACGGCATTCCGGATCAGTATGGAATCCAGGGCATCCCGCAATTTGCTGAAAACGGCGGTCTTCCCGCTATTTCCATTGGCGGCTTGGCGACACTCGGCAGTAACTCGTTTCTGCCGTCGGACGAAGTCAGCCAGACACTCCAGCTTACAGACGATTTCACCAAGATCTGGGGAAATCACAGCTTCAAGGTGGGCATTGAGTCTCAGCATGTGAAGTTCTCGGTACTTCAGCCAGCGTACTCGCGTGGAACCTTCGACTACAACGGTCAGTACACCGATGTTCCGCAGGCAAATAACGGCGGGACGGGCCTTGCGCAGCTCCTGCTTGTTCCGACAGCAGCGACTGTCCCGAATGGAGTCGACTTCTCTGGTGGCTCCGACGCGATCAATGCTTCCAACGTCAACAAGACCTATGACGCCAGAACTTATCTGGCGACTTACTTACAGGACGACTGGAAGGTGACCCCAAAGCTGACTCTCAATCTGGGTGTGCGCTGGGACTATTTCAGCCCGATCAAGGAGACCAACGGTGGCCAGGCTAATTTTGTGCCGAACGGTCCAACCGGAAATGGCGTTCCAACCTTCCTTATTCCCGCCTCAGGAAAAGACGATCGAAGCTTGTCTACCAGCTTTACAACGCTGCTGGCCAAAGATGGAATCGCGTTGGACCAGACAGACCAATATGGCCAGGGTCTGGTAAAGACGCCGAAGAACAATTTTGCGCCGCGTGTTGGATTCGCGTACCAGATCAACCCAAGGCTGGTCGCACGAGGAGGCTTTGGCTTCTTCTACAACGCGTTTGAAAACCAGGGGTATGGCCCGAACATTGGCGAAAACTATCCCTTTGTCTTCAACTTCGGCTACTCCCCCGTCGTGCCTGCCAATAGCCCCAACGGACTCTCGGCGGTCTCGCCAATCAGTTACAACACGCCTTGGGCAGGCTGTTCCACTGCCGGCCCGGGTGGTACTGCAACGATTAGTTCTGGGCTCTCCTGCGTAGCGTTCACACCTCTGGCTGTGAATGCCCAGGGTCTGGGTTTGCAGGGACTTCAGTTCAACGCTCAGACACCTCGTACCACCAGCGTGAACGCCACGCTGCAATATTCGATAACGCATAGCATGTCTCTAACAGCGGCATACGTCTTTACCCAGGCGAAGTACCTTCAGGGAGGGATTGGAGCAAACAACGTCACTGCACTCCTGCCTTCAGGTGCAAGCACGACCAACACTTCGAATCCAGGTGCAGGTGGAACAGTACCGTTCCCGGACTTCTCGGGGGGAAGTTATCAGACAAACTATGGGCTAAGCGACTATAACGGCTTGCTGATGACACTCGAACAGCAGTACTCCAATGGCCTCAGCTTCCTTCTTACCTATACCTACTCCAAGACGCTCTCGGACGCTGGCGATCTGCTGAATGGCGGAAGCACAGGCGGTCTGCGCGCACCCTCGGTCCCGGGTCTTGGTCCTATATTCGACTGGGGTCTGGCCGACTTCGATATCCGTCAGGTAGTCCACTTTAGCGGCGGATATGAACTTCCAATCGGCAAGAATAAGCGCTTCCTCGGTAACTCTGGGAGAGTGGCCAACGCGGCAATTGGAGGATGGTCGGCAAACTGGATCGCTTCGCTTCAGGGTGGTCAACCGCTATCCCTCGGCTGCCCAACGGGCACAACCTCGGGAACGGGCTGCAATGACGTTCGCGTTGCAGGTCAGAGCCCGAAACTCGGCATCTACAAAGACTCAAACGGCGCGGTGAATTGGATCGGAAATCCTAAGGCCTTCCAGCAGCCCTGCGAACTGGGGGCTGGTGGCGCAATTCTAAACTCGCCTGGTGGTTGCATTCCGTACACAGGGAGCGCGGTCCTGGGATTTGCAGGTCCCACCACCACGGGTCCAGGGTTCCATCGGTTGGACTTCTCGTTGTTCAAGGCAATACCGATCAACGATCGCTTCTCAATGGAATTCCGAACGGAAGTCTTCAACATCTTCAACCACCCGAACTTCAATGCTCCTGGCTTTGGTGGCAATGGTGTTGTATCAATCTCCGGATCCACCAACTTCAACAATGGCAACTTCGGAGAAATTGGATCCACCCGGGATGCTCCTTACGATCCCCGGCAGGTCCAGTTCGCTCTCAAGCTGTACTACTAATGCAGGATGGATACGCCCCGGAAAGGTGCACAACCTTTCCGGGGCGTATCCTTTTGTAGAGCGCTTTGCTCACGTGGCTATCATGGAGGCGGAATTGTGAGCGGAAGGGCCTGGTGCCGGCACGCGTTATTTTGTTCTTTATTGGCCTGGACGACATTCGCGACAGCCGAAGGCGCTCAGCAACAGAAGCTAAATCGTCAGTTTCAATCGGCGGTAGCCCAATATGACGCCGGACAGTTCAAAGAAGCGGCGGCGCAACTCGAAGATCTATTACCTCACGTTCCCAATAATTTTCAAGTCGAAGAACTTCTGGGTCTTGTCTATGCCTCAATGTCCCAGGACGCAAAAGCGGTATTACATCTCAAGGCAGCGGTCCGCCTGAATCCGAACTCGGAAGCTGCAAGGACCAATCTGGCAGCCAGCCTTTCCCGTCTCGGCGATGCTCAATCCGCCGGCGAACAACTCCGAAAGGCATTTGGGCTGGCACCGCATGACTATACGACGAACCATAATCTGGGTGAATTCTATATTAAGTCCGGAAAGATTCCGGAGGCACTTCCACTCCTGAAACAGGCGCAGACGATTGATCCCTCCTCTTATGACAATGGCTACGATCTCGCGATGGCGGATCTTGTCACAGGACAACTCGCCGAGGGACGGCAGCTTGTCCAAAGCCTTATCCAAACGAAGGACACAGGAGAGCTTCACAACCTGCTGGGGCAGGTAGACGAGAAAGATGGAAAGTTTGTGGCCGCGGTAAACGAGTTTGAAACTGCCGCTCGCATGGACCCAAGCGAAGATAATTTGTTTGATTGGGGAAGCGAATTGCTTTTGCACCGCACCTACGAGCCTGCAATTGAGGTATTCCGTGCGGCTTCTCATCACTATCCAACATCTCCTCGACTGGCGATTGGACTAGGAATGGCACTGTATGCCCGGGGATTTTATGAGGACGCTGTGAAGGCGTTGCTTACGGCTGCCGATCTAAATCCCTCCGACCCTCGCTGCTATCTCTTTTTATCCAAAGCGTATGATAGTTCTCCGAATCAGGCAGATGAAGTAATCCTAAGGTTTAGGCGATATGCTGCTCTCAAACCGAACAATGCGTTGGCGCAGTACTATTACGCGATGAGTTTATGGAAAGGCAAGCAGGTTGCAGGTTCAGGCCTGGACTTCCAAGAGGTTGAGGCTTTGCTCAAAAAGTCGATAACACTTGATGATTCGATTCCGGAAGTGCATATGCAGTTGGGCAATCTGTATGCAGATCAACGTCAATTTGAGAGGTCGATTCCTCAATATGTCCGCGCGCTTGAACTGAGTCCAAATCTTCCAGATGCTCACTATCGCCTGGGAACGGACTATGTCCATATGGGACAAAAGGATCGCGCGCAGTCTGAGTTCGCAACTTACCAAAAGCTCCGGGCCCAGCACATGGCGGAAATCGACAAGGAGAGGGCTGAGGTGCAGCAGTTCATTTATTCCTCTAAGCCGGAGCCCTCGACTAAGCCTTGACTTGATATGCTTGTCGACTGGGCGAAAACAGTCAGAATCGATGATGCGTGGCGCCAGTTAGCGAACCGTAAAGAGGGAATAGGGAGATTTCATGAGGCAAGTATCCTTCCGTAAGGCATTTACGACACATTCTCCCGACAGAAGGACGCTCAGTCCTCAGGAGATTGCTCGTCATCTTGGCCACACCAGGCGAGATTTTCTGCGTGAGGCGACAGGAATGGCCTTGGGGGCCTCGCTTATGGGAGCAAGCCCGTTTGTTCATGCAGCGACGACTGCAAAAAAGAGGAAGGTAATCGTCATTACATTTGGCGGTGGCGCTCGCGATCAGGAAACCTTCGCCCCCGAAGGGCAGATCAATATCCCGCACATGCTGGGCGAGCTGATTCCGCAATCGAGTTTTTTTACGCAGGTTACAAACCAAGGAATTCTAGGCCACTATGTCGCAACCGCAAGTTTGGCCACCGGCGTATACGAAACCCTTAATAATTTCTCCGCAGTGCCGCCAGAGCATCCTACTGTGTTCGAGTATTTCCGCAAAGACCTTAGACGTCCCGTCTCAGATGCATGGGTTGTCGCGCCAAGCAATGGTTTTAATCGGATAGGGGAGAGCGATTGCCGCTCCTATGGTCCTGGGCTTGGAGCCCGAGTCATTTTGCCAAAACATCTCCTGAGTGCAGTAACCTCGGGCACTGGCGTCCAATACGAGCACTTGCTGCACGACAACTACGAAACTCCACTTTATGCACCGCAGGTTGGAGGGGGTGAATTCGAATTGGAGCAACTGCAGAACATATTAAAACTTTCAGTAGATGACTTCAGAACACACGCAAAGACGTTGTCAAGTCCTGATGAGCTTTCGGTATACATTGCCAGACGACTGATGAGGCAGGAGTCCCCCAGCCTTCTATGGATCACCATGCACGATATCGATGTCGCCCACTCTGGAGCGTACTCGCTCTATGTAGATGCTATTCGCCGCACGGATCGGCTCTGTGCGGAGCTCTGGAAGGCTGTTCAGGAGGAGCCGGAATATGCTGGAAATACCACCCTGCTCATCCTCCCTGATTTTGGACGGGATGCTGATCAGGACTCAGGCGGAAATGGTTTTCAGCATCATCGTACAGGCGATCCAGCCTCTCGAACCACATGGATGATGGCCCTTGGGGCAGGTGTCCGTTCCGGCGTTGTGTACGACAATCCAGTGCAATCCATCGATCTGGTTCCTACGATCGGGGCAATCATGGGATTTTCTGCCGCACAAGCTCAAGGCAAGCCAATCATGGATCTGCTCTAATATGCTGCCCCAGGATCTCCAATCCGATCAATTTGCGGGATATCCTCCGTACCCAAGGAAGCTGGTCCTTGCCCATCTGATGGTATTTCGACAGCTTCCCCTTAGCTTTCTGGCTGCCTTGCTGCGAGAAGTGATTGAATATGACTTCAAGTTCCCCGCAGAGCGTGCTGCGATTGACAAGGAACTCGTTACTCTCAGCTCTCTTTCCTCTGCACAAATTACGGAGTGGTTTCATTCGTTTGCGGCATTGTCGCTCTCTTCCAAGCTCGAAGGTCTCGACTGGATCAATCGTCCGGCTCAGTTTACAGAAGAGGAATCGGCATACCTCTGGGCTACTCATCAACTTGACGCCTTTCGCAAGGCTGCATTGGACTATGGAGATCGCCTTCGATCTTCACTTCCCGCTGAGCCGCTTCCTATGCGCAGACTTGGCATTGCAGTCATAGGGCAAGGTGTGGCGTCCTTTGATTCGCCGTTGTTTCGTAATCTGCGCGCACACGGTACATACTTTGGGCAGGTCAAGCCAGACAATGGCCTCGAATTGCTTCTTGCGGCGGTCGAAGCGCGGGCAAAATCGCAACCTGTTTCTTATGGCCATTGGTATGTTGATGGAGGACAAGTTGTCAGGCAAACTCCGCTGCTGACGAACGTGTCCTATCAGGCACTTGGGCCCGTGCGTGACAGTCTACTCAAATACATGCAAACTGAGATTGCTCGGCCAGGCATGGGACCGGAAGAATTGCGTTCTGGCCTGGCGCGGCTACTGCCAACGGATCTCGGTATGGGCAAGGCTGGAGACCCAATCCTGGATCGTTTTCAGGTGAGGGTGTTTACTGAAGGCTCTGGGACCCAGATCTTTAGCACTACATTTGCCCAGTGGACAACTCGTGAAGCGCTGCGGCGTGCCCAGCCGCTGACCTTATTGGTACGCTATGCTCCTCGACAAAGGCAGCAACCAATGAGCGAACTGCTCTCCAATCCCAATGCGAATCCTGAGCTGGATCCCAGCGGCTCTCTTGTCGATGCAGACATGGCTGCCTACTATCATTGGATCAACCAGCAGCGGCTGACAGGGGCAGAACAGTCGTCCTTTCTCGTGTGGTTTGAAGGCCACAATCAAGCCTTGGTGATTGCCCCATCGTTGCCGAGAGGGGCGCAGTCGGACTCATCGTTGGACCTCAAAGAACTGCTTTCACTGGCCATAAGCTGATCGAATATTGAAGATTTCCTGAGACGATGCATCTGCCCATACGCTGATGCTCACTAGAGGGGTCCCTTTTTTCTCGTCCGAGCGCTTCGTCACAGGGCGGGTTTTGCGTCAGCAATCAAGAATTCAAGGAGTTTTCACAATCACTTGCCTCTGGACACACTTGGTTATGGCTATCTGAACGGAAGTGCATAAACCAAAGTGCATTTTCGTTGCTGCGAATCCTTTTTCAACGTTGGATCGTCTACTCATTATCAGTACGCGTCGCAGTTCTCTCTTTTGCCTAACCATTTGTTCGTGCACCTAATTAAAGATCGATCTCCATGTAATCCAATTGATCTATCCACTTTCAGGATAAAAGCTTCTTTATATTCTGATTGCCCATTCACTGCTATCAACGAAAGCCGCGCAGATACGTTTAAATCATCAGCCGGGTGGGTTCTTCCTATTTTCGTTGCAGCTTACTTGACTGCCCATCGTTTTCGGCGGAATCTGCGCCAAGAATGTTAGAGAGGAACTAAAGACTCATGTGGATCGTCCGCCTCGCACTGCGACGGCCATATACATTTGCGGTCCTTACGATCTTATTGATGATTCTCGGTCCACTGGCCGTCAGTAACATGCCAGTTGATATCTTTCCGAACATCAATATCCCTGTCGTCTCGATGATCTGGGAGTACACGGGCCTTTCGCCTCAGCAGATGGCCGACCGCATTGTCACGCGCAGCGAGCGCTCGCTCACTACGACGGTCAATAATATCGAACACATCGAATCGCAGTCGCTGAATGGCATTGGCGTCATCAAAATCTTCTTTCAGCCTAACGTGAATATCGCCAATGCTGTGGCACAAGTGACTGCCATTGGCCAGACCCAGCTTAAGCAGTTGCCGCCGGGCACTACATCGCCCCTTATCCTGCAGTACAGTGCTTCGAGCGTACCCATTCTCCAGCTTGGCCTGTCAGGTCAGGGTCTTTCGGAACAGCAACTCAATGACTTCGGTCTCAACTTCATCCGTACGCCACTGGTCACTGTTCCAGGTGCCGGCATTCCTTATCCCTACGGCGGCAAGCAGCGTCAGGTGCAGGTGGACCTCAACATTCAGGCGCTACAGGCCAAAGGCCTTTCGCCTTCGGATGTGGTCAATACGATTGCCGCGCAAAACCTGATTCTGCCTTCGGGCACAACCAAGGTTGGACCGTTCGAGTATCAGATCGAAACCAATAGCGCGCCTTCGACCATTGCAGGCCTTAACAATCTTCCCATTCGCGCGGTCAACGGCGCCATGGTCTATATTCGCGATGTAGCTCATGTCCGTGATGGATTTCCACCGCAGACCAACATCGTTCGTGTCAATGGCCAGCGTGCTTCCCTGATGTCGATCATCAAGACAGGCAATGCTTCAACGCTCGATATTGTTAAAGGGATTCGTGCCAAGCTGGTTACTCTCAAACCGCAGCTACCAGCCGCGCTAGAGATAACTCCTCTGGCGGACCAGTCAATCTTTGTTCGGGCATCAATCGACGGCGTTGTGCGTGAAGCGATTATTGCGGCTTGCCTGACGGCCTTCATGATTCTTGTCTTCCTCGGAAGCTGGCGCAGCACACTGATTATTGCTGTATCCATTCCGCTCTCCATTTTGTCGTCTCTGCTGGTCCTGAGTGCCCTCGGCGAGACGATCAACATTATGACCTTGGGAGGTCTGGCGCTGGCGGTAGGCATTCTCGTTGACGATGCCACCGTCGAAATTGAGAACATCAACCGCAACCTCGAAGAGGGCAAGGTCGTCGAGCAGGCGATTCTCGACGGTGCGGAACAGATCGCCATTCCTGCGCTGGTTTCGACAATCTCCATCTGCATTGTGTTTGTGCCGATGTTCTTCCTGAGCGGCGTTGCCAGATATCTTTTTGTCCCGCTCGGGGAGGCCGTCGTCTTCGCCATGCTGGCTTCGTATATTCTGTCGCGCACCATCGTGCCTACGATGGCCAAGTATCTCCTGCATGAGCATGATGAAGAGGCCAACGCAAAGAAGCGGACCACGCGCAATCCCTTTGTGCGGATGCAACAGACCTTCGAGCATTACTTCGAAAAATTTCGCGGCGGCTACTACAGGGTCTTAGAGCTTTGCGTCAATCATGCTGGAATTTTTCTGGTGCTGTTCATGGCATTCGCCATCTTGTCTGCAGCCGCGCTCTATCCTTTTCTGGGCGAGGATTTCTTTCCCTCTGTCGATAGCGGCCAGTTCAAACTGCATGTGCGCGCCCGTACGGGAACTCGCATCGAAGACATGGCTGAACTCTGTGATCACATCGACAATGTGATTCGGCAGACCATCCCAAAAGGCGAGCTGGTATCTATCATTGATAACATCGGCTTGCCTTATAGCGGAATCAATACATCCTATTCGAACTCTGCGCCTGTCGGGCCGGGCGACGCGGACATTCAGGTGTCGCTGACGGAGAAGCATCACCCCACCGACGACTATGTACAGCGATTGCGCGGCAAGCTAGGGCGAGATTTTCCTGGTGTCACCTTTTATACGTTGCCTGTTGATATGGTGACGCAGATATTAAACTTCGGATTGCCTGCTCCCATTGACATTCAGGTTGTTGGCGCAGATCTGGCTGCCAATCGCACGTATGCCGAACAACTGCTCAACAAGATCAAGCACGTTGCGGGGACTGCGGACCTGCGCATTCAACAGCCGTTCGACAATCCAAATCTAACGATCGATATCGATCGCACCAAGGCGCAGCAGATAGGTCTGCAACAGCGCGATGTTGCGCAAAGTCTGCTCGTCGCTACCAGCGGCAGCTTTCAGACTGCACCCAGTTTCTGGCTTGATCCAAGTAATGGCGTCAGCTACAACATTGCTGTGCAGTCGCCGCAATATTCCCTCGATACGCTTCAGGACATCAGAAACATTCCTCTTACCTCCAGTACCAGCACAGGTGCAAACCTTGCAAGCACATTCAGTAACGGAGCGGGAAGTTATGCGGATAATGCGAATGCCCCGATGGGTGGACGTCCAGTACAGATCTTGGGCAATGTTGCTACCATCACTCCCGGTACCGAGCTTGGCACCGTTAGCCACTACAACATTTCGCCAGTCATCGATATCTACGGCAACGTCGTCAACACCGATCTTGCCAGTGTAGACAAACAAATAGAGAAAATTCTCGACGATTCCAAGGCCCAACTCCCGCATGGTTCGCTGATCAGCGTGCGCGGCCAGGTGCAGACCATGCGAACTTCATTTGCTGGCCTGTTCAGCGGTCTTGCGCTTTCTATCCTGCTTGTCTACTTGCTAATCGTCATCAATTTTCAATCGTGGCTTGACCCATTCATTATTATCTCGGCCTTGCCCGCCGCGATCTCCGGCATTGTGTGGTTTCTGTTTATCACTCACACGCGTGTCAGTGTGCCTGCGCTTACAGGCGCCATCATGTGTATGGGAGTGGCAACGGCCAACTCGATCCTGGTTGTCAGTTTTGCCCGCGAGCGACTGCTCGCCACCGTGGGCGACGCTCGCAGCGCTGCGCTGAGCGCCGGCTTCGTGCGATTCCGTCCGGTGCTGATGACCGCGCTCGCCATGATCATCGGCATGGTGCCGATGGCGCTTGGGTTAGGCGATGGCGGAGAACAGAATGCACCGCTGGGCCGCGCCGTCATAGGCGGCTTGCTCTTCGCCACTGTTTCTACTCTTTTCTTCGTTCCTACTTTCTTTAGTGTCCTGCACGGCAGGCTCGAAAGACGCCGCCGCGAACGCGAGGCCCGTCAGCAGCACGGCCTGCCAGCCACATCGGAGTTTTAGCCCATGAGCCAATCACCTCACTCAGAACTGCGCGATGACCAAACTCCTATTCAGGGGCACGATAGCCATATCCCGACAGGGAACGGCAAACCGCCTATCTCGGGACGCAAGGCAATCCTGCTGGTTCTCGTTCTTCTAGTGGTCGCCGTTATACTCGCTGCTACTGGCATCGTTCCGCGACTTCGTGCACGTACAACCCTGCAACAACAGACGGATGCTCTCGCTGCTCCCGATGTCATCACTGCGAAGCCAACCATGGGGCAACCTTCGCAAGAGGTCGTGCTCCCCGGCAATATCTATGCCTATCAAGACTCGCCCCTCTATGCTCGCACCAGCGGCTATCTGAAGAAATGGTACTTCGACATCGGAGGGCATGTTAAAGAAGGCCAACTCCTTGCCATTATTGAGAGCCCGGAGATTGATCAACAACTGATGCAGGCAAAGGCCGATCTGGCCACCGCGGAGGCTAATGCCGGTAATGCGCAGATTCAATCAAAGCGCTATCAGGACCTGCTCAAGTCCAATGCGGTCTCGAAGCAGGATACGGACACCTTCACGACGCAGGCAGCTTCTACCAGCACCGCAGTTAAATCTGCATTTGCGAATGTTCAACGTCTGGAGCAACTCGTTGGCTTTGAAAAAGTCTACGCTCCGTTCGACGGTACGATTACGGCACGCGATGTAGATACAGGCACGCTCATCGACGCAGGCGCGAATAAAGAACTCTTCCATATTGCCGCCGAGCGTGTTTTGCGCGTCTATGTTAATGTCCCGCAGATCTATGCGCATGACTGCGTTCCCGGACTCCCCGCCGACCTTACCTTCGACGAATATCCGGGACGCCGCTTTCAGGGCAAGGTTGTTCGTACTTCTAAAGCCATCGACCCCGTATCGCGCACTTTGCTGGTGGAGGTCGATGTCGACAACAGCAAAGGGGAATTACTGCCCGGAGCTTACACGCAGGTTCACTTTAAGATCGATAACGCTAAGCCGTCGCTGATCGTCCCCGTCTCTACGCTTATGTTCCGCACCGAAGGTTTACGCATCAGTGTCGTGCAGCATGGCGATACTGCCAGATTGGTGCCTATCACAATTGGCCGAGACGATGGCCGAGTTGTCGAGGTCGTATCCGGTCTGGAACCACAGAGTGAAGTGATCCAGAACCCGCCGGACTCGCTTATCGACGGAGAAAAAGTACATATCGTGAAGCCTGGAGCGCAATCGGCTGGTCAACCTTCTCAGGCGCAACAGGGTGAAGACAAGTGAGAACCAATCGCCAATCTTCGTTCTTACGCATCACGCTTGCCGGATCTATATGCTTCGGGTTGGCTGGATGCACCGTCGGGCCGAACTATCATCGTCCTTCGGCGCCTACGGCACCTGCTTTCAGTCAAACGGTGCCGCCGCCAAATCCTCTCAATGGAAGCTGGAAACAGGCACAGCCCGGAGATACTGTTCTACGCGGTAAATGGTGGGAGATCTATCACGATACCCAGTTGAATGCGCTGGAGGACAAAATTGCCATCTCCAACCAGACGCTCAAAGCTGCGATGGGTGAATACTTCCAGGCGCGTGAGCAGGTGCGTGTTGCTCGCTCGAACTACTACCCCACGGTAGGCGCAGGGCCTTCCGTCTCGCGCACTCGCGAATCCTACAACCAGCCCAACACGCAGCGCTCCGTCACCAAGTATCAATACAATACCTTTGCCCTTGAAGGACAGGCTCTGTGGGAGCCCGATCTATGGGGTCAGGTGCGCCGCACTGTTGAGCAGGCGCGCGCCAACGCACAGGCAAGCGCCGCTGATCTGGCCAATGTTGAACTCAGCATCCGTTCCGAGATTGCAACAGATTATTTTGAGATGCGTGGTCTCGATACGCAGCAGGCGTTGCTCGACAGCACGGTGATTGCTTACACGGATTACTACAATCTCACCCAGGTTCGCTTCAAAGGTGGCGTAGCCACCGACGTGGATGTCGCCGAAGCAGAGACGCAGTTGAGGACCACGAGAGCGCAAGCCATCGATATCGGTGTAGCCCGGTCGCAGTATGAGCATGCCATTGCAACGCTTGTCGGCACCTCGGCATCCAGCTTCTCTCTGCCTGCCATGCCGCTTCATCTCCAGCTTCCCACCGTTCCTGCCGGTGTTCCTTCGGCACTACTGGAGCGGCGACCTGATATTGCCGCAGCCGAGCGTCGCGTAGATGCTGCCAACGCTCAGATTGGCGTGGCGATCTCTGCCTACTATCCAACGATCTCTCTTAATGGAGTTGGTGGTTTTGAAAGCACCAATCCCGGCACCTGGATTCAAGGCCCCAGCGCGCTTTGGGGACTCGGTGGTTCAGCACTTGAGACGCTCTTCGACGCGGGACGCCGCCATGCTATCACCCAGCAGGCGCGAGATGCCTACGATATGCAAGTGGCAAACTATCGGCAAACTGTACTCGTCGCATTTCAGGAAGTAGAAGACAACCTCGTCGCATTGCGCGTTCTTGATCAAGAAGCTGCTGTTGAAAAGACGGCCGTCGATTCTGCCCAGCGATCGTTGCTTCTCAGCACGAAACGCTATAAAGGCGGTGTCACTACCTACCTCGAAGTTCTGACTGCGCAAACGGCGCAACTGAATAACGAACGAACCGATGCCGATATCACGACGCGCCAGTTCGCAGCCAGCGTCGCTCTCATCAAAGCCTTAGGCGGTGGTTGGAACACTACTCAACTGCCCAACCCATAATCAATCCTGAGGCTCAAAGAGCCTTTTGAAGAGATCAGCCTCAACAATCCATGTGTCCAGAGACATCCTTCCAGAAACGGCCGACTCATTAGAGTTTCTGTAAAGTGTCTGAGTTACCTCTTTACAGACCTTCCCTTCTCAAAGAGTGACGCATTTCGCGGGTGTAATGTCGTACTTTGTACGGCTATAGATATGGTAGGCGTCTAATGTAATGGAATGTTCAATGCGAGAGCCTATAGAGACGTGGCACGATAAACCTATATCCACGTCTCCTCCTGCCGACACAACGAGATTGAGCGCATCACTTGTAACTCCAGGTGAAAGAGGCCATCCACTGCGCATGAACGTTCGTTGCTGCCAGAAGGCCGCACATATCAAAAGCGCATTATTGAATTCGCTGGATCGTTCCCGCTCCCGTCCACCACTACACTATGGGGAGAGTTAAAGCCACTCACCACCGGGATGGTGCCTCCGGCGTGCGCCGCTGGCCCGGGTATCGCCCTGGCCGCCCGGCAGGCGACCGCCCGCACGGCGAAGCAGACAAAGTGCATCGCAATGCTTCCTGCCTTGCGGTTGGTATTCCGGGGAGGCAAGACAGAAACGGGCGATCAAAGCCAGATGGCAAAGTCATGCGGGGATACTTCCTTATAAAGTTCTTGAGTAAACTCTCTTTGAAACAGGCAACCACCAAAGGGCCCCTTTGGCGGGCAGCCAGTGCGGAAATCTGTCTCGCGCAGCTCAGATTGTCAGTCCTTGGCCGCTTCGAATTATCGGCGGCGATGCCCGTTCCCCATATGCAACCTATGTACTATGTCATTGATATATAAGAAGCGCAAGGCTGCCTGAAAGTAGCAGCGGACAAGCCACCGTCGGGACCGCAAGGCTTATCAGGGCGAAAAGCTGCCGTTACCGGATGGCATGATTATTGCCCGGCTGGCCTGGAGCTACTTCCCGTCTGAGGAAAACAACAAAGTCCTTGACCGTGAACAGTCTTTGTTGCCGGGTCACCCACGAATGTTCAGTTCATGGTCAAGGACTCCAGAAAGTACGCCGAGACAGGCGGTTGGGGATTCGCCAAATTTGCTGATGGTAAACCGGCAAACGAGGCGGAGCCCAAAGCCTGCTTTTCTTGCCACGAACCTGCCAAGCTCGGGACTGTGTTTTTACTCACTACGCGCGATGATAGGAAGAATGGAAACCCGAGACATCGAAGCGAAAACGCATCGTGTTGTTTCCATCATCATTTCGCCTAATTGTGAACGGTCACCTGTGATCGGAGACGTATATCTTCTGAGGAGGACCCGATCATCAGATTGAAAGTGCCGGGCTCTACGATGAACTTCCTGGTCCCGATATCAAAGAAAGAAAGCTCAGATGTTCGTAAGAGCATCTGCACATGGGTAGTTTCACCGGGTTGCAAGCTGACGCGCGTAAATGCGCGCAGGCTCTTAATCGGTTGCGCGGCCATGCTTTGCACCTGATGAGTGTAAAGCTGGGGAACCTCGGTGCCTGCTCGATCGCCTATGTTCCGGAGATCGAATGAGATCTCTATCTGGCCAGTCTGCGAGACCGAGGATGCCGAAAGCTTCAAATTGCTATATGAGAAGCGCGTGTAGCTGAGGCCATGGCCGAAGGGATAGAGAGGCAATCCCTTGAAATAGAGATAGGTGAATCCCTTCGATACGTCGTATTCATTTTGTGGAGGAACACCGTAAAGGCTCGCATACACGGTGTAAGGAAGATGTCCACTCGGATTGTTGTCGCCGAAAAGTGTGCGTGCGATGGCGATGCCGCCCGCTTCACCCGGATACCAGGCATCGAGGATCGCGGGCACATGATCCTGCGCCCAGGTGACGGCCAGCGGACCTGCATTCATCAATACCAGCACCGTTCGAGGATTCGCAGCGACGACGGCCTCCATAAGTTGTTGCTGCGCACCCGGAAGGTTTAGGTCGCGCCGGTCGCGCCCTTCAGCCTCGATGTGCAGGTTCGTGCCGAGAAAGAGTATCGCCACATCGGACTTGCGCGCGAGTTCAACAGCTCGCGCTATTGCAGCCGGATCCGCGGGTTCGGTAAAGCCCGTGCCTTTTTCGTACTGCACGTTAACACCAGGGCCAAGCAACTGCCGCAGGCCTTCCAGGGGGCCGATCTTGCGTGCGGGCGTCCCGTAATAGTTGCCCGTTTCGTAATCCTCATCTCCGGCAGGGCCGATTACTGCAAGCGAGTGGACAGCATCGCGTCTCAGCGGCAAAAACTTGTCGCGGTTGCTCAAGAGCGTCATCGATTCTTCGGCAGTCTTCAGCGCCAGTTCAAGATGCTCCGGAGAGCGCACTACGCTCATCGGAATTTTGCTGTAGGGGCTGCTGCCGGGAGGATCAAATGCGCCGAGACGAAAACCGACGCGCAACACACGGGTAAGTGCACGGTCGACATCCTGCGTGGATAAAAGCCCACGCTTGACGGCAAGGGGGATATTGGTCTGGAACTCCGTATCGTCGGAATCATTGCCCGCTTTGATTGCGAGAGCAGTTGCCACGACCGGATCTTCCGTAATCCGCTGGCCCGGTTCGCTAGAACCTTCGCGCCCTGTCAACAAGGCGACGGCACCAAGATCGTCAGTCACAAAACCATCGAAGCCCCATTGGTCGCGAAGAATATCCGTCAGCAGAAGATGGTTAACGGCATCAGGTGTTCCATTGATGGCGTTGTATGAAGACATAACGGACTGTGCATGTCCTTCGGTGATCGCGGCCTTCCATGCAACCATCCAGTATTCCATGAAGCTGCGTTCATCCACTTGGACGGATAAGTGCTGCCTGCCGGTCTCGACGTTATACACAGCGAAATGCTTTATGGTCGCAGCCAGTTTCAGATGATTGATGTCGTCGCCCTGAAGTCCTTTCACATACGCCACAGCCATTCTTCCTGTTAGATAAGGGTCTTCGCTGAAGACTTCTTGAATACGGCCCCATAGCGGATTGCGGCTGAGATTGATTACAGGAGAACGATAGACGAGACCATGCTTCGAACGGGGACCATCCGCGTTACTGTTATAGAGGGCCCGTGCTTCATCTGACATAGCATCTGCGATTGAGTGCACCAGGTCGGGGTCCCAGGTTGCTCCCATTGCAATCGGCGCGGGAAAAAGAGTGGTTGGCTCTTTGGACCAGACACCGTGCAACGTTTGATTCCATCCTCCCCACATGGGTACATGCAAGCGCGGAATGCCAGTGTTGAGATGATTGAGCTGTTCTGCTTTTTCTTCAAGCGTCATCCGGCTAATCAGATCGGCAATGCGTTGCTCCACAGGCTTCGAAGGATCGACGTAGGCAGGCGCGGCCTGGGTTTGCGCTACGGCAAATCCGCAGTAGAGGAGACATACAAAAGAGAGAAAGGCATGTTTCATACGACGACCCTCGTGAAACGAGATTTAGATTTATTTGTTATCAATGGCCGCAGGTGCAATCCATCATGTGCCACATCTGCGCGAAGTTTATTTGTGGCAGCCGAATCATCCCTGACTGGCGGCAAGATCGCGTAGCGGCTCCACAACCGACGACATATCCTTCTCGCCATAGCCGGCCATGATTGCCCGCTCAAAGAGCGTGTTCGCATTCGCGGCAGTTGTCAGGCTAATTCCGCTTTCCGCAGCGGCGGCGTGGGCATAGTCAAGATCTTTAGCCATCAGCTTCAGCAGAAAATTTACATCGTAATTGCGACTTGTCATTCGGGTGGCGATGCTCGCCAGCAAGGGGCTTCCGGGCGCGCCTCTTTTGAGAATGTCCAGCGCCTTGTCACGATCGAGGCCACTACGCTCAAGCCATGCAATGCCCTCGGCTAAGGATGCAACCTGTACCCCGCAGAGAAAGTTGTTTACAAGCTTCATCTTCGCGCCCGAACCTGAAGCGCCGAGATGCACAATCTCCTTACTCATAGTTCCAAGTACGGGAGTGGCTATCGCGAGTGCTGCCTCAGAACCGCCAACCAGAAATGAGAGTTGGCCGTCTTCAGCCTGGATTCTGCTACCGGTTACTGGCGCATCCAGCAGATCGAGGCCCCTTGCATTCGCCAAGGAAGCCAACTCTGCAATCCATGCGGGGCTTACAGTACTCGATTCAATTAACACCGCGCCGCTATCAGCCGCCGCGAGAGCGCCATGCATTCCTGTCCAGGTTTGGCGCGAAGCTGCATCGTCTGCAAGCATCGAAATAATTATTCGAGCTCCCTTCACCGCCTCTGCGGGCGTTGCCGCAACCCGCGCCCCTTGTGCGCTAAACGCCTTCGACTTCGCAGCCGTGCGATTGTAGATGGTCAGCGAAAAGCCTCCCCTCAGGAGGTTTCTCGCCATGCCGCTGCCCATAGTTCCCAGTCCAAGAAGTGCCACGGACGCTTTTTCCATCATTCCTCCATACATCGCTCGGGTCGCTACGCCAGTGAACGGACGCGGACCGGATGGGTCGATTTAACTTCTTCTGTAATTGAGTTCCGAAGCGGTCGCCCATAGCCTTCAAAGCTCACCTCAGTGATGTCGCCTTCGCGAAGAACGATGTCGTCAGCAAAGGAAAGTGCATCCGCGCCGAAGAAGTGCACATGCACGCTGCCCGGCTGACGATGTCCCGCGAACTTGAAGTGATGGTGCTCTAGATTGGCGAGGCTGTGGCACATATTTTTCTCGCCGGTGGAGATGCTTTTCTGCCATAAGCTCTCGCCCGAGCGTTGTATCTTTACTCTTCCCCGAATATCGCCAAACTCTGCCCCGACAACCAACTCCGGCCCCAGACTGCAGGTGCGTAACTTCGATCCCGCCAGATTCAGATAATTACGCTTCTCAAACTTGTGATCGGAGAACTCATTTCCATTGGCCATGCCGATGCGATATGGCGTTCCATCTTCCGCGACAATATATATCCCCGCAATCTCCGCCTCTTCGCCACCATCCTCGGCACATTCAGGAATTTCCAGCGGTTCAAGATGTGCGCGTACGACAGAGCCGTCGCCTTTGAAGAACCACTCCGGCGCGATGCCGATCTGGTTTTCCGGCGGGCGTCCGGCGTCTACGCCCCACTGAAACATCCGCATGCTGTCCGTCAATATCTCTTCCCGCTTCGGCTGATCGGCAAGGTGCATTGCTTGACGTTGCTGGGCGCTTCCAAGATGTGTCAGGCCGGTTCCGGCAACAAGAAGGCGCGAAGGTATCCCCGGCACATCGATCGGTGCCAGCAGCCGCCAAGATGATTTGCCGTTGTAGACATCGTCGTATAACAGCGTCTCGCCGGTCGCGCGTGAGACAGCGTCTTCTGCGATGGACCGGGATGCCCGCAAACATTCCTGCGCCAGTTCATAGACGGATGAGATGCCCGTGAGGCATCGCAGGTAAGGCTCTTCCACAAGCGCTACGCGGCGAGAAGAAGAGTCGGCGATTTGAACAAGATGAATGATCATAATCTTTGTTTTATCCAATCACGGTAAAGCGCTTAAGCGACTCTTCATTGACCGTGAGACCAAGGCCAGGTGTTTTATCATCGAGATCGATATGGCCGTCCGTAGGAACAGGCTCACCATCGAAGATGTACCAGAAGAGCTCATTGCCAACCTCGACATCCACCTTTGGAAAGAACTCCGCAATCGGCGAGTTCAGGCTGGACATGACAACGTGATAGTTATGCATCTGCCCTGCATGCGGCACGACGGGAACTTGGAACGACTCAGCCAGTGCTGAAATCTTGCGTGCCTGGCTGATGCCTCCAACGCGATTGGTGTCGAACTGGATATAGTCAAGGGCATTCGCCTCCAGCAATGCGCGAAATCCAAAGATGGTGAACTCGTGTTCGCCTCCGGCAATCGGAATGCGTCCATAACTTTTCAATTCTTTGTAGCCTCGCGTGTCATCCGGAATGACAGGTTCCTCCAACCAGCGAAGATTGAATTGTTCCAATCGCGGCAGCATGCGCTTTGCATAATCCAGTGTCCAACCCATGTAGGCATCGGTCATCAGATCGATGCCATCCCCGATTACCTCGCGCACAGTGCTAACAAGCTCGATATTTCGTAGCATTCCTTCTGCCCCATCGATTGGACCCCAACCGAAACGCAGCTTCATCGCTTTGTAGCCCTGGTTTTTGTAGTTTTGAGCTTCGACGCGTAACTGGTCGAGTGGCATAGAGTAGAGCCGGCTTGCATAGACGGGAATGCGCTCCTTCGTACGACCTCCCAACAATCGATACACGGGCTGCTTCGCATCTTTGCCAAGCAGGTCCCATAGCGCGATATCTACGGCTGAGATTGCGGTCATGGCGACGCCCTTGCGGCCAAAAGCAATGGTGCGTCGATACATCTGCTGCCAAAGATATTCGGTATCCCATGGATCGGCGCCGATCAAGATTGGTTTTAAATAGGTGTCAATCAGCGTCTTTGTCACCAGCGGCGAGAGCGCAGCATTGCCCAGGCCTACGAGACCGGAATCTGTAAAGATCTCTACAAGAACCCAGCCATGAAAGGCAAAGTTGCCCATCGATGCGTCACGAAATGTAACGAGGTCCATCGGGTTAGTGCAGAAGTGGGGGGGAAGCGGTACTGTCTTGCCTTCCCACTGAACGACGCGCGTGCGGACTTCAGTGATCTTCATACGTTGCTCTCTATCTCCAGGAGGTCAGGTGTCCGAAGCGGTTGAATCCTGCCGATGAATAAAACAATGGCGAGGAAGCCGATGAGGTGAAATGTGCCGACGAGGACAAAGAGTGTCCCGTAGGTGAAGCCGTGGCCAAGCAGATATCCGGCGACCATGCCAAAGATGGCGCCGCCGATCGCGCCGCCGAATCCGACAAGACCCGAGACTGTTCCCACAAGCGAGAGCGGAAAAATATCAGCAGGAACCGTCATGATGAGACCAGACCAGGATTGCTGGCAAAAAAACGCGATGCTGAACAGCAGAATCGCAAGCTGTACGGGAACCAGCGGTACCAACATCACAACGGGCATAAAAACGGCGCTAAGGCCAAGTGCAAGCTTCCGAGCGCGGTCGAGTGAGTTTCCGCGACGAAGCAGCCTGCTCGAGTACACTCCGCCGACAAAGCTGCCTATCCCCGAGGCAGCATAGGGAATCCATGCATAGTAACTTACGTGTTTGATATCGAAGCCACGCGCGTCATAGAGATATTTCGGCAACCAGAAGAGCAGGAAGTACCATGCTGAATCACTCATGAACTTCGCGAAAACCAGCGTCTGCACACTGCGTATTCCAAGCACTTCGCGAAAGGTAAATTGCTGGGCGACTAGTCGAGCATCGAGTGTATTCGAGGATATGGTCAGTGGGTTGCCACGATAAGAGACAGACCACCAGAGAACCCAGGCAAGTCCCACTGCGCCTGAAGAGACAAAGACAGTGCGCCAGCTGCTGTGCAGTAATACAAAACCAATAAGCGGCGGAGCCAGAACAGAACCGAGTGCGGTACCAGCGTTGATAAAGCCCATTGCCGTCGAGCGCTCTTCAGGCGGAACCCACTCAGCTACTACGCGAACCGCGGCAGGAAAGCCACCGCCTTCACCCATGCCGAGCAGAAAGCGTGCGCACAGCAGGAGCGTGAATCCGGAGGCAAGGCCATGCAGCATACATGCCAGGGACCACCAGAGCATGATCAGCATGAAACCGCGCCGCGTGCCGAGCTTGTCGAGTAATCTTCCGCCGATGACATAAAGAGCGGCATATGAAATCAGAAAGGAAGTCTGTAGATAAGAAAACTGCTGGTTTGAGATGGGGATATTGCGTTGTATGGCGGAGATCGCGACCGGCAAAGTCTGCCGATCAAAGTAACTGA
Organism: Granulicella sp. L56; assembly: GCF_009765835.1. Classification (NCBI taxonomy): domain Bacteria; kingdom Pseudomonadati; phylum Acidobacteriota; class Terriglobia; order Terriglobales; family Acidobacteriaceae; genus Granulicella; species Granulicella sp. L56. The sequence continues at coordinate 1,464,286 of NZ_LMUS01000006.1, read as the reverse complement.
TTGCGATAGCTGCGGTGACGAGCACGACGGCGTACCAACGTAGGCTGGCCTCGCTGCGCGGTACTTTGTCGTGTCTTTGCTTGTCCAAAAAACTCATGAATGGTTCGCTCTTACCATTTCAGGTGTAGGAGAGAGATTCCCTGTCGCGGCATCTCCGTAACGACCGTGACCTTCCCATTGTCTACGTCGAGCCACACCGGCGAAGTAAGAAGTTGAAGCTGACCGGCTGATTTTAAATCGGCATACTGCTTTGTTGTCGGATGCTGCGGAGAACCCATGTCCTTCCACACGGTATAGGCATTGCTATGTGCGTCGTCGATTCTGTAATGCTCCAACAATACCCGATGAACGCCCGCTGGAATTCCACTGATCGTCACAGCAGTAGGCGTTGCTTCGGCTGCGCCATCGACATCGTGATAGTTCCACACAAGCACAGCGGCCACATGATTGCCGTAGGTAGCGAATGCATCGACGTCGGGATCTTGTCGCACGCCCGTGGTTAACAGCGTATCGAGCGGCACCTGTCCAGTGCTGCTTGTTCTCACGCGGTTGCCGGACATGAGTGCGAACATGCGAAAGACATTCAGAATCGGTTTGTCGATACCGTTTGTCGCAAGCGAGCGAAAGCCTTCAAAGTAGTCCTTATCCTCAAATTCGAAGGACCAGCTCAGCATCGCTAACAGATTGACGGAATGCCTGTCCTGCAACGCGAAAATTCCTTTGAAGGCCGCTGCCGTATAAGCGGGATAGAGCGTGCCGTTGCGATAGTTATTCGCTCGGTTCACCTTCGAAGAGCACGCTGCGCATCCCTCTGGGTCAGCCTCGCTGATGATGATTGGCAGGCTCTTTAAGCGTGGAAACTTTGCTATAGTCTCAAAACCTTTGTCGACATCGTTCAGTTCATGCTGGATACCCATGGTGACCTTGTTGTCAACGATCGTCGGAGACCCTTTCGCATGGAAAGAGATGAAATCGATTGGGACCGGCTTTCCGTTCGCTGCGCTTTTACCTGAGTTCACATGCTCAAGGAAGTTATTGAGGAACGCATCCGCCTTTGGATTACCCGGACTTGTACTGGCTGGGCCGCCTACCTTCGCACCGGGCAGTGCAGCTTTTACGCCCGCTACTGCATAGTCGTACAGCTTCCAATACTCCTCCGGTGACGAGTGCCAGTAGTCGATGTCCGGTTCGTTCCAAACCTCGAAGTACCACCGCAGCACCTCATCCTTGCCATAGCGTTCTACCAGGTGCGCTGTCACGACCCGCGCCAACTCGCCCCACTTCGCATAATCCTTTGGAGGGTTATTCGACTTACCTGAAATTGTCGAGTGAGGATAGTGAACCTCGTACGGCTCATGTCGATTGGCCAGGTCTGCGGCCAGATCTTTGGGCATGAACCCAAGCTCGACCATGGGCCGTACACCGGCCGCCTTGTACGCGTCGAAGATGCCGTCCAGAATGGTGAAATCGTAGACCGGTTTTCCATTGACATCTTCTGTGTAGACGTTCGTCGAACTAAATTTCAGTTCCGCCTCGCCATTACCCGAGGTAAGCAGATGATGTACGCGAATATGCACTGGGACGGGGCTGAGATCGTGCAGCTCCTTCAATAGCAGTCTTCCATGGAGCATTGTGGTGTAGTTAGCTTCGTCATATCCGAACCAGCTATAGATCGGCTTGTATGGCCCAACCGGCTTGTCCAGATTCACCTGAATCGAGACGGGCGTTTGGGTCGATGCTGGTGCCGGTAGCGGCACCGTTCCCTGTGCCAGCGCAGCACTTACTGCGAAGATCTGCAGTCCTCCAATGCCACTCGCTAGAAGCGTCCGCGACAACCAACCTGAGATCTGAGGCATCCCGATTCCTTTCATTGCTAGAAGTTATATTTGAGCGCGAACTGAATATCACGCGACGGAACGGAAGTGCTGGTGATTTGCGCGCCGGTGGGGGTGTCAACAGTAGCTGAAGCTCCCGAAGTCGTGATGCTCGCGTTCGGCGGACTGAAGCTGGTGGTATTCGAAAGATTAAAGAATTCGGCTCGGAAAGATAGTACGCTCTCCCCAGGAAGCGTAAAGTTTTTGAAGATCGAAGCATCATACTGGCGATACATATCTGAACGCAGCGTGTTTGCGTGCACAGTGCCATAGGTATATTGCCCCGGCTCAACATACTTTGTCTGATCGAACCAGTGGGCGATAGAGCGCTTGAAATTAGGATTTCCGCCTGCTGGATTAAGGTTAGGACGCTGTCCGCCTACACCTGTGTTTGCAACGTCTCCGGAGATAACAGGAGTGTAAGGTACGCCGCTTCGCAGAACGACGATCGTCTGTAGTTGCCATCCCCCCAGGGCGCCGTCGACAAAGCTGTTCGCGTGTCCCAGAAAGTGCTGGCCCTTGCCTACCGGCAACTTGTAACTTCCGCTCGCAGCAAGATTTTGTGGCGTGTCATACGGAGAGAGGGCATATTCATACCCTACGTTTCCCCCAAGAGCTGGAGCCTGATTGAACTGGAAGAACTTCGAATATGTATAGGCGACCAGTGCAGACAAGCCGTATCCAGTACGATGTTCTAACTTTGCCTGGAGCGAATTGTAGTTAGTAGAGGTGTCTTGCGTGTTATAGGTGATTGTTCCCCACGGCTGATATGGCCTGCGTCCCTGAATCGAACCAGGTCCAGCTGAGGGATCGTTGAAGTCGTTTGTGCCGTTCAGGTCAACGCCATGGTTGCCGACATACCCAACTTCGAGCATATCGTTCGCCGAAAGTTGCTGTTGCAATCCCAGGCTGTAATGCTCGTTATATCCCATGTTGAGGTGCGTCTTGCTGGGCACGAGTGTCGGATTTGCCTGTGCTGAGCCAAGCGCTGTCCCAAGGAAGAAATTGTCGAGGCTGCGCGTGGGCGCGACATTTTGTGTCTGATTCACCGTTTCTGCAAGTCGGAAGGGCAGCATGTCGAGATTGACGCGGCCACTCGAACCTTCGGGCTCATAAAACATGCCGAAGCCACCACGCACAACGGTTTTATTCGTAACAGAATAAGTGACGCCAAAGCGTGGACCGAACTGGTGTTTATCCGTGTAGGTGATGTTCGATGGCAGCCCAGCCTCGCTGCTTGTCTGGATATACTGGCCAAAGAACTGATACGCTGCTGGTGCCGCAAACTGTGATGACAGGTCCGGAATAGTGCCCGAGCCCGAGACGATAATAGGTTTCGCGAGGCTGGGATCGAAAGTGCCCACTTGCCCCTTGTAGCCTGCCATCCACGGGGAATATTCATAACGCAACCCGGCGTTAATAGTCAGACGTTCACTCAAACGGATATCGTCCTGCACAAAGAACTGTTTGTACGTCTGTTGTCCGCCAAAATTATCCGCCGGGTACGCACGAGCAACGGATGAAGGGTAACCCAGCAGGAAATCCGCATAAGCATCCCCTGACTCGTTCCCATTGAAGTTGAATTGCCCTGCATAAGTTTCGCTATCATAGCCGAGCCATTGGTAATAGCGGATGAGCAATCCGAACTTGATCGACTGCTTACCTTTCAAAATCGTGAAATTTTCAGTTCCTTCTATTGCTTTACGGTCTTGCGACTTGGGACGCTGATCAAACGCGGATCCCTGTACAGCGGTATATCCGCTCCATGAATAATCTGGAAATGCCCCTCCGCTTCCTGGTCGAACCTGAGCTGCAAAGCCGGCGACGCCGAACTGTGTATTGAAGTCGGGCCCCTGCAGGAAAGCGCTCAGGCGAACATGGCTTGGAAGGTAGTGAACACGGGCCTCATTGACCTTGTTGGCCCCAATGTTCGTAATCACGCCCACCGCAATATCCTGACCGATTGAAGTCAGCGATGCCGTCTTGAGATCTGGCATCGAATTAGGGTCGACCTCCCGGTTAGTAACATAGATCCAGCGGGCAAAGAGACGGTTATGCGCGTTGATCGAGTGATCAAGGCGAACCGTGTACTGGTCGAAATCGATCGCCTGAGATGGAGCGTACGCAAACGTCCCTGTGTTGGTATTGGGCAGAGCAAAGTAATTTTGAATAGCAAGCGCCTGGGGCGAAAGTCGGTCAGTCGGGATCGTATTATTGGCAAACGGTGTGCGAACCGGGGCTCCGTTCACCGTCTTCGTGAGAAGAGGATCGTAAATGACCTTTGTGCCAAAATTTCCGCCGCGCTGGGCTTGGTTGGCAACAATGCTGTTGAATACTTCGCCCTGGCGCAGACGTTGACCTTCATAGTCGACGAAGAAGAATGTTCTGTCCTTGCCGTTATACAGGTGAGGAATGGAAACTGGGCCTCCCAGATCTCCGCCGAACTGATTGCGCTTGAGGATCTGTCGCGTTGGCGAAAAGTAGTTGCGTGCATCCAGCTTATCGTTTCGTATGAATTCGAAGATGCCGCCATGAAATTTGTTCGTTCCGCTCTTTACGGTAGCGTTGAAGAAAGCGCCCCCTCGGTTGTATTCCGCCGAATAGGGACTTTGCTGAACCGAGAACTCCTGTAGCGCATCGATGGATGTCTGGATAAATGTGCCGCCTTGATGCTGTTCAGTTACGTCAACACCATCCAGAAGAAACGAGGTCGCACTGCCGCGAATGCCGCTGATGACATTACCGTTCACGATTTCAGGCCGGATCGCCAGCGAGTTTCCAGTAGGTGCTAGCAAAGCAGCGCCCGGTGTTAGTTCTGCAAGCCGGTAAAACCCGCGGCCATTCAAAGGAAGTCCAGTGAGCTGTTGGTTGGTAATGACTTGTCCCACCGTCGCTGAGTCGGTCGCCAACAGCGGTGCTGCCGTTGTTACATCGATCGTAACCGTCGACGACCCAATCGCAAGCCTCAGATCTTCGCGAACGATCTGTCCAACCTGAACCTCAACCTTCGAGATTGTTGAGGTCTGAAAGCCTGGCGCGGTAACACTCACCGTGTATATACCGGCCGCTACCGGCGTAACGACAAAGGCACCGCTGTTATCCGTAATGGCCATCTGGGTGATGTTGGTTCCTGTATTGGTCACCTTGATAGATGCGCCGGAGATGACCGAGCCCTGCGGATCGGAGATCCTACCGACAAAGCGGCCCTGCTCAACCTGCGCCGATGCTACCCCGGCGATCGACATCGTCATGATCGCAAGGACACAAAGCTCTAACGTACGAAAAAAACGTCTGTTCTTCATCAATCTCCTCATCGATACACACTCACCAATCGTTGTGGCGCTATTTTCTGGAGCGCGCATAAAGGTAGTACCTATGAGATGTTGATGTCAACAGGAAATCGAACGGTGAAAACTTCAAAAGGTACTTTTACCATATTTAATAGATAAATACTCTTTATTTGTTGTAAGAAAGGCATCATCTTTGATAGCTTGATTTTCAGCTACCGGTAGTACCGATGGACTTCATATTTGCTTTATATGCTTTGACTTTGTGGGGCCAACTCCTCACTATAGAAGGATGAATCGTCGTCACATCCTGCCGGTGGGCACTTCAGAACAGGTGCTGAACAATAAAGAGGACGTGACCCACCTGCTTATCCTTCGCTTTCAGCAGATGCTGAGCGACGGCGTTCTCAAGCCGGGGACAAAGCTGCCATCAGAACGAGAGCTTGCAACACACTTCAAGGTGGCACGTTCTTCGTTACGTCAGGCGCTCAAAGTGCTCGAGATTATGGGCGTAATTACGCAGAAGGTTGGCGATGGAAGTTACCTGAACCGGGACGCATCTTCCGTTCTCGCTGTGCCGATGGAGTTTCTTTTCTTACTGGATGACACCTCGATCCGTGAACTGACCGAACTGCGCTTCATGATAGAGCCTGCTCTGGCTGCAAAAGCGGCGGAACGCGCCAACTCTGATGACATCGCCCTGCTGCGGCAATCTATTACGGATCTCGAACACAGCGATTGCGACCGGGTCAAACTTGTCGCCTCCGATCTTCTCTTTCACCGCGCCATCTTCCAGGCCTCGGGGAATCGCCTGACGGGACGACTTTTTTACACCATTCATCGCGCGATGCTCAACATGATCATGGTGACCTCGCAGCTTGTGGATCTGGAACACACGTTGGCGTTTCACAAACCTATCTTGGCCGCAATTGAACAACGAGATGCGCCGCTGGCAGCACGTCTTATGACGGCCCATTTAACCGATGCAAACGACCTGCTGACGTTGAGTTCAGAGAAGGAGAAAGCCCGGGCGCTGCGGGATCACATGGTCTCCGCAACCCTTGCGGTGAAAAAGGCTCCGAAAGAGGCTAAGGACACAGGTAAAGTTAGGCACGCGGGCCGTCCATCCTCACGCTGAGAAACAGGAAATTCTATCGATGGTCTGGCGTGCGACGTCGACGAGGTTTTGATGTTCGGCGCGCTATTGCCGGGTGGTTATGGCAGGTTCGCGCTCAAGTGTGACCGGGCCAATGAGGCCGGAGGGTAGGAGGGGCGAGTCGGCGCGGTATTTGCGGATGTTGGTTTGGGTGTAAGTTTTGGTTGCATTGGGCTGGGCATCGCCGATGATGCGGTTCGGCCAGAGGTTGGTGACCTCCAGTTCAATCTGATTGCTGCCGGGGACGAGGCTGTTTGAGATATCGAGGCGGTAAGGTCTGGCCCAGATAGTTCCGGCGAGCTTGCCATTGATCCGCACCGTGCAGATCTCATGCAGGCCGGTGAGGGACAGGATCGTACGTCCGCTGCCTGCGTGAGGCTGCTCGATGGTGGTGCGGTAGGTGGCGGTGCCGGAGAAGAAACGGACACCGGCGTCGGTTGAACTGGACCAGTCCGCGAAGGCGGTGAGGCGCTGTGGCGTGGTCGGAGCGCCTCGATTGGGTTGGAAGGTAAGGGTCCACTGGGATGGGGCAAGATCGGTCCGCACCGCAGGCTGGACTTCGGCGGTCAACTCACTGCCATCGGAGAGCTTCAGAATATAGGTTCCGGGCGCAGCGTCGGGCAGGGAAAGCGCGGTCTTCAGATTGCCGGATACGGGAGTCGAAACAGGGGTGCCTGCCTTCAGGACTTCGGTTACGTGCAAGGCGGCGGTCTGGGCGAAGAGGACGAAGGTCGAACCGTAGGGGGCAAGGTGAAGGGGGACTTCCGTGCGGCCGCCGGCTTCGGTGTAGGCAAGTTGTGGCGTGACGGTTCCGTCGAGAGGGTTCCAGAGCTCGGGGATTCTGTTGTCGATGCGGAAGCAAGGCCGAACGTCGATCGCCTTTGCGGTACGGTTGCGAATGAAGTAAATGTCGATCTCACCCTCGCGACGGTGGACGTAGTCGAGCTCCTTATCGAACCCTTCGAGATCCGGTGGCAGATGAAGCGTGGCGAGGGCGGCACGAGTGTCTGTTCCGCAGAAGACGATTCCTTTCCCATACGTGTGCCGGACCGGGCATGTTTGCCAGAGGTCACGCGTCAGTTGCTTGAAACGCGCCGCGCCGCGTGGTGGTAAGTTTCCGGTGGGCGCTAAGGGGGCTTCGCCGATGACACTACCACCCTGGTCCACGTAGGCGGCAATGCGTGCAAGAGATGGGAGCGAAAGGCGGCGCCCATGAGGAAGGAAAAGAAGACGGTAGGTGTTGCCGGATGGATTGCGCAGGCCCGCGGGAGTTAAGGAAAGAGTATGGAGGAGGGCGTCTTCGTTGGTGACGTCGTAGTCGTAGCCGGGAAGGACGTGTGCCGGGTCGTCGCGTTTGAGCCGGACGAAGTTCGGCACCTCGTCGCCGTAGAAGTAAAGGACATCATTGACAGCGTGGCCCTGCTGGAGGAGGAACTGCGCGCGATTGATATAGGTGAAGAAAGGTGCGCTCTGAAACCACCACGTAATGCGTGGATTCATGTGTGTTCCTGCGAAATATTCATTGCCGGGAAGCCCGAAGGAAGCTGGCGAGGACGTGAAGGCATGCCAGACGAGGCGGTTCATGCCCTCAGTGAGACCCTGGTCGAAGGATGGTTTGAGGTCGGTGGCGGGGGACTCGCTCCACTGCGGGCCGATGGAGGTCATACCCTCCTGCGCGACGAGCTGTTTGCCGTAGATGTTGGCGGCGCTGGCGGCTTCCTTGGTAAAGAAACGGTCCTCGTCGGCGGAGCGATGCTCATTGGACTGCGCCCAGTATTCTGTCTGCGGGGCGGCAGCGGAGCGGAAGGTTTCGAGAGCGTCGAGAGGCGCGGAGTGCGGGCCGCCGGACTCGGACTGAGTGCCGAGACCATACTCTTTGGCGCGTTCGGCAAAGTGGTCGTAGTGGTCGGTGACGAGATCGCCTATGGTGCGGCGGAGATCGTTGAGAAAGCGCTCGGAGGTGCCGCGGTCGTCGAGGATGCGGCCGGTGACAATGGGGAGGTAACGGACGGGGTCGTAGCCTCGGCGACGCTGGAACTCGGTCCGGAAGCGTCCGGTCCAGTTGGTGCCGCCCAGCTCCCACGAGTCGGTGGCCAGGTTGACGAGGGTTGTGTGGAGATAAGAGCGGCTGACCTCAAGCAGAGGCGTGACGGTATGGGTCCAGTAGGAGTCGAAGGCGCCGCGGTCGAGATAGTCGATGGCGAGGCCCTGCCACGCACCGCTGGAGGTGGAGACCCTGGCGTCGGAGGAGGTGTAGCCGATGCGGAGGATCTCCCATGATTTGTTCGCCGCGTTCGCCGCATTGGCAGGTGGATGCCAGCGGGTGTGGCCGGAGGCGTCGACCTGCGCGGTGATGTCGAGGACACTGGAGAGCTTGGCGTCGGCCCCGGCGGGGTCTCCGATAGCGGCTCCAAGGAGACTCTCTGTATTGGGCATGGAGAAGCTGCCTTCAGCGGCAGCCGATTTAAAGCGCAGCTGGCGGATGGGGGCGCGGGTATCTCCGGACTTGCCGGGGAGACCGGCCCCATGCACCAGGGGATAGGCGAGGACGGCGATCTGCCGATAGAAGCCATTTTTGATGGGAGGCATCGGAAGATTCGCCGGAACCTCGCCTGCACTAACAATGGTTCTGGACCAAGTCAGGATCTTAGAGGCTTGGTCGGGTTTGACGTCGGGACCACCAAGATTCCAGCCGCTGGTGATATTGAGGGTGACTTCAAGGTGCAGAGCGGCGGCGGTCTTCAGGGCGTGCAGGTAAAGCTTCGTCCATGCGGGACTGCCGAAGGTAGGGCCAGGAGGGACGTCGTCGTTGCCGCCCTGGTTGGATCCGTTCGCATCGACGAGGAGGATACCTCCAAAACCTTTGCGGCTCATCTCCGTGAGCTCGTAGGTGATGGTGTCTTCGGTGGTGTTGCCGTTGAGCCACCACCAGTAGCAGCGCAGTTTGGCCTGCGGAGGCGGAGACTGGAAGCCCTGGCGCAGTTTTGCCTCGATGGACGAGCTCGGGGACGCAATTTGGGCAGGGGCACATGCGGGGAGCAGGCTCATCAGCAAAAGGGCAAGGATGGTCTTCGATCGAATGGGCATGACACCTGAGTCTTGGAACGTTTGTCGAGGGTACAAGAAATCCCGGGGCCTCGCAGCCCCGGGATCGAAAGCAGTGCAGGTTAGAAGTTGATCCGACCGGTAAGCTGACCGATGCGGGCGTCGTTGGCCTGGGTGAGGGTGACAACGCCGAAGGCGGAGTTGCCGATGCTGGTGTTGGGTCCGCCGAAGTTCGGGGTGTTGAGGACGTTGAAGAACTCACCGCGAATTTCGAAGCTGACACCTTCATGCAGGGCGAAGACCTTGAAGAGGGAGGCGTCCATCAGAGGGTGGATTCTCTGGCGGATGTTGAGGTTGGTGCTGTTTTCCTGAGTGGTGTAGGCAAGGCGTTGGCGGTAGGCCGGGTTGGAAGACAGGTTGTCGCAGGCCGGAGTCGAGCTGGTGGACTGCACGTTGACACCGGCGGTGTTCTGGTAGCAGGTGTTGATGAAGCGGCCGTAGGTGGGACTGCCCTGGTGGGGATCGCCGATGATATCGACCGAGCCGGGAGCGGAGATGAGGTTGCCGTTCTGCGCGCGAAGGACGCTGTTGAGCTGCCATCCGCCGAGCACGAGGCGCTCGTAGTAAGGACGTGCCGCGAATTTGGGAAGCTGGTACGTGCCGAAGATGTTTCCGACCAGCGTGGAGTTTGGATCCTGGACGGAGTAAAGCTGCGGGTTCGCGCCGAAGTTGTTGACGAAGCCGTTGCGAAGCATGGTCTTGGACCAGGTGAAGTTTCCCTGGAGCGAGAAGCGGTTGCGCATGGGGCGGGTGACCTGGACCTGCAGCGAGTTATACGGCGAGCTGCCGATGGAGGAGTACTGCTCGGTGACGGAGCCGAACTGCGGGTACGGCAGGAGCAGGAGGTTGCGGGCGATGGTGGCATTGTTGAGCGAGGTGGTTCCGGTGAACTTGCCGGCCATTGGGTTGGGGACGGCGGCGTTCAGGAAGGTGATCTCGGCGCTGCCCTGGTTGTAATAGTTCGCGGGCAGGACGTTGATGTTGTGGTTGACCTCAAGACGCGTGGGGCGGGAGCCAACGTAGGCGACCTGGAGAGCGAGCGAGCCAGGGAACTGCTGCTGGACGCTGGCCGAGTATTGGGCGCTCTTGGGCTGGACGTGGTTGGGGTCGATAAAGCTGACGTTCTGGCCGAGAGCGGTGGCGAGGCCGAGCGAGCTTCCGGTAGGTGCGGCTACACCAGACGGGAACGGGTTGGCCAGGCTGTCGACCGGAGCGCTGGTGGTGTAGTTGTTATAGCTGGTGCTCTGCGAGAAGCCGGTGCCGACAGGCGTCTCGAGGGTGTTGAAATAGATGATGCCGAAGCCGCCGCGGACCACGGTCGTGGGAGTGGCCTGGTAGGCGGCGCCAATACGCGGCTGCCAGTTGTTCAGGTCGCGCGGATAAGGGAAGCGATTGGCGGCGCTGGTGAACTGGAGCCCGCCGTCGAGGGGGAGACCGGGGACCGAAGCCTGGAGCGGGCTGACGCAGGTGGTGCAGAAGTTCGAGACCTGCTTGTTGTAGCGCTCGGTGAAGGGCGACTCATAGTCCCAGCGGACGCCGAGATTGAGAGTGAGTTTGCTGTTGACGCGCCAGTCGTCCTGCACGAAGGGAGCGGCGTAGATCTGCTGCAGGGCATAGGCCGCCGAGTTATTGTAGGAAGCCGAGGAGAAGTCGCCGAGAAGGAGCGAGGCGATGGGGTCGCCCGAGCTGGAGTCTGAGCCTACGGTTGCGGTGACGGAGTTCTTCTGGGTGAAGCGGCGATCGAAGGCGAAGGCACCGAAGCCGCTCTGCGGGTTCTGCACGTTGTAGCGGATGAGGTTGCCCTCAAAGCCGAAGCGGACGGTATGGTTGCCGAAGGTCTTGGTCAGGATCTCTTCGAGCGAGCCGGTGGTGTCTTCGCTGATCTGTCCGCCTGCTCCGGGCGCGAGGCCGACGTAGCTGTCGCTGGTGGAGAAGCCGGGGAAGGTGCTGTAAGGCAGCGAGTTATTCGCAATGCCGATGGAGCTGAGGTCGAAGTTGGAGTTGCCCGGATAGGTGAGGCCGAAGGGATGGAAGACGAGGCCGAAGCGCGAATCGAGCACCATCGAGGACGAGAACTGGTGAATGTCGTCCAGCGAGCCGCCACGGTTGTTGCGGTAGACGCTGTAGCCGTAGCCGGTGGGCCCGATAGCCTTCGGGAAGCCCTGGAGGGGGTAGCTCTGGGTAAGGCCAGAGCGGAACATGATGGCGTTCAGCTTGTTCCTCGTGCCAAAAGCATGGTCGATACGGCCGATGAAGGAGGGGTAGGTGCTGGGGTAAGAGGTCTGGGTGGAGATGTAGTTGGCGGAGCTGGTGATGGCGGCTCCGGCGACGTTGGGCAGCGGAGTGTAGGCGAGGAGCGCGGCACCGGCGGGATTGATACGCGAGGCGATGTTGTTGTTGGCGAAGAAAGCCGTACGGTTTCCGTTGACGTCAACGGGCGAAAGGGGATCATAGATCTGAACACCGGCGAGGCACTTGCCGGTGCCGTCGAAGCCGCCCGAGCAGAGAGCGGAAAAATCTCCGGCGCGCTCGGCGGCAGAAGGGACGCGGGTGCTGTAGTTGACCGCCGTGTGGGAGGCGTACCGTTCGAAGGCGAACATGAAGAAGGTCTTGTCGCGCCCGTCATAGAGCCAGGGGATGCGAACGGGGCCGTCGATGACGAGCCCGGTCTGGCTGAGCTGGTCGTTGTTGCGGTGGGTGGGCGAAGCCGGGTTCAGAGCGCCGCTCTGGTTGGGTACCTTCTCGTAGGTGTTGGCGTTGAGATAGGTGTTCTGGAAGGCGTAGTAGGCCGCACCGTGGATCTTGTTGTTGCCTGACCGGATGACGGTGTTGGTGACGGTTCCGTTACCGTGGCCGATCTGTGCGTCGAAGATCGAGGTCTGGACCTTGACCTCCTGGACAGCCTCCGGCGAGGGGACGAAGCCGGTATAACTGGCTCCGGAGAAGCGCTCAGCGGGATCGTCAGGGATACCGTCGAGCGTGAGGCGGTTGTGGCCGCTGCTGCCTTCGGCGGTAATCTGGACCGAGACGCCGGAGAAGGGCTGGGTGAACTGGCTGGATTTGCTCTGCATGTAGGCGCCGGTAGTGACGCCCGCGGCAAGGGTCGCGAGGACGAAGGGATTACGGCCAACGTTGGGAAGGTCAGTGACCTCCTTGGTGCTGAGGGTTGTGGCGATGTTGGCCGATCCGGCATCGAGGAGCGTGTTGGTCGCGGTGACGTCGATGGTCTCGGAGATGGCGCCGGAGGTGAGCGCGAAATCGACGACCTGAACCTGGCCGGCGGTGAGGACGACGTTCTGGCGATTCTCCGTCTTGAAGCTGGGGGCGGTGACGCTGACCTTATAAGTCCCAGGATTTAAGGCAGGGAAGTTGTAGGCACCGGCACCGTTCGTCGTACCGGCAGTCTTGAAGTGAGTCAAGGCCTCCTCGGCGACGACGGCGGCTCCCTGGATGTTGGCCCCCGTAGCGTCAGTGACCGCGCCCTGGATGCCACCAAGGTAACGCTGTGCGCCTGCCGTGGGATTGATGCCAAGGATAAGCGTGAAGACTGCGGCGAAACATAGAATGCGATAGATGAGACGAGATTGCACTGAAACCTCCGAAGGTTTGAAGCAGGAGCATATGGCATCGGTCGAAGCGTTCCGCCGGAAAGCGAATTCCGGAGTCGGACGCGGCGGCGGCTGAGATGGACTTTAAGAGACGCCCCATCCTCGGGATCGCGCATCATGGCAGGCAAGTTAATTTACAGTAGAAGTACGCGAAAATTTACTGTAAGAAGTACGGACAACTTTATATATTTCAGTCGCTTGCGCGACTATTAAATAGTTTCATTGAAGAAAAAGAAGGGCATAATCGCGCCACTCAATAAGCCATTGCGTTAGACTTTGGCCTTTGGGATATCAGGATCATGGACTCTGCGGTAAATATTGAGGGGAACGTATCCCGGGACGAACCGAGCGTCGACGAACGCCGCCAACTCATCGAGCGGGTCGCCTCCAGTGCGCATTTCCGGAGGTCTGCGCGTCTGCGCGATTTTTTGCTCTATGTCGGTGGACAATCCCTGAAGGAAGGCCGCGCCGAGATCCATGAGCAGGAGATCGGCGCAAAAGTCTTTGAACGTGCCCCCTCGTACGACCCGAGCCAGGACAATATCGTCCGGGTCAACGCGACCGAACTACGCAAGCGGATCGACTTGTACTTCGCCACCGATGGCGCCCACGAGTCTCTTGTTCTCACGATTCCGCGCGGCGGGTATAAGCCGGTCTTTCAGCGGAGACTTCCGAACGATTTAGCGCTGCCAACACCACCGACAGAAATTGCTCTGGCGGAGGCGGTCGCGAATGCTCCCACGGTTGCGGAACGGAGTACCGGCGGCCGCACTGCATACCTCGCCTGGGCAGGGGTGGCTATGGTGCTGGTCGTCGTGTGTGCAGTGCTTTTGAAGCAAAATCTGGCACTGCGTTCCTCGAGCGCTCTGTGGGCAGGAAGGCCGACGGTGGAGGCTTTCTGGAAGGATTTCGCAAAGGGACAGCAAGAGGTTGACATCGTGCTGCCGGACGCCTCCGTGACGATGAGCGCGGAGATAACGCATCAAAGCATGATGCTCAACGATTACTTAGAGCACAACTATATCAATCAGCAGGAAGCGGCATCGCTGAGCCCTGACCGCGTGAGCGACCTGACGGACATCTTCTCCCACAGTCTGGTGACGCTTGCAGATTTTCACGCAGCACAGCAGATCCTTACGCTCCCTCCGATCGCGCCCTCACTTCGCCTGGTGCTCGCGCGATTTTATACGGCAGACTCGATAAAGCGGAACAGCTTTGTTCTACTGGGCGGCAGGAAGGCGAACCCGTGGATGGGGCTGTTTGAGGAGCAGTTGAACTTCAGGCTGGCTTTCGACCCGCAGCATAATGACGCGCTGGTGACGAACCGGCATCCGCAGGGAGGAGAGCTGTCGAGCTACGCCTCGTGGACGGATGCGAACGACCTGACTACCGGCTATTGTGTGGTCGGGTACCTTCCGAATCCGAACCGAACGGGAAACGTAATCATGCTCGCTGGTACCGACTCCGACACCACCAATGCAGCGGCGGAGTTTTTGACCTCGGAGACTTCGCTGGCGAAGTTTCGCAGCATGTTAAACGTGCAGAAGTTCCCACATTTCGAGGTACTGCTGAAGACCTCCCGAGTGAGCAATACTTCATTGAATACAGAGGTAATTGCGTACAGGATCCATCCTGAGAATAACTAGGCCAGCTCCAAGATCTTTTGCCAACGGTGTGGTCTCGCAATACCTGGATGTGGTCGGAGGCTGGCGGGAAGCCGATTCTGAGAGGACAGCAACGGAAGAGTTTTGGCGTGATCTCAACGCATCACACCGGTCCGATCTTTCAGGAGTTCGTGATCAAGTTCTTTGAGCATAGGATGTGGATCACCCGGGGCGCCTGCTCGGGGATGAAATCCACAAGCCGCGTTATATCGAAACTGGGGCAACAGTCGACTAGATAGACATGGCTGTTGGTCGCTTCAGGTTGCAGCCGCAAAACTTACGAATTCTGTCGCGTTTGCTCTGAAGAAGTCCGCCAGTGTCTGCGCACGGTTTCCCGTAACAGTTTGAATGGTATCGGTAACGCTGCGAGGCTCATCGTCACTCCGTCTTTCAGTTGATCGAAAGTATCGCCAAAGATGTGACAGATGATCGAGCGCGTGAGGATTGATGTGATCTCTCATGGCCTCGACCCACTGCTCATCAGTGATGCCGACATACCGTATTGGACGCTCAAGGACGGTGCTCAGTGTGTTGATGATCTCCTTCACTGTGGGTGTTGCAGCGATCAGATCATACG
This sequence comes from Granulicella sp. L56, assembly GCF_009765835.1. Classification (NCBI taxonomy): domain Bacteria; kingdom Pseudomonadati; phylum Acidobacteriota; class Terriglobia; order Terriglobales; family Acidobacteriaceae; genus Granulicella; species Granulicella sp. L56. The sequence goes on along the minus strand of NZ_LMUS01000006.1, from coordinate 1,449,015 downwards.
CGCTTGCGGAGTGCGTCCGTGGATCAGCCAGCAGCGTGGCCGCCACGCGAGACACGTCCGCTGCGCCTACCAGCGGGATGGTGGCGCTGCCGTCGCCCCATGGCAGGAACACCGTGCTCTGTTCGGCGATACTCTTTCTTACCAGAGCGCGCACATTTTCGTAGTACGGTGGGGCGTGCAGATGAACCGCTCCCACCTCTGCCCAGTCGAAGATGCAATCTGCCAATCCATGCTGCATATTGCGAAAGCTCGGCGCTTTGCGCGCGCCCTGAATCTGCGAATTGTTGACGACAAGCTCAGTCTTCGCTTCGCGTGCAGCCCTGGCAAAGATCGTTGTAGCTTCCAGCAGCCCATCCGATACGGAGTAGGTAAAGTAGGCGCGTTTTATCCCTATGAGAGAAGCTCGGACGGAGTCTCGGTCCAATAGATCCCCTTGCACAACTTCCGCACCGAGTTCCCTGAGAGCATCGGACCTTGCATCCAGCTTGTGAACGAAGGCACGAACCGGGATACCCTTATCGAGCAACAGGGCTGCTATTTGGCGTCCTGTGGAACCTTGCGCGCCGCCGGCCGCGCCGGTGACGAGTATAGGCTGAGACATTTTTATTCTCCTTGATGAAATGTGGTTAAAGAGACAACAGATGAAATGTGGTTAAAAACAATGGATGAAGGGTTGATCTAAATCAGGATTCGGTCGCACCGCTGATGAGGACACGAGCCGCCCTGGGCTGCGGCCGCACCAGCCAATAGAGCGCCACGATGTGCGTGATCATCAGCATTGGGACGTAGAGGATCGGTATCGCATAAGCTCCGCCCAACTGCCCCGCCAGCGCCGGAAGACCAACATGGATGGCGTGGTAATAGTCGAGGAGGATGTCGCCCGCCCCCACGAGATTGAAGGCGACGACAAACAACCAAAAGAGCGGACGTACCCTGACCGCGAGTAGGGCTGACAAGGCCAGAACTCCGGCTGCAAAGTCGCCATACGCGGCGAACGTGGCGAAACTGGCGGGCAGGTGGGGGCCGACGACGCCCGGAAGGATAAAGACGAGACCGAAGAAGCGGAAACTGTGAAGAGTGGCGATGACGCGGTGCGCTTCCAGACGGTCCAGCGCCTTAAGCCTGGGCATGACATACACGCTGAAGCAAAGCAGGCATGCGACATAACCCAGAATGAGATGGATCAGGAAAATTATTTGCTGTGGCATTTGGCCTCCTGAATCCATAGGATTATTAATATCATCCTATGGATTCAGAATTTCTTCAGAGGGCCAGAGGCAGGGGGATTGCACCGTGAGATGATTACCAGCATCCTATAATGAGCTATGCGCTACAGGCCTGAACACAAAACTGAAACCCATCAGAAAATTGTGAAAGACGCCTCCCGGCGCGTTCGTTCCGAAGGCATCACTGGCGCCGCTGTTTCAACGGTGATGCGAGACTCCGGCCTCACTCATGGAGGCTTTTACAAGCATTTTGGAAGCAAAGACGAGTTGCTCATGGAGTCGCTGAGCGTGGCATTCCAGGAAATAGCCGACCGGCTTGCCCATGCCGCAGAGCAGTCCCCGCCCGAGACGGCGTGGAAGGAGATTGTGAAGATTTACCTGAGCCCCGAATATTGCGACCATGTCGAGTACGGATGTCCGTTGCCCGCTCTTGGCCCGGAGTTGGCGAGGGCCGATAAGGCGATGAAGCCGCAGATCTTTGAGGAACTGAAGAAATACAAGAGTCGTATGGTTCCGTTCATGCCTGGGCAGCGAACGGCCGACAAAGAGCGCGCTTTCTTTTCGATATTTTCAACGATGATCGGGGCAATTGAAATCGCTCGCCTGCTGCCGGAGTCCGCGATGCGAGAGAAGGTGCTGGCGAGCACAAGAGAGTTTCTCTTGCGAAGCTTTTGATTTTTTGGGGAAAATTGTCAGCCGCACAGATGCCAACGCACGTACATAGACCGGCAAATCAAGAAACGCCGTTCTCAACTGTTGTGAATAGGCCAATGCACTCATTGACAACAGTTGGAATCCAATAGTGCCAAGAATCGTCCTTGTGTTAGCCGATGATAGCTTCCGCTAAGCCGCTTATTATTCCGTATACTGGGTCGGGCCAATCAACAAGGCCTTCGCTACTTTTTCCGTAGCGAACCTATATGAATCAATAATTTTCAATGACTCATGGATCGATCTTATAGACGATCGACTCATGGGAGATTCGATGCTCTTAAGCAATCTCCGCCGTATCTTGGTCGATGCCGCGGCGGCAACGCCATGCCCATGACCAAATAGTCCTCAGCCTCTTGCGACTTAGCCAATTTGCAAAATTTATTTGAGACACTCCATGAAAATAATGAAAACACTGATCGCGGTCTTTCTATTGCTCGGAGTATCAATGCACTCGTATGCACTGGGCAGCGGATATGCCCTGGATGGACCTCAGCCTGGCACCCCCGGCGGCATTCTGAGTTCAATCGAAAACGCCGAGGTATCTCGCGTCGGAAAAGATCTTATGGTTACGCGAAAGGATGCGCGGAAGCCTGTTGAACTTGTATTTACTCGTTGCCAGGGGCTGGGCGTTCAATACGATGAGAACCAGTGGTGGGCTCTTCCGATAAGCGCGAGTGGTGCGCAGGTGAATGCAAATCGAGCGCTGTGGATTCTGCCGCTCGATGCGACATCGAAGGATCACTCCTGGCATCTCGTGCTGCATGGTGGCGATCTGGATGTGAAGAAAACCGATGCGGGGTTGACGGTTACTCTGCATGCAGAGAGTGCGATTCTCTCCGAGACCGAGGCCCGGCCGCACAGCGACCCCTTCGGTCATCGATTCTCTCTTGAGATCTCCGGTGGCACAGAACTCGAAGAAGCTTTGGCCGCCTTCTACTGGGGAACCATGTTGCCATCTGTGGTGGAGAAGACAATGGCGGCGAATTTTCCCTACAGCAACGGATATGTTCTGAGTACGCTGAATGTGAATTCTTATGCGGGCTCTTATCCTTCGGTCGATCACGAGTTTCAAATCAAGGGGCGGATAGCTCTGGGCTCGGAACTCGATCTCGATGTTGTGAAGCGGATGATTGGGCTCCAGTTCAAGCTGATGAATGACGATCCGGAGAAGCTTTATCGCATTCCTACATCGGTGCAGCCTGACGGAAGGCGCGAGTACCACGTTCGCAGAAACAGCGAGGACAATCATCAAAATGCAGCGATGTTTCCATTGACCGGGAACATCGAGGTGATTGAAGAGTCCTGGCGCTATTACAACGCTAAAAAAGATATGACGTGGCTGCGGTCTAACATGGAGAACCTTGAACACTCTGCCAAGTGGATTCTGTCAAACACGGATCAATATGGTCGCGTGTGGTCCGATGTTTATTACGAAGACCAGATGATAAAGGATGGCCGCGTGACGCAGGCCCAAGCGTTTGCCGCTCACGATTTCGCATTGCTGGCCGGCATGGAGAACCTGTTGGGACGGCGAGACGAGGCCTCACTCTTTGCCGGGGCGTCGAAGAAGATGGCCAGTGCACTGATCGCGCCTCTTCCGATGGGGTATTGGAACCCGGCGAATCAGAGATTTATCGACTGGGTTGATCGCAACGGGAAGGCTCACGATCACATTCATCTTCTTGCCAATGAGCTGCCTGTGACCTTCGGATTTGCAACGGCTGGCCAGACCGCCGCGGTGCGCCGCTTGATCGACGAAAAGGCTGAGCAGTTTGAGCGATTCCCGAGCTTTGTGGCAGCTGACATCGCCGGATACGACAAGTCCGAGATTGGCGATGGTGGACCGTATGATCTCTGCGCGGCGGGCAGGTCCTGGTATTGGGATGCTGCCTTTCGTGTGTCACAAAGGCAGAACAATATCTTGGTTGATCAACTGAACAAAGTGGCGGCAGAGGGCGCGAAGAACAACTATTTCATGAGTGAACGGTACGACATGGACCATGTCTACTATATCGATGGCAAGGATGCGCACGGCGCCGAAAAGTACTACGAATATCCCAATGTTTTTGCAGCCGTCCTGATCGAGAAGTTTCTGGGGCTGACTGTTCCCGCGGATGCGGATGTAGCTGTCGCGCCCCACCTCACAAGCTACGGCAGCGTTGGATTTGAAATTCCTGAGTATGCAATTCGCTACAGCTACAGCGAACACGGGTTTGTGCTCAAGAATCTGTCTGATAAACCGCGGCGATATAAGGTGGATTTGTCGGCGCTTGGCTTTGACGCCGAGCGTTATCGGCTGAAAAGCAGGTCTGGGAACAGAATCGTAGGTGCGCATTCCACGCTGACTTTGCCTGCGCAGCAAGAGGCGCGCTGGACTCCAGTGCGATAACAGACTTAGCACTCAATGAGCGCTCGGCGATTTGGCATGAATCGAGAAACACCCCGGCAGGGATCACCGCTTCCTGGCGCGTTTCTCGGGGCTGATTGCGAATCAAGGGGTGTTGCCCCCATCCTTCCGCGATGAGGCTGCGGAAAGATGGGCACCAGGCAATTGTTGCGCAGCGTGAAGGCAACAGTTTTTGTTGAAGGCCCTTACCTGACTATGACCGGCTCAACCTGCTAAAACGTGAGCTTTGCGGCGAGTTGAATCTCACGTGAGATCCGTTGAAGTGTTGCGGGAGAACCAGCAGAGGTGATGCTTCCAAAGCCGTTTGTGGTTCCGACTGTGGCATTTGGATTGTTGAACTGCGGAGTATTGAAGAGGTTGAAGAATTCGCTGCGCAGTTGCAGAGAGGACTTCGATTCGGTCAGCGTAATATTTTTGAAGACCGAAAAGTCCACATTCTTGGTGCCCGGCCCCTGAAGAATGTCGCGGCCGGAGTTCCCCCACTGGTCGTTTATATCGCAGCAAAAAAAGTCTGTCAATAAATAACATACCTTTCCGGTCATGATCAAGGCGCGTCGATCCGTATCCGAGAGTCGGCCAGTGTCCGCCGATTCGCCTGCGCATGATTCTCGGTTTACGCTAACAGGCCAACTCGCTTAGCGAGCGCATTGGCAGCGAGTCAAGACGGGCCATTGTCGCTATCATCTCGGCCAGAGCATCCTACAGTGTCACCCGGCTCAAGCGCGCGATTGCGTTGCGGCTGGAGTTATATCTGTCCATTTTTTGCGAGACAAATTCGCGCGTGGCTGTGAGTTGTGATGTTAACTCGATTACGAAAGTCATCTTTCAATCTAAAGCGCTAGCCATAATTCATCCCTTTGGAGGTTCCGCTTCCACTATTCAGATCTCATAATCCACGTGCACAGCTTTCTCTCCCAACTTGGTTCCCATTTTCTGTCTGAGGTAAGTCTGAATGGCGTCAGCGTGTGTTCGAAATACATACAAGCACCTACTGGGCATTGCGTACGTGCTTTCTGCCCTGCTGCGCGGGGCGATTCCAAGCGCTTCCTTATTCTCCGGTATCGGCGTGCTGATTCTTGCAGCCGCCTCGCCGCTGATGGCGCAGCAGTTTGCCACATTGCACGTTACAGTCTTGGATCCTTCGGAAAGCGTTGTGAGCCAGGCAGAGGTATCACTTCGTAACACCGATACGGGGGTGCTGCGAACAGTGCTCTCGGACAGGCTCGGATTAGTGGAGATACCGGGGCTGGCGGCGGGACCGTATACGTTGACGGTGGATGCGCCGTCATTCGGCTCCTATCGCGCACCACTTACGCTGACGCTGGGAGAGATAGCGTCGCTGCGTGTTGCGCTGCGTATTCGAGAGGCGACGGAGCAGGTGGAGGTGCGCGACACGGTACAGGGAGTCGATGGCGAACGAACGCAGAGCAGCCAGGTTATCAATCCGCATGAGATCGCTGATCTGCCAATCTCGGATCGGGACTTCATTGATTTCGTATTGCTTACACCGACGGCAACGATTGGTCGCAACTTCAGTACCGGCGCGCAATCGGCGTTCCAGGAGACGGTGCTGGAGGTGAGTTTTGGAGGATTGCGGGAGACGCACAGCGTCTTCTATGGGATGGATGGTATCGACTACACGACGAGCGTGTCAGGAGTACAGCGGTCGAGCCCGTCGCTCGATTGGGTGCAGGAGTTTCGCGTAGTCAACGGCCCGGATGCGTCGGATGGACTGAATCTGGGCGGCTCAGTGAACACGATTACGAAGTCGGGAACAAACGATCTGCACGGCTCGCTCTATAACTACTTCCGCAACAATCAACTGGATGCGAATAACTTGCTGTCTGCTCCCGGCTTCAACACGCTACGCTTCAACCAGTTTGGAGCGACGCTGGGTGGGCCAGTGCGGAAGGATAAGATTTTCTACTTTGCGGGCTATGAGGGTCAGCGTCGGGCGCAATCGCCACTGTACTCTCACTTTATTTTGAAGTGTATTGATACAGAGGGCTGCCTTGGCCCGGGCACTCCCAGCATCAATGAGATCAAGACACGCCTGGGGCTGGCGCCGGAGAATCTGGGATCGATTCTGCAAATAGGCGACTATAACAATGCATTTGGAAAAGTTACGGATGTACTGAACGATCACAGCACGTTTGCTGTCGGCTATCTGTTTACCGACGCGCGGAACGGTAATACGCCAGCCGCTTCTCCGGGCCAGGGGTTGCCGTCGAGCTATCGCGACAATCGCATTCACGACCAAACAGTTTACGGCAATCTGTTCCACATCCTAAGCAGGCAGTGGACCTCCGAGAGTTCGTTGAGCTTTGGCCGTCGCACCTTCACGATGAATCCGGTGGGCGCGGGGTATGAGCCGGCGATCAATGTTGCCGATACGTTGTATAGCGGCGGTTTTCTTGGTGGTGTGAGCTACTACGGTGAGAATCACTTCCAAGCTAAAGAAGCGCTGACCTACACTCACGAATCGAACTCGATCAAGGTGGGCGCGGAGTTTGAACCGATCTGGTTCTCTGCCCAGACGCCTTACTTTACGCCAGGCGTGGGCATTTTCAGCCCGCAGAGTTTCTTCGGAGCGGCGCCATTCAACGCTGGTCCGTTTGGGCCCGGCACTGCTGTCGAGTTTATCTTTCAGCAGCCGAGGTCCGAGTTCGGGCAGCAGGTTCCGCAACGTTCGCTGCCTTTCTCGCAAGGCTTCTATACCGGGCCCGACGCGGCGGTGCGTAAGGCTGCGGATGCGATACAGTTCTGGCACAAGTTGGGGGGCTTGTATGTGCAGGACCAATGGAGAGCACGGCCCAATCTCGCTCTGTCATTTGGTTTGCGCTACGATCTTGATTTCCTTCCATCGGCGGAGGACCTGCGAATTCTCGGCAAGATGAATCCGACGAACTTCGGCAATGTACAGCCGCGCGTGGGCGCCGCCTACTCGTATCGGAATGGAAAGGGTGTTGTGCGCTCAAGTTTCGGCTTATTTGTCGGCTCTTTCGAATACAGCAGCACGGTGAATGGATGGCATGGCGCATCGGCATTCACAGATATGAATCAGCCACTGCTGCCAGCATTTGCGAATCCGAGCGATGACCTTGTGGGTTTTGGACCAGCAGGAATGGTGGGTTCGGTCGGGCCTGGGGCAGCGGGACCGGCCTTCTCAAAATTTTCACACAACGGAATCTATCCCAGTCCTTCGGCGCTCAAGCAGTTTCCGCTCGGGTTTGTAAAGCGCGATTTTCCGAATGCCTACTCCGAGCAGGCGAACCTGGAGATTGAAAATGATCTGGGCGGCAACTGGTTTCTTACGGTTGGCTATCATTACGTGCATGCGATCCATCTGCTGAGCTCGAACACGATCAATGGCGTGCCTAACGGGACTCTTTCGGATGGTCGGCAGAAGTTTCAGCCAGCTGATCCGGGATTTGGGTTTGCGCTGTATGCCTCGCCCTCGGGCTGGTCTATCTACAACGCCGGGACGGTGAGCCTGCGCAAGGAGTTGGATCATCATTACAGCGTTCTGGCGAATTACACGTATGGGAAATCGATGGATATTGCGACGGAGAATCAGCTACAGGATGAGCCGCAGGATTATCTGCAGCCACAACTGGATCGTGCGGTCAGCGATAACGACATGCGGCACCGGCTCGTATTGACGATTATGGCGGAGTCTCCCGAAGAGTGGGTTGCGCCGCTACGGAAGTTTCAGTTCTCCATCCTCAACACGCTGCAGAGCCCGCAGTACTACAGTATTCTTGCGGGTTCGGACATCAACGGAGATGGGTTTCCGTTTAATGACCGGGTTGGAAATATTGGTCGAAATAGCTACCTCGGCGCTTCATACTATGACACGGATCTTCGGCTACAACGGCACTTCGACTTGACGGAAAAGGTGAAGGTGAATGCGAGCGCGGAGTTCCTCAACCTGCTTAATCGAGTGAACGTGCAGGACGTTGACCAGGTGTATGGCTCCGGAGAGTTCGCCGGGCCGGTTCCGAGGAGATATGGCGATGGCGTCACAAGCTCGTTCAATCCCACGTTTGGGTCGCCAACATTTGCGGGACCGGCGCGGCAGATTCAACTTTCCGCTCGACTGAGTTTTTAGTCCATCGTTGCTGTTCCCTATTCCAAGTGGAGATTCACTATGCCAGGTCAAGCGAACCCGAGACGTCCGAAGCGCGGCACGTACAGCCCGCGGCCGGAGATCCTCTCCCTTCTGAAAACATCGGGAAATACGATCAACGGACTTGGCGAAGTTGTGTCGCGGAGGGCATCGCCGTTCTTCTGGCATCCCCCGACGCAACATCCTTTTGGGGATCTACAGATTGTTGCGCGGCAGAACTCGCGTAAATGTCCAGGCTCGGCACCGGCATTCATGGCTGCCTATAACCACCCTGAACTGGTCCCGATTACCGAGACGCGAAACGAGGCGTCTGCGCAACAGCTTGCGGCGGAGATGACTGCGTTCGCGTTGGCTCACGAAGTAGATGCTGTTGGCATAGCAGCAATGAAGCCGCTCTATGTGTTCGAGGGGTACACGATCGAAGAGCCGTGGGTGATCGTGCTGGTGCTTGCGCATAACTACGAACAACTGATCCAAGTGCCTTCGGACGAGACGAATGGTATTGGGGTTACGGAGATTGGAGTTCAGTATGCACGCGGCACGAGAGCATCGTATGCGCTGGCGAACTGGATTCGATCCCAGGGGTACAAGGCCAAGGCGTATCCGGGCCCCTCGGCTGATGCGTTGCTGCTGATTCCACCGGCGGTTGATTCTGGTCTGGGCGAACTTGGCAAGCATGGCTCGCTGATCAGCCCACAGTTCGGATCGGGGATACGACTGGCGGGAGTCACGACGAATATGCCGCTAGAGGCTACGTCGCCGGTGCGTTTCGGTGCAGACCAGTTCTGCGCGACCTGCCAGATCTGCACGAATGCTTGTCCACCGGGCGCCATATCCGAACAAAAGCAGATGGTACGTGGCCTCGAGCGATGGTACGTCAACTTCGACAAATGCATACCCTACTTCGCTGAAGCGGCGTCATGCGGCATCTGCTTTGCCGAATGCCCATGGACGCGACCGACTGTGCGCCCCAAGCTGCTTTCCACGATGGCGAAGCGTTTGGAGGAGACCGACGGCGTAGCGGTCACGGAGCGAGGTGAAAGCCGTGACTAACAGAAATGCCTCTGAAAATTCGCTCGGCTATCAGGGATGGAAGGTGACGTTCGCCGCGTTTGTTGGCGTCATGGTGAGCTTCGCGGCCGTGGTGCCGTACACGTTCAGTCTTTTCATCACGCCGCTGCACAACACGTTCGGATGGAAGATCGAGGCGATCTCGCGTGGTTTTGCGATTGCGGCTTTGACGGTGGCGGCGTGCTCGCCAACGATTGGAACCCTGCTGGACAAGCTGCCGCCGCGCCGTGTAATCCTGCCGAGCATTGTCGTCTTCGCGTGCGGTATCGCTTCGCTGGCACTGCTGCGCGGCCACATCATCCAGTTCTATACAACCTATCTGCTGTTGGGCATTGTGGGTAACGGCACAGCACAGCTTGCCTACTCGCGCGCTGTGCTGACATGGTTTGAAGAGCGGCGCGGACTGGCGATTGCGGTAATGCTGACCGGCAGTGCGACTGGCTCGATCTTTCTGCCCATAATTGCGCAGCATGTAATGACGATGCATGGTTGGCGGGCCTCGTACCTTGTGCTTGGAGCGCTGGCGCTGCTCGGGTTTCCCCTGACGGCACTCCTGGTGCGGAATCGCGCCGCTGCGGAAATACCGGCACAGCCTGTCGTCTTCCATGGCGGAGTAGGTGCTGTTCTGCGCACGCGCGTCTTCTGGCTGATTGCGGTTCCGGTGATGTTTGCTGCGTTCAGCGCGAATGCTGCGATCGCTCACCTTGCCGCATTGCTTACCAGCCGCGGCGTGAATGCGAGCAGCGCAGCGCTGGCGCTTTCAATGCTGGGCATTTCGAGCATTGCCGGCAGGCTGACGACGGGATACCTGCTGGATCGTATTTTCGCGCCGCTGGTTTCGCTTGCGGGTCTTGTTCTCGCAGGCATCGGGGTGGTGGTTCTGGCATACGCGGCGATCGCGCCGGTTGGACTGACAGGAGCGTTTCTGCTTGGGTTTGCCGGTGGGAGCGAGGCGGATGTTGTGCCTTACCTTATCGCGAAGTACTTTGGCCGGGCGCGCTTTTCGACTCTCTATGGTCTGACATGGACGGCGTATGCCATCGGCGGCGCGACCGGCCCCGTGCTGATGGGACATTGCTTCGACACGGCTGGTCGTTATCTGCCCATGACCTTCGCTCTGTTCGCGCTGCCGTGCTTTCTTGCAGCCATAATGCAACTTGCGCTTCCTCCTTATCCCCAACATCAATCTAACTCTGCACTTGTGACGGAAATACCGGTCAGTGCTTCCGTAACCACACTCTAACTTTTCAAAAAGAGGACACTATGCCACACATCGCACTTCCCGATCTGCCCGGTATTCGCGGACCCATGGCCTTCCGGCCCGAGACTTCCAAACCACTCAATGAGCTTGTCGAAGTGCTGCTTCGTCATCCCAACTCGCTCACACCAGGCGAGCGCGAACTCATTGCAACTTATGTCTCCGCACAGAACGATTGCCACTACTGCCAATCGATTCATGGGGCCATCGCAGCGGCCCACCTCGATGGCGATGAAGACCTCGTCCACTGTATTAAGCAGGATTTTCACTCGGCCAAAGTTTCATCCAAGCTGAAAGCGCTTTTGGTTATCGCCGGTAAGGTGCAGCAGGACGGCAAAAAAGTGACGTCCGATGACGTGCAGCGAGCTCGAAATGAAGGCGCCACCGACATTGAAATTCATGACACTGTTCTCATCGCAGCGGCTTTCTGTATGTATAACCGCTATGTAGATGGTCTCGCCACCGTACAGCCGCAAGACTCCGAACTCTATCGTCAGCGTGGCAAGATGGTTGCCCGAGACGGATACGTTGCCGCCAATCTACAAAATGTCACGAACCCGCTAACTCCCAAGCCGGCAATTACGACATAACCGAGGGATAGTCTTTCGAGGCATATCGCACAATTTTTTCAGCACGTAGATAGAATGTGGCTCCCATGGCCTGACTGCCCATGGGAGCCAGTTCTCTTTTCAGAACGTTAGTTTTGCGAAAATTTGTATCTTGCGTGTACTCCCCGCTGTATTGGCAAGACCAAATGCTCCGCTTGAGAGAGTGTTCCAGTTACTCCCCGTTGCGGTTACAAACGGAATATTGAAGATATTGAAAGCATCGGCGCGCAATTCCAGGTTCCATGGTCCACTGCCGAGAAAGCCGCCTTCAAAGAGATGCGTATCCTTGGCGAGCGACCAGTCTGCATTCGCAATCGAGGGCATGCGGAAGATGTCTCTGCCGAGCGTGCCCGTGTTGCCGAGCAGCGTCGGCACATATTTCAGGTTCTGCGTATTCAGAATTGGATTCGTCGTTGCCGTTGTACCTGAGTTCAGAATGGTGTGGGCTTTGCTCAGCTTGAAGTTCACGCCTCCCGGCCTGAGGCTGGCGCGCGTGTTGTCCTGTCCGTTCGCTGTGTTGCCGTCGATGTTCACATCCGTAATGCCGAGGCACGTGCCGTTTTGAATGTTGGCTGGCACGCCGCTCTGCCACTGCTCGATGGTGGTGAAATTCCAGCCGCCGAGCAGATGACCCGTGAAGCCACGTTGTCAGACGAAGAAGGGCAGGCGCCAGACCGTCGTGAAGACAATACGGTTCGTGATGTCAAAGTCCGATGGGCCATACTCCAGGCGGCGGAAGTTCGCTCCCTGCCCTTGCGGGTAGCTCAGGTCCTGCCCAACCTGCGCCAGGTTAAAGTCGGAGTCATCGTCGAGCGATTTGGACCAGGTATAAGCGAATTGCGCTTCCAGTCCATAAAGTACAGGCTGCTTGAGCTGCACTGCGAGAGCGTTGTAGTTGGAGCTGCCGGCAGCCTGATACTGATCTGTCTGATTAAAACGGGGATCGATACGGTTGTTGCCTGCGCCGTTTTCGGCCGCCACTGCTGCCTGGAACTGGCTCAGCCTGTTTGCCTCATCCGCCACGCTCGTAGCTGGAGCCGGGCGGTTGGCCGCCAGTACGCTATTGAGCGAGGAGAGATCTGTGAGCTTCCGGGTAACGCTTCCCAGGTAATCCGCGCTGGCAACCGTCTTTGGAGTGATCTGGTATTGCACCCCCAGAGTAAAGTTCTGGGTATATGGATTCGCAAGGCTCTTCGGCACGGTAGTGATGGCCCCGAAGTTTTTGAGTGCGCCGAAGGTTCCGATCTGTTGCTGAGTGGCAGTCTGGATCGGAGCGGTTCCAGCTACAAGCGCGTCGAAGCTATTGCTGCCCGACGGTCCGGGAAGCTGTACCGAGTAATTCAAAGGCGGTCCCACACGGATGTTCGACAGCAACGCGAAATTGAAATCGTCGAAGATCAGACCGTATCCGCCGCGAATGACTGCGCGCCCGGCGCCGGGATTCCAGGAAAATGCCAGCCGTGGCTCAAGGTTCGCATAGTTTGCCTTGATGCCGGTATTCCCGTGGCGAAATGCCCCCAGCGGGCCAATGCCCGCCTCACCAATTGAGACGCCTTGCAGGGATGGATCAAGCAAGGACAGCAGGCCGCGCGCTTCCGTCAAGGAACCTTGTGGTTCATAGCGGAGTCCGGCACTGATGGTCAGAGTCGGAAGGGCCTTCCACTCGTCCTGCACGAAGAAGCCTGGAATCCAGACGCGGTAATTGCGCGTCGTCGCACCAAATGTTTGCGAATACAGAGAGAACGTCCCATTAAGGAAACTCGGAAGACTGGGAAAGGTATAAATGCCGCGGCCGCTCGAGACGTTCGACGACTGATCCTGCACATAGCGGACATCGGCGCCGAACTTGATCGAATGCCTGCCATGAATCCAACTGAAAGCCTCGTTGATCTGATAGACGTTGAAGATGCGTCCCTGCGGGAATGCCTGGTAATCGCCGAGATTGATGGCTCCTGTGACGTTGAAGCGCGGCGTTGCTGGATTCTGTTGCGGGGGCAGTTCGCCAATCGATCGTCCATAGGCGAGCCGGAGTTCATTGATCTTGTTGTTGCTGAAGATATAGGTGTCGGAGATATTCACGCTGTGCGTGCCTGTTGAAAGAAACGCCCCATTGCCGACCGGAGCGCCGAAGGTCGGATAAGGAAGAACCGTGCTGCCTTTGCTGTAGAGATACCGGACTCCAAGGGAGTGAGCGTTGGAGAAATGGTGATCTCCCCGGATCAGGTAGAGGTAGCTATCGCCCGGCCCCGTGTAGAGCTGGTTCACGGTAGTGGTCAGAGCGGTCGGATTGGATGCGGACGGCTGAGGAATCGAGGGCAGAAGTGTCTGCAGTAGTTGCTTCGAGATGGGATCTGTTGCCAGTGCCAGTGCCAGTGCCAGTGCCAGTGCCAGTGCCAGTGCCAGCGCATTCGTGTTCGGAAGGAGGAGAGGAACGATGGTGCCTGCACCGCGTGTCGTTGTCTTTTCGTAACCGCCGAAGAGAAACGTGTGATTGCGCCATACCGGACCACCCAGATTGAAACCATAGATGTTTTGCTTGAGGGGTGTTGCCTTGCCCGTGGTATCGAGTAGTCGCGTGCATCGAGGGCGTCGTTCTCGACAAAGTCGTAGAGTTCCCCATGCAGGGTGTTCGTCCCACTCTTTGTAATGGCGACGACGTTCGATGATTCGAGCCCGAATTCCGCGGGGAAGACGCCTGTTAGCACTTTGAACTCAGCGATCATATCGATCGATGGCTGTGTGCCCAGGGCAAATCCGCCAAACTCCCAGTCGTTGGTGTCGGTGTAGTCAAGTGAGTAAGCAGTGGCGCGTCCTCCGCCGCCGTATGCTGCGATCTGCCCGGTCTGCGCGCCGGAGATAGCAACAAGGCTGGCATTTTGTCCACGAGGGCTATACATCGGTGTGACCGCCGGCTCCAGGAAGACGAGCCCTTGCGGGTTGCGCGTCTGGTTTGGCAGATACGCAATCTCGGTAGAGGAGCGGGTCGTGGTTCGCTGGGCGTCGCTCAGATTCAGTTTCGGATTCTGTGACTGACTGAAGAATCCTTGTTCGACAAATGCCCGCTCAGCGCAATGCGAAGCGGGCAGATTTAATGGATCGAACCGAAGATCCATTCAGAATTCAATCTGGCTCTCTTTCTGACGTTACCAACGCGATAAGAACTCGCCGCGTCGACACGGAACCGAGGAGTCCTCTATGACATCCAGGCGCAAGAGCATTGCTGGGTTGACCCTGCTGCTCCTTCTGACCTGTCCTTTTCAATTTGTTGCTGCCCAATCAGCAGCGTCAACAACTAGCGTTTCGGATAAGCCCTACATCGTCGAATGGGTCTACCGGGTGAAGTGGGGCCACCAGGAAGAATGGCTGGACATCTTCCGGAATACCAGGTCGCCATTCTGGATAAACAGAAGCAGCTCGGTTATGTGAAGGACTACGCCATCTATGCGCCCAGCCTACACACCAGTGAGGATGCGCGGTGGGACTATCGCGTCATTATCGAGTACAAGGGGCCAGTCGCTCCGGAGGGACGGTCCGAAGAGGTGATAGCGAAGCAGCTCTTCCCCAACCAGAAACAGTTCAAGGCGGACGAGCAGCAGCGATGGGAGTTGACGTTGGTCCACTGGGACCTGCCGATCCATGTGGTCGCGCTCACGGCCAATGAATAAAGAGAGATTCGATTACAGCAATGAAAGGGAATGACATTGAATCGTAGAGAATTTGCTTCATTGCTGGTGACCGGCGCCGCGAGCGCGGGGCTTACCTCCACAGGAATATTTCCCCAAGAGGCCGTCGCGGCTCGGACAGATCAAAGCCTGCTGACCAACCAGAGCGCGGGCAGCGTCACCGACGTGCAGGGTATTCGAGTCGGCCATTACACGGAAAAACTCCGTCCTGCCGGTTGCACCGTACTGATCCTCGACCCGGGTTCGGTTGCAGGGTTCGATGTGCGCGGTGGAGCGGCAGGGACCCGTGGTACCGAATCGCTGACGCCGATCCATCCGACAGGCGAAACGCAGGCTCTCTTCCTCTCCGGCGGTAGTGGCTTTGGTCTTGACGTGGGCACAGGCGTAACTCGCTATCTGGAAGCACAGGGGCACGGCGTGCATCTGCAAGGCGCGGTTGTGCCGCAGGTCGCAGGGGCTATCATTTTCGATCTTGAGATAGGCGACAACAAAATACGCCCTGATGCCGAAGCCGGCTATCAGGCTGCGATTTCAGCCACAACCGGTCCGGTTGCGGAGGGAAATGTTGGCGCCGGCGCTGGAGCGACGGTAGGCAAACTCTTCGGCAATCAGGCCGCCATGAAAACTGGGCTGGGAACAGCCAGCCTTCGCGTGGGGAACACGGACGTCTACGTCGGGGCTATCGTTGCTGTGAACGCGGTCGGCGATGTCTACGATCCCTCGATTGCAAAGATCATCGCGGGAGCAAGAGATCTAAAGAACGGAGGATTTCTCAATACGATTGAGAAGCTCAAACAGGGCTATGGGCTCGAATTGCCTGCCGAGTCACACACGAACACGACGATTGGCATCGTAGCCACGAACGCAAAACTGGATCGGGTGCAGATAACTAAAGTCGCGCAGATGGCACATGATGGGATGGCGCGTGCCATCAACCCGGTGCATACGCTCTGGGATGGCGACACGTTGTTTGCCGCAGCAACCGGCAAAAGCTCAGTGCATGTAAACCACAGTGCAATAGGAGCTATTGCCGCCGAAGTACTAGCTACAGCAATCGTGCGAGCAGCCACACAGGCGACGGGAATCCCTGGGTTTCCCAGCTATCGCGATCTCCGACAGAAAGCGGGCTGAAATCAATTTGCGAATGGCGCCGGCCGCTATTTACAAGGCCGTTACGGTCCCGGCTCGTATTAGATTTTCGTCCCTGCCCTGTTGGGATGAAATGACACATGAGTCACTCGGTTCATGCTGGTCCACAGCCAGCCTGGGTTACTCAAGTAAAATCCTCAAGCGCAAGTACTCCGACAGGCTAAGGGCTCTTCAAGAGAGCGTGTGACCATGACAAATAACGCAGAAGCTGGTACGCAGCAAATCAGAGCCATGATGCCGGCTAGCCAATAGCGACCACGATCTCCCCGATACTGGCGATCACATTCCTTCCGATGCTTTCGTGTCAGGTTAAAAGCGCCTACGCGGCCAGTCGCCAGCACGTAAGTGGTAATGCACGACTTCAGGTGTGCACAATTGCAAAGCGTCAGTCCGCGCCTGCAAATAGGCGAATCCCTCCGTGCCAATTGGAATGAAAACGCGGACTGACGGTTTTGTAAGTTGTTGAAAATGTGGTGGCCAGAGACGGGATCGTTCTTTCCACGGGTGTTTTAGTTCTGTAAGTTACAGAAAATACAATGACAAGAATTCCGAAAATGCCACCTCTCCCGGCTCGGCGGTACAAAATTGGTACAAAATAATCACTGCGAGCCGCCTCCCCATTTTAGCGACGGTTCGAAGCTTTCTCTGGCCACCATTACTGATGCACTCCCCCTCCCCGTTTCCATTGAAAATTTCAATATCGCTGGCTATGGCCGATGCGAGAGAAGAATTGCGGGTACCGAGCGACACGCTTTTTAATTCCCGGCACGCCGATAAGCACCATGCCGAGGCCGCTCTATCAAAGATGGAAGGGAGTTGTTCCATGCTGTTTATTGTCAGTCGTTCGGCTTCATCGACGATGATGAGAGTCGTAGGATCCAGATCCAGGATGGCCTCGATCCTCGCAAGGCAATGTAGCCGACCCGCACATCCCCACCCGCCCCATGGAGGCACTATGTAGAACAGCAGCGCATTTAATATCTCGCCATCGACCATCTACGAGTCAACCAGCAACCCCTGGCGCAGTTTCGATGAAACCAAACTGCAGGAGTCGGCCGAGAGCATCACTACCTCATGTAACCCAACCCCATGCGTTCTGATTCGGGGCTTCGAGTTGATTGGCGCTATTCCGACCTGGGGAACTGCGTTACGATCCCTTTTCCTTCCTCGATCCTGAATATCCGATTGATGCCCGGAAGTATCACATGTTCTGTAAGTCCACTTGTCCAATGGATTTCGACGGAACTAATCTGCTGTGCATTTCCAAGTCCGAAATGGATTCGCTGATCATTGGAGGACATGAAGCTGCCACCACTCAACACATCCCCGCGTTGTCGTATGCCATTTGCAGTCAAATAAACAGAGGTTCCAATAGCGTCCCTAGGACTTCGTGGACCACCGATGAGTTTTAGTTCAACCCAACAGTGACGGTCGCTTGAGACATTGCGGAGAAGCGTCGGTGCGTGATCAAGGTTATTAATAACTACGTCAATTTTCCCGTCGTTGAACAGATCCCCGAATGCAGCGCCGCGTCCGGATGTGACGATAGCCAGCCCCGTATTCGTAACAGGAGGAACTTCTTCAAAGCCGTGGCCGTGCAGATTGTGCAGTAAAAGCGGCCTTTCTGCATAGCTTGTGCCCCAGTCGTTCCGGTCGACGATTGGGTATACATGGCCGTTGGTCATGAAAAGATCTTTCCATCCATCGTTGTCGTAGTCTAAGAAACCAATTCCCCAGCCCAGAAATGGGGTTGTAGCCTCGACTAGCCCTGCAGCAGCGCTGGCGTCTGTAAACATCCCGCTTCCGTCGTTGCGAAAGAGGACATCGTAGTCATCGGAAAAATCGGTGATTGCTACATCGAGCCTTCCCGTATTGAGGTAGTCCCCAACGGCCAGTCCCATGGCAGCCACCTCTCGCCCATCTCCATTGACAGCCAATCCAGAAGAATAACTTTCATCTGCGAATGTTCCGTTCCCCTGATTGGCATAAAAATAATTGGACGTGGAGTCGTTGGCTACGAAAAGATCTACTTTGCCATCCCCATTGAGGTCGGCAAAAAGAGCAGTAAATCCATAGTTGCCCCGAGCGTCCCCTACTCCAGCTTTTTTGCTGACATCCGTAAAGGTGCCGTCCCCATTATTGTGAAAGAGATGGTCCTGTTCACCTTTTAAGCCACGCGGCCCGCAGGAGACATCTGTACCGCGAAATTGGCAATAATGAAACGATGCCGCGTCCGTTCCAGACTGGGGTGGATTCGCCACGTCGTAATGAACATAGCCGGGCACAAAAAGATCGAGCCTGCCATCGCCGTCGTAATCGCCAAATGTTGCTCCTGTAGACCAATTAGACAAGGCCACGCGGGCGGTGACGGCTACATCCGTAAACGTACCATTATGGTTGTTGTGATAGAGGCGATTTTCACCGAAGTTTGTGACATAAATATCTGGCCAGCCATCATTATCGTAGTCTCCGATGGCCACGCCGAAGCCCCACCGGTCATTCTCAACTCCTGCGTGGCCTGCCACATTGGTAAATGTGCCGTCGTGGTTGTTGTGAAACAGCGCAGCATGCGGTGGATTAGCTTTTCCTGCTAACGCCTCGTAGGTTGATCCGTTTACCAAATAGATATCGAGCCAACCATCGTTGTCGTAATCAAGCAAGCCAACCCCGGAACCGTCCGTCTCTATGATGTAGCGCTTATCTGGATTCCCCATTCTTTGAATCCACGAACCTAAACCGGAATGTTGCGTTACATCCTCAAAAATTCTAGGGCCCGAGGATACGAAGCCGCCAGCCGTAATAGGCTGATGCTTCGCATCATGAACAGCGGGAAAGATTCCGCCTGTACTCGCGCCTCCAGTTGGTATGGGCGCTGGAGATGTGGGAGACTGACCCTCCAGAGGAAACGCTATCAATAAACCTAAAATTAGGGCGATCGGGGACACTGATTTGAACAAGGCAATTACTCCTGGAAGCAATGCGGTGATGCAAGCGTGTTTGCTTTTATTGCCGCCGAACATGACGTTCGAGTTTTTCCAATATTGCTCCATTCCGGCAAGTTAACGCTACAGCAATCGAATAATATTTTCTATTGACAGTAATTTTTCACTAATAATATAGTGCGATGTGGCGTTCGTTGTGCTTCACCAGTCCGCCTTCCGTAAATTGTCATTGAGGTTGAGACGGTGAGGGATTCTCCTGTGGTTAAGGCGGCCAGTTCGTATGCGGTTCATACCACTTACTTTTTGCGCAGAGTATGGATGTTTAGTGGCAGACCATGAAGGAAGCTCATTATTGACGTTTAGCAGCTCGGGAATCCATCTATGAACTATTCCAAAAGAGTTCTTACGGCTTTGATTTGCTACTCCAGCTTGCTCTGTCACTTTGGGCAGGCTCAAGGTCCGCAAAAACGCTTTGATGATGTTGCAGCGCTGCAGCGCGAAGGCGAAGGTCTGGCAAGAGAAGGGCGGCTTGCGGAAGCGGCGATTCCACTGGAAAAAGCTGTCTTGCTGGCTCCCGGTAATGCAGAGACACTCACTTTGCTGGGAAAGATAAAGGCCCGTCTGGGAGAAGAGAAAGATGCGATCCTGCTATTGCGCAAGGCCGTATTGGCGGCTCCGGAATCGGGAGATGCACATCTGAATTTGGCGATTGTCCTCGCAGACAGTTCTAATTCGAGGGATGCGCTATCCGAGATAGACAAAGCTATCAAAATTGATCCGAAGTCTGCGACGGCACATCTCAATCGTGCACGCATATTGGCCGATGCGGACAGGCCGGCAGCCGCCCGCGCAGAGTTTCAGGAGGCATCCTTGCTTGCGCCAAAAGATGCTGAAGTATTTTTCTTCTGGGCGACCTTTGAATCAAAATACAACCATGATGCGAAGGAATCGCTCTTATTGAAAAAAGTCGTTGTCCTAGATCCCAAAAACTTTCACGCTTATTTTCTGCTTGGCAAGAGCCTGCAGAACCAAGGGCGTGAAGGCGAGGCTATATCAGCATGGCGCAGCGCGGTCGCTCTTAATCCCGAGTATGTAGAGGCCGTTTACAACTTGGGCCAAGCGCTTCGAACTCGTGATTCCGAGGAATCCAAACGATTAATGGAGCAATTCAGGACGTTGCAGGAAAAGTCTCAGGCATTGGAGCAAGTTACAGAAACAGCCAATCACGCTTATTCGCTTATGCTCAAGCAGGATTGGGCGGAAGCAATTGCTCTGTTTAAACAAGCAATTGCCATGTGCGGTCACTGCGAATTGCAAGCAAGTCTGCATCAACATTTGGGACTCGCCCAATGCCATGCGGGATATTTGGATGACGGAAAGGCCGAGTTGCAGAAAGCGCTTTCGTTGAGTCCAGATAACAGGGAGACGGTGGACGCTCTTTACTGGGTTTCGCAGCAGCGAAAACAAGGCAATGGTCAGCAGTAGGAGTTGCTGGACTGACTTCAGGTGCACTCCTAAATTGAACGCTCCGCTATCGAAAGCTTAAGATACACGATCGCACTTTGTGGACAATCCGCAATTCACCGCAAAGAGGAATTTATGAAACGCAAATTTTGCCAGATTTTATCTTGTATGCTTAGTGCAATTCTTCTATTTTCGTCTAGTATTCATGTCTGGGCGGCGATAGATAGACCTGCTACCATGTACGGTCCTCTCAGTTCAAGTCCTAAGCCAGGATCACTCTATCCACGTGCTATTCAACTCAAGCATGCGGGCTCTAAAAATGGTTATATGCTTGCAACATTCGAGCAGTATACCCGGGGCGTTCCGGTATTTCCGGTTTACCGTAGTTCCGATGGAGGAGCTACCTGGTCGCATATTTCCGACGTGATCGATACTCGGAACGGATGGGGAATGCGTTTCCAGCCGTTCCTTTACGAGTTGCCACAACCTTTAGGTCTTATGCCTGCGGGAACAATCTTGTGCTTCGGTAATTCGATTCCACACGATCTCTCCAAAACTCAAATTGATATGTACAAAAGCACCGATAAAGGCGCGACATGGATATTCGTCAGCCATATTGCCAATGGAAGCAACGCAATTCCGGATAGCAAGCATAGTCCAGTGTGGGAGCCGTTCGCATTGCTAGCGAACGGGAAGCTCATTGTCTATTATTCAGATGAGCGGCGTAAGCCCCTTCATAATCAGATGATAGTTCACCAGAGTTCATCAGACGGAGTGACCTGGGGTAGAACAATTAAGGATGTGGCGATCGCGCCGAGGGAGCGTCCTGGGATGCCGGTAGTGGCCAAGATGGGGAACGGAAGCTATATCATGACCTGGGAGTGCGTTTGTGATGGCACTCAATATACAAGCTATAAGATTACTCAGAATCCAGAGATTTGGGATGCGCCAAATGCGGGAACGAAGATTCCTGGATCTGGAGGAACTCCGTACACTGTTTGGATACCTTCTGGGGGAGCCGATGGAACGTTGATATCCGTTTCAAATAGTTCGAACAATCTATTCACCAATAAGTCCTATGCCGTTTCAGGCTCGAGTTGGACGCAAGTCGGTGCTGTTCTGGGAAAAGGGTATAGTCGCTGCTTGGTAGTTCTGCGGGATATGAACACACTTTTCGAGATCGGTCCGATCGCTCAAAGTGATGGATATAACGAAATCAGATATGCCAGGCAGCTAATCAAATAGTAAACCTAGCGATTGAGCTAGCTCTCCTGTATGAACAGATGGAGATCCCTTACTATTGTCTCGTATTAGTGGATTTATACGATAACTTTATCGTTTAGTATAGTGCGCAGAGGCAAAAAGTGCATTGATCAAGCGGCCGCCGTCGGTCACTTTTTGAGCTTCTCGACTCCAATATCAGCTCGGACGACTATACGTCAGATTCATTCCACATAAAGGTGCGCTTCATTATGAAATACCATAGGCTTGGTAGAACGTCGCTCGAAGTCTCAACTCTTGGTTTTGGAGCATCGCCCCTAGGAAATGTCTTTGGCAATACGAGTTTGGCAGACGATGAGCGCGCGGTCGCCACGGCTATCGATCTCGGGATCAATTTTTTCGACGTATCACCCTACTATGGCCTGACCCTGGCAGAGCAGCGTCTGGGAACCGCTTTTGCCAACCGACGTAATCAAGTCATTCTTGCTACCAAGTGCGGGCGCTATGGATTGAGTAAATTTGACTTTTCCGCTAAGGGTATTAGGAGCGGATTCGAGGCGTCGCTCGCGCGGTTAAAGACCGATCATGTCGATTTGCTGCAAGTACACGATGTTGAGTTTGCCTCCACTGAGCAGGTGATCCAGGAAACGATCCCAGCCATGCGCGAATTGCAAATGGAAGGTAAGACACGATTCATTGGCATTACAGGATATCCTGTGAAGCTTCTGACGCGGATCGCGAGGGAGGTAGAAGTTGACACGGTGCTCTCATACTGCCGGTACAATTTGATGAATACCGACATGGATGACGTTCTGACTCCATTCACGTGTGAGCAGAACATCGGTTTGATCAATGCCTCACCTCTTTTGATGGGAATTCTGACGAACCGGGGCGCTCCAGAATGGCACCTTGCCTCGAATGAAATAAAAGAAGCAGCTAAGCGCGCTACAGAGGTGGCAGTAAAGCATGGCATTGATATATCAACGCTTGCCCTGCAGTTCTCGTTAGCACATCCCTCCGTCGCAAGTACCTTAATTGGAATGGCAACGGCTGAAGAAGTAAAAACCAATGTACTCTCAGCTGAGAACGCGCTTGACCTCTCCCTCGTAAGTGAAGTAAAAAAGGCAATTGGCGAGGGGTTTGCAAGCACCTGGCCATCAGGCCTGCCTGAGCACTGGGACTGAAACTATGTTTGCTGCGATTTCTTTTTGACGGGCGAAGTCGGTGTTGTCTTATGTGCCTGCATTCGTGAAGAGGAGCGAATGACGAGCACTGGATCGAGCACGAGGCTTCGCGATGGCTGCTGTACTTTTGATTCGATAAGATCGAGAACAATCTCTCCGGCGCGCCGTCCGATCAAGTGGCTGTGTTGATCGATGCTGGATAAGGGGACGCGAAGAGAACTGTCGTAGTGCAAATTTCCGCAACCAACGATAGCGATGTCTTCCGGTATTCGTAAGCCAGCTTCGAGAATTGCATCCATAGCTCCGATTGCAAGCGGGTCATTATAACAGAAGACCCCGTCTGGTCTCGGATTGCACTGCAATAAGGATCGCATTGCCTCGGCGCCGTGTTGCTTGCTATCCGTGTCTACATTTGGCCGACTTACTACGTACTTGCTTGAATACAACTTATGATTAAGCTGGAGAGCCTGTTTATAGCCTTCCAGTCTGCTTACTCCGGTGCTGTTTCTTCTTCCGCCTATATGAGCCACATGTCGGCAGCCCAGATTAATTAAGTGTTCGGTAGCTATACGGCCTGCAGCAACATCGTCAATACCAACGAAATTTGCTGGATGTCCAGGAAAGTTACGATCTATCAGAACGTAAGGAAGGCCATCTTTTCCTAAGCGTTCGAATTGCTCTCCAGAGCTTGCTGTTGAGGCAATGATGAGGGCATCGAGCTGGCGCGCCAACAGCTGTCGCACCTCTTGGGTCTCCAGTTCAGGCTCCTCTTCCGAAGACGAGATGATAAGCGAATATCCCCGAGGACGAATTACGAGAGAAAGAGCTTTGGCGATCTCTGCAAAAAAAGGATGGATCAGATCGGGAACAACGAGGCCAATCAAATAACTGCGGCCTGTGACGAGACTGCGCGCCAGTACGTTGGTTTGGTAGTCCCGATCTTTAACATGCTGAAGAACTCGTGCTCGTGTTTTGGCCGAAATATCGGGATGATCTCTCAAAACTTTAGAGACGGTAACGACGGAAAGACCAAGATCCTTAGCTATATCTTTCATCCGAACAGTCATACATTGGAATATACAAGGTGCCTAAGGTGAAAGGACATTGAATCCTGCCCAGGGATCAGCATCGTACTGGCACGTTAGCATCACAAATGATAATTGCTTATCATGTATAAAAATATGTGGGCCACCCTGCTAACTTATTGATAATGAGTTATATACATGCTATTTTGGCGATGTTGTACGTTACAGTTATCGAATAAGATCTTGACAACGGTATCTCCCTCCCCCTATCTTCTCCTCCACAATGTCCATGCGCTTTTTGACGTTACTGGAATTTCAGTAAATGTTTTCCCGGAGGCTTCAAATGAGAAAAAGATGTAAGGGGTTTTCAGTCGTAGCTGTTTCTTTATTTGTACTGTCGAGCTATTCGTTACCTGCGCAGACGACCACCGGTCAAATTACCGGGACTGTTCAAGATTCAACAGGGGCAGCGGTTTCCGACGCGAATATCAAAGCCATAAACACTGATACCCAAGCTACTCGATCAGCACAGAGTGGTTCGCACGGTGAATATCTTTTGACATTGTTGCCGACGGGAAACTATCAGGTGACGATCTCTAAAGAGGGGTTTCAGTCGATGACTACGGGTTCCATCAAACTCGACGTCAATCAGAGCATCACCATTAATCCAAAGTTGCCAGTCGGAACCGCTTCGATAACGGTCGAAGTTCAGGGACAAGGGGAATTGTTGAACGCTACAAGTTCAACTCTGGGTACTGTGATCGGAGAGCAAGCAGTCAAAGATCTGCCGCTCAATGGCCGGAACTTCACCCAACTGCTGACCCTCGTGCCCGGTGCAACTCCAGTGAGCACAAGTCAGGGCGCTAACATCGGTACGGACGACGGCTCAACAGTTGCAATCCCTGGTAGTTCGTTCTCGAACCCGGCCATCAATGGACAGCAAAATAGGGAGACACTCTATCTTCTGGACGGTGTTGTCAACACTGACTTTCGAACTACTACCTACACTGTTTTGCCCATCATCGACGGAATTAGCGAATTCAAAGTCCAGTCTCATAACGACGATCCTGCGTTTGGATCGGTTCTGGGTGGTGTGGTGAACCTAATCACCAAGTCTGGCACCAACCAGTTTCACGGTAGTGCCTGGGAATTTATCCGTAACAATGCATTCAATGCACGTAACCCTTTTACTGACGTTAACTCGGATGGAAGCGCGAAAAAAGTCGGCGCATTTCATCAAAACGAATTTGGTGGAACAATTGGTGGTCCGGTTCGTATTCCGAAGCTTTATAACGGCAGGGACAAGACTTTCTTCTTCTTCGGCTATGAGGGATGGCGCTTTAGTAATCCAACGGCCAGCCTCTACAATGTGCCGACAGATGCTGAGATCAGTGGAAACTTCACTGTTTCTCACAGCAACACACAGATTTTCGATCCTACAACGACCACGTTCAGTTCAGCGAATCAGACTTATACTCGGCAACAGTTTGCAAACAGTATGATTCCTTCTGGCCGGATCAACGCGCAGATGCAGGGATACATACAAACATACTTCGATCGACCCAACCTTACGGGGAATCCAAATTTCAATGAGATTTTGAATGCCCCGTCAACTAATAATGATAACAACTACCAAGGCAGACTCGATCAGGTCGTGACCGAGAAGGACACCGTTTTCTTCCGCTGGAGCAACATGTTTAGTTTTCTCAACCAGCCTTCAACGCACAAACTAAGTAATACGACAGATTTTGGAGGGCTCAATATTGGAGCCGGTATCACGCATGTTTTTTCTCCCAAGATGGTATTGAACATTAACGGTGGCCGAGCAAGCCGAGCTTTCACCTTCGTCAACCTCTCAACGGTGGGCCTCGCTGCACTCACTCAATTGGGCTTTCAAGGCATCGATCAATACGGTCCCGTGGCGGTCAACCTTGCAGCTTACGGTGGATCCGGGCTGAACAGCACGGCGTTGCGGCGCAATTCATCATGGTCGGTTGGCGGTGTCCTCAACTGGCAATTAGGTAGACATAGCCTTAGCTTTGGGTCAACTGTGATTGAGCAATATCGGTCCCAGCATGGTACAGGCCAGAATCTGAACTTCGACACCGCTCAGACAGCAGATCCAGCGAATTTGTCTACGACGGGTAATGCAGTGGCTTCCGCATTGCTTGCTTATCCTAGCTCGGCTAACTATCAGGGCCAAAACACTATTAAATATGGGATCCCTGCGTACGCTATCTATGCAGGCGACTCTTGGAAAGTAACCCCCAAATTAACAATGAACTTTGGGTTGCGTTATGACAGACAGAACCAGCCCAGCTTTACTGCCGGAATGAATAATGGGTTCAATTTTGATACCGGTAACTGGGAGATAGGCGGCGGTGTTCTGCCTCCCTCGTGTCTTGCGAAACCGGTTGCTCCCTGCATTCCGGGAGCAAGTACCGATGCGGCTGTGAATCTGGCGGCAATCGTTGGCCAAGACGGTTCGATCGCCGGTAGCCATATCATTGTCTCGCCCGTAGCATCAAGAGCGCCAGCCTCTTTGAACCTGCAGTTCGGTCCGCGGGTTGGATTTGCATACATGATTCAGCCTTCTACCGTCGTTCACGGAGGTTTTGGAATTGTGTACGACACTCTAAATGGAATCAGCCAACTACTGTCTAATACGGTTGGGGAATGGCCAGCCAAGGGGTCGGTCTCCCAAACATACAACGTTTTAGGTACGCCTCTTGTCACAGTTACGGCGGCGCAGGCCTCAGTCGGGACCCCACTTACAACCGGCGGTCCTTTCAACGACAGCAATTACTATTACAGTCCCAAATTTCGTCCCCCTTACTCGGAGCAGTTCAATTTGTTGGTCGAACACTCCTTCTCCAAGAAAACACTTTTGTCAGCTGGCTATGTAGGCAGTGTGTCACGACATCTCGATTACAACTCCGGAGGTGCGAATTCCGCGGTGACGCCTGGCCCTGGAACTGCGGCGCAGGTCAACGCGCGCAGACCATTTCCATATATGACCAATTTCCACTATGACAGCTCGCGAGGAACAGGAAACTACAACTCGTTCCAGGCCAAGCTGGAGCAGCGACTTGCCAATGGACTACAAGCACTGGTCTCATATACCTTTTCCAAATCACTTGATACCGGCTCTGGGCTCTTCAACGCCGAAGATGGGCCAGGAACCTCTATGGAGAATTACTATGATCCCGGATCGAACTATGGACCGTCGGGATATAACATTCCTCAGTTCCTCTCCATATCTGCCCTCTACGAGTTACCGTTTGGCAAAGGAAAACCATTTCTGAAGTCAGGCGTCATCTCTTATGTATTGGGTGATTGGCAAGTGAATACGCTTACCCAGTTTAGGAGTGGTCAAAGCTACTCTCTAGGCGTTAATGGTGATATTGCTAATGTAGGAACAGGTGGAAATGAACGACCGGATCAGGTGGGCGATCCAAATCTAAGCCACCCTACGTACAAACTAGCGTTCAATAAATCCGCTTTCGCGGCTCCGGCGTCCTACACCTTCGGTAATGTCAGAAAAGGCAGTATGCGGGGTCAGCCTTATAAGAATGCGGATGTGTCTCTTTTCAAGAACTTTCCGTTTGCCGAGTCTGGAAACGTAGAGTTTCGCGCGGAGGCATTCAATGTCTTCAATATTATCAATCCCGGGCTTCCCGACGGAAACTTTAGTGATACGAACTTTGGAGTGATCAATAGCATTGCCGGCCTTCCGCGCCAACTTCAATTCGCGCTCAAGCTAAGCTTCTAATCCTAGGCGTATTCGGGCAGCCCAATGGGGGCAAGACACCTTGCCCCCATCTTTTGTAGAAGAGGGTTTACATAATTATGAATCGCAGGAATTTGATCAAGGATGCCGCACGACTGGCTGGAAGCAGCGCGGTCTCTAGGGCGGTACAGCCTATTTGGGGCATAGCTTCCGTAACCACATGTACTTTTGAAGCAACTGCTCAGGCAGAGCAGAAGCGCAAGAGGCAGGCCCCTGCTAAGTTCGTTACGTTGAGCACTCCAGAACTTAAAGTGATGTTCGACTCGAAAGATGGACTCCCTTACTCGTACGAGTTCAATGGACAACGGCTTTGGGGAGAGGATGAAGGACAGCCCGCGCGGGCCATTGTATGTCGGCTAGACCCTCGTGAGTACCGGACTGTACCGGCTCAATTAATTTCGATGAAGGAGGATAATTACGCTCTAGTTTGCGAGTTTAGGGTGGATTTCGGCGGTAAGACAGTGTCAACATTTTCCTTGCACTGTGCCATTGCTGGAGCGTCTCTCGTTGTAACGATGGAGTCGGTGAAAGAACAAACGGGTTTCGAACTGATCGAACTGGCACTACCTCAGTTAATGTGTGTCCGCGAAGAGGATGGCCCTGCATGGATGGCGGAAGGCCGGGGAGGCGGTTCATTCGTAAAGCTAGAAGATGCAAAGGCTTTTCGTTTTCCTGATAACGAGTACTTTGGTCGGATTAGCACTGAATTGCCGGTCGGTATGGTGGGAAGATCCGGCATTGGGTGCCTAATGGAGGTATGTGCCTTTCATGATGGTACCGAAACTGAAATAAAGGGAACTACAGGCCATCGGCACGCCACATTAGGTTGTGTCATGACCCACCGCGTACATGGCGGTCGCTGCTACAACATGAATGACGGTGGGCCACCTATTTGCGGAAACAGTAAAACGCTAAATTTGATTGTTGGACAGACGCCGAAAACGCGCTTCGATTTCTTCTCATGTAAAGAACAGCCGCAGCCATGGTTGACGGGGGCGAAAATTATGCGGGCTCGCATGCCAAGCGCGCCGACACAATATTTTTCCGATAAGTTTCTCTACATAGTTGCGGGAAAAAGGAAGATCGATACTCAGCCGAGAACGACATTCGCGCAGAGCGAAACGTTAGTGCGTGACATAGCCCTGTTGACCGACAATGCTCCACAAATCGCCTTCATTAGCGGGTTCGCCTACGATGGACAAGACACTGGCTTTCCGTCAGAGGACAAGATTAACGCCAGCCTGGGAACGGATGCAGAGCTTCAGGCGCTGATTCGTACAGGGAAACGCTTTAATGCCAACGTGACGCTAAACGTTAATTATGACGATGCATACAAGAGTAGTCCTCTGTTCGATGATGCATTCATCGCTCGCAGGCCTGATGGCAAGATATGGAAGAGTAGAGCCTGGGATGGAGAAGATTCTTACGTCGTTGGCATGGCCAAATACATGGAAGGTGGGTGGGGGAGTAAGCGGATTGCCTTTACCAACGATCACTTTAAGATCAGCGATGCAATTCTGATCGATGCAATGTCCTGGTTTGCGGTTCGTAATGACTGGGATCCTCAAAAACCTGCAAGCGGATATAAAAATCTCGTAGACGGCAAGTATAAAATCTTGGAACAGTTTCGCGAACGTGGGGTTGCCGTGACCTCAGAGCAATTGCGATACCCCTTCATCGGAAAGTTGTCTGTATCGATGGATGGTCCGGGGATAAGCAATTGTCCATTTGGTGGCGAGGCGGTGCCAATGCTATCGATGATCTATCGGGGTGCGGCTATATGGGGCACGGGAGGAGGGGCGATCCATCCTCAACGTGAGATCTTTTGGAATACGCGATCCGCTCTGTGGTTCCAGGCAGATACTGACCGTACGAAGATGACGGACTTTTATTATCTTATTGCGCTTCCTTTCAGCAAGCTGCATTTGTTATCTGTGGAGGCTTATGAGAGTACGGACTCGTCACGTCGCTTACTGCTGGAGCAGGGCTCGCAAATAACTATGGACATTACCAGTCAGGCTTATTCGGCAGAGTGGAAAGGGATGGAGATTGCAAAGAATGATGCTACCTTCTGCCCTATCGACGAAAATCGTATCGCCTTTTATACGCGCAGTGCACGTCAACTGCGCTACCCAATCCCTTCTGCTTGGAATCCAACCGAAATAACCGCGCGAACTTTGAGCTTACAGGGCCGCTCCACGTTCAAGATTCGATTAGCAAATGGAATGATTGTGGTGGATGCGGAGGCAAAGCAGCCTGTTATCGTCTACGCAAGCGAGCGTGCAATTCCTCCCGAACACGGCATAACCTCGCCAATCAGTAGCTAAGTTCAAAGAATAGAAATATGGACAGGAATATTTGCCGCGGACCAAAGCTGCGGTGCGAGGGCTAAAAATAATGACGACAACGCGCAGAGACGTACTTGCATTCTTGGCCAGTTCACCGCTACTGTTTCGCTCGCAAATTGCTGTTGGCAAGGTGCTAGGTGCCATGCCAGATCCCATAGTCACTGATCTTGCCGAGGCATTTGTATCACCCCCCGATTCAGCTCGCCCTTATGTTCTCTGGATGTGGATGGGCAGCAACATTAGTAAAGAGGGCATCACCCGAGATTTAGAGGCTATGAAAGAGGCTGGTATAGGGGGCGCAACTATCTTCAGTCTTGCCGATACCCTTACTCCTTGGGCAGGCGTGATCCTTAAAAGCCCTACACCCGAGATCATAACTTTTACCGAACCTTGGTGGATGATGGTGCGTCATGCGGCTACCGAATGCCGCCGCCTTGGGCTTGAACTCATTCTTCACAACTGCGCAGGCTACGAGAGCAGTGGAGGTCCATGGGTTACGCCCGATATGTCCATGCAGGAGGTCGTCTGGTCTGAGCATCGTGTCGAAGGTGGTAAGCATATCACGAAGACCCTACCTCGTGCAGTGGTAGATCCCCACCCGCATGCGCAGTTTCCCACAGTTTATATTCCCTCACTCGGTAAAGATGGAATTCCGGTTGTTGAGGCGCGCCGCAACTATTACCGCGACATCGCAGTGGTTGCTATTCCTTCCGAAGGTACGCCTACAAGAGACAAGATTATTGATCTGACTGAAAGCATGAGTTCCGCCGGCGAGCTTACATGGGACGCCCCCGCCGGCAACTGGTCCATCTATCGCTTTGGCCATACTACGACGGGCGCCATGATCCAACCAGCTCAGTGGGGAGCCATGGGGTTGGAATGCGACAAGATGAGCGTTGAAGCAGTCACGTTCCACTGTAAACATGTTCTTGATGACATAAAGAGACACGTGGGCGATCTAATCGGCAACCCTGGCCTCAGCACCTTCTATTTTGATAGCTACGAGGCAGGCAATCCCACTTGGACTCCAAAGATGCGAGAAGAATTCAAGGCTCGTCGTGGATACGATCTTTTGACTTTTCTCCCTGTAATGGCGGGCCGTACCCTGGTCAGCGAACCCGAAACTGCACGCTTCAAACAGGACTTCAAACGTACCGTAATGGATCTGTACCGTGACTGTTATTGGAAGACTCCGCGTTCTATCGCTCATGAGTATGGACTGGAATTTGTAGCAGAGCCCTATGAAGGTCCGTGGGACACCACTGAGGTTGTGAAGTATCTCGACCATGCAAATATGGAATTCTGGACTCACAACAACAAGTATTCGCCCGTTGCAAACCGGTCGGTAAACGACACCGCTCATGCGCTTGGTCAACGCATTGTAGGAGCCGAAGCATTTACGACCGCTCCAGAACTAGCATCGTGGCAGGCGAATCCTGCTTGGCTCAAACCCATTGGCGATGCCGCCTTCTGTGATGGCGTCAACCGCTTTAATGTTCACCATTTTGTCCAGCAACCGTGGGGGCCGAAGTACAAACCGGGCAACGCCATGGGGCAGTGGGGTATCCACCTGGGGCGCTATCAGACATGGTGGGAACCGGGTAAAGCGTGGTTTACCTATCTCTGGCGGTGCCAGACGCTGCTCCAGACCGGCAGCTTTATCCCTGCTTCAACTCAGACCAGCGCCAGTTTTACCTTGCAGCAAGGAAGCCTCGATCTGAAAAGCATCCATCGTCTTCGCGGCAAGGAACATATCTATTTTGTGGCTAACATCGGCAACTCTGGCGGCAGCGCTCAGCTAACTTTTCCTGTCACAGGTCTTCAGCCTGAGCTTTGGGACGCCGTGTGGGGTACCATGCGCGATATCCAGACTATCCAGTCGAGCGGCTTCACCAGGTTTAATCTCGATTTTGCCCCGGCACAGAGTTTTTTTATTATTTTCCGCAAACCCCACAGTGATGTGAAGGCTGTTCGTAACTCACCAGCTCTTTCTCTGGTAACTGAACTCACCGGTAGCTGGAACGTTCAGTTCGATCCTACATG
The DNA here is from genome assembly GCF_009765835.1 of Granulicella sp. L56. Taxonomy (NCBI): domain Bacteria; kingdom Pseudomonadati; phylum Acidobacteriota; class Terriglobia; order Terriglobales; family Acidobacteriaceae; genus Granulicella; species Granulicella sp. L56. Next base: position 1,416,753 of record NZ_LMUS01000006.1, on the reverse strand, counting down.
GGGGGGGCCTGCCTCTATTGAGTTTGCTTCACTTGCCGATTGGTCTATGCATGCCGAGAAAGGGATTAGATTCTACTCCGGCACAGCCATCTATGCTAAAACTTTCAATCTTCGTCATGTCGACAGAAGTAGAAAGTTATGGCTCGATCTAGGGTCGGTCAAGGATATAGCTACCGTAACAATCAATGGCAAAAAACTCGGGGTTATCTGGACATCGCCTTGGCGTATCGACATTTCCTCTGTTGCGATTCCAGGCGAAAACAAGATCGAGATTGCGGTCACCAATGGTTGGGCGAATCGTCTCATCGGGGATGAGCAGGAGCCCCCGGATATCATCTGGGAGATGGGCGATCCCGTCCTCAAGGGAGGCTACTTCATGAAAGAGTTGCCTCACTGGTTTCTCAAGAACGAGACTCGTCCCTCCAAGGAGCGCTACACCTTCACGACATGGAATTACTTCCATAGGAAAGACGCGCTTCTTGCGCCCTCAGGTCTTCTCGGTCCAGTGAAACTCATGCTCCAAACTTAAAAAACCTACGAACTGTCAATAAAAATAACCGATTAGAGCATCACCAGAAAGCGATAGAACATCCCGATCTAGCTTAGATGTAAGGCTGCAGTATCTAGAGCTGACCATCAGATAAGTTGGCTAAAGCAATATCACCATGAAGAAGAACGATACCCATACCTGAGATTGGATATTATGTCCGGATTAAGTTCCACTGCACTTCGCGTCAATTATGACGTATTGCTCATAACGCTGTGTGCATTGCTTGTTCTTACGCATACTTCGGCCAGCGCTCAGTCGGTGAATGCACCTAGTAGTGATCTTCCAGCCGCAACAACTGATCAGCAATGGCAGAAGGCCAGCAGCAAATATGACGCTGAGCGTGCGACGATCCTTGAAAAAGTAAATCGGCGAAGCCCAGACCTTCCCTACACCGAGGATTGGGCGACGCTCTCCAGAGTGCCGTTGCCGGAGTGGTATAAGGATGCCAAATTTGGGATATTTATTCATTGGGGCGTCTATTCGGTTCCTGCTTTTGGAAGTGAGTGGTATCCGCGCCAGATGTATATAAATGGTTCAGTCGAGAATAAGCATCAGGTGGAGACTTATGGGCCGCTAGACAAGTTCGGCTACAAGGACTTCATTCCGATGTTCAAAGCCGAGCATTTTGATCCAGCGGCGTGGGCACATTTGTTTCACGAAGCTGGCGCCAAATATGTTGTTCCTGTCTTTGAGCACCATGACGGCTTCGCTATGTACGACAGCAGCCTGTCGGATTGGACGGCTGTAAAAATGGGGCCACATCGAGATCTGGATGGCGATTTAGCCAAGGCCATCCGGGCCGAAGGTATGCACCTTGGTGCATCGTCACACCGCATCGAACACGACTGGTTTTTAGATGGCGGACGCAAGATAGTGTCAGATGTCAACGATTCCAAATACGCAGCATTTTACGGCCCCGCCCATACTCGCTTGAACAGAGATAACGACGATATGCTTCAGGACTTTACCTATGCCAGCCCTGCATATCTGAATGACTGGCTTGCTCGTTCGGCGGAGATCGTCGACAAATATCATCCCGACCTCATATGGTTCGACTGGTGGATCGGTCAGCCTTCAGTACGTCCCTATTTGGCGCGTTTTGCGGCCTATTATTACAATGAATCAAGCAAGCGCGGCTCCGTCGGGGTGATCAACTACAAATTTCACGCTATGGATGAGGGCTCCGGCAGCCTCGATATTGAGCGTGGCCAATTGGAGGATATCCAAAGCCGTCATTGGCAGACCGATTCATCGATCAGCAATCGCTCATGGGGCTATATTGAGCACGATACGTTTAAGTCACCGGAATTTATCATTGATCAACTTGCCGATATCGTGAGCAAGAACGGAAATCTACTGATGAATATAGGACCGCGTTCGGATGGTACGATTCCGCTCGAAGTACAACAGGTACTACTCTCGGTTGGTGGGTGGCTGAAGATCAATGGCGAGGCAATCTACGGAACGCGCCCATGGAAAGTCTATGGAGAAGGTCCAACGAAGGTTGCCGCAGGTTCATTTCACGATACTGAGACGAAAGGTTACACACCGGCGGATTTTCGCTTCACCTCAAAAGGCGCTGTCGTTTATGCCATCGAATTGGCATGGCCCACTAACCGAGAAGCGATTATTCACTCTTTTGGTAGTGCAACGCTCGGCGCTGGAACTCACATTCAATCAGTATCACTGCTTGGATCAATTTCACAAATCACCTTTGAGCAAAAGACAGACGGATTGTACCTGCATCTTCCTGCGACCTCCCCCACACACTATGCATCTAGCTTCCGAATCACAACATCTGGTACGGGAGCAATGAGATAACAAAAGGTCTAAGCGAACCACAGATGAGCGCCAACGTTGCATTTAGCACTATCTTAGCGGACACCGCAAACGAGGTATCCTGTGTGTCTCAACTCATCGAATAGTCTCCCTTGCCGGTTCCGATACTCCGTTTACTGTGTCGATTATCACCTTATCGCCTGCTCAACTGTCGGACTGCACTTATATCCAGGAATTCGATCCCGTTTATGTACGTTAATCCCGGACGAAAGAACGGGCTGCGGAACGGCGAGCATCGTGGCTTGCCATGTTCGTATTGGTCAAGTGCCGAGTTGAGGCTCAGGCTAAGAAGGGCTGGCCAGAGTTCAATGGTGGTCTCGATTAATTCCGCTTCGCGTGCCGAAAGAAGCGACAAGATGGGAAGCCAGAGGGCGAGATCCTCTCGATAGTAATCATGCTCCCATCATCGTGCCAATCAGTCTTTCGATATGTCCTCCGAAGTGTGGTCTACCGGGCGGACGGTGCTCAAGCCGGATGCCAAATTCCTGACAACCACGCAGCAGCGCTTCGGCGTGGAACTCCTTGTCATTGTCGACATGAATCGTTCGCGGCAGGCCGTGAACAGGCCAATCAAGGGTTTGAAGTTCCCGGTCAGCCAACCAGGAGTCCTTCGGGAGCACCGCGTGGGATAGAGCAAGCGAAAGAGAAATCGTCGCGGGCGACGACAATGAGACATGAAAGCCCGCTACCATTCTTGTTCTGACATCGATCGCGAGAGTGAGCCAAGGACGTCCGATCGGAAGCCGTTTCTGTCGATCAACCACGATGACATCTCCAGGCGTGTGATCGATCTGTAGCAGATTCATCGGGTGTTCGGGCTGCATGGTTGAGACCGAGAGGGGATCAAGCAGTTCTCTGGCCTTCCTGCTGCCACGGCGCTTTGCTGTTGCCAGCCGAAGATCGAGAGTTTTGGCGCGGCGTACCACCGTGCGGTAGTTCGGGGCTGGCAATTGCTTCTCCGCGAACGGGCGCCGGATCTCCAAGATAAGAGCCGACAGCCGCGGGCGCTCCGGTTTCAAATGGAGTTCCTCGATGCACGAGCTCAGCAACTGCTCGCGATCACGGCCGAGGACCGCACCTTAGGCTCGCGACCCCGCTTGCCGGGAAGAAGGGAAGAGGTTTGTGAACGCTGCCGGTAGCGCTTGAGCAAATCGTAGACGACGCTGCGCCGCAGACCGAGCTCTAGTGCGGCCTCTTCCACGCGTTGCGCACCGGGCCTCCACTGTGCGGCCAAAGAGCTGGGCACCGACTCTCGCTTCAAAGCTACGAGCCAGTCCGATTCTTCCGCAGCTTCCCAATTTCGCCATTCAAATCCCGGAAAAGTTTCACCTGAACTTCGTCCGGGATTTTAGTGCGACATTCCGGGATTTCAGTGCAGTAAATCTGTAGTTAAATGTTGGATACAGGTTGAAAACAAACGACACTGATTCCGGGAATTGAGTGCAGCGTGACAACGGCAACTGTCATCGCCCACGTTCCCAACGACTAATTCATGGCGACATACAAATAAAAAAACTGGGAGCCTCCTGAAGGCTCCCAGCCACGGTAGTCAATATGCTGCAAAGATGCTCTCTTAGAAGGACGCTTTCACCCCCAATTGAAGTCTTCTCGGATTCGCTGCTGCGGTATACGCCCCGAAATCACCGTTGACCTGGTTACCCGATCCGTCGAAGCGTGCATTCGTATCGACGGAGGTGAACTGCGTGTGATTGAAGACGTTGTACCCCTCAAGCCGAAACTGAAGATGGACACGATCGCTGTGAGTAAGAAGGAAGTTCTTCATCAGAGACAGATCGAGGTTTTCGATGCCCGGACCCCGGAAGATATCCTTGGGCGCATCACCAATGCCGAAGGTTCCGGGCGCTGGCTCAGCAATTGAAGCGGTGTTGAAAGAACGGGAATTTGTACGGTCGCCACGCGATAGATGCGGATTGCCGACAAGGTTCACGCGGCTGTCCACGCCTGAGCCTCCCCCCCCGGTGATATTCGTGGTCGTTGTGCTGGTGTAGGAGATGCCTTGCGGTGTTCCGCTGATCAGAGACGTAATGCCGGACAACTCCCAGTTGCCTAAGACGGATCGTACTGCACGATTCTCATGCCAGGTAGGCAGATTCCCATCAAAATTGAAGACCAAATCATGTGTCCTGTCGGTTCCGGCTTTTCCATAGTTGCGAATGCGCGGATTGATGAAGGGGTTAAGAGCACCACTTTGATCTCCATCGGTAAAGTCCATGGATTTCGAGTAAGTGTAGGCAACGCCATACGTCAGATGATTTCCCGACCGGCGGGTGGCGGTCATTTGCAATGAGTTGTAGTTGGCCGTCCCAGAAAACGTCTCGTAAAGCACATCTTCAAATCCGCTCAAAGGGCGGAGGAAGTCGAGCGGGAGATATTGCCCAGGGAGGGTTGGGTCCTGGCCAGCGGCGGAGAACTGCGCTCCATAAGGAACAGCATTCAAATTGTTCTGCTGCATTAGATGACGAGAGACAGCGCCCACATAGGCAGCCCCGAACACGGTTTGGAAACCAATATCGCGTTGTACTCCTAAGCTAAAGTTATAGGTGGTTGGAGGTGTAAAACTACGCTGAATTCCGAGAACCGAATCAGGACTCGTGATAAGCGAAGACGGTGATAGTTGCGAGATGGTGGTATTGTAGATGTTCAACAACTGCTGGACCGGCGGCTGAGAGAGAAAATCCCCGCCTCGATCGTCGGCAACTCTTCCAGGAAACATGCCGAAGCCACCGCGGATTGCGGTCTTTCCGTCACCGAAGACATCGTAGGCAAAACCTATTCTGGGAAGGATATGCACACCGCTGCCGTTCAGGATATGGCCTTTGAAGATCTGCATACCTTCAAAGAAAGTCCCAGAACCTGGCGCCAGACTGCCGATCAATACCGGTGCTACAAGCTGTCCCGTCGCCGGATTGAATCCAACACGCGTTCCGTCCGGAGCCAAAACGGGTCGGATCAACTTTGGCGCATCGGCCGGGTTGAAGGACGATGGTACAAACCCTGCAAGCGATTGACCGTTCCCTTGGTTAGTAGGCCCGATTTCATAGAAGCGAACGCCCAGATCGAGGGTGAGACGTTTTGTCGTGCGCCAATTGTCCTGCGCAAACCATTCGACATCGGTATACCGATCCGCGGCTACCGGCCGATTGTTCGATTCGGAATATCCGTTAATCGAGCCAATAAGCGCGTTGGAATACGCATAGTTGGTGTCATATGGGTTATTGGAGTTTCGGCTGAAATCAATCGAGCCGTTGAAGGAGTTCAGCGGAGAATACGCTGTGCCGTTGCGCGCAGTATGCTCAACGTAAATTCCGGCTTTCAAATTGTGTGCGCCGATCACTTTTGAAAGATTGTCGAAGTACACGGCATCATTGTTGGACCCAGTGAAGGGGAAGCGGCTTTCATATAAGATGTTCAGAGGATTTGGAACACTGCCGAAGGTTGCGTTTGGAAGCACATTGTAAGGATTGTTTTTAGGATAAAACTGCGGAATGGTTACTCCGAGCAGCGTGCGATCATTGGCTGCAGCTGAAGATGCGGGCACAGCCTGAAATTGCTTGAAATGGCTCACGCCCGCAGTCGCTTCGTTGACCATAGTATTTCCAAAGGTATGAATCCAGCTTCCCACCAGGCCATCGGCTGGGGAGTTCGCCGTGATGTTGAAATGGGGCCAGCCCGAATCACCCGACCAAGTCTGTGGCCCGCTAGTGTTATTGAGGCTATTGTTTCCACGAACCCAGACTTGATTGCCGGCGTTGATGGTGTAGTCCAGACGCAACACCTCAAACCGGTACTTGGTCGACTGTGTACTCTGCAGCACTTCATTAAACGTATGGTTAGGATCGACAGCGTTTGGCAACGGAAAGTAGTTGAGCAGGGCCTGACCTGCGGCGTTGATATCTCCGGAGGGGACGACATTACCCGGATACTGCTTGCCAGTCTTCGGATCAATGATGGGGATGACCTGTCCGTTCGTGTCAACCGTCTGCGAGAAGTCGCCTGAACGCTCGAGCGCGGTCGGGACAGTGCCGCGTACCAGGCCATTGGGAGCCGTCACTGGAAGGAACTCCTGGGAAAAAAAGAAGAACAGCTTGTCTTTCCTCGGAAATAAATGGGGAATGTAGACAGGTCCTCCAATATAGTAGCCGGGGAAGTTATACCGGTAGCGTGGACGGGGAGTACCGTCTCTCTTATTAAAGAAGTTGTTGGCGTTTAAGGCTTCATTGCGGAAGAAGTAATAACCGCCTCCATGCAGAGAGGAGTTACCGGCCTTCGTCACCACTGTGATGACCCCCCCATAGCCGCCTCCGTATTCCGCCTGATAGTTCGAAGTAAGAATCTTGACCTCGCCGATCGACTCAAGGCTCGGCACCTGGGGCGTCCCGGATTGGTTACCGGTATCCATCGTGGGCACCCCATCCAGGAGAAGACTGATGCTCTGGTCGCGACTGCCATTAATTGTGACACTGTCGAGACTGCCGGAGTTAGGCGAATCTGCGCTATTCGATTGGATCACGCCCGGTACTAAACTCAGCAGCGAGAGGAAATTTCGGCCGATGGTCGGCAATTCCGTCACCTGCCGACTGCTAATCGTTCCCGAACGTTCGCTACTCTGGGTTTCAACCGGAGCTACGTCACCGGTAACGGATATAGCTTCGGTCCTGGAACCCACCTGCAGAGTGATCGGGCGCACAACATTGCGTTCGGTGGCAGTTAAAAGGATTCCTTCCTGCCGATATGCATCGAATCCACTAGCTGCGATCGAGAGGTTGTAGTGTCCGGGAAGCAACTCGGTGAATACAAAAGCTCCAGTTGAATTCGTGACCGTTGTGCGCTGTTGGTGAATATCCGTGTTCTCGATTGAGATCGTCACTGCAACTACGGCTGCGCCCGTAGAATCAGAGACCGTTCCGCCAATCTGACCCGTCAACCCTTGCGCACATACTACTTGCGGAGCCTGCAGGTTAAGAACCGCCAATCCTATGATTAAAAGGCAGTACAAAAGTTGAAACTTTATATTTTTTGAAATCACTCTGAGCCTCCATATATATCTGTTTTCGTTTAGTCAGGGTCTGCTTCTGACCAAGGTGCCTAGTCCCGCCAATCCCAGTTAGTCGAACGTATAGAACGGGACATGTGCGTGGCTCTAGTGCAGATGGATTCTCTATGCTCAAAGGTCCAATGTGGAAGTGCTGGGATGTTCCAAACAATGTTGGAACATGTTCGAGGAGGAGTAGGGATCGCAATACTACGAAGCAGTTGCGTCTGCGCCCCATATGGAAAGCCGTATATGCCGTGTTATATACTCGCGGCTACGATGTCGTCTTCACCGTTACTTGCATCAGATATTACCTTTGAGGAAAAGCAGACTGCTCTAGCGTTTGCGCTCAACAGTGATTCCTTGAATAGATCGGATCGGCTCAGAAGCCTCCTGCAATATCTCTGCCAGGTGGAGTTTTCCGATGGGCCAAACCGTATCACGGAATACGACATCGCGGTCTCCGCTCTAGGACGACGCCGGGACTTCTCTCCATTAGAAGACTCGGCGGTTCGGAGTCGCACGTACGAGCTTCGACAAAAGCTGGAGAAGCTCTATGCCGTAGAAGCTACGGAATATCCGATCCGCATCGAAATTCCAAAGGGTAGCTATCGGCCAAAGTTCTATCGCGTTACGGCCTCGGTCCATTCACCACCTGTTCCAGCGATCGCTTCTATCGCAGAACATCCTCCCTTCGAGACTATGCAGGCAGAGGTCAAAACTGAAGCGAAGGCCACTTCACGCCCCGTATGGCTTAGGGCAATGCTGGCATTCGTCGCAGGAATTCTCGTGACATTGTTCCTGGTCGCCGTAGTTACGCGGCATAGTGCCTCGACCAATGCTCTAAGGAATGCTGAGGGGAGCTCAAGATGGACTCCAGAATTACACGCACTATGGGCACCCATGCTTTCGGGTTCCCGCCCGCTGTTGGTAACCTTCGAGACACGGCTTTTTGTCGAGGTTGGTCCGATTGCCGTCCGCGACCCAAACATTGAAAATATCCACGACGTCGAAGCTTCGAAGCCGATCATGGATGTCAAGAGGCTCTTTCATGTTCCCGAGGTCTATGAGGCGCGGCGATATGCAGACTTCAGCGTCGCTAATGCATTGTTCTCCATCTCTCAAATGCTCGCTTCTCATGGCGTAATGGCCAAGGCTATACGCTCCGCAGATCTCACCGATCCAGAGGTGCACGCCAGCAACCTGATTCTCCTCGGCAAACCGGGCGCCTATTTCGGAATCCGCAACGTCAATCCTGACTCGGCGAACTTTGTCTTCGATAAGAACCGCCGCTTAAAAAATGTGCATCCCAGACCGGGAGAACAGGCACTCTATGCCAAAACCCAAGATCAGGCTGTTTCGGGCGGCATGACGACTGAATATGGTGTCATCAGGTTCACCCTCGGTCCAGAAAAAGACCAGCATATCCTCACGATTGTGAGCGCCGAGAGCGAATTGTTCTGGCCGCTCGGTCAATATCTGACTCAGCCCACCTATGCGAAGGAGTTGGTTGACCATCTTCGTCTTCCCTCGGGGCAGCTTCCGAAGTCCTTTGAAGTTGTGGTTAAGGCTGAATTTCGAGGCGACAACTTGGTCAACATCTCATACATAACCCACCGTACCCTTGACGAAATGAACCGCTAGAAAGTTCTTCAGCTTTCTGGGACGTATTTTCACGTCCTATTTTCTCCGGACTTCACTCCCATCTCGCGTCGAACATAAAGGAATGTTGCTGAGCAGGAGCTTTCATGTCGGAACCGGACATTCGTATCTTCTTGTTTCGAGCGGCTCCGAACGAAAACGAACATGAAAAACCTGTTTAGGACTTGTCTTGACCTCGGACATCTTGATGAAATCATGTCTAACTTCCGCGAAGGATTATCTCTCATATGCGCAAATCTTATCTCGCCGCAGCATCCTGTCTCATCTGTGTCCTCTCTGCCATCGGGCAGGATTCAACGTCTCGAGCTCCGTCGTCAACCACTCTCGTCCATTTACCCGGCAAAGGCCTCGCCCAACATCCTTTTCTCTATTGCGGTGAATGGCAGAATCAGAGCGTCGATAACCAGACTATGTATCTGGTCAGAAAAGGCAAGGTGGTCTGGAGCTATACCAATAGAAAGCACGGCGAATTAGGCGATTGCACGCGGATGTCCAATGGGAATATTGTCTTTTCTCGTCAGTATGGAGCGAGCGAAGTAACGCCGGACAAAAAGATCGTATGGAATTACGACGCGCCGCCGAATACCGAAATCCACACTGCATATCCCATGGGCAAGGACAAGGTCCTGATTATGCAGAATGGAAGCCCCGCGCGGCTACTAGTGCTACGTAAAAGCGACAATCATATCGACCTGGAGATTGACTTACCGACCAAGAGCCCCAGTACCCATGGCCAGTTTCGGCACGTCCGGCCGACCAAGGCAGGAACCTTTCTCGTTCCTCACATGGATTTTGGCAAGGTGGTGGAATACTCGGCGGAAGGAAAAGAGCTTTGGTCGGTTGACGCCCCCTCGGCATGGGCGGCCATACGCCTCGACAACGGAAATACCCTCATCAGCGGTAATGGATTCGGTTATGTTCGTGAAGTCAATCCTCACGGCGACACCGTTTGGGAGGTCAAGGCTGACGATCTTCCCGGGATTCATCTCTCTACTGTGCAGGAGGTGTCGCGGCTTCACAACGGCGACACGCTCATCAACAACTGGACCGCGAGTCTTCCCTTGGCGGAGCAGCCCTCTACAGTACAGCTGATCGAGATCACGAGGCAGAAAAAAGTCGTTTGGGCGCTTCGGGACTGGAAGGACCTCGGCCCCGCATCATCGACTCAACTGCTTGATGAGCCAGGTGTGCCTGAGAATGGCGACCTGGAAAGGTAGCGCTGATTCTCCGCAAGGCAAATTGAGCAAATAGGCCGTCGCACCTTCAAGGAGCGACTGAAGTCGTATGCCTCCAATTCTTGAAGAAAACAAACTACAGATGCAAGCGGTACGTGGCGTGTAAGCCGCCAAAGGATAATCATGTTGCTAGATCGTCGGAAACTTCTTTCCAAAACCCTTCAGGGCTCAGTAGTCGCAGGCTTCACGGGTATCTTACCTTTTGCAGAAGCGAAGACTCCTGCCCAGAAAGGAACCACGCTTCCATTCTGGAATGTCCGCACCTTCGGTGCAACCGGCGACGGGAAAACGACCGATAGCGCAGCGATCAATAAGGCAATCGAGGCTGCCGCAGCAGCGGGAGGGGGAACTGTCTACGTTCCGGCAGGAACATATAGCTGCTACTCCCTGCGGTTGAAGAGTTTCGTCTGCCTATATCTCGACCAAGGTGCGACAATCTTGGCGGCATCGACCTCTCTTGAGGGCACAACAAGCGGTGGCTACGACGCCGCCGAGCCTCAGGATGCATGGGAGCCCTATCAGGATTACGGGCACAATCACTGGCATAACAGCCTCATCTGGGGCGAGGATATTCACGATTTCTCAATCATGGGGCCTGGCCTTATATGGGGCAAAGGACTCAGCCGTGGCCATTCTAATGATACGGATTTACCAGATACGAGCAAACCTGGCGTCGGAAACAAGGCCATTGCATTGAAGAATTGCTTTAATGTCATTCTTCGCGATTTCTCGATTTTGAAGGGAGGATGGTTCGGAGTGCTAGCGACGGGCGTCGATAATCTGACCATTGACAATCTGAAAATCGATACTAATCGGGATGGAATAGATATCGATTGCTGCCGGAACGTACGCATCTCCAATTGCACAGTGAACTCTCCTATTGATGACGGTATCTGTCCAAAGAGTTCCTTTGCTCTTGGTTATGCGCGGCCTACCGAAAATCTTACGATTACCAACTGTTTTGTGACAGGGAGCTATGAAATAGGCTCGATCCTCGACGGCACCTGGAAGCGGTTGCCTGATTCTTTCGCTCCTTACGCAACCGGCCGGATTAAATGCGGAACAGAGTCGAACGGCGGCTTTCGCAATATCACCATCTCTAATTGCGTCTTCGAGCACTCACGCGGCTTTGCACTGGAGACGGTCGATGGAGCGTTGTGCGAGGACATCACCTTCACTGGAATCACCATGCGCGGCTCGATGAACTCGCCGATGTTTTTGCGCCTGGGGCGGCGCATGCGTGGCCCCTCTGACGCGAAGATAGGAACACTTCGGCGGGTCATTATCAGCAACATCACCAGTTATGATGCAGTCCAACTACCGTCGATACTGAGCGGAGTTCCTGGCTATCCCATCGAAGATGTTAAGATAAGCGACCTGTATCTGCACCAAGTGGGTGGTGCCGACTCTACTATGACACGGATTCAGCCGCCGGAGGGCGAGAAGGAATATCCGGAGCCGACAATGTTCGGGGTTCTTCCTGCCACCGGCTTCTTCTTCCGGCATGTGAAGAATCTGGAATTATCCAATATAGAAATTGCCACGGAGAAGCCGGATGCACGTCCTGCACTCGCGTTGGTGAACGTAGAAGGTGCGGATATCTTCCGGCTTCGTGTTCCGCGGCCCTCCAATTCTCCAATCTTTTCATTGAGAGAGGTGACGGATTTTCGAGTCTTTGGCAGCCAGTTTATCCGAGACACGATTCTGCCTACAGTTGACGAAAAGGTCCTTTAAGCTCGCACGCGAAAGACAGCGAGGGCCTTCCCGTAGCAAATCTACCTCAATTCCTGAATCTGGTCATAGATCGATGAGAAAGACGAACATGCCTCTTAGCAAATTTACTGTGGACAGGATTATAGCGACGGCCATGGCTTTCTTTTGCGTTGCACCAGCGTTTGCACAAGTGAATGTGGTGATGCAGCATAATGACCACGCACGTACTGGCACCAATCTGCGTGAGACTGTCCTGACGCCTGACAAGGTAAATAAAGAACATTTTGGCATGCTGTTTAAACATGTCGTCGATGATCAGGTCTACACACAGCCACTGGTTCTGACGAATGTTCCTATCCGAGGCGGCTGGCATACGGTCGTCTACATCACCACGGTGAACAATAGCGTGTATGCCTTCGACGCGAACGATGCGACAGCGAAGGAAGCTTTCTGGCATGTAAATTTTGGAACGCCCGCAAGCCTGCACGATCATGACTTCGGCTGTCTCGATATCAATGGAAATATGGGAATTATTGGCACTCCGGTAATCGACGCAAAGAAGGGCATTTTATATGTTGTCGCGCTTACTAAGGTTACCGGCCATTTTGAGCAGCGCCTTCATGCTTTGGATGTTTCGACCGGCGCGGATCTTCCGAATAGTCCCAAGGTGATCGAAGCCCCAGATTTCGATCCTCTGATGGAGAATCAGCGACCAGGGCTTATGCTCGATCACGGGAATATCTATATCGGCTACTCGTCACATTGCGACAAACTGCCATATCACGGATTCCTGCTGAGCTATGACGCCTCGACACTGAGCCAAATCGGCGCTCTCAACCTGTCTCCGGGCGGCGATGGTGCGAGCATTTGGCAGTCCGGACAAGCTCCAGCCATAGATAGCAAAGGGGACATTTACTTCTCGACGGGCAATGGAAGTTGGAATGGTACGACACAATTCAGCGAAACATTCATGCATGTAACCCCCGAGATGAAGATGCTGGATTGGTTCACTCCCAGCAATCACGTCCAGCTCGATAAGGACGACAACGATGTTGACTCGTCGGGGGTGACGCTTATTCCGGGCACTCATCTAATGGTTGGTGGCGGAAAGCAGGGTGTGCTCTACGTGCTCGATACCGAAAAGATGGGTCAGCTTGGCGATGAGCATGCAATTCAGCACTTCCAGGCAACAAGCTCCCACATTCACAGCCTGGTCTACTGGCACTCCGACAAGAACGGCAAACTGCTCTATGTCTGGGGACAGAAGGATCGAGAGCGTGTCTACAAATTTGAAGGGGACAAGCTGGAAGAGACGCCGTTCATGACCCGTCCCGAGATGAATCACGGGCACCCGGGCGGAATGTTGTCGCTTTCGGCGAACGGCGGAAAAGGCGGAATTCTTTGGGCCGCGATTCATCTGAGTGGAGACTCGTGGCACGAGTCCCGCCCTGTCATATTGCATGCCTTCGATGCGGATGATGTAAATCGCGAACTTTGGAACTCACGCGAGGTTCCAGAGAGAGATGATTGTGCTGAATACTCTAAGATGGCGCCGCCGACCATAGCGAACGGGAGGGTCTATCTTGCCAGCTTTGGCACAGAGAACACAGGTACCGGCCAATTCTGCGTCTATGGACTATTGCCGAATGGAGCTCCTCCACCGGCTCCTACAGCTCTTCATGCGAGCATTGATCAAAGAGCTGTTGCTATCACATGGGTACCTGTTCCAGGGGCGGAATATTATGCTCTGGAAAGCACGCAGGGTGGTACGTGGCATATCATTGCCTCTGGACTGACGCGAAACGGCTTCATTGAAGCGGCTGATATCAAGGGATCCACCGAATACAAGGTTATAGCGTTTAATGCCAACGGACACGGTGCGTTCTCGGACCCATCCACCGTAGTGATTAACGACGTGCCGGTTCCGCGTAGTATGCCAATGCACTAACCTTCTTACGGATTCTCAGAGTCGTCTATATGTCAACTACGTGGTTTCGCACTCAGCATCCTGCCCCTGTCTTTGGTGGAGGCCCGAACTCAGGCATAGCTCCCAGCATGAGCGCGACCGCTTGGTGGAATGATGTTGCATGGGGTGCCTGGGGTGTAGCTTGAGAAATTATCTGTCGCAGGCCTTTTGACATCATTGGCGTCACTGCAAGAAAGGGAATTTTATGGACGATAACAATTTGCTCGCGTTGAGTACAAATGGCTTAGCATTGCTATTCACGCCGTTGTTATAGATAAAACCACCGTTTTCAGGACGTGTGTTGCCTTTCAAATTATTGTGGCGAACTTCTGTGCGAATTATTTGGCACATCCCCTAGGATCGGAGGTGCGGTGTCAGGCTTGCCCTGTAGCTTTGATCAGTAGGTGGCGCCAGATAATTCTGAAAGTGACAGCCCTGGCCCACGCCAGCAGGGGCGGCAAGTGCAAGAGGAGGGGTTCCCCACCCTTGGAACGGAGCGGTACTCGTTACTCTGTGGTTGTATCCCCGTAACTTGTGGGCTGAGGAGCGGTGCCGCGAATCTCGTACACGAACAGCGACACTTCCTTCTCGATCAGGTCCGCTCGATCAATCGGCACGTTATGCGTGCTGTTTTTCGCGATAATTCTGCGGCTTCTGGTCGAAAGTTTTTAAGGTCTTCCTGCATCTGCGTCCATGCCTATTCCTTATCGACATCCTGTGTTGTCGTATGTGGCTTCGCGAGGACCTTCGCGGGATCATGCGAGATGACGAGAATCGGCATCGAGCCGTAAGGACCGGAGTGAATTGTCTCCTCGCCGGATGCGTCAAAACTGTCCAACTCTCCAGACATGGCGCTGTAATGCAACCGGCAGATATCTTCTGCCCGCAACTTCCTGAAGTCAGCGTTGGGGCCTTTTACCGATGGGGAACACATACCGAGAACACGGGGTATGCCTGCGATCATCGCTGCCCTGAGCAACCATGACGGCGGTCCTTTTGATCCTGACTTGAAAGCGCGGTTGTGGTCCTGTAGAGGAGTGGAGGCATCCACGAATACCATCCCGGCTACGTTGTTCGGATACTCATGACGGTGAGAGCGGAAGGTCAACTGATCTTCTGCTAAAAAACAGCAAGTATGGGAGCATTTACGGCTTGAATCGATGCAATTCATCTAGGGCGTGAATTTCTAGCTGATGAGAAATTTTCGTTGGCACGAGATACTGCCGGAGTTCTTCAAAAAGCACGTCTGGATCTGCAAGATCATTATCGGTATAGATCAGGGCATAGACGCCGTGTTTCCTGAAGTAATCTTTATGTTTCTTCATTTCCTTCTCAAAGTTAGCCCTAGCCTCGGCATTCACCTGCGCTTGCGTTTTGCCCTTGATACCCGTCAGTTCTCCATGAGACGACCATGGGGATAACTCGAAGCCGATTTTCTGCATTGTGTAAGGATCGATCACGGTGAAGTCCAGGCGGCGAGTTCCTGATCGGTGAACATCTCCTGAGGAGACCGTATCCACATGAACGGTTGCTTTGGAGATTCGCCCGGCAATGAGATCGGATATGGCCTCACTCGATACTTTCCATCGATGTTCACGCAGGCATGGATCATCGGATCGATTTGGCAGGCGCGAAATGAAGCTAACCCACCACGTGAGTGCCCGAAGGCTCCGATCCTCGCAGCATCCAAGCGTCCATGAAAAGGCCACTTTGGGTCTCCATCCACTTATTGATTTGGGAGGCGACAAAGGCGATGTCGTGCGCCCAGTAATCGAGATCCGCGAGTGTCTGTTGGTATTGACGCTGTCGTTCTTCTTCACGACTCGCAGTGGAGGGCGCAGGCGGAAGCGGAAGGGGACGAATTATCCTTCCATCCGGAAACACGACGATAGGAGCGTTGTATGGGTACTCGATCGCAATTCCAACATAGCCATGGGAAGCAAGATCCTCCTGCAATGTTGAATACCCTAGGGTCTTAACTTCATCTCCTCGTCAGAAGATCAGCACAGGATAACGCCTCTCTCGCTTGCTTAGAGGAGAACCGAGACAGGTTTGGGTTTTCACCCTCGGAATAGTCGAAGATGCTTGAGGCCAGACAGGCATCGTCATCAGCGCCAAGTCGGGCAGGTAAGGCGCGGAAGAGCATTCTCTTGATTTCTCGGACGGATACCAGACATGGATCGGTAACTCCCTTTTTACTTTCTGAAGGGGCGCCTCTATAACTATGCGATCCGGGTCAATCCAATCGAAACTCATTCGTCCAGTCGCATAGGAACCGTCTGGAGCAGGCAAGATTCCGGTTTGTGCAATTTGAGGTAATTGAACCGTGGACCACGCGCCTGAGACAACCGACGATCCATCGAGCAACTCGACGCTTCCGATGAGGCGGCCATCCTGCACATGTCCGCGAAAGTTCAAATGGCTGCCGTCAAGGATGGGCACCTCAAAGGAGACGCTGTGGCCACGCACTTTGAGGGTGTCAATGGGGAGCTTCGTGAGTCTTCCATTCGGTTGTGCCCGAACTTCGCCGCTCCAGTGAGAATCTGCGCTATTAAGCTGTATCTCGATACCACCAGTTACATCTGCTACTTTGAATCCCCCAGACCACAATCCCTGAAGACTGGCTCCGTATATCGGGGCGGAGAACAAGAGCAGGATAAATATCAAAAGTTTTGGCATATAAATCCCCTAAGCTCTGACCACACTAATAGTGTCGGATGGAAATGGAAATGATCCAGATGGCCCTGGCCAATGTCGCGAAGACTGTAGGAGCGATGATTAGATCTGGGTTTATGGTGACCCCGTCTATCCGGCAATTGAGGCGCTGATCAGCGTTCTCATCAGATACAACGGCCAAGTCCGCCAAAGGTTAACTGATTAAATCTATTCAATGACGTAATCGTCGCTTAGCTTCTTTGAGGCAGACAGTTCAAAGCAAAGGAGACAGGGCTTTGGACTAGTGATAACGAAACTGCGAGGGGCTGCTGAAATCGCGCCCTGAACGGGAACGGCATCCAAAGTGCTGACTGTTCTGAAGTTAATCGGCGAATGCTTGTATTCGTCTTTGGTTATTGGCTCCACAACCCGATCTTGCCCCTTTTGCATCCAAAACCACAGATGAAAATTCTGAAAGTTGTCGTCTGTCTATTCGCCGTGTCTTTGACGGCAGTTCTTCAAGCTGACGACAAAGCACGATTCGACCTAGCCGGTCCTACGATTGACATCCACGTGACGCGAGGAAGTTCGACGCTTCCCATCGCCCAGGTCCCGAACCTTCAGCCAGGCGATAAGATATGGATCAAGGCTGATCTTCCGTCTACCCAGTCGAACCATCTGATACTGATCGTTGCCTTTCTTCGCGGCACGACAAATGAGCCTCCTGACAATTGGTTCACCGAGATTGATACCTGGGACAAGAAAAAAACTGTTGAGGGGACAACCGTCACCGTTCCGAACGACGCTGAAGAGGCTTTGCTTTTTGTCGCGCCTGAGACCGGCGGAGATTTCAAGACGCTTCGCTCTGCCGTGAAAGGTAAGCCGGGTCTGTTTATTCGCGCCGATACTGATCTTAATGAAGCATCTTTCGAGCAGCAGCGCATTGAGCGCTACCTCGCAGCCATGAAGATGGTCCCACAAGACGACTCGAAGGCCATTCAGGAACACTCCGCGAAGCTAGCTGCCACACTCGCCCTCAAGCCGAACGCCGATTGCTTCAAGCAGCCCGTCGATCAACAGATTATCTGCCTGACCCAATCCAGCGCCCCCGTTCTCCTCGATGACGGACATGGGCAAAGCATCGCCGAAGCGATATCTTCCGGACCCTCCTCTGACTTCATCAATGCGGCTTCTTATACACAGCCTGTCGGGGCGGGCCTCTACTCGGCGTATGTCGGCGCAGTTGTTGATCTTGTTCATCTCGTCGGCATGCTACGCACGGCCCAATACCAGTACATTCCCGGACTCAGCTTCCCTCAGGGCGCCTCGCTCAGCCTGAGGCTCAACGCGCCCCCCTCCTTTCACAAACCGGAATCGGTCATCGTCATCGGTCTGCCCGCCATTCAAAAGGCCAAGCCGCCGCCGCTTCATCCTCACGATTCCAACCAGGTCGCGTGTTTGCTGCAGCCCAAGATGACTATTCCTCTAGAAGGCGCGCCACTTGTTTTTTCGAGCAGCTTCGCGCACGCCCTGTTTTTGCATCTCAACCGAACCGGCGCGCCTACGGATCTACCGCTGACGCCTGACGCGTTCGAAGGTGGACTCGTCGTGGCGAAGCAAGAGAAGAGCGAGCCGCTGCAAGAATCTAAGCCTCGAGGCGATAGTGCGCTACCCGCTAAGCCTGAAGTTAAGATCGGTGCGATGACCGATTTGACCATCACGGCGACCATTCGTGGCTACTGGGGCTTCGATTCCTTCGAAGGGCCCACCATCACGGTCCAGCAGGTAAAAGGCAAGGATTGGAAGATCGTGAACAGCTCCCAGTTGCTCGCCGGGCAGGATAACCACCTCACGCTTAAAGGTGACGGCAGCGCTTGTGTAGAGCACATTACTCTGACAAGCGATAAAGCGAAAGATGTAGACATCTCTTTCAAGCCTGCCGCGGGCAAGGATGCGAAAGACATACTGGCTTTGGACGCTTCGCTCAAAACCGTTCAACCCGGCGGTTATTCGCTTGCTATCCAACAATACGGCGACTCGGAGAGAGATAAGGTCCCGCTCACGGCGTACACCGCTGGCATCCACCTCGATGCCATCAAGATCCATGGCGGCGACAAGACAGCCGTACTCACTGGTGAGAGCCTGAAGGATGTGGTCTCTGTCGAAATCGATAAACAGACATTTACTCCCAGCGCCGAAGGTAACGACGACAAGACGATGCACCTTCAGACAGACACTGGTGTCTCGCCCAAGGATGGCTCCAACGCGACGGTGAAGCTGAAAGACGGCCGCACAATGCCCGTAAAGATCTCTGCCGAGGCTGCGCGCCCAGAGCTGAAGTTGCTCTCATTCAAGGCCACATCCGCTCAGAAGGATGGCACGTTGCCCGTAAGCTTTGGTGCCAAGGACGACATCCTGCTGGAGGGTAAGCTCACCTTCGTGGTGCAAACGAAGGACGCCTTTCCCCGCACACAGACGATCGAAGTAGCTACCGCCGATGGCTCAGTCCACACCACTCTTTCGCTTGCAACGAATAACCTCATGCTCCAGGACGACCACACGGCCGTTGCCACACTGGATCCCTTAAAAGCATTCGGTCAATCGGCATTTGGCAAATTGCAGATGCGTCCGGTCGCGGCAGACGGCACGCCGGGAAACTGGACGCCACTTGGCATTCTGGTTCGCGCGCCGCAGGTTACAGCGATCCACTGCACCACGGTAGACGCTCCTACCTGCACTATCGACGGCAGTAACTTATTCCTCGTGCAGTCTTTTGACGCGGCAAAAGATTTTGCCAAGCCGATCGATGTACCCACAGGCTTCGCTGAAAATAACTTCGCCGTGCCAACGCCCGCCGACGGAGCAACGCTTTACCTCAAGCTGCGCGATGATCCTAGCGCGGTCGCTACTGTAACGCTGCCCACGCCTGTGCAGAAACCAACATCGCTGGCCCCACCAACTGCTCAGACTGTAGTACCAGCACCTGAAGCACCCGCGGCCCGGGACACGACAACTGTACCTTCATCCGAACCTGTCCCCGCGCCCAAGCCTGATGCCTCGTCGACACCTTCGACAACTCCTGAGCCGCCTCAAGATCAAAATTAGCGAATGGGTCAAGCCAAACATTGACCAATGGAAAGAACAACGCACGAGCACTCTACCATCCCATTTTCTTTGCAGATGCTTTAGCGCACGGTGGGCGCGTCTCGTTCCCCGTGTCTCCTGCAAAATGACCGCCGAATTCATGTTCACATGGTTGGTCATGGCGCGTGCAAAGCCTATGCAGTGTGTATTTACCCAAATCCTTTATGAGTTATGCTGTTTCAGCTGACCTGTTCATGAGATATCAGGAGGCGTCAATTGAATTCACACGATAAAACACTGCTCAAGCACTCGCACAGATTGTCGATCGGTACGCTTTTGGGCTGCACGCTGCTGCTATGGTTGTTCCCACAGATGGCCGCCTCGCAGACGCCTCCGGGTAACGAACCCGGTAGCCAGAAGGTTTACAAGATGGAGTTCGGGCCGAACCGTTCCATCTTCCGTCCGTCGCAGGATCCGTCTCGTACCGCCAACGGCTTGGCGCTCACGCCTCCGATGGGTTGGAATAGCTGGAATAAGTTCGGCTGCAAGATCGACGAAAAGGCTGTGCGTGCCGTAGCTGACGCGATGGTGTCCAGCGGAATGCGTGATGCTGGTTACCAGTATGTTGTCATCGATGACTGTTGGCAGGGCAAGCGCGATGCGAATGGCAATATCACTCCCGATCCGGAGAAGTTTCCATCTGGGATCAAAGCCCTCTCCGATTACATTCATTCGAGAGGCTTGAAATTCGGCATCTATTCCGATGCAGGCGCCATGACCTGTGGCCGGCGGTCGGGCAGCCAGGGCCACGAATACCAGGATGCGCTGGCCTACGCAAGCTGGGGTGTGGACTACCTCAAATACGATTGGTGTTTTACTGGAACGCGCAACAGCGAGGAGGCCTACTCCCTCATGGCCGATGCGTTGCGGTCGACAGGTCGCGACATTGTGTTCTCCATATGCGACTGGGGCGTCAACCGACCCACCATGACCGATAAGTCGATGCCGTGGGAATGGGGCGAGAAGATTGGCAACCTGTGGCGAACCACCGAGGACATCTACGACACCTGGGCCGGCCGCAAAGGCACGAGCCTGGGCGTAGTCAACATTCTCGACCTAACCGAGCCGCTATATGCCTATGCCGGACCAGGCCACTGGAACGATCCGGACATGCTGGAGATCGGTAATGGCGGCATGACCGACGACGAATACCGTTCGCAATTCAGCCTGTGGTCAATCATCGCCGCGCCGCTGCTGGCCGGCAACGATATGGCCACAATGGACGACAAGACCAAGACGATTTTGCTCAACAAGGAGGTGATCGCGGTTGATCAGGACCGTATGGGGGTAGCAGGTCACCGTGTACGCGACGACGGAGATCTCGAAGTCTGGATGCGACCATTGGCCGACGGTGGCCGCGCGGTAGTGCTGTTCAACCGCAGCGAAAAGCCAGCTGACATCGAGGCGCGCTGGCCTGAGCTAGGCTATCCCGCCTCGGTATCGCTTGCCGTGCGCGACTTGTGGTCACATAGGTCACTGGGTCGCGCGACCGGTCACTTCTCTTCGAACGTACCACCGCATGGTGTCGTGATGATACGGCTGTCACAGTAACCGAGTAAGCGAATGAGTCTGGATGTATTACGACTTCGTCCACTTCTTCGATTGCTTATAGCGTTCGCTCGAAAGACGAGGTGACCTGGAACTCCTTTTGTAGTGATCTTGGCCATAGCATACGACGTTTGGTGGCCTTTGTTAATGAGATGAAATCTTTTCGGGCGCACTTAGTAAATCGAGCCCGACGCTCTGGAGATGTTCCGTCATTGCTCGAGCCGCTAGGTCGGGTTGACTGCGTCGTATCGCTTCAAAGATCGCGCGGTGTTCGCGAGCCATCCGCGTCAGTTCTGGGGCAGATGAAGCTGTGATCTGCCGGCTGCGCACCAGCAAAGGGGATAAGAAACCGGCCACGTCATCAAGAATCGAGTTACCAGCAGAGCGCGTAATCACATCGTGAAATAAAAAATCGCTCTTTGCCATGAGTTCCCGATTGTTTGGGTTTCTCTCCTGCGTGATAATTTGCTGTTCGAGTTCACCAAGCTGTACGAAAGTCGCACGCGTGGCGCATAGAAATGCAGCTTGTGGTTCGATCATTTTCCTAACTTCGAGTAGCTGCAGCATGTCGAATTTGGGCTTAACTGTACGCATTGTCTCCGGCCAGTTCAGCGCCATATTTGAACTTGACTTGATAAATGTGCCAGCTCCAGGTTTGCTTTCAATGACCTCAAGAATGCTCAATGCTTTAATTGCCTCACGAATGGCTGGTCGCCCTATGCCCAGCCTTAGAGCCAACTCTCGTTCCGGTGGCAGTTGGTCACCGGTCTTATAGCCGTCGTGTTCAATAAGCTTCCGCAACAGCTCCACGGGGGGGAGAGGGATGGTCTTATTTGGATTATCTTTTACGGCCGTCATAAAAATTGTCTCTCGTAATTATTGGTCTTACCGCACTTCGATCTAGGTAATCTATACCATAATCTACGAATTATGGCACTGCCGAAGGCTGAGTGTCCGTGCGAAAGCCCTGTCAATTGAGGCCGATGAGCGGATTTATAGGGGCGGTGTAATTATTTTCTTGAATGTGATCCTTATCCATAATTTTAACCTTGACAATCAACCGCACTCCTCAGTAGAGTCTGGCATTGAAACAGGCAAGACCACATATGTAATATTGGTCTTACCAGAATTTCTCTTCGACGAGGCTCTAGATGCATAAATCTATCGTGAAATATTTGTCTATATGGGCATTGAGTTTTGTAATCTGCAGCCTAGCCTTTGCGCAGAGCACAACCTCAAATTTAACCGGTATCGTGACGGATCAAAGTGGAGCCGTGATCGTCGGAGCTCAAGTCAATGTAGAAAATGTGGATGTCGGCAAACATTCTCGTTTGGAGACCAACGCCGAAGGCAGATATAACGCAGCTGCTCTTCAACCTGGTCGATACACTGTGAAAGTCGAAAAACCAGGCTACAGCCCACGAGAATTGACTGGCATTACCATAGCGGTGAATCAATCAGCGACACTTAACGTTCAACTTGACCTTGGTTCGACGAGCCAGACGGTCACGGTAACGGGGGAGGCGCAACTCATTAACGTGACTACTGCTGAGCTCGCACAGCAGGTCACTGAATCTTCAATCAAAGAATTGCCGCTGAATGGCCGAGATCCTTCCACCCTGGTCCTGCTTGCTCCAGGTGTAACAAATGTTCTCAACACTTCTGCTGGGACTCTGCAAACGACAGATGCCTTCGCCAATGAGACTGGAGCTTCTGCCAATGGAGGCAGGCAAGGCAGTACTTATTACCTGCTTGACGGCGCACCTAATATGGATCGATACGACCTGCTTGCGGCGCCATTCCCGAATGCAGACGCTACTCAAGAATTCAACGTGACTACAAACAATTTTGATGCTCAGTATGGATTCTCTCCAGGGGCAGTAGTCAGTATTCAGACCAAGTCGGGAACAAATGCGATCCATGGCCAGGCATTTGAATTCTTGCGTAACAACGCTTTGAACGCGGCACAGTACTTCTCTCATCAAGTAGATCCTCTTAAGCGGAATCAATTTGGAGGATCGATTGGTGGTCCTATCCTTAAGAATAAACTTTTCCTTTTTGCAAACTATCAGGGAACCCGGGCAAGTTCGGCAGCTACTTCAAACGTAGCCTTTACCCCCACTGCGGCCATGGTTAATGGTGACTTTAGCGCTCTTTTGCAAGGCAGCAATCCAGTTCAGTTGACCAATCCAGCGACAGGACTTCCATATCCAAACAACCAAATCGACCCAACGACATTCAGTCCAGGTGCGGTTAAATTCCTTAGCGTATTACCTGTTGGACAGGAACCTCTCGGGCAGGTCATCTACACTGGAGCGGCTCTCACCACACATTTCGACGAGGGCACCGCTCGACTGGATTATTCATTAAGCGACAAGCATCACTTTGTGCTGAGAACTTTCTTTGATTACTATAACCAGCCTGGTTCAAGTGCAAACGGTAACTTCATCGCTTCTCAAGCCGGAAATCTCGACAAGTACCAGAATCACGCTTTCAATTACATATGGACGCCCACGCCTGCAATTAGCAATGTATTTGTTGCTTCCTACACAAGCCTCAATACGATTAATGGAACCAGCCAGTTGGATGCGCAAGGCAATCCTATCTGCCTCTCTCATTACATTAACGTGAGCGAGCCGGCTGGCCGCTGCGCAATTGAAGGTCTCAGCGTCTCAGGCGGCTTCGGTTCGGGCTACCAGGATGAAAATACTCAAGCGCGAACCACGTGGACTGCGTCAGACTCTTTGTCCAAACAAGCTGGAAAGCATTTTATGACAGCCGGAGGGGATATGTTCCACCAGTTCTGGAATCTCTACTCTGCATATCCCACGGAAGCGATTATAGGATTTAATGGCTCTGCAACGGGCTATGGATTAGCCGACTATCTACTTGGCCGCGTCGCAACGTTTTATCAGGGCGGCGGCGAAACCCAAAAAATGAATCAGTGGGAATTGGCCCTCTTTGTCCAGGACCAGTACCATATCTCACGCAGTTTGACCGTAACCGCTGGGGTGCGTTGGGAACCGTTTCTGCCGCCACCACTAGTAAATGGGCGCGGAGCGGCCTTCCGTCCAGGTCAGCAAAGCCAACGATTCCCGAACGCTCCTCTCGGACTAGTATTTCCTGGAGATCGCGGCATCAGCAATTCGCTGGTGCCATCGGCTTACGATTACTTTGTGCCACGAATTGGCCTTGCCTGGCAGCCGGCCAGCTTGCCTCATACGTCAGTCCGAGCGGCTTTTGGGATCTTCACCACCCCAATCCAGTATTCGAGCTACAACCATACCTCGGATTTGACACCCTTCAGCACGACTTATAGCTTCAATTCCACTCCTGGCAATCCAATCAGTTTTGATGACCCATATGCGAATTATGCTCCTACCGGGGGCAAGAACCCATTTCCACCATTCGCAGATCCTAACTCCGTCGCTCCTGCCGATACTGTATTCCCAGCGGGCTTGAATGTTCCCACTGTGTTCTCATCCAACTTCCGGCTGGGTGAAACACAATCCTGGAATCTTTCAATGCAGCAATCTTTCGCCCACAATTTGGCTCTTCAATTGGCATATGTGGGCAGTGAGTCCTTCCACCAGCAAACTCCTGTAGATCGCAACCCTGGAATTTATTCGGCTGGAGGTGCACGTTCTACCTACCCTGCGTTTGCAGGCATCTTGGAAAATAATGTTGGCGGAACTGCCTCTTATCACTCGCTGCAAGTGACAGTGGAAAAGAATCTGTCGAACAATTTCCAGTTTCGTTCTAACTTCACCTGGTCGAAAGCGATAGATATTGCCAGCAGTGGAACACTTGCCTTCACGGGTGGCGTAGGAAACCCATTCAACCTTCGCTCCAATCGTGGTATCTCGGACGTCAATATACCTTTGGTCTCTGTCACGAGCTTGATCTACACGACGCCAAAGCTGCAAAAGAGAGGCGTTTTGCTTCGGAGCATTTTGGGCGGCTGGCAAGTCAGCGGAATCTACACGGCGCAATCTGGAACGCCCTTTAGCATTGCCGGGGGCGACGGTAGTAACAACTCTGGCGCTCAGCAGTACGGGGACAGGGCCGATCTTACCGGACTGCCGTTCGGCGTCCGATCCGGGGGGAAGCAGAACTGGCTCAACCACTATTTCAACGCCAATGCATTTCGCGTCAATGCTCCTGGAACCTTTGGAACATCGGGGAGGAACCTTTTTCAGGGACCCCCGCTCAATAACGCTGACTTGGGATTCTCCAAAAACTGGTATCTTCAGGAACGCTACAGGCTGCAATTTCGATGGGAACTTTTCAACGCGTTCAATCATGCGAGTTTTGGAACTCCTAATAATGATCCTTCCAGTCCAAACGTAGGCCAGATTACGTCAACGGCCAGTGCGGCACGAGTAATGCAGGGAGCTGTAAAACTCTATTTCTAACTCCAAATGTGCTTGGAATAGGGGTGAAGGAATCAGGTAATCGCGGTGGTAATGTAATTGCGACAAGATACCCGCGATGTATTGCTATCGTTCCTTTTCTCTGTAGGTCATTGAAGGATTGACCCATAACGACACCCTGGACGGCCGCGGAAATCATATCGTAACCGTAGAAATAGGAGGACACAAGTTTGAATAGAAGAGACTTCATTACGCTTTCATGCGAAGCTGCACTCGCAGCGAAACTCGGTGCTTCTGGCTCAGCCATAGCAAACGCATCAGTTGGCGATCGCGTCATCACAAATATTCATAGCTCTTTGACAGACGCGGTCAAGACACCAGAAGCGCTTGTTCCCATCCCGATGTCGAATAAGACGATCCAGCATTCAGTACTCGATCTTGCGGGACCCTGGCTGTTCACTCTCGATCCACCAGACCAGTTTTGGAAGCGCGGAGCTGACTCTTCGTCGTGGTCGACGGTGCACGTACCCGGCGAGTTTGCCATGCAGGGATTCGATGTTTCAGAAAATATCGAATATCCCTGCCGTCGGACGGTCAAGATTCCAAGCGAATTCAAAGGCCAGCGACTCTTTCTGAGATTCGATGGAGTGTATGGACATGCAAGAGTATGGGTGAATGGCGCGTTTGTGCGCGAGCATTTCGGTGGCTTTACATCTTGGGACTGTGAGATTACAAACGCAATCGGGCAGGATGCGGAAACTATCGATCTAGTCGTTGGTGTGACCGATCGTAGTGATGACATTTCACAAGCGAGCTATTATGCGAAGCACTCGATCGCTGGTATTTTACGGAGAGTACGTCTGATTGCGCTGCCGCCCCTTCATCTTGAGTATCTCTCCGTGGCTGCCACGCTCGACTCGAAGTATGAGGACGGAGTAATAGCCTTTAGTGCTGCTCTATCTGCTCAAAACTACAAGTCGGCCGAATTTCGGTTCAGGTTGGGGGACAAATCCAAGCCTCAGCATTTTGAATTACTTGAAAGTTTAAGTGTGCATCCCGGTGAAAATGCAAGCAAAGTGATAACGGTCCGCGCTCCGAAGAAATGGGATGCCGAGCACCCAAACCTCTACACGCTCGAGATCAAATTAAGCATTGATGGTGAACTAACTCAGACCTTCGAGCGAAACATCGGATTTAGAACAATAGCAAGAGTTGGTAACGAACTCCAGATCAACGGACAGCCTGTTAAGTTGCGGGGTGTGTGCCACCACAGTATTCATCCATTGCATGGCCGCGCCGTGCCAGTGGAGTTCGATGAAATGGATGCCAAACTATTTCGTGAAGCAAACATCAACTTTGTACGCACCTCTCATTATCCGCCAACAGAAGAGTTTTTAGACGCGTGTGATCGACATGGAATTTATGTAGAAGAAGAAACTGCCGTCTGCTGGTCAGAGCTAGGTAAGGGGCCATCCTCAGACCAAGAGTTTTCTTCAAGGTTTATGAGCCAGTTTCGGGAGATGATTGAACGTGATCACGGTCACGCGGCCGTGGTGTTCTGGTCTTTAGGAAATGAAAGCGAATGGGGAGAGAACTTCGCTCTGGAGTATCAGTATGCGCGGAAACGGGATCCAAACCGGCCACTTATTTTCAGCTACCCGGATACGGCTCCATGGGGTGCCAACTCATTTGACATATATAGCAAACACTACCCTGACGTTGACTCAGATCTTGGCAGTGAATCGTTCCCTGTTTTAGGAGATGAGTTTGGCCATATCTCTTGCTATAACGTCGATACTTTGCGGCGTGATCCCGGCGTACGCAATTTTTGGGGAAAGAGTATAAAGCGTTTTGGTGACAAGTTTGTTGAGTCAAAAGGATGTCTAGGAGGTTCAATCTGGGCTGCGATTGACGATGTATTTTTGCTGCCAAAGGGACCGGTTGGCTATGGCCCGTGGGGAGTAATCGATGGGTGGCGACGTCCAAAGCCAGAGTACTGGCTGACAAAAAAAGCTTATTCTCCAATTCGCATGGATGACAAACCTATTCCGGTTCCTCCTGACAACGACGAACTACAGATCCCAATCTTTAACGCCTTTGATCATACAAATATTGCTGAAGTGAACATCGATTGGAAGATCGGTCAAGAACACGGCCGTTTGAAGCCTACTGACATCGTGCCGCACTCAAGCGGGTATTTGAGGATACCTTCGCGTAAATGGTCCCGTGGAGAAGTCCTGGATATTAACTTTACGCATAGCAGCGATATCGTCGTGCACCAGGTCAGTATTCGTGTCGGAGAAAGGACTAACACCCTTCCTAATCCCGCGTCTGGTGCGTTGAAGTTAGTCAATACATCGGCCGAGTTGCATATACAGGGACCGAACTTCATGGTTTCAATCAGCCGACTAACCGGTCTTATTACATGTGCGACCTGCAATGGCGAAGTTGTTCTGGAAGGAGGTCCTTTCCTCGATCTGGGAGCTGGTCAAATGGGTGGATGGCTTTTGAAGAAATTTAGTGCATCTCTTGAAGGAGATATTGCCACGATACTTATTTCTGGGGAGAGCAAGCAAAGCCAAGTGGCAGGCTGGATGGGTACTGTAGGAATAGAGTTTGAAATAAAGATTGACAGCGGAGGACTGATTACAACCCGTTATCAGCCTCAAGGATCTTCGGAGTATACGCATTTGGGGCTAGGGTTTCTGCTTCCTGCTACTGTCGATAGATTGATGTGGGATAGAGAGTCTCTTTGGTCAACTTATCCGGAAGACCACATTGGACGCCCTAAGGGGACAGCCCTAAAAAGAGCATCTCATCCTGCGCAAAGCTACCGAGCAGAACCCAGCTGGCCCTGGTCGCAGGATGTAGGAGATTTTCTGCTCTTCGGTAAAGACGGTCCTGCACCGAACTCAACAAACGACTTTCGCTCCCTGAAAGAAAATGTTTGGTACGCATCGTGCATCTTGGCGCAAGGGGATATTCGAGCCCGCATTGAAGCATCTGGTGATGTGGCTGTCCGCGCCTCTTCATTAGCCGATGGGCGAGTACTATTGAGCACTTTCAATTACTGGAAATATCCGGATCTAGAATGGGGAAACTACATCGGAGTAGCTAAGCCGCCAGCTGAGTCAAGTCATGAAATTCGCCTTCGACTTACGAATATTCATGAAGTATGAGCGCGGCTAGAGTGATCCAGAATGTTGTTGAGCAGATCCTAACGAGTATCCCAAGTGAGAGAACATAGCGTATGAAGATTACGGCAATAAAGACCTGGATGGTGGAAGGGATTAAATACAACTGGGTCTTCATCAAGATCTGGACCGATGACGGACTCACCGGAATTGGTGAGGGTACCAACTGGCCGGGCAGCCCGATGATCCTCGAGGCATGCCGTCATATGGGGGAGACGCTGATAGGAGAAGACTCCTCGCGAATCGACTATATCTGGACCAAACTCTACCGCGATTTCAACTGGCTTGGGCAGGGCGGCCCAGTGCTAAGTGGCATCAGTGCCATCGATATTGCACTTTGGGATATTGCTGGCAAGCGCGCGAAACTTCCTGTCTATCAATTGCTTGGCGGAGCCTTTCGCAAGCAGATTAAGCTCTATGCGAATTACTGGTTCTTAAAGGGAACAGGTAAACCCGAGGACTATGCGGAGCAGGCGCTTGGAATCAAAGAGCGTGGTTTTCGTGCCTGCAAGATGGACCCTTTTGCTCATATCAACTACTGGTATGGAGAAGACCTACAAGATAATCTCGGGCTAACAGAGTCTGGCAAAAAGATTGCGATCGAGCGCCTAGTGGCGGTACAGCGTGCCGTGGGGCCGGATTTTCCGATAGCCGTGGAGACTCATGCGATGCTGAACGGGCCGACGGCAGTTGAAATGGCACATCGTATTGCTGCGGCCGGCATTAACTGCATGTGGTATGAGGAACCCGCAGGGCCGGAATTTCCGAAGGAAATCGCAGCCATCAAGCGACAGATTACATTGCCTGTATGTGTCGGAGAGCGTCTCCATTCCCGCTTCATGGCACGTCCGATCCTCGAAGCAGGAGCGGCGGATATTCTAATGCCGGACATCACCCGCTGCGGGGGGATTGGCGAAATGAAGCGTATCGCCACCATGGCAGAGGCATTCAATGTGCCGATTGCTCCACACAACCCCAATGGGCCGATCTCCACCATCGCGGCAGCACATGTCATGGCATCAATCCCCAATTTTTTCTATCAGGAGTTCATGGCTACGGACGTGCCATGGCGTGACACCATTTTGGATAAACCATTGCCTGTACGAAACGGTTTTTACGAACTGAGTGATGATCCCGGTCTTGGCTTCGACTTCGTCGAGGAGGAGCTCGATCGCCATCCGGGAATTACAGTTCGGCGTCCAGGCTTTTACGTTTAGAAACTCGGTACGATACTGGGCATAACCAGACAGGAGAAGGATCATGGAATGGAAGGATGACGAAGAGCTTTTCGCCCTTATCAGAGAGCATCTATTTAGCTCCATCATCGGTGATGTGCTGGATCTTGAGGGTAAGAATCACCAATGGCTTCCGGCCCATTGTCGCCCGCTCTTACCCCATATGGTGGTGGTGGGCCGGGCGATGACAGTGCTAGAGGCTGATGTATTTCATTTGCCAACCCCGCCTTTCGGCAAGATGCTGGAAGCACTCGATTCACTGCAGCGCCACGAAGTCTATATTGCTGCCGGCTGCGCTCCGCGATACGCGCTCTGGGGGGAATTGATGTCTATTGCGGCAAAAGGGAGAGGTGCTGCGGGTGCGGTGCTCGCTGGTTATGCAAGAGACATTAATCGGATACGCTCGATCGATTTTCCAACTTTCTGTTATGGAAGCTATGGAAAAGACCAGCGAGGCCGTGGGCAGGTCATTGATTATCGAGTACCGCTCGAGATCGAGGGAGTACGAGTTATGCCCGGAGATATTCTCATGGGCGACGTAGATGGTGTCGTTGTACTGCCACGCGAGATGGAGGAAACGGTTGTGAGCCGAGCGCTCGACCAGGCTCGTAAGGAGAAGACCGCACGTACCATGCTGTTAAACGGAGCACGAGCACACGATGTATTTACAGAAACGGGCGTGTTGTGATGGATTGTGTGTCTCGCGATCTTCGGTTTGAAGGTAAGGTTGCAATCGTTACCGGGGCAGCAAGTGGTATAGGGCGCGCTACTGCAATTGCCTTGGCAAACCGAGGAGCGCGGGTGGCTATCCTGGATCGCAATGTCGAATTGGGGGAGCAACTCGCCGAAGAGTTGAACGCAATGCGGGCAGAGTGTGCACTCTTTGATAAGGTCGATCTAGCCTTTGCGGATGCGGTCGAAAGAGTTGTAAGCGAGATCTCCCAAAAATTAGGAGGAATCGACCTGCTCGCACACTGCGCGGGAGTGCAGAGCTACGGCAGTGCTGTGACCACATCCGTAGACGCATGGGAGCGAACCCTAGCTATCGACCTGGATAGCGCATTCTATATAACCCGCTCGGTGCTTCCGCATATGCAGCGGCGCGGCGGCTCTTCAATCGTGCTCACCGGTTCAACACAATCGCTGGTGGCCCATCGTAATTCCGCCGCATATGTTACCGGCAAGCACGCTATTGTGGGGTTGATGCGCTCGATCGCACTGGACTTCGCTCGGGCCGGGGTGCGTGCGAACTGCGTCCTTCCGGGAGCAATCGACACGCCGATGATTCGTTGGGGTGCAAGCCGCGAGCCCGACCCGCAAAAAGTCCTCGATGCATGTCATTCACTTGCATTGCTTGGGCGGATGGGCACAGCAGAAGAAGTCGCGAACGTGATCGTGTTTCTGCTCAGCGACATGGCTTCCTATGTCACCGGAGCCTCGATTGTAGTAGACGGTGGCCAACTCGTACCTTGCGGCGGAACAGCGTTTCAGCTCACCGGAACAGGTGGAGACTTTGAATAACTGCGCAAGCAAGGAGCAGGTTTGAGCCGCCTCATTCATCTAAGTTGGATCGACTGCCTGGTCATGGCAGTGTACTTCACCCTTACGGTAGCGATAGGCTTTATCGTCAAGCGCCGGGTGCATACGTCCAATGACTACTTCATGGCTGGACGCGCAATGCCAACCTGGATCGCAGCCATCGCATTTATCTCCGCCAATCTCGGCGCTCAGGAGGTGATCGGCATGGGCGCCTCGGGTGCGAAGTATGGTCTCGCCACCTGTCATTTTTACTGGCTCGCCGTGCCTGCGATGGTCTTCGCGGGACTCTACATGATGCCGTTCTACTACGGCTCACGCGCGCGTTCTGTGCCGGAATATCTTCGCCTGCGTTTCGATGAGAAGACTCGAGCCCTGAATGCAATCACCTTCGCGATTATGACCATTTTTTCGTCGGGCGTCTCCATGTACGCTATGGGCAAGTTGTTCTATCTGCTTCTCGGCTGGAACTTCAACATCAGTGTGCTGGTTGCGGCTGTAATCGTTCTGAGCTATGTCTCCCTTGGCGGATTGACGAGTGCGATCTACAACGAGGTGTTGCAGTTCTTTCTCATTGTGATCGGTCTTGCGCCTCTCACCTGGATGGGACTACGTTCCGTCGGCGGGTGGGCAGGGCTGAAGCAAAGGCTGGCTGTAGTTTCGGCGGCTCACGGCTACGCTCCCGGAGCATACGCGCACGCATGGCGTTACCTCGGTACTGCGCACCAGAACCCGATCGGGGTGGAGTGGATCGGACTCGGTATGGGACTCGGCTTCGTGCTGTCGTTCGGGTACTGGTGTACAGACTTCCTCGTCGTGCAACGTGCCATGTCGGCCAAGTCGCAGGAGCGCGCGCGGCTAGTACCACTGGTCGCCTCAATCCCGAAGATGCTCTTTCCATTGCTGGTCATTCTGCCAGGCATGATCGCTGTGGTTGCTCCAGTGGTACTTTCGCATGGATCCGCCCGTCAGATTTCGGCTGCTGCAGGCTCTTCGACTGGCATCCTTCCGGTGAAGCTGTCGACCGCCGGCACCGTGGAGCATGATGCGCAGGGACATGTGATCCTCGACTACGATCTCGCGACTCCGATGATGCTGATCCACTACTATCCGGAAGGACTGCTCGGGCTTGGACTCACAGCGCTTCTGGCATCGTTTATGTCCGGAATGGCGGGCAACGTCACGGCATTCAACACCGTTTGGACCTACGATCTATATCAGGCCTACCTCAAGCCGACGGCCAGCGATGCGCACTATGTGATGATTGGGCGTGTCACCACGGCCGTAGGTATCGCGCTCTCAATAGGTGCCGCTTATCTTGCCGCATCGTTCAACAACATCATGGATTTGCTGCAACTTGTCTTCGCTTTCGTGAACGCGCCGCTATTTGCAACTTTTGCGCTGGGGATGTTCTGGAAGCGAACGACCGGGCATGGCGCCTTCATTGGTTTGCTTTCGGGTATGGGCGCAGCCTGCGTTCACCACGGCATCAGCCTGCCACAAGGAAGCCTGCCAGGAATTCATGGTGGCTTCTTCGGGATTCACATTATCTACGCAAGCGATCTTGCACAGGCATTTTGGACGGCAATCGTTGCGTTTATCACATGTGTTGTCGTCACGATTGTTGTCAGCCTGCTGACGACGCCCAGGGACGAACCAGCTCTGGCAGGTCTGGTGTATTCCCTTACTCCGCGGCTGCAGGTTCGTAGCCTGGGATGGTATCGTCAGCCCGAGGCTCTCGCTGGCGGCGTCCTTCTCGCGGTGCTTGCGCTCAACCTCTGGTTCTTCTGATGATGCACATCAACAAGGACGAGAGCCCGGACAGGAAAGTTCGCCGCGTGCCGCGGCGAATACCGTTTGTCGCTTGAGCAGGTTGTATTGCACTACGAACGAACGTTTTGATTGAAAGCGAAGGCTTCAGATGATCACACGTAGAAAAGTAATTGCTTATGGGCTGGTGGCTCCGATTATTCCTGCTTGCAGGGGTTTTGGTCTCGTCGCATTGCGAAACAAGCCTATGGTGCAAGAAGAAGACCTGGAGCAGGAGCCTTCGAGGGGCCTCCCTCTCCATACGTTTGGATTTAAAGATGGGCAGTTTATGCTCGATAAGAAGCCGTTTGTGATGACAGCAGGGGAACTGCATCCAGCACGCATTCCGGTTGAGTATTGGGAGCATCGGATACAGATGGTGAAGGCAATGGGCTTCAATACGGTCTCAGCCTATTTGTTCTGGAACTATTTTGAGACAAAGCAGGGCGAGTTTGACTTTGTTACAGAGAACCGCAACCTGGAGGGATTCATCCAACTCTGCCACAAGCATGGGATGTGGATCTATCTGCGACCCGGGCCTTATGTGAATGCCTTCTGGGATCTGGGTGGTATTCCGGCCTACCTCTTGCAATACGACGATATCAAGCTGAGGAACAGCAGCGATGTTCGATACATGGCGTCTGTGGAAAGCTATATCTCTAAGCTTTCGTCCATCATCAAGCCACACTTGGTGCACAACGGCGGTCCGATCTTGATGGTTCAGGTAGAAAACGAGTATGGCTCCTTTCATGGACAAGGCATAAACGTAGATCGGGGAGACTACAGTATTGACCCGCGTCATGTTGAGGATCTGCGGCAGTTGTGGGTGAAACATGGCCTGACAAGCGTATTTTCGACGAACAATGGAGAGTCTCAATTGGCGGATCATCCATCGTGTGGCCTCCCTGAACAGCCGATCGGGTTCGACCCGTTGGAGGTAGGCGATCTGTTGGCGTTGCGTGCAAAGTATCCGTCGGTGCCTGTGTTCAGCTCTGAGACCTATTCGGGGTGGGACGCGTTGGCAGGGGGCAAGTTGAAGGATGCAATGGAGAACGCCGGTCAGATTGCCGGTGTAATCGATGCGTATCTTAGCCGTGGAGTCTCGTTCTCTATGTATGTTGCGCATGGAGGGAGCAACTTCGGGCCGGGTGGCAGCACTGATGCAGGGAATTTTAGGTTTCAACCTATCGGAGCATCGTATGACTATCTGGCTCCGATTAATGAGCAAGGAAGAGTGAGAGATACGTTTTATGCGATCCGAGATGTGGTGGGCAGGGCGAACGGGAAAGAACTGCCCATAATCCCTGTTCAGCCGTTGAGAATAGAGCTTCCCGCATCTCAGGTTAAGGTTAGGCCCTTTGCATCTATTTGGGATGGAAACCTTCCAAGGGCAGTCGTAACAAATTCGATACCGCTGCCGTGTGAACACAAAGACGTGGGACGGTTTCATGGTTGTGGCGTTCTCTACCGAACCACAGTCAGATCGACGGGAACAGCTAAGAACATTCTTGTGATTGACCGGGTTGCCGATATTGCCACGGTCTTTGTGAACGGGCAGTACCGAGGGAGTATCGATCATTCTGCTTTCAATAAAGAGAGCTCGGTCGCCAGAAGCCTTGATCTCATGGTTTTGCCAAGTGGAGAGTGCGTGTTGGATATATTCGTCTACACGTTCGGCCATAGTTCATGGAAGAGCATGTTAGATGATCGAAAAGGAATTATTGGTTCTGTCACGCTGAACAATACGAGTCTCGATACGTGGGATATATACCCATTGCCGATGGATTCTGAATATCTATCTTCATTGAAAACTCTGACGACGAATGCAAACGCAAAACCCGGTAAGGAGCCGAGGATGTTTTTTGAGTTTACTTTTGAAATCGAGCAGAGAGGAGAGACTTATATTGATGTCTCTCAATGGACGATTGGTGCTGCATGGATAAATGGGAGACGACTGGGAAATTACTACTGCAGCGCTGAGAAAGGGGCACGTATTGGCCCTCAGTTCGCTTTGAACTGTCCGGGGGTATGGCTAAGAAGAGGAGTAAATCGCGGAGTTATCTTTGATTTATTTGCGACACAAGCTAGGGATATTTCTCTACTCAAATTAGACAATGTTTATGACTGGAAAGGCTGAGAATGCTACTTGAATGAGATCACCAGCCAATGATTCTCGCTCTTTACTATGGGTAGTGCACTATCAAATTTTCTAATTGAGTTGTCGCGATGAGCGCGGGTTCGAAAAATATCGTTATGCTTGGAGTCCAGAATGGATAGTCAAATTGTCGTTGAAACACTCAGTGCAGCTTTCATCACGACAAGAGCAGGTCTCTTAAGAGGCGGAGAAGTACTATTCTATGCGGATTCGAGACCCTCCCTTTCCGCTGCGTAGAATGGCAGAAAACTCCTTCCTTTCCCGTACGACTTCACCCGAGAGGGTATGATCGGCGAACATACCCCGCAGAACGACGCGCAACTCAAGCGCATCGGCGGCTTCGATCACAACTGGGTTCTGCGTGGCCCGGCAGGCACGCTACGACCCGCCGCACGGTTGTTTGATCTAGCCAGCGGGCGCATTCTCCTGATCCAAACAACGGAGCCCGGCATCCAGTTCAATAGTGGTCAGTATTTCGACGCAACCCTCATCGGTAAGAGCGGAGTGGCCTACGGAAAGTTTGGTGGCCTGGCCCTCGAGGCCCAACATTATCCCGACTCACCTAACCATAAGGACTTCCCGAGCAGCGAACTGCATCCCGGCACGCCTTATCGCAGCACAACCACGTGGACACTAACGGCACAATAATCAATTTTCCAGATTTTTCAATGGTCGTGTATTGGTCGTGCGTTTGCATCCAACTTTTTCATTACTGTAAGTTATTTAGAATGATATAGATCTGGTTGGATAATGATCGACGCCAGCCTTTTTACGGCTAAAATCCTCTGATTCCATATATTGCTGAATATAAATACTTTATCCGAAAATTCTTGACCTTCGGAACAATGGAGATGAGATCGTTAGAGCTTCTAAGTTATTGATTCTAAATGGTGGCCAGAGACGGGATCGAACCGCCGACGCCGGCCTTTTCAGGGCCGCGCTCTACCACTGAGCTATCTGGCCTTGGCATCTAACGCCTCTATCGGGGATCGCCAAGAACGCCCGTGCGCAGAATCTACGTCTGTTGCCCCAGCCTTCTCAGGGGAGCATGTCGCCAGCAGGGAACTAGTGACGTAAACGCATTTTCAGTATAGCAACCCTTGACCATACCGCCAACTTCCTCCTCGCGCTATCCTTTCTCATCCTGCAATCTTAAGGAAAGCCTTCCATGCTGAGTCGTCTTCAACAACGGTACGTCCTTGTTATCGTCCTCTGCCTTCTCGCTGCCGTTACAGCCCAGGCAACGACTCCAAAATTATCGCGGGCGCGGCAGGGGCAGAGAGCCATTCAAGCCTTCAACGCCGCTAAGAAAAATTCCTTACAACTCCGGGCCTTCCTCGTTCAAATGCCGAAGGGAGCTGATCTCCATATGCATCTGTCCGGTGCAGTTTACGCCGAGACCTTTCTTAAAGATGCCGCTACTGATCTCCTTTGCGTAAACCCCGCCCCTCTTAGCCTCACAAAAAATATAGGCACAACCCGCAGTCTGCCCCCACAGCCCGTCTGTGCCAAGGGCGACGTCCGCGCTGATAACGTTTTTACCAATCAACACCTCTATGACGCGCTGATCGACTCTTTCTCGATGCGCAGCTTCGTCCCCAGCGCAGGCAGCAGTGGCCACGATCAGTTCTTCAATACCTTCGATCGCTTCGGCAACATCAGCGACTCGCACTATGGCGAATGGCTCGACGAAGTGACCACCCGCGCTGCCACCCAAAACGAACAGTACCTCGAAATTATGAGCACGCCCGCCTTCGGCGATGTAGCCAAGCTCAGCGCAACGATCCCTTGGCCAACGACGCCTGTCGATCCCGCCGACAGCCGAACCGGTGATGCCACCGGAACCACGCCCTCCGACCTCGCTCATCTCCGCGCCGCTCTTCTCGCGGGCGGCCTCCGCGACGAAGTTGCGATTGATCGCAAACAGCTCAGTGACGCTTTCGAATCTCGTAATCGCATAGAGCACTGCGGTCAGCCCAACGCCACCCGCGCCTGCTCCGTCAAAATCCGCTTCCTCTATCAAGTCCTCCGCGCCTTCCCTCCGCAACAGGTCTTCGCACAAACACTGCTTGGCTTCGAACTCGCATCACAAGATCCCGACGTCGTCGGCATCAACTTCGTCCAGCCCGAAGACGCCTTCTACTCCATGTCCGAATACCATCGCCAGATGCGGATGCTCGACTATCTCCACAGCGTTTATCCGACGGTCCACATCACCCTCCACGCCGGAGAACTCGCGCCCGGGCTCGTCCCACCCGCCGGCCTCCGCTTCCATATCCGCGAAGCCATCGAGCTTGGTCACGCCGAACGCATCGGCCACGGCGTCGACATCATGTACGAAGAACATCCCCAGGCGCTTTTAAAAGAGATGGCGACCCATCACATCATGGTCGAAATCAACCTCACCTCGAACGATGTCATCCTCGGCATCGACCCCGCTCACCATCCATTACCGATCTACCGCGCCGCGCACGTCCCTGTCGCTCTCTCCACCGACGATGAAGGCGTCTCCCGCATCGACCTCACCAACGAGTACGTTCGCGCGGCCCGCGACTTCAATCTCACCTACGCCGATCTAAAGGCCATGGCCCGCACCTCGCTCGAACACAGCTTTCTTCCCGGTCCCAGCCTCTGGCAGCAGCCCGACAACTTCATCCGAGTCAATGCACCCTGCGCCGCGCAGCCTCTCGGAGCAGACAAGCCAACCACCAAATGCGCAGCATTTCTCCAAGTCAGCGAAAAGGCAACCGAGCAATGGCAACTCGAGCACCGCTACGAAGTTTTCGAGTCCACGCTGCGTTAGAACAAAGCTGAGAAGTTCGCATCCCAAGTTTTGTCAGCCCACATGAAGCTGGCGACCACAAGCCTTGTCATCCTTCGCCGCAGGCGGAGGATCTGCTTTTCATCAGGCAGCCAGTTCTGTTTGTAACAATTAATTACAGCATCTATCTCTTCACCACAACCTCAGCCCCCGAATAGCGAACCGTCTTATCCGGCCGCGAAACGAGTGCCTCTCCCGCGCCCTGCTCGCTCCCAACCCAGACAATATTAAAGGTCCGCTCCTTCGGCATCCCCGGATACTCTCCCTCGCGCGCTCCAATCGTCAGCGTCTTCGCCGTCTCGTCCCAACGAATCGGAACCACGCTATGCAGCCCCTTCTTGTAGTCGTAGTTATTCCCCTCATCGTTGTAGAGGTTGAAGCTCCCATCCGCGCCCGTGTACACGCGCAGCTCAATTGGCCCATCAGGATTTTCATCGGCATACTCAATCTCCGGTCCCATCGGCACAATCGATCCCGCTCGCACATACAACGGGATATGATCCAGCGGAGCCTCGGCCTCAATCCATCCTCGTCCGGCAACGGCATCGCCCGTCCAGAAGTCATACCAGACCGGCGAAGCAGGCAGATACACATCTCTCCGCGTAGCTCCCTCTCTCATCACAGGATTCACCATCAGCGCGGGCCCAAACATAAACTGGTCGCCGATGTCCCACGTCTTCTCATCCCCGCGCCAATCCATCACCAGCGGTCTTTGAATGGTGTAATCCTCATTCGTCACCCGCCACGCCAGCGAGTAGATATAAGGCATCAGCCGATACCGCAACTTGTCATACTTCAGCAGAATCGGCTCGACCTGGTCATACGTCCACATCTCGTTATGGTCGCGATGCCCATGCGTGCGAAATACCGGACAGAACGCGCCAAACTCAAACCATCGCGCATAAAGTTTCTGATACTCGGGATCATTCGCAGGCCTATCAAACGGCTGAAAGTACCCGCCGATATCGGTTGTCCAATAAGGGTTCCCCGACAGCGCAAAGTTCAGCCCAGCCGGCACCTGCCGCTGCAGATTCATATAGGTGCTGTAGATATCGCCCGACCACGTCGTCGCGCCATTCCGCTGCTGTCCCAGAAACGCCGAGCGCGTCAGCAGGAATACGCGCTTCTGATCGTTCGTCTCCTTCCAGTGCTCCTGAACTCCCCCCGTATGCACCAGCGGAAAGATATTCGTATACCGCGCTCCGCTGCCAATCGACAGATGTTTGTTCTGCAAAATCGCATCGCCCACATGCGGCCACGACTCCTCCGGCTCCGCGCTGTCCAGCCAGAACGCATCCCAGCCCATGTCGAACAACTTGCCCGCAAGGTTGTTCCAGTAAAAGTCCCGCGCCGCAGGATTGGTCGCGTCGTAAACATGCGCGTTATAAATATCGAAGTGCTTCGCTGAAATCTTCTTGAAGTTCTCCGAATCCGGATCGAACAATCCCCACACTGAAAGCATGGCATGAACATGTTCATCATGCAGCGTCTTCAACTCGCCGCGCACATCGGGAAAATTCTTATTGAAGACCGGATCGCCCTCCTTCTGCCACCAGAACCAGTCCTGCACAATCCCGTCGATAGGAATATGCTCCGCGCGATATCGCTTCGCTACATCCAGAACCTCCTGCTGCGAAACATAGCGGTCCTTCGACTGAAAAAATCCATAAGCCCACTTCGGAAACAGCGGTGTATGCCCCGTCAAATTGCGGTACTGATGCATTACCTCATCCAGCTCCGGCCCATAGATCAGGTAGTAATCCACTGCGTCACCCGCCATCGTCCTGAACGAAAGCTCGGTAGGGAAGCGGTTGTCCACATAGGTCAACGAAGCCGTATTCCACATCACGGCATAGCCCTTGCTCGAAACCAGCAGTGGAATCGCTACATCGGTATTGTTCTGGCCCAGCTCAATCGTTGCCCCGCGATAGTTGAACATTCCGTTCTGGTGCTGGCCCAGACCATACAACCCTTCCACCTTGTCCGGAGAAAAACGGTCCGTCACGTGGTAAGTCGTCTCGCCGTTCACCTCGGCCTTTTCGTAGGTGCGCGGTTCGTTGCTGCTCTCCCGCAATAGCGATTTACCTTGTAGATCGCGATAGGCAAGGTTGCCGTTCTTCAGCGAAAACTCCACCTTCAGCGCGGCAGTCGTCAAGATCGCTTCTCTATCATCCTGCGCAAAATGAAAGCTTGCCCCCGGACACGACTTGCTCTCCTCCAGCATCCACGGCTGCACCGGCGAACTCGCTGTCGGATCGCCCGGCCCAGCCACCACATGAATCACGTCATCGCCACACACCGTGACGTGCAGACTCTCGTCGCCAATCTTTGCCGCAAAGCCATGTGCCGTCTGCTCCACCGAAATCGCAGGCAAGCCATGGTTGCCCGGATTGAATTGTGCAAAGGCAGTCGAAAGGGAAGCGCCACCAGCCAAAATTCCAGCGAGCAAGAGATACCGGCCAGCCCGGTTCCTATGGTTTATAGATGAGCAAGTCATTGAAAGCATCGTTCTCCTCAAATGCAACGCGCCATCCATTATGTACGACACCGCCCTCGTCGCACCTGGTATCACCTATTACCACCTATTTAATTAACCTTGTCATCCTTCGCGAAGCGGAGGACCTGCTTCTGCCTCTCCTCTCTCCCTCCACAAACCTGTCATCCTGAGCAAAGGCGCAGCCGAGGTCGAAGCACCCGTGGCTGTTTTGTCGTCGCCTGCCCCGCAAAGGCAGTACCATGTTTCCGTGCGCACATCCCTCATCCTCACCCTCGCTCTACTCGCTGCCACGCCCATCGCCTTCGCGCAAAAAGTAACCCTTCCCCTCTGGCCAAACGGCGCGCCAGAAACCACGCAGATCAGCGGCCCCGAGACCGATATCACCAAGCCCACCGACGCGCTCGTAGCCGGAAAGAAGCTGATGCATCTCACCAACATCAGCAAGCCGAGCCTCGCCGTCTATCCGCCCGCCACAGCGAACACCGGTGCAGCAGTCCTCGTCTTTCCCGGCGGAGGCTACCGCATCCTCGCCTACGACCTCGAAGGCACCGAGGTCTGCACCTGGCTCAACTCCATCGGCGTAACCTGCGTTCTGGTCAAGTATCGCGTCCCCTTCGCCAACCATTATCCCGAGAACACGGCCGATCTCGAAGACGCGCAGCAGGCCATGCGCATCACCCGCGCCCACGCCGCCGAGTGGCACATCGACCCCAACCGCATCGGCGTCCTCGGCTTCTCCGCCGGTGCGCATCTCGCCGCCGTCCTCAGCAACCATGCCGACTACAAGCGTCCC
The DNA here is from genome assembly GCF_009765835.1 of Granulicella sp. L56. NCBI lineage: Bacteria > Pseudomonadati > Acidobacteriota > Terriglobia > Terriglobales > Acidobacteriaceae > Granulicella > Granulicella sp. L56. Next base: position 1,374,975 of record NZ_LMUS01000006.1, on the reverse strand, counting down.
GGCGAACCTGCGAACGAGCCCAGCGCCCGCCCCGACTTCGCCCTCATCATCTACCCCGGCTACCTCTCCGACGCGCCCGCCCTCAACAAGCTCTCCCGCGGCATCGATCCCACCTCGAACACTCCCCCCACCTTCCTGCTCCAGGCCGAAGACGATCCCGTCCACGAAGAAAACTCGCTGATCTACTTCCAGGCATTGAAGGAGGCAAAGGTCCCAGCCGAACTGCATATCTTCGCCCAGGGCGGCCACGGCTACGGCCTCCGTCCGACGAATCTTCCCATCACCCACTGGCCCGCGCTGGCTGAAACCTGGTTCCACACCATCCACGTCCTCGGTGGCCCAACTGTATCGCCCAAGCCATAACTCGTCCGCGCTAAACTCACTACGAGAGAGACTATGAAAAAGCTACTGTCCACTGTTCTTCAGTTCGTCATGTTCCTCCTTGTCTACGCCATTGGCTCCTTGTTTCCGCCCTTCCACATCCAGCGCGTCGTCGCCTCGACTCCGACCTATACTCACACTTTTATTCTGGATGGCCTCCTGATCGCATTGGCCCTCTATATAGTCATCGTCCTGGGCGAAACCCTGATGAAGCGCCGCTGCCAGATCACTTGGACCACCATCGCCTTTCTCCTTGCCATGGTCCTCGGCTACGTCATGAAGTTCGGCTTCATCACCCATGAGTTTTAGCCAATGGCGGACGAACCCTTAGGCGACTTCTTCCAGCACCTCGCTGAAGCGCAACGCCGTCTCGATGACTCGTCCGCTCACCTGCCGGCAAGTCCCGCGCCGCCGCTCGACGAAGCTGCCGCCGCCATCCTCAACCAAGTGGCGACCAGGCTCCACGACAACTATCCCTACGCTCACCCGCTCTACGCCGGGCAGATGCTCAAGCCGCCCCACCCCATCGCCCGCGCTGCCTATACGCTGGCCATGGCGGTCAATCCCAACAACCATGCCCTCGACGGTGGCCGCGCCAGCTCTGCGATGGAGATCGAAGCCGTCGCCGCCATCGCAAAGATGTTCGGCTGGCCGCAACATCTCGGCCACCTCACCAGCGGAGGCACCTTCGCCAACCTCGAAGCCCTCTGGATCGCTGGTCAGCTTGCCCCCGGCAAATCCATCGCCGCTTCCGATCAGGCCCACTACACGCACAGTCGCATCTCGGCAGTCCTCGGCCTTCCTTTCGTAAAAATCCCATCCGACAATACTGGCTGCATCGACCTCCACGCCCTTGAGGCCCTCCTCGAAACACAAACCATCGGCACCGTAGTCGTCACCCTCGGCACCACTGCCATCGGCTCTATCGATCCTCTCGACGAAATCCTGAAGCTCCGCGAGCGCCACAACTTCCGCATCCACCTCGACGCCGCCTACGGTGGCTACTTCACGCTCGCCGCGAATCTTTCCACCGAAACCCGAGCCGCCTACGCCGCCATCGCGCAGGCCGATTCCATCGTCATCGACCCACACAAGCACGGCCTCCAGCCCTACGGTTGCGGCTGCATTCTCTTCCGCGACCCCACCGTAGGCCGTTTCTACAAGCACGACTCCCCCTACACCTACTTCTCCTCCAAAGACCTTCACCTGGGCGAGATTTCGTTAGAGTGTTCGCGCGCCGGAGCCTCGGCGGTCGCCCTCTGGGCCACCCAGCAACTCCTCCCCTATATCCCCGGCGGTACCTTCGCGCAAAATCTCGAAGCAAGCCATCAGGCAGCCCTCGAGCTTCACCGCTTTCTCGGCGTGAGCCCTCACTTTGTCACTCCCGCCTTTGCGCCAGCGCTCGATATCGTCTTCTGGACAGCAAAATCGCCCACTCTTGAACTTTCTTCCGCCCTCGCCCAGAAGATCTTCGACGAGGCCGCCCGGCAAGATCTCCACCTTGCACTGGCCACTCTCCCCACCCGCTTCTTTCCTCCGGCGACCTGGCCACAAGCTGAACAATCAGGGAACGTTACCTGTCTCCGCTCGGTCCTGATGAAGCCCGAGCACCTGGCCTGGATCGACGAGATCTGGAAGCGCCTGGTTGCATCGGTAACCGCTGTAGCGACAGTCAATACCACCCCTGTACCAAGATGAATCCTCTTTTCCACGTTGCTTCTTTGGTAAACTAACCGCTATTCGGGGTTACGATTCTTCCATCCCCGGAGGTCGTGTTCTCAACGACTCCGCCGATAGTAAGCGTTAACCTGGCACCCGGTCCCATCCGCCGCCGCTCGGATGAGAAAAGGAAATACCACTTGAGCCTTTCCAACGCGCTCGCTACCGCTTCTCCCGACCTCTCCTCACGCAGCATCGCCTACTTCTCCATGGAGATTGCCCTTTCTCCCTCCCTTCCCACCTACTCCGGTGGTCTGGGCATGTTGGCAGGCGATACCCTTCGCTCCGCGGCAGACACCTGCCGCCCCATGGTTGCCATCTCCCTGGCGCACCGCCGCGGCTACTTCCGCCAGATTCTCGACCCTCAGGGCCAGCAGACCGAAGCTGATGTACCGTGGTCGCCAGAGGCCACACTTCCCAGCGCCAACCAGGTCATCGCTCTGACAATGCAGGGCCGTCAGGTCCTCGTCCGCGCGTGGCGCTTCGATGTCGTCGGCGTTACCGGCCACATCATCCCCGTCTTTCTACTCGACACCGACGTTGAAGGCAACGACGAGTGGGACCGCCATCTCACCGACCATCTCTACGGCGGCGACACCTACTATCGCCTCTGTCAGGAGACCGTTCTTGGCCTTGGCGGCGTTGCCCTGCTCCGCGCGCTGGGTTGTAAACCCACCGTTTATCACATGAACGAGGGCCATGCCGCCCTCCTCAGCATCGGCCTCCTCGAAGAACATCTCGCCGGTAATCCTCTCCGCGAAGCGCAGGAGATCGACCTCGAAGCCGTCCGTCGCCAGTGCGTCTTCACCACGCACACGCCAGTCCCCGCCGGTCACGATCAGTTCGGCCTCGACCAGATGTACCAGGTGCTCGGCCACGACCGCGCCGCGGCCATCGAGCACGCGGGCTGCCTGCACAACGGCCTCATGAACATGACCTACATCGCCCTGCGCTTCTCCCGCTACGTCAACGGGGTCGCCATGCAGCACGGCAAGGTCTCGCAGCTCATGTTCCCCGACTATAAAGTCCACTCCATCACCAACGGGGTACACGCTGCTACCTGGGTCTCCCCCCACTTTCAGGAGCTGCTCGACGCCGAGATCTCCAACTGGCGCACCGATAACCAGTACTTCCGCTCCGTCTACGGCATCGATCCGGCACGTATCTCAGCCTGTCACTTCAAAGGCAAGCAGCGCCTCTTCGACGTTGTGGCCAAGCGTACCGGCCATCACTTTAATCCCTCCGTACTTACTTTGGGATTCGCACGCCGCGTAGCAACCTATAAGAGAGCAAGCCTTTTGCTCGAAGACGCCGCCCGCCTCGTCGCTATCGCCGAAAAGATCGGCGGCCTCCAGATTCTCTACGCAGGCAAAGCCCATCCCGCCGACAACGCCGGTAAGAGCCTCATTCGCGACGTCTATACCGCCGCCGCCCATCTCAACTCGAGCGCCCTCAAGATCCACTATCTCGAAAACTACGACTGGGAGCTGGGCGCGCTGCTCACGCAGGGTGTAGACGTCTGGGTCAATACTCCCCGCCGCCCCTACGAGGCCTCGGGAACCTCCGGCATGAAGGCCGCTCTCAACGGTGTGCCTTCACTCTCCGTTCTCGACGGCTGGTGGATCGAGGGCTGTGCCGAGAACGTCACTGGCTGGGCCATCGAAGACGCCGAAACCGAAGCAGGCGAAGCCACAAGTCTTTACGAAAAGCTCGAAAAGCACATCGCTCCCATGTACGCCAACCCAGCCGCCTGGTCGCGGATGCAGCAGCATTGCATCGCCATCAACGGCAGCTTCTTCAACACCCACCGCATGGTCATGCAGTACTTCCGGAACGCCTACTTCCCCTTTCCTCACCTCGCCGACGCGGCCTCACCTACGCCTCCGGTAAACGAGCCCGCTGTTCAATCTCTTCTTGACGAACCAGCGTTAGCCTAGCGCCTTTCTTTTCAGCTTTTATTCCTCCAATTTCAGCCACGCTAAGGTCATAGGGCGTGGCTGTTCAGTGTTTAGCCTTTTTTGCGAAATGCCGCAATATTTCTCTCCCATGCGCTAAAGCCCGCAGTTTAACGAATTTTGGCATCTAAACTCGTATAAATAAGACTGGTCATCGTAAACTCCTCTATCGAAGGAATGTCTTTGTCTATCTCCGCTCCCGGCACCGCGTCGCTCCCCGCGCTCTGCGTCGATCTTGACGGTACCCTGGTCAAATCGGACACCCTCGTTGACTCGACCCTCGCCCTCGCGCGCCAACATCCTGCCGCACTTCTCCAGCTTCCGCGCTGGCTGGCACAGGGCAAAGCCGCTTTGAAGCGCCATATCACCAGCAATGTAGAGCTGGATGTCGCTCATCTGCCCTACAATCGTGAGCTTCTGCAATATCTGGAGCAGCAAAAGGCCGCCGGACGCTCCATCTATCTCGCCACCGCAGCCGACTCTGCGCTGGCCCACCGCATCGCCGACCACCTCAATCTCTTTACAGGTGTGCTCGCCTCCGACGGCGAGACCAATCTCGCAGGCTCCAACAAGCTAGCCGCGTTCCGGAAGAGCTTTGGCGACGACTTCACTTACATCGGCAACGCTCGTCCCGACCTCACTCTTCTCCAGAATTGCAAAGAGCCAATGGTCGCCAATCCCACGGCAGGCCTGCGCTCGGCACTCCGCGCCAACAAAATTGTTCCCGTCCGCTCCTTCGACGAGCGCGTCACTCCGCTCCGTGCGTGGCCTAAAGCCATCCGCATCCATCAATGGGCAAAGAACACCCTGATCTTTCTGCCGCTTCTGCTCGCCCACGCCTGGGACAAAGCTCTCTTCGCCGCCGCTTTTATCGCCTTTCTCAGCTTTGGCCTCTGCGCGTCTGCTACCTACATTGTCAACGATCTATTGGATTTAGAGGCCGATCGCCAGCATCCCCGCAAACGCCGCCGTCCATTCGCCTCGGGAGACCTGTCGGCGATCAGCGGCGTCTTCGTCATCGCGCTCTTCCTAGCCGCGTCCGTCTGCCTCGCCCTCCTTTTGCCCTACGTGGTGAATCTCATCACGCCTTCGCTCGCGCTCATTCGTCCATACCACTTCCTTGAATGGCTCGGAATCTACGCGGTGACCACGCTGGCCTACTCGCTTCGTCTCAAGCGGGCGGTCATGGTCGATGTCATTGTTCTTTCAGGGCTTTACACGATTCGTATTCTGGCCGGTTCAGCGGCCACAGGAGTAGCGGTCTCGACCTGGCTCGCCAGCTTCAGCATCTTCTTCTTCCTGTCGCTGGCCTTCGTCAAGCGCTATGCCGAGCTCGAAAATCTGCGCGAGCGCGGCGGTGTGACCGCTGGGGGACGTGGCTACCATGTCTCTGATATTGAACAGCTTCGCAGCTTCGGCTCGGCCAGCGGCTACGTCTCGGTTGCTGTTCTCACCCTCTATATCTCTAACCTCAACGCGGTAGAGCTGTATCACCACACCAACCGGCTTTGGCTGCTGGTGCCAGTACTCCTGCTCTGGATAAGTCTTCTCTGGCTGCGTGCCTCGCGCGGCGAACTCGACGAAGATCCTGTCGTCTACGCCATTACCGACCGGCGCAGCCTGCTCCTCGGGCTAGCCGTGGTAGTTGTGGTACTTCTGGCACTGTAACTTTAGAATTTGCTACTCGCTTCCGGGCCCATGCCGGGGCTTGCCTTCCTGCACATAATTCCGGTTCCACTTTGGAATCTCGACCACATAAGTCCCCGGCTTCTCGATCACTGCCTGGCAGCCAAGCCGAGAATTCAACTGGATATCGGCAGCCGTCTCCATACGATCCAGCTCTAAATCTTCCGGCTCGCTTACCCCCTGCATCCCTTCTTTCACCCAAAGATGGCAGGTCGTACAAGCACAGACTCCGCCGCAGGCGTGATCGAGAAAGATGTCATAATTCTCCGCGACATCGAGAAACGACATCGGCTGCCCGTGTCCTTCATACGGCAGCGAGTCGAACGGAAACTCCACCGTCCGTCCCTCGGGCTCAAACGTGACCCGGACCATTCCTTCGCCTGCAGGCTTCGACAAATCGACAACTTCATTTTTATTGTTTTTAGACATAATCAATCTTCCGTTGACTCTCCGGCCGTAGCCTCATCGTTGATAGAATCTTCAATTTTTCTGGTCTCAGCCTCGGCTTCAGACCGCGAATCCAGCACCTGCGCCTTGGCAAAGGGATGCGGTGCCGTCGGCCCCTCGCCCATGCTCTCGCCCGCCGCTCCCATCGTCTTTCCCTTCATGGCGCCGGAGACGGCAGTGTCCATCATCAGCTCCGCGAACCGTCGCGTCGCCTTATCCAGCCCTTCAATCGACCGCCGGATGAGCTTGTAATCTCCACCCTGTATCGAGGCCTTCAGCTCATTGACGCCCTGTTCGATCTTCGCAATCTCGTCGGAGGTCAACTGCTGCCAGGCCTCGTGAACTTTGCCCTTTTCTACCGCCGTCAGAATAGTCTCGGCCTCGTTCTTTGCCTCGATGACCTGTCGTTCCTGAATATCCTGCTCGGCAAAGTCGAACGAAGCCAGAATCATCGATTCCACCTGCTCATCGGTAAGCCCATAGGTCGGCTTCACCTCAACCTCGGCCTCTTTGCCGCTGCGCTGCTCGCGCGCGCTTACATGCAGAATGCCATTCGCGTCGATGAGAAACTTCACCTCGATGCGCGGCAGCCCCGCCACCATCGGCGGAATCCCCTTCAGATCGAATCGGGCCAGTGACCGGCAATCCTTCGCCAGCTCTCGCTCTCCCTGCACGACATGGATCGCCACATTCGTCTGCCCATCGACACCTGTCGTAAAGTGTTCGGTCGCGCTTGCTGGAATGGTCGAGTTGCGTTGAATGATCTTCGCGACCACGCCACCCAGTGCCTCAATTCCCAGCGAAAGCGGAGTCACATCGAGCAGCAGCAGATCTTCTGTGGCTGCCGAACCACCAGCCAGAATCTGCGCCTGCACCGCCGCACCCAGAGCCACGACCTCATCCGGATTCAACTCCGTATGCGGCTTTTTCCCACGCGCCCCCAGCCCGAACAGCTCATCCACCAGCCGCCGCACCGCAGGAATACGCGTCGACCCGCCCACCAGCACGACCTCGTCGATCTGTTCCACCGACAAACCTGCGTCCTTCAAAGCCTGTTTGCATGGGCCAGCCGTTCGCGCAATCACACTGGCTGAAAGCTCCTCAAACTGCGCGCGCGTAATCTCCCGCAAATATCGCTTCCCGCTGGGCAACAACACATTCAGCATCGCGGTCTCAGTCACCGACAGCAGGATCTTTGCCTCAATCACCGCCTTGCGAATCTCCTGCACGGCCTCGCCATTGCCGCGCACATCCTCGCCCAGATCACCGGCAATATCGTCCAGCGCAATCGCAATCAGCAGATTGTCGATATCGTCGCCGCCAAGGTGAGTATCTCCACCCGTAGCAATCACCTCGAAGATCCCCTCATGCAGCTTCAGGATCGAGATATCGAAGGTGCCGCCGCCAAAGTCATAAACAGCGATCAGGCCATCTTTATTCTTGTTCAGGCCATAAGCCAGGGCCGCGGCCGTCGGCTCATTCACCAGCCGCAAAACCTCCAGCCCGGCAATCCGTCCTGCGTCCTTCGTAGCCTGCCGCTGGGCGTCATTGAAGTAGGCAGGAACCGTAATCACTGCCTTCGTCACTGGGCCGCCAAAAAACCGCTCTGCATTCTTCTTCAACTGCATCAGGACGTAGGCCGAAATCTCCGGCGGCGTCATCGTCAGGCCGCCCACATTCAGCCGCAGCACCTCACCGGGTTGCAATCCTTCGGCCAGCTTGAAGGGGAACAGCTTCAACTCTTCCTGCACATCGGCAAGGTCGCGCCCCATCAGCCGCTTGGCCGAGTAGACAGCACTTGCCGAATCCGACAGCAGGGTCCCGCGTGCGGCATTCCCCACAGCGACCCCCTCGTCGGTCCATGCCACGACCGACGGCACCAGCCGTTCGCCGTCCTCGCCCGGAATGACGACCGGCGTATCCCCCTCCATAAACGCCACCAGCGAATTCGTCGTCCCCAGATCAATCCCTACAACGCGTTGCTCAGCCATAACCTGCAAATCCTCTATCGTTCAATGCCTTATCTCTATTGTCCTACAAACAGCGGCGACGGTATGCCCCGGTTGTTTTAGATGCGACCTCGGCGAACATCCTTTTACCGCATTTTCTATGACAACCTCTTCAATTGCAGTGGCATCCTTTCAGGCATGAGCGATCAAGTTAAGAGCGGCTCTTCCACACTCATCCCCTGTCTCCGCTATCGCGATGCCGTCGCCGCCATCGACTGGCTGGGCAGCGCCTTCGGGTTTCAGAAAAATGCTGTGTACCTGGGGCAAAACAATACGGTCGCCCATGCCCAACTCACCTTTGGCGGCGGAATGATCATGCTCGGCTCGGTGGATAACGGCAGCGAATACGGTAAAAATATCGTTCAACCCGAAGAGATTAGTCTTCGCGAGACACAGCACCCCTATCTTGTCGTCCCTGACGCGGATGCTCTTTATGCGACGGCAAAAGCTTCCGGTGCAACCATCGTCGTCGATATTGCGGACATGGATTATGGTGGCCGCGCCTTCACCTGCCGCGATCTCGAAGGCCATCTCTGGAGCATCGGGACCTATGATCCCTGGCAACCCGAGCCCCAGGCTTAAAGCGCTTCAATCCATCGCCGAGCCGTGATACCGTCTCTCCATGGAACTCAACCCCTACGAGAAATTCCTGGTCGGTCAGGAACCAATTCCCGTCCTTACGTCCACCGCCGATCACCTCGCCGCGCTCACCGCTCCACTCTCCGGCGCGCAGATCGACCGCGCTCCGGCTCCGGGTAGATGGAGCATCCGCGAGATCGCCGCCCACCTCGCCGACTGCGAACTCGTCTTCAGCTTTCGCCTGCGCCAGACCCTCAGCCAGAAACACGCGCTCATCCGCCCCTTCGATCAGGAGGCATGGGCCACGCGCTACGCCGCCTACGATTTCGACTCCGCGCTGGCCCTCTTCAAGTCCGCCCGCAACTGGAACCTCCGGCTACTCACCACCGTCTCCGAAGAAGACCGTCACCGCCCCACGACCCACCCCGAACGCGGCACCATGACCTTCTGGACGCTGGTCGAAACCATGGCTGGCCACGACATCAACCACCTGCAGCAGATCGAACGGCTCGGTGCAATCTAAGCAGCTATTCCAAAGCCTCATTCACATCGCGGACAAGATTTCTTAGATAGCTCCGCTTGTTCAGCAGAGTCACCATCGCATCCCGCGCAGCAGCCTTTCCGGCTTCATCGTCGGCATCGAGAGCCTCATCCCACCGCGCCCACAGCCCCTCAAGCTCTGCCTGCGTCTCCACCATCTTCGCGTCGAATGAGTCCTTGGCCGTCATCAGGTCCCGACGCAGCTCCGGCTCGTCCTCGCCCATCTGCTTTGCCGCGCGCATCTCCTGAAGCTGCATGTTCAGCTCAAACACCTCTTCCAGCAGCTCCGGCGGAACAATCTGTTTCTTCTGCCCACCCGTTGCCCGAGCCGCATCCGTCGCCGCCTTGGACTGCTCCTCCAGCTCCACGCCCTGCAGCTTCAGCAGATACTGCGTACGCAGCACGGGATCTTTCAATGTGCGGTAAGCATCGTTCAACTGAGAGGACTCAGCCAACGCAGCCTCCTGCTCCACCACCGGCCTCGAAGCAAAGCGGTCCGGGTGCAGCTTGCGCGAGAGCGTATAGAACTGCTTCTCCAGCGCCGCTGTATCAATCTGCAATTTGGCGGGAAGGACGAAGACCTCGAAGTAATTCGACATAAGCAAACATCTCTCCGTCCTCATAGAGAGGACAGATTTAGAATACGGCAATGCCCTCGAAGTCTCTCCTTATGCTCCTCGCCGCCATTCTTGTTGCACTTCCTGCCTCACTGCCAGCACAGCAAGCCGCAAAGTCTCCCACCGCCGAATCGGAGTCCTCCTGGCAGGCAGCCATCAAAGCTCGCCGCGAACAGCTCATCCAGCAAAACGGTCCCGGCACCGACGCCGCACTGCGCAACCAGTTGCTCACCATGCGCGATAAAGATCAGGCAGTACGTGGTTTTGCTGGCGGCAAGCAAGTCTCCGGCATGACGCCCGACATGCTCGCGAAGATGCCTGCGACCGATGCCGAACTTACGAGCGAGCTCAAGCAGATCGTCGATCAGAAGGGCTGGCCGACCATCTCGCTCGTCGGCATCGAAGCCTCCAACGGAGCCATGCTCGTCCTCACGCACAGCGCCGATCACGCGTGGCAGGCGAAGCTTCTGCCTCAGCTCGAACAGCTCGCCGACGCCAGCAGAATCGATGCTTCCAGCCTCGCTCTCGTAGTCGATAAGGAGTTGGTATCGGAAGGGAAGTTACAGCGCTACGGCACGCAGTTCAAATTCGTCAATGGAGAGATG